>JBKEDS010000041.1:0-13875 GCA_047975545.1 Flavobacteriaceae bacterium | reverse complement strand
CATCGAGCGCGTTAATTTCAAAAAGGTCTATGGTTGGTTTTATTTTATGGGCCACTTGGTAGGTTGTGCCGTAATCGTTTTTTGAAACGGCTTTTTCTATTATTTTAATATCCTCGGGGATTTCGTTTAAAAACACCACGACCAGCTCCTTGATAAAACCTTCGTCGTTATCGGCAAGCTCCTTTATTTTATTCAATCTATAATACTTGCCCATGTTTTTTTTGAAATTTATGTTTTTTTTGAAAAGCGATTGATTAATACCATTTCTGCCTTAAAATTACCCATTAAAATTTGCTCTTTTTCGTCTATGTTTCAAAATAAAACTTAATCGTAGCTTAGGCTATGCTTGCGTTTTCTTTTTCGCTTAAACAAAAAATAGCTGTGTTTTTTCTGGGTAATTTTAAAACAAAACTGGTATAACAACACATAGCCTCATAAAACCATAACCCCAACCACATCGCCGGGCTGCATACCACCCAAACAAAACGCCCCTACCCGAACCCTTACCAAGCGTAAGGTAGGAAACCCAACGGCCGATGTCATTTTACGTACTTGCCTAAATTTACCTTCGGTTAAGGTTACGGACACCCAAGATGTGGGGCCGTGCCTGCTATCGCGTATTTTCTTCGAACGGACTGGCAAATCGGGTTCAGTATCCAACCTAAAAACCTTACAGGGTTTGGTTTTGTATTTTTTGCCGTGCAAGCCTATTTCCACACCCGAAGCCATTTGGTTAATAGCAGTTTCGGTAATATTGCCGTTTACTTGGGCGTAATACTCTTTTTCAACTTTATTACCGTTAATTAAATCGCTTGTTTTGCCATTGGTTGTAAGCAACAGCAAGCCTTCCGATTTTTCGTCCAACCGCCCAACGGCCATAATACCTTCGGGAAAATCGTGCAAACTGCCCAAAAAATTTTTGGATTGCTGCTTACTGTCGTTGCTGGTAAACTGGCTTAAATAACCGTAAGGCTTATATATAACGTAGTGTTTGTGTTTGCTATTTTCCACTTTCTCCTAAAATAGCATATACCAATGCTTTGGTTGGTGTTTGTCCGTTAATTTTTGCCCGAACCACATCGAAAGGTACTTTAAAATCGCAACCCGATTTATAGGCGCTACAACCATAGGCAGTTTTTCCCTTTATTATGGTACCGTTACCGCATTTTGGGCAAGGCATTTCTTCCGAATTGGTTTTGGATTTTCCTTTTTTGGTTTCTAAAACCAATTTAAAATCAGCATCAAAACGCAGCAGGCCTTCAACCATTCCGGAATTGGCTTTAAAGCCTTTTAGGTTAACCGTGCTTCCTTTTTGAAGCAGGCGCATAAATTGGTTTTCCGATATTTTTTTGCCTTCAACCTCAAAAGGCAGTACAAAATCGCAGCCCGATTTATAGGCACTGCAGCCATAGGCGGTTTTCCCTTTTAAAATATGCCCGTTTTTACATTTGGGGCAAGTTTCGGCCAAAATACCCAAAGTTTCTTTTTGCTTAGCTTTGGACTCTTGCCGCTTTACGGTTGCCGCATGCGAAATATTGGCACGGGTAGCCTCGCTGCGCACCTCGTACACCAAGGCATCCACCATACGCTTCATACTGTTTATAAAGGCGGTGGCGCTGTACTCGCCCTTTTCAATATCCTTTAATTGTTTTTCCCAGCTTCCGGTAAGCTCGGCCGATTTTAGCAAATCGTTTTGTATGGTATTGATTAACTGAATACCCGTTAGGGTTGGCAACACCTGTTTTTTGTTGCGTTTTATGTACTTGCGCTTAAACAGGGTTTCAATAATATTGGCACGGGTCGAGGGGCGGCCAATACCGTTTTCTTTCATAAGTTCCCTTAAATCGTCGTCATCCACCTGCTTGCCCGCCGTTTCCATGGCCCGCAACAAGGAGGCTTCGGTAAATTGGTTGGGCGGCTTGGTTTCCTTTTCCAAAAACGAGGGTTCGTGCGGGCCTTTTTCGCCTACAACAAATGTGGGCAAAATATCGGGTTCTTTTTCTTTTCCGTTAGGGTCTTCAAAAACCACACGCCAGCCTTTTTTTAATATTTCCTTGCCCGTTGTTTTAAACAATACTTCGGCCGCTTGGCCTATAACGGTTGTGTTGGCCACGGCGCAATCGTTGTAAAACACGGCTATAAAACGCTTGGTAATTATGTTGTATACCTGTTGCTGGTTGTACGGCAAACTGGTTTGTACGCCCGTGGGGATTATAGCGTGGTGGTCGGTTACTTTTTTATCGTTAAACACCTTAGCCGATTTTTTTATTTTTTTGGTTAAAAGCGGCTGGGTTAAAGCGGCATATTGTGTTAAGTTTTGCAAGATACCTTTTACTTTTGGGTAAATATCGTTTGGCAGAAACGTGGTGTCCACCCTGGGGTAGGTTACTACTTTTTGCTCGTAAAGGCTTTGGGCTATTTTAAGGGTTTCGTCGGCCGAAAAGCCAAATTTCTTGTTGCAATATACTTGCAGCCCTGTTAAATCGAATAGCTTTGGGGCGTATTCGCTACCTTCTTTTTTTTCGACCGAAATAATTTCAAAATCGCTTTCCTTTACTTTATTGGCAAGGATTTCGCCATCTTCTTTTTTAAAAAATCGACCTTCTTCATAACCAAATAAGGTATTGCGGTACAGGGTTTGAAGCTCCCAATAAGGTTGGGGTTTAAAATTTTCTATGTCCTTAAACCTATTAACCACCATAGCCAAGGTTGGGGTTTGCACGCGCCCAATGGAAAGCACTTGCCTGTTGGCGCCGTGCTTTAGGGTGTACAGCCTTGTGGCGTTCATGCCCAAAAGCCAATCGCCAATGGCACGGGAAAAACCGGCGTAGTATAAATTATCGTATTGTGAGGCGGGTTTTAGGTTTTCGAAACCCTCTTTTATGGCTTCGGTGGTTAACGACGAAATCCACAGGCGTTTTACCTGTCCTTTATAATTAGCCTCGTTCATGACCCAGCGTTGTATAAGTTCGCCCTCTTGCCCGGCATCGCCACAATTTATAACCTCGGTGGCTTTTTCGAACAGGCTTTTAACTATTTTAAATTGCTTTTGTATGCCCGAATTGGCCACGACCTTGGTTTCGAACTTTTCGGGCAGCATGGGCAGATTGTTTAAATCCCAATGCTTCCAATATGGCCTATAATCGTTGGGTTCCTTTAGGGTGCACAAATGCCCAAAGGTGTAGGTTACCATATAGCCATTGCCCTCGAAATAGCCATCGCGCTTGGTGCTTGCGCCCAACACTGATGCTATTTCCCTTGCTACACTTGGTTTTTCGGCTATACAGACTTTCACTTTAACACCTTATATTTTAAGGGCGCAAAATAATGCTTTCGCCTTTTTTTTAAAAGTAGAGTTTTTAAGAGTTATCAACCAACGTCTATTTTGGCTTAATCGCCTTCATTTTGCATAAAATCTGGAAAGCCACTTTTTGTCCACTTAATAACCCTGGCACGTGTAGCTCGATTGGGGTCGGACAGTTCATGTCCTTGGATTTCTTTATAGTCGCGGGCATGATAAATCATAATATCGTTTTTGCCGTCTTCCGAAGTTGTAAACGCATTATGTCCCGGGCCGTAGCGATTTAAATCGGTATTGGTGTAAAAAACCGGCCCCGGTGATTTGTTCCAGTTCGACGCCGTTAGTATATCGGCATTTTCGTCTACCCAAAGTAATCCCACACAATAATTGTGGTTTGTGGCACTTGCTGAATAGGTTACAAATATTTTACCGTTTCGTTTTAATACCGCAGGGCCTTCGTTGACACTATATTTCATGGTTTCCCAAGTAAAATCGGGTTGGGTTATAACCACTTCAGGACCTGTTAACTCGGTCGGACTTTCCATTTCGGATAGCACCAAACCCGTACCATGATTGGTGTTAAATATATTTTGCGCCCATATTAAATACCGCTTACCGTTATGTTCGAACGTTGTAGCGTCTAAAGAAAATGAATCGTGATGGGTTTTTATTTGGCCTTCTTCCTTCCATTTGCCTTCCATTGGGTTTTCAGATTTATTGGACAATACCCACATCCTGATTTTCCAAACATCCTCAACTTCGCCTGCCGCAAAATAAATGTACCATACGCCATCTATTTTATGAAGTTCGGGCGCCCAAATATGATGCCCCATAACGCCTTTAGCGTGTTTTGTCCAAACCGTTTTTTCCCATGCTTCCTTTAGACCGTTAATGGAATTGGCGCTTCGTATTACAATTTTATCATATTCGGGTACGGTAGCAATAAGATAGTAAATATCGCCCTCTTTATGCACCCACGGATCGGCTCTTTGCTCGGCTATCGGGTTATTGAATTGCTGAGGCTGAGCATAATTTTTGCAAGGCCATGCCAAAGCAAAAAACAGTATGGGCAACGTTTTAAAAAGTTTCATAATTTCACTTAAAAAATAATAAGTGACTAATTTACACTTTTTTTTACAAAACCCTATATACTAACACTATGTAAATTTACATTTACCACTCCCTGAGTTTGTTGAGCTTTTCCTGCTCCTCCAGTTCAGCTTGCGGAATTACCTTTAAAAACGAGGGGTGCTGTTCTATGGCAAATTCTATTTTTGTTATAATATCCTCGGTGGTTTCGTTGTCGTAGTCAATTTCCAAGGGTGCTTTAATTTCCATGGATTGTAGTATGTTTTTCTTTTTAATACGTAGGCCTTTTTTATCGAACGACCTACGAAAACCATCAATAACAATAGGTACTACAATGGGTTTGTATTTTTTTATAATGTGCGCCGTCCCCTTACGAATAGGTTTAAACGGGGTCGTGGTACCCTGCGGAAAAGTAATTACCCAACCGTCGTCCAGGGCTTTTCCTATGTTCGATATATCGCTCATTTTTACTTGGCGGTTTACCTCTTGTCCGCTGGCCCGCCATGTGCGCTCGATGCTGATAGAGCCCACATAAGCCAAAATTTTGGGCAACAGCCCCGCTCTCATGGTTTCCTTTGCGGCAACGTAATAAATGTTCAATTTTGGGTTCCATAGGTAGCCCACGTTTTTTATGGAGTCTACCCGACCGCTTAAACTGGCATTAAACACGTGGAACATGGCCACCACATCGGCAAAATAGGTTTGGTGGTTGGATATAAACAGCACATTGGTTTCGGGAAGCGCCTTTATAATTTCCGAGCCTTCTATTTGCAGTTCGTTAAAGCCCCGGAAGCGCCTGTGCGTCATGACGCCCAAAATCCGTATTAGCCATTTTTTTATAAATAGGATATGCCCAAACGGATTTTTTTTAAATAATTGCATACGTTAATGTTACAAAAATGATTTGGTTAGTTGCTGCAAATTTAGCAAAACTATTAAACTACATACCCCTTTTTAAGCAAATCCTTAATTTCGCTTAGCATCATGGCGGTTGCGCCCCAAACAATATGCGCGTTAAATTTAAAGGCCGGCACCGTTACTTCGCTGCTATACGAGGTGCTTAAAATTTCGGTGGCCACATTGTTATCGCTTAAAAGCTGATCCAGGCTTATTTCTAAAACAGCCTCGACCTCTTCGTCCTGCTTTTTAAACTGGGGCGTGGTTTTGCAAATGCCCAAAAATGGGCTTACGTTAAAATTGCTCGGCGGAATATAAACCGGGGTTAACGCCCGTACCACTTCAATATTGGCAATTGGTACGCCTACCTCCTCAAAGGTTTCCCTTACGGCCGCAGCCTCCAAGGAAACATCGGTAGCTTCAAGCCTTCCTCCAGGAAACCCTATTTGTGCGGAATGAACGCCGGGATACGTATTTCTTAAAATTAAAACCAAATAGGTTAAATTGTTTTTATCGGGATAAAACAAGGCCATAACACCTGCTTGTTTTGCCTTATCCACGGCATTTTTTTGCTTTTTAAGTAAGTCTTGCCGAAATGCCGGCACCATTTTAAATTGGGAAGCCTCGGCTGGTAGCGGTATATTTTTTATTTTTGAAATTAATATTGAAAATTCATCAAAATTCATATTCTATGCGCATTTTCCTGTTTTTCTTTTTCCTTGTTTTTTTTCTGAATTGTGAAGATAAGCAATCCAACAAGAAAAAAAGTACCGAAACCACCAAAACAATTGTTAAAAAAGAAACGGATTCCGTTAAACCGAAACCAAAAACGTTTCCAAAGTTAAACAGTAAAAGCGCCATGGAATTTTTTATGGAATACGACAAGCACAATAAGGAAAACAAGGTGCGCCTTACCACCGATTTTGGCTCTATTGATATTTTGCTGTTTAACGAAACCAAGTTCCACCGCGCCAATTTTATTTACCTAACAAAGCGGAACTATTTTAACGGCACGCAATTTTACAGGGTTGTAAAAAACTTTGTAATCCAAGGCGGTGGCGGCGACGATATTGCCATAGGCGAAAACAGGCGGGCTATTGGCAACTACCTACTGCCACCAGACACCAAACGGGGTTTTAAGCACGACAGGGGTACAATATCCATGCCCAGTAGCGAAATCGAGGACGCATACAAACTGGCTTCGCCTTTCGAGTTTTTTATCGTGCAGCAGCAAGGTGGCGCCCACCATTTAAACGGCAGCTATACTGTTTTTGGCAAGGTAATAAACGGCATGGACGTTGTGGATAAAATTGCGACCGTTAAAACCGACGATACCGATTGGCCCCTGCTTAACGTATATATACGAAAGGTTGAAATTATTGAATAAGCAAAATTTCTATTTTTTATAAATAGAAGGTAATTTTATTTTAAACTTAACGGCCAACAACCGGGCAGCAATTACCACAAGCCCGGCAATAATAAACACCAAATCGGTGCTTATGGGCAGTTTAAGCAATAAAAAATATACAATTCCGCCAAGGATACAGGCGGTTGCGTAAATTTCTTTTCTGAAAATAACGGGAATTTCATTGCACAAAATATCACGGATAACGCCACCAAAACAAGCCGTTATAGTACCCAGGGCAATACATATTATAGGGTGAAGCCCGGCCTCGATGCCTTTTTCTACACCAAGCGAGGTGTACAGCCCGATACCGATAGTATCGAACAGAAAAAGCGAAGTGCGCAAATAATCGATTTTATTCCTAAAAACAATGGCAAAAACAGCTCCCGCTAAAATAGAATAGGTGTATGATATATCGCGCATCCATGTTACGGGCGTATTCCCGATAAGCAAATCGCGCAAAGTACCGCCCCCTATCGAGGTTACAAAGGCAATTATAAGAATACCGAACAAATCCATGCGCTTTTCAACGGCAACCAAAACACCCGAAATTGAAAACGCCACAACCCCCAAAATATCGATAAAATGAAACATGACCAAATACTTAAATTCACCTTTTAAAAATCGGGTGCAAAGATAGGGGTTTTACATATCTTGGGTGTAATAATTATAGTCTTTTAATATAACATCTATAAATTCTGCACTGGTTTTTTGCTTTACTTCTTTTATGCCCACAACTTCTACCAATTTATTATGGAGCTTAATTAAGGTGGTATGGTCCTTGGCCGCTTTGGCACTTACAAAGGTATCCTTAATTATTCGGGCATCGTTATCGGAAAGTTTAATAACGTTGGGATAGGTAGGCTTGTAATCGTCCCGCAAATTTTCGATAATAGTGTGGCTAATATTTATGCTGTTTTTTAGGCTAATAACGGCCGTTCCTGCTGCCATATCGCCAAAACGTTGGTGCTTTTTGTTCGATAGGATAACAAAAAAACCAATACCAAAAATGTAAATATCCACAATCCTAAAAAACCAACGCACCACATAATCGGATAGCGAGGCTTGGTAGCCGTCAATCTTCACCACCCGTATATTTAAAGCCTTTTTGCCCAAGGTTTGCCCTTGCAGTAAGGCCTCTTGCGCCAAGGTATAAAACACCACGGGAAGCCCCAAAAGCGTATTAAGCCCTATTTGCGACCAACGGTCCATATCCTCAAAAGCCCCAAAAACAGTACTCATAAGCATAATATAGGCAAACTTAATAGCACTATCGATTATAAATGCCAAGAGCCTTACCCCTCCATCGGCGGCATTAAAATTTATTTTTACATTTTGGGTCGTGTTTATTTGTAACTCTGACATTTTATATTTTAATTTATCAAATATATGAGAGAAGTTTCTTTTATCAAGCAAAATAAGGAAAAATGGCTGAGTTTTGAAAAGGCAATTTTTAATAACGACTTTAAAAATCCCGACGAGCTCGCTTCCCAATACATTAGCGTAATTAACGATTTGGCTTATGCCCAGACCTATTACTCCAAGAGCAAGGTTATTTTGTACCTAAACCAATTGGCGGCAAAGGCATTCCAAAACATATACAAAACCAAGCGCGAGGATTCCAACCGGATTATTGGGTTTTGGAAAACCGAGGTGCCCTTAATTTGCTACCAATACCGAAAATTCATCTACATTGCTTTTATTATATTTTTTGCCTTTACCTTTATAGGCATCATTTCGGCGGCCAACGATGGCGAGTTTGTGCGTTCCATTTTGGGCGACGACTACGTAAACATGTCGCTTGAAAACATTGAAGCCGGCGACCCCGTTGCCGTATACAAAAGCGGTAGCAACTGGGGCAGTTTTATAGGCATAACCGTAAACAACCTACGGGTTGGCATTATTGCGCTTATATTGGGCATTTTTGGTGGTTTGGGCACGGTTTACATTTTGTTTAAAAACTGCATTATGCTGGGCTCGTTCCAATATTTTTTCTACGAAAAAAACGTGTTTTGGGAAAGCGTTCGGGGCATTTGGATTCATGGTTCCATGGAAATTTTTGCCATTGTTATCGAGGCGGCGGCCGGCCTAATCATGGGCGCCAGCATTTTGTTCCCGGCAACGCACTCCAGGTACACCTCGTTTAAACAGGGTGCCAAAACGGGCGTTAAAATTTTAATTAGCACCTTTCCGTTTACCTTTTCGGCGGGCTTTTTAGAAGGGTTTGTTACCCGATATTCCAACATTATGCCGCATTGGCTGTCGGTTGGCATTATTTTATCTACTTTGGGGTTTATTAGTTATTATTACTTGGTTTACCCTTTTAAAGTTCAAAAACAAATTATTAAAAACGCCACCACTTCACTTTAAATTTTGAATATCAAACCTTTACATATTATCCTTTTTCTTTTTTTTGTTATCTGTTTTAGTGAAGAAACGTTTAGCGAAGCCCTGTTTCAAAACCCTGAAAACAGCCGTCATTTCGACGAAAACTTCAAGGAACGCTACACCGGAAACCAATATAATTACGAAGGCAAAAAAGCAGAAAGCCAAACCATGACCGGCTCGGGCAATTACACCGATTATACCGATGGAACGCCCAAAATAGACGAGGACAACAATAGTTTTTCGTTCGATTTCGGTTTTTTCAATCCCGCCTTTATAAAATGGTTTTTTTATGCCATTTTGGCCTTGGCCGTACTAGCCTTGGTTTACATGCTTTTAACCAACGGAAAAACGGGGGTTTTTGCCTTTAACCGAAACAAAAACGTGGCCCATAACGATGATATTACCGCCGAAAACATTGAAAACACCGATATTAACAGCCTGATACAAAACGCCGAAAACAATAACGATTACAGGCTTGCCATTCGCTACTATTATTTGTTGGTACTGAAAAATTTAAGCCTAAAAAACCATATAAAATTTGAAGACGACAAAACCAATTCCGAATACCTGACCGAGCTTAACAATAAGCCTTTTTATAACGAATTTGGCTACAACCTATATTTGTACAATTATATTTGGTACGGCGATTTTCCAATAAATACCGAGCAGTACAGCAAGGCAAAACAATATTTTACCAACTTTTTAAGCCGCATTAAATAATGAAAAAAATATACCTCATACTTTTCGTTATTGTGGCGCTAATTATTGCAATTGCCGTATTTTTTGGTTCAAAACTTACCAAAACCGTTGATTGGACGGAATCGTTTAACGAAAAAAGCACCAAGCCCTACGGCCTAAGCATTTTTTACAAGGAACTGCCCAACCTATTTAAAAACAACACCGTAAAAACGGTTTACCACCAACCGGACAGCTACCTAAGGGCACAAACCGACAGTTTGGGCAACAGCACGGCAAAAGGCAGTTATATTATTATTGGGAATTCGGATTATCTGGAGTACGATGCCGTCGATGCCCTACTGGATTTTGTTAGCAACGGAAACACACTTTTTATTTCCGATTATTGGTTTCCCGAAAGTATTACGGATACCCTGGGCATTAGCGTGGATTATGCCGAAAACCCCAAGGACAGCATTTCATATTTATTGTTTAAAAGTTTAAAACTTAAAGGTACAAATATCGATAAAAACGAAGGCGACAATTATTTTTCTTCCATAAACGCCGCAACCCAAACCGTTTTGGGCTATGGCGAAACCGATTCCGTTCGTACTAATTTTATTAAAGCTCCCTTTGGCAACGGCACTATTTTATTACATACCGAGCCCAAAATTTTTACCAATTATAATATATTGAAAAACGACCGCTATCAATATGTCGAAGGCGTGGTATCGTACCTGCCCGAGGCCGATGTGTATTTCGATTCGTATTCCAAAATACAATCGTCCTACTATGGCGAGGCCGAAAAAAAATCGAACCTAAGCTGGTTTTTACAACAACCGCCCTTTAAATGGGCTTGGTACACGGCGCTTATTTTCACCTTATTATTTATTATTTTTAACGCCAAACGCCGCCAGCGTATTATAAAAATTATTAAGCCTTTGGAAAACACCACCGTAGCCTTTGTTAAAACCGTTTCAAATTTATATTTTGAAACCCAAGACCATAAAAACCTTATCGATAAAAAAATTACTTATTTTTTAGAAAAAACCAGAACCGATTACAATATTGAAACCACCGAGCTTAACGATGGGTTTATTGAAAAACTAATAACAAAATCGAACAAAAAACCCGACGACATAAAAAATCTTGTGCGCTACATGGCTTGGCTGCGGGCGCAAAGCAACATTACCGAAGACCATTTAATTAAATTGAACAAACAAATTGAAGCCTTTTATTATGGAAGAGCATATTGAAAACCAAACAAACGAAAACAACACGCCCCAAACCGAACAAACCACAACCAGTTTACAGTTTGAAAACCGATTAAACCTAACCGAGCTGCAAAGCAACGTACAGCGCATAAAACAGGAAATAGGCAAGGTTATCGTGGGGCAAAAGGATATGGTGGATATGCTAATTGCCGCCCTATTGGCAAAGGGCCATGCCTTAATCGAAGGCGTTCCGGGCGTTGCCAAAACGGTTACGGCAAAATTGTTGGCAAAATCGTTAAGCGTGGGCTTTAGCCGCATACAGTTTACGCCCGATTTAATGCCCAGCGATATTTTGGGGACTTCGGTTTTTAATTTGAAAAATTCCGAGTTCGAATTTAAAAAAGGCCCCATTTTTTCGAATATGATACTTATTGACGAAATTAACCGTGCGCCCGCCAAAACCCAGGCCGCCCTGTTCGAGGTTATGGAGGAGCAACAAATAACCATAGACGGTACCAAGTACAGCCTCGATGCTCCCTTTATGGTCTTGGCCACCCAAAACCCCGTAGAGCAAGAAGGCACTTACCGCTTGCCCGAAGCGCAACTGGACCGCTTTCTGTTTAAAATAGATGTAGATTACCCTAATTTAAACGAGGAAATTGAAATTTTAACCCGCGAGCACCAATTAAAGGACAACATAAAAACCAATGCCATTTCGTCCTTTTTAACCGCCCAGCAAATTGTAAGCTACCAAGCCTTGGTAAGCCAAATTCTGGTCGAGGAACATTTGCTAAAATACATTGCCGAGCTTATTGTGGCCACCAGGAACAATCCGTTTTTGTACTTGGGCGCATCGCCAAGGGCATCTATTGCCATACTAAAATCCGGCAAGGCCTTTGCCGCCATGGAAGGACGCGATTTTGTAACGCCCGAAGACATTAAGCGCGCCGCAATACCCGTTTTGCACCACCGTGTAATTGTAACGCCCGAGCGCGAAATGGAAGGCGTAACAAGCAAACAAATTATAAGCCAAATTATAGAATCGGTGGAAATACCGAGATAAGATGATTGACGATTGACGATTGACGAAGTTAAATTTTTGAAGTAATAATATTAAAAAAACCTCAGCGAATCTCTGCGAAAAACCTCGGTGAATCTCTGTGGAATAACGATTAACGAAATTAAATTTTTGAACTGAAACCCGAAACTTAAAACCAACCTTGAGCCTAAAACCCTTCTACATACAACCCCGTTTTTTTTATGCCGGCATTGGTATTGTCGCATTGTTTGGGTTAAGTTATTTTTTGCCGGTGCTGTTCAATATTGCGCAAGTGCTAATATTGGTTTTAGTTTTTCTGTTTATTATCGACTTCTTATTAATTTTTATTGGGAAAAACAAAATTGAAGCCGAACGGATTTTGCCCGACAAATTTTCCAACGGCGACAATAATTTGGTCAGGCTTGATATTAAAAACAACTATCCATTTTTAATTTCACTTGAAATAATAGACGAAATACCCGAACAATTCCAAAAGCGTGATTTTAAAATCAAAGCTTCCATTGAAACCAAAACCCGTAAAAACATCGATTATTATTTACGACCAACCGAACGGGGCGAGTTCCATTTTGGCAATTTAAACGTTTATGCCTGTTCAGTGTTAAATTTGGTGGCCAAGCGCTTTATTTTTAGCAGCAATGCCATGGTGCCCACCTATCCTGCCTTTAAGCAGCTAAAAAAATACGAACTGTTAAATATTAATAAAAATGCCATGGAAATAGGCCTAAAAAAAGTCCGCCGCCTTGGCCATACCATGGAGTTCGAGCAAATTAAGGACTACGTTCTGGGCGACGACCTGCGCACCATAAACTGGAAGGCCACCGCCAAGCGCAACCAACTTATGGTAAACCAGTTCCAGGACGAAAAATCGCAGCCCGTTTATTCCATTATAGACAAGGGGCGCGTTATGAAAATGCCCTTTAACCAATTAAGCCTTTTGGACTACGCCATAAACGCCAGTCTTGTTATAAGCAATATCGTGCTGAAAAAACACGACAAGGCGGGGTTGTTTTCGTTTTCAAAAAACATCGACAATGTGGTGGTTTCCGATAGGCGAAGCTCGCAAATGCAGCTTATCCTTGAAGCGCTTTACAACGTTAAAACCGATTATTTTGAAAGCGATTTTGGCCGCCTATACGCCAGTATTAAACGCCATATTACCCACCGAAGCCTAATTTTATTATATACCAATTTTGAAACCCTTGATGGCCTAAACCGTCAATTGCCCTATTTAAAGGCCATTGCCAAAAGCCATTTTTTGGTGGTTATTTTCTTTAAAAACACCGAACTGGACAACCTTATAAAAAACAAGGCCGAAACCATACAGGCGGTTTACGACAAGGTTATTGCCGAAAAATTCGATTTTGAAAAACGCCTAATCGTAAACGAACTAAAAACCTACGGCATACACGCCATACTAACTACGCCCGAACACCTTACCATAGACACTATTAACAAGTATTTGGAAATTAAGTCGCGAGGGCTGCTTTAGTATTTTCGCATTAATATATATTGCCAAACAACTGCCGCATTAATATGGGTGGCAGTTCACGCCAAGTAATACCAGTTTTGTTTTAAAATTACCCAGAAAAAACACACAGGGCAAACTCACACTTTTACACCTAGAATCTTAATGAGGTAGCTGTTATCATAGGCAGCCTTAAGCCTTTTGCCTTTTATTCCCTGTTTGGTTTGCGTGTCTTGCTTTAATAGGTTAAGCGCTATTTTACTAAGTACCGAAAAGTTTTGTGCGGCATTCCCTGCCCGTTTTCTTGAGGCATCTTCTGAGAAAGCCATATCCAATACCCAATGCAGCTTGTTCTCTATGCCCCAGTGCATGCGTATTGTT
>JBKEDS010000015.1:0-113842 GCA_047975545.1 Flavobacteriaceae bacterium | reverse complement strand
TTTAGTGGAATTTTAACGCTACTACTAGCGTTTGTTGTGCAATTAACATTTGCACAGGAAAAGACAATTTCGGGAACTGTTACGGACGATTCCGGACTGCCCCTCCCCGGAGCTACTGTCTTGGTTAAGGGCACTACAAGAGGTGCTTCAACCGATTTTGATGGCAATTACTCAATTAATGCCGCACAGGGGGCTACCCTTGTGGTTAGTTTTGTTGGGTATACCACAAAAGAGGTTAAAGTTGGGGCTTCTAATACTGTTAATGCTAAACTTTCTGAAGATGCACAAGCTCTTGAGGAAGTTGTTATTACAGCTTTAGGTATTTCTAAAGAGAAAAAAGCCGTAGGATACTCTACTGAATCGTTTGGCGGAGATGAAATTGCAGACCTACAGCCCGTAAACCCAATGACAGCACTACAAGGTAAAGTTTCCGGTGTTGATATATCTTCGGCTCCCGGACCTGGTGCTACGCAAAACGTTGTAGTTCGTGGTTTTTCTACCTTTGGTGATGGCCAGCCGCTTTATATTGTTGATGGCGTTCCTTTTACCAACAAACAAGATCGCTCTGGCGACAGCTTAAACAACCAAGTAGACTTTGGTTCAGGTATTAACGCCATAAACCCTAACGACATTGAAGATTTAACCGTTTTAAAAGGTGCGGCAGCTACTGCGCTTTATGGTTCTAGAGCAGCAAATGGTGTTATTATGATAACTACCAAAAAAGGAAAAGAAGGAAAACTTAGTATAAACTTCGACAGCTCGTTTAGTTTAGATAGACTTAGCACACTCCCTGAAAAACAATCGCAGTTTGGACAAGGATGGAGTGGCGATCGTGCTCTTGACGAAAACGGTAACTGGGGTGCTGCTTACGACGGTGTAGACCGCGTATGGGGTAACATAATTAACAACAGTCAAAAAATTAAACCTTATGTTTATTTAGAAGACAATGTTAGAGACTTTTTCGAATATGGCAAAAGCTATAAAAACGCACTTTCGTTATCGGGTGGTAACGATAAAACCACCTATTTCTTTTCTACCTCTTACAACTCGGTAGACGGTATTATTCCGGAAAATAAAGATACTTACGACAGGTTAACACTATCAACACGAGGTTCGCATAAATTTAACAAACTATCGATTAACACCTCTGTAAATTTTGCTAATGAAAACACTAGTGCAATCCCCTCCGGACAAGGAAGCTCATTATTCCGCTCTTTGTACGAAGTGGCAAATGATATTTCGATAGTCGACTTAAAAGATTACAACGATCCTTTTAACGACGAAAATGGCTATTTTACACCCTATGGAAAAAACCCATACTTTATTCTAAACAACGATGGGGCTACCATGGAAAAAAACAAAGTGTTTGGTAAATTAGAATTTGAATATAGCATTTTAGATAACCTAAAAGCAATATACCGTTTTGGTGGCGACTTCGAATCGTCGATAGCCGAAACACATATTGGTATTCGAGGAGCAACCGACCCAGATTCGCATAACTACGGCTCGTCGTCCGATACACCGGGTGAGTATTCAGAAAGAAGAAGAACAAGAATACAAACCAACCACGATTTTATTTTAACTTGGAATACCAGCCTTAACAGTAATATAGAAATTAACGCCTTAGGTGGTTTTAACGCCAACGACCGTAAATATAATTGGTTAGAAGGTAAAATAACTTCTATCGATGTACCCGGATTTTACGATTTAACCAACAGCTTAACGCCTTCGGTATCGACACAATACGAAGAGCACAGACGTCTTGTTGGTGTTTACGCTAACGTAGATATAAGCTACAACGATTATTTATACTTAAACTTATCGTCTCGTAACGATTGGTCCTCTACCTTGCCTCCAGGAAATAACTCGTTCTTTTACGGCGGGCAAACCTTAAGCTTTTTATTAACCGATTATTTAAAATCTAAAAATGTAGGTACCGGTCCTTTCAATTTTACTAAATTTAGAGTTGCTTATGGTACAACCGGTAAAGATACCGAGCCATACTACGTATACGACCGTTTTGTAAAAGGATACTCCGACAACCCGGGATTTCCGGATGTTGACGATTTAGGGTTTCCTTTAGGAGGAACCAACTCGTACACGGTTTCTAACCAAAGAGGTAACTTAGAACTTAAACCAGAAATTACAAGCGAGTTTGAAGTAGGTGTAGAAAACTACATGTTCGACAACCGTTTAGGCTTCGAATTTTCGTACTATAACCGTTTCACAAAAGACCTTATAGCGCGCTTACCATTAGACCCGTCAACCGGCTATACGTACTACCAATCCAATTTGGGCGATGTAAGAAACAAAGGGGTAGAATTAAGTGTGAATTTAAAACCCATTAAAACCAATGATTTTTCTTGGGATATAAACTGGTCGTACACCAAAAATAAAAACAAAGTAGAAAGACTTGATGTAGATGAGGTATCTTTATCAGGATTCTCGTCTGTTGAAATCTATGCTATTGAAGGTATGGCGTTAGGACAATTTAAATCTACTATAGCCAAAACCGTAACTTTAGACGATAGTGGTAATGTTGCCAATACAGGAACAACCTACACTGTGGTAGACGGTAACGGAAATCCGCAAGCAACAACAGACCAAGAATTATTAGGTAAAGACATTAACGAGAAATACCGCATGGGCTTAACAAATACCTTTAAATATAAAGGATTTACACTATCCGGAACTTTCGACTTTAGATACGGAGGCTACATGTACTCCTATACCAAAGATTACATGCACTGGACCGGTAGTGCTCCAGAAAGCGTACTAAACGACCGAAATCCATTTTTAGTGCCAAATTCGGTATTAGACAATGGCGACGGAACTTATCGCGAAAATAACATTCCTGTAGATGCAACCGCATTACATACATTTTATAGCGATGGCGGCTTTCAAAGAGAAGATTATGCCGTTATAGACCGTTCGTATCTTAAATTAAGAAACATATCGTTAGGATATAAACTATCGGATAAGGTTTGCGAAAAGTTAAAATTAAACGCTGTTAACTTTACTTTAACTGCAAGCAATTTCTTGTTATGGACACCGGCAGAAAACCCATATATCGACCCCGAAACAACAACCTTTGGTAACGATATTTCTGCAAAATTTGGCGAATACGGTGCAAACCCTACAACGCAAACTTATACCTTTGGTATAAACATAAATTTATAAAAAAAGGAACTGATGAAAAGACATATTTTTAAAATAACAATTTTATCCTTATTAGTTTTTGCTTACAACTGTAGCGACTATTTGGATGTAAATCACAACCCAAATGTGATTGAAAACATTGACGATCCAAAAATCATTCTACCCACTGCACAAGTTACCTTAGGTAACAATTTAATGGGTTGGGACTTTGGTTTTGGCGGTGGCTATTGGAGCGAGTACTGGACGCAAGCGTACACCGCATCGCAATTTAAAGTACTATGTCAATACGAAGATGTAGATTTCGATTACGCTTATACCGGTCTTGTTACCGAAACCTTAATAGACTTAAAAACTATTAAAGAATTATCGACCGAAAACGAAGAGTATACGGGTTATGCATATATAGCCGAAGCACTTTCTATATTTACTTGGCAAATAGCAACCGATGTTTGGGGCGATATACCCTATACAGAAGCCTTACAAGGTAACCAAGGTGTTTTATCGCCTGTTTTTGATAGTGGAGAAAGTATTTATGCCGATTTATTAAAACGTGTAAATGCGTTAATAGCAACAGACCCTTCTGATTATTATGTTACACCAAATACCGATTTTATTTACGGTGGCGACATGGAGCAATGGATGTATTTTGCAAATGCACTAAAGCTAAAATTAATGCTTCGTTTATCAGAAACTTCCGGTTATAACAATACCGAAGTATTAAGCTTTATTACAAACAATTCCTTATTAACCGCAACCGCAAAAATTGATGGTAGCTACTGGACAGATGCTGAAGAAGGTAAAAGACACCCCATGCGGGAATTCCAAGAAGGCGGAGCCAATTATCTCTCAACCAACGTAATTGCTTCTAAAAACTTTATAGATTATCTTATAAACAACAGCGACCCGCGTTTAGATGCTTTATTTGAAGCCCCTTCAAGTGGTCATGAAGGTGCCTTTTTTGGAGACTTCGATTCTAAAAAAGACTCCGACAGTGATGGAACTCTTGATGAAAAAGAAAACTATAGCATGCCGATATTTGCTGCCGATATGGATTTAATAATTATGTCTAACTGGGAGGTTTACTTCAATATTGCCGAGGTTTATGCAAGAGCCGGCGACGCCACCAACGCAAAAATGTATTACGATTTTGGTGTTACTGCTTCCTTAGAACAAAATAGCACAACCGATACTACCATAATTACTTCGGGATATGCCACTTGGGTAAACGGCACCATAGAAGAGAATATAAAACAAATTGCTATGCAACGTTGGGTTGCTAATGCCAACTACCAACATATCGAATCGTTCTTAGAAAGAAATCGAACCAAATATCCTTCAGTAAACACCTTAGATATAAAAAGAGATAGACAGTATGCTTTCGAAAACTTCCCTGTTGGACAACTTACCATATCAGTTGCCGGTCGAGAAAAAACAAATGCAAGAGTACCTGTATCACCTGTTTATCCAACAGATATTTTAAACAGAAACACTAACGCTCCCGACCAAAAACAAGATTTATTGGAAAAAGTTTGGTGGAATCAAAAAGTTGGTAATTAAAAAAAAAGATTATGAAAAATATACTTAAAACAATAATACCTCTTGTTTCCCTCTTTCTTTTGGCATGTGAACCAGAATTAAGCACGGAAAATGTATCGAGAACAACCTATTTTACCGAGTTAGAATTAATTGGAGACGAAATAACTATGGTACCGGTAGGCTCTACCTATGTCGATGAAGGCGTAATTGCTACTGAAGGCGAAGAAGATGTAACCGATAATGTAAAAGTAAATAGTAATGTAGACGCATCCAAAATAGGCTACTATACTGTAACTTACTCGGCTACAAACACCGATGGTTTCGAAAAAACCATTTCTAGAATTGTATTAGTACATCCGGTAGAAGACTCAGGCGTAGACTACAGCGGCACCTATACCGGTGTTGCTCGTGGCGAAACTATTGCCGATGGTTGTGTTATTACAAAATTAGGCCCTAGCACTTATGTAGCATCCGACTTTTTTGGAGGTGTATATTGCTGTGGCGTTCGAAACTATGGATTAGCTTACAGGCTACAAACTTTCTTTTATGTAAGTACCGATAACACCACCTATACTAATATGGAAAATACATCGCCTTGGGGACCCTGGAATTTACTAAATGCAACCTTAGATGGAACAACATTTAGCCATGCAGTTGAGCAAGGTGGGTTTAGCTTTGGTGTAACACTTACTAAACAATAAAAGCAAAAGCAAAACACCTTGTTAACCAAACAAAAGTTAATTAAGGTGTTTTTAAACGACTTTAAAAAACAATAAATATTAACTCATGAAAAATAAAATAATATACAACTTCATATTTTTTTCGCTTGCAGTATTTTCGTTTAGTGCGTGCGAAGAAGACTTAGAAATTTGGGATAGCAGCACTTTAGATTATTCCGGAACATTTTTTTGGGAATTATACAGCGAAGACATGTCAACAAAATATGAAAGCTACGACCACGACAACCAAATTCTTATCTATAATACCTCCGATAATGTAGCTAACAATGTTTGGTTAGAAGACACCGGATTCGTTTTCCCTCTAAAAAGTAAATTCTATTTAGATGGTACAGCTGAATCTTTCAAATCTACTTCAGATAGTTTTGACGCATTACCAAACAATTATGTTACTGTTGAAGATCCTGATGAAGCGCTTCCTGCCACAAAACCAACCGGTTTAAACGAGGAAGTTACTGTTGATGCTTCATATATTAGAAACACCATTTTAGAAGGAAAAATTCTAAAAAATGCAGGTACAACTGTTTCGGGAAATCCTGTAGACAGCCTTTATGTTAAAATAAAACTATATAGCGGTACTGTAACCTACGAAAGCTACTTGCTTGCTGAAGAATTATGGGAAGACCCGGAGGTAGAACAATTTGAATGGAAATTTAAATCGGCCGTATACGACAATACCTTAGACGAAACCTATATAATTTCCGGACATAGAAAAACAGGTTTTGCAGAAGACGATCACTAAATATTTTTAAACTAAAAACTAAAAGGGGTTTACACATAGTAAACCCTTTTTTATCTATTAAATTTAATTAAGAGCCTTTGGTTCAGTTATTTAATTATTTCGGTGGGTAATAAATATTGCTTACCAAATGCCCATTATGGGCTTTTATACCTTTACCTCCACTATGCAAAACCAAACACAAATATTCGGTATCCGAGCCATAATCGAGGCCATAAACGCAGGTAAAACAATAGATAAAGTTTTCCTACAAAAAGGCTTAAAGGGTGATTTATTTTCAGAATTAGAGTTCGTACTTCGCCAAAATGCCATCTCATCAAGTTATGTTCCTGTTGAAAAACTAAACCGCCTAACCAAGGGCAATCACCAAGGAGCAATTGCCCAAATTTCACCTATTGCCTTCTACAGTTTAGAAGAATTGGTACTGCAAGTTACCGAATCGGGAAGAACACCTTTGTTTTTGCTTTTAGACCAATTAAGCGACGTACGCAATTTTGGCGCCATTATCCGTACGGCCGAATGCACCGGGGTCGATGGTATTATTATTCAAAAAAAAGGCGGTGCGCCCGTTAATGGCGACACCATTAAAACCAGTGCCGGAGCTGTGTTTAAAGTTCCCATATGTAAGGTGGATCACATTAAGGATGCCGTTTTTTACATGCAGGCTTCCGGTATTAAAGTTATTGCTGCCACCGAAAAAACAAACAATACACTTTACGATATATCGTTTACCGAACCTTGTGCCATTATTATGGGTTCGGAAGACAGGGGTATTAACCCATCAATTTTAAAGATTGTTGATGATAAAGCTAAACTACCCTTACTGGGTACAATAGAATCGTTAAACGTTTCGGTAGCTTGTGGTGCCTTTTTATATGAAGCTGTTAGGCAGAGAATACAAGCCCCCTAACCCCCGAAGGGGAATTTTGCTTACCCTTGAGGTTTTGTGAAATTTTCTTTATAAATGTAGTTCACCGTAACATCGGTTTTATTTTCGCTTTGCTGTTCTTTTCCTGCGGGAAAGTTAGATGGAGCTTCCTCAATAAAATTGCCGTTTTCGTCAAAGTGCTTTAAAAACGCATCGTCATCTTCATTGTAATCGGGTTTTTCCCAATCGTATTTTTTGGGCTTTGTAATAGCTTTTTTAAACAATAGAGCAAACAGAAAACCGGTTATTAAGCCCGATAAGTGGCCTTCCCACGAAATACCATCCTCGATGGGCAAAGCATACCAAACCATACTGCCATACAAAAAAACAATAGTCAACGACAACGCTACTAACCGATAGTACTTGATAAAAACACCTTTAAAAAATATAAAACTTACTAAAACATAAACCAATCCGCTGGCACCTATATGGTACGATGGCCTGCCAATGCACCATGTTAAAAAACCCAACAACAAAATGCCACATACAATTACACGCCAGGCAATCGGGCGGGGATCGTACAAAAGTGCCGTTAACAGTACCAACAACGGAATACTGTTATGTGCCAAATGTTGCATACCACTATGTATAAACGGGCTAAAAACAATGCCCCTAAGACCTACGAGGGTTTGTGGATAAATGCCGTACTGGCTTAACCTCAAACCAAAACGAAAATCTGCCCAAAGCACCATCCATAAAGCAAGTACTAAAAAAAGCGGATACGCTATAACTCCCAACGAAAATTGAAATTGATGTTCGTTATCCATAAACATAAATATAGCAAATTGTTAGCCATTTTTGATGTTTGCGCTAAATTGGCAGGTAGCTTGCGTGAGGGGCTGTAGCAGCAGCCTTTTACGAGGTACGAGAAAAAATACAGCGAAAAAACCCGACCTCCGATTTTTATTTTGGGACACGCCCAAAACTAAATAATTTGGCTTAATTTTACGTTTATGAACTCAAACGAACCCCTTGCCGAGCGCCTGCGCCCAAAAACGCTGGACGATTATATTAGCCAGCAACACCTTGTGGGCAAAAACGGCAGCTTAACGCAGCCCATAAAACAGGGCATTATCCCATCCATGATTTTATGGGGGCCGCCCGGCATTGGCAAAACCACGCTGGCACAGATTATAGCTACCGAATCGGGCCGGCCGTTTTACACGCTAAGCGCCATAAACTCGGGTGTAAAGGATGTGCGCGATGTTATTGAAAAGGCCAAAAAAAGCGGTGGTTTGTTTACGGTAAAAAACCCGATTTTGTTTATAGACGAAATCCATAGGTTTAGCAAATCGCAACAGGATTCGCTGTTGCAGGCCGTGGAAAAAGGCTGGATTACCCTAATTGGCGCCACGACCGAAAACCCAAGTTTCGAGGTTATTTCGGCACTGCTTTCGCGCTGCCAGGTTTATATTTTAAACGCCTTTAGCAAAGCCGATTTGGAAACCCTGTTAAACCGTGCCATAACAACCGACCCCGTTTTATCGCAAAAAAATATTGCGCTAAAAGAAACCAATGCCCTACTAAAACTATCGGGCGGCGATGCCCGAAAACTGCTTAATATTTTCGAACTTATTGTAAGTTCCGAAAACGCCGATCCTATTGTAATAACCGACCAAAGCGTACTGCAAAAAGTGCAAAGCAATACCGTGCGCTACGACAAAACCGGCGAGCAGCACTACGATATTGTTTCGGCTTTTATAAAATCCATTCGGGGCAGCGACCCCAACGCCGCCGTATACTGGCTGGCACGGATGATAGAAGGCGGCGAGGACGTAAAATTTATTGCCCGCCGATTGCTTATACTCGCCAGCGAGGATATTGGCAACGCCAACCCCACCGCACTGGTTATGGCCAACAGCACCTTTCAGGCCGTATCCTCCATTGGCCACCCCGAGTCCCGGATTATTTTAAGCCAGTGCGCCACCTATTTGGCCTGTTCGCCAAAGAGCAACGCCGCCTATATGGCCATTGGAAAGGCACAGCAATTGGTACAGCAAACGGGCGATTTATCGGTGCCACTGCATATCAGGAACGCCCCCACCAAACTGATGAAAGAGCTTGGTTATGGCAACAATTACCAATACGCCCACAATTACGAAAACAATTTTGCCGAACAGGAATTCCTGCCCGACACCATAAAAAATACCACCCTATACCAACCCGGAAGCAATGCCCGGGAACAAGCGCACCGCGAGTTTTTAAAACAACGCTGGAAAGATAAATATGGGTATTAATTCGTTTTGGGCGTTACCCTATCGGGTCGGGCTTTCCGCTATATCTTTTATATGCCGGATGGCATGCCGAACTTGTTTCGGTACCTTTCCACCCCCATACAAAAGTTTGTTTTTAATGTACATTATTGGCATATAAAAGGATGCCGCTGCAATCCCTAACGCGGGGCTGTAGGCTATGGGGTGGTTATAGAAATGTAGGTTATGGGTTATGGGGTTATGGGGTTATAGGTTATAGGTTAAACCTTCAACAATAATCAATTGTTCCCCTCGACAAGCCAGGGTACAAATAGTTGCTCGTTAATCAATAAAGGGATTGCTTCTTCGAGCCTCATCAGCAATAACGTCACTACGAACGTAGCGAAGTAGTCTTTAAATGTGTTATACGGATTGCTTCTTCGTACCTCATCAGCAATGACGCAACTTCAAATAACCTTATAAACTCAAGCCTTATACCTTATTCATCATTCAAGGTTTTCATAAAATCGATAATACTATTAATTTCCCGAGCGTTTAAATCCAGTTTATCCGAAGGTAGGGTTTGTTCAATATCCGTAAAACCAAAGCCCATACCGCCGCCTTCGTTGTAAAAATCCATTACGGATTTTAAATCGGGATACTGGCCGTTGTGCATGTAGGGTGCCGTTTTTTCAATATTGCGCAAGGTTGGCGTTTTAAACGCATACTGCAACTCGGCTATGGTTTCGTAAAAAGCCCCCCTGCCCCTATCGTCGTCCAAGGCTTGGTTACCAAAATTTTTGGCCACGCCCAACACTTCCGATTCGGTTTTGCGGTATTCTGGCGGTACGGTACCGTTAAAAAGCGGGATAAAATGGCAAGTGGCACATTTTGCTTTTCCTACAAACAAATTAAAGCCTTGTTTTTCCGTTTCCGTTAGTTCGGTTTCGTTTCGCATATATTGGTCGAATTTTGAACTAAAAACCGACAACGACCGAATGTAGGATGCCAATGCGTTTTGCAACTGCCACGCCTTAATGCTATCCAAATTAGCAAATGCTTTGCCAAAGCGTTTAATATAGTCTTGGTTTTTGTTCAGTTTTGCAATAATCGTTTTCATATCGCCGTGCATTTCATCTTCATTGGTAATAACATCGACACTTTGCTTTTCAAGGTCTTCCTGCCGCATATCCCAAAATTGCCCATGCTGGTAATTGGAGTAGTTAAGCGAGGGTACGTTACGTTTCAACATTTTTCCCGAAAGCGACATCGGGGCAGCCAAACCATCGGTAAACCCTTTTTCGGGAAGGTGGCAACTGGAGCAGGCGCGCAAATTATTGGCCGAAAGTTGCGTGTCGTAAAAAAGCTGTTTGCCCAGTTCTATTTTTTCTTCGGACATTTCAAAATCCCGGCTCGGAACAAAGGCATTGGGGTTAAAGGCTTTCTTGGCGAACAAATCGGGGGCATTGCCGGCAATAACCGAGGCAATGCCTACATTGTAAATTTCGGACTTAACCTTAAAATCCAAGCAGGCTTGCGATAAGGGGTTTAAAACGGTTTTTATAAAGTGGGCATAATCAAACGTGTTCCTGTTTTTATTTTTTAAAATCGGGATTCCCTTTTCCACGATTTCAAGAATGTTTTTTGCGCTTCTTTCCTGATTTATTTCTTCGGAAAACACAGAAAATGCTTCGTAAAACCCTTCTAATGAAAACCGCGCGTCTTGGAGGTTTTTACCCGAAACGGGCGTGTCGAAGCCCGGAAGCCCCAAAGTGGTTATTCTAAAAACCTCGTTTCTAAAGGCATCGAATACTTGGGCGGAGTTAATGGTGTTGGCCTGAAAATAAACCCTTATGGTATTGGTTTTGTTCAATACTTTTTTAAGTAACCGGATAACTTCCTTTTTGTTTTCGGCATTGTATTGGGGATAAAAAAATTCTTCCAACACCTGAAGCCCTTCGGGTTCGAGTACGGTATGTTCCTCAAGTTCTATTTCGCCAAGGTTGGGGCCGTTTAAAAAGCGGGTGGTTTCGGGCATAAAATAGGCTACCGCCCATTCTACTTTTTTATAATGCTTGCGTAAGCTGTCAAATTTTTGTTGAAGTGTTTCGGTACTGGGGTTTTGTTCCATTAATTGGATAAAACCCAAGGTACTTGCTTCAAATTGCGTATTGGCTTTAAGAATATTTGCGTTTAAACCCGAAAGATTTTGGGTTTCAACAAAAACATTTTGGCTTTCGGTAGTTGGGTTGGCCTTTTTGCATTGCGAAAACAACAAAACCAAACTTAGGGGGACAAGAAAACGGTTTACAAAATAATGCTGCATAGTTAAAAGAAAAGTACCAGCAGGGAAAATCCGGCTGATACTTTGTATGTTATGGTTAAAAAATAGGCTTATCGTTGCACGTTTTGGATTACCACAATCTGTCCGCCTTCTTTGTTGGTATTTACCCCGGCGCCATCGGCATCGGCAAAGGCATCGTTTTGCCAAGTATGCGAGTGGATGTTTACCATAAAAGTATCGGGAACGCCTATTATATTGGAAATATCGACCATGGCGCCAAACTCCCAACTTCCGAATTTTTGTAGGTTTCCAGACTGGTCGTAGGCGTCCTGCCAAGTGGCATCCAAGCGGTTATGTTTCATGTTTAACCATGGTTTGTATGCCTTGGTTGCCATGTTGTACTGCCAAATATACGAATCGTGGGAGGCCTCGGTATAGTACGAATCGCCGTCTTCCTGAATGTATACATAGTTTTCGGTTACGCAAAGGTTGTCGGGGTTAATCAGGTTTTTACCCGGGTTGGAATCGCCTTCGGCGGCAACTTCCAATTTTCCCGTTAGCATAGCGTTGGCGTTAAGCGTTAATTTGTATACCCTTCCCCACATGGTAAAGCCTTCAACGGGGTTGGTTCTTGCCGATGCCTGCCCCGTGGCGGTAAAATAAATTTCGCGGCCGTTGCCTGCGCCTTTTCTATAATCTATATCTTCAACCCTTGAAAAACGAATAGCCTTATTATCGATATTGGCTTGGTTTATTTGGGCGCCTGTTAGGTTTTTTGCCCCGGTAATTTCAACAAACTCGACATCGTATTGGTTGCCCTTGGCCATGTTCATTTCGGTGTAATCGCCGTTGGTTCGTTTTAGGGCGTAAAGTTTACCACCGTCCAAATCGCCAACCGAATTGGACACGTACATAATTAGTTGCCCTGCCGATTGGTGGCTGCTTCGGTACGATTGGTCTTCACCTATTATAATATAGGTTTTGCCTTTGGAAACATCGGCGGGAAGCGGCACGGCATTTTCCATAGATGCTTTTCCCAAAGCGGGCTTAACCCTTGATTGGTCGGCAGCTTGGCTTACAGCCCCAAGCGGGTCAATGGCGTGTACCATGCTTTCCTCGCCCGATTCGCCAGCTGTTAAAAAAGCACTAAAACCGTGTTCTGTGGGCGTTGCCAAAGTTGCCGAGCATAATCGGGTTATGCCGCCTATGCCGTTTACAATGTATTCGCCTTTAACGGGCTTAAAGGTTTTGTCCAAATACACCCTGGAAACCGATTTGGAAATTTCGTGGTTGGTAATCATTAAATACCCGTCGGAATTAGGGTCTTGCATTACGCCCATACCGTCGGGCTGCCCGGCAAACACAAAGTTTGGGGAATCCAACAGCACATCGGAACTGGAAATAAGCGTGTTTATTTTAAGGTTGCCAAATCCATCCATGGCATACACAAATGCGGGTTCGTTGGATTGGTCCTGGATTACAACTTCCGAAACGGGCGGTTTGGTGCCATTGGAGTCGTCATCGCAAGCCACAAGGGCTAATACTGAAAAAGAATAAATGAAGTGTTTTAGTTTCATGTGTTAAATATTTATTGTTGTTTTAATGGTCACATGGAACACCCAAATTAACATTCCGCTATGTGATTTAATCTTAATCATGGGTGTTTCATAAGTTTAATTTCTGAATTGGTTTTTTATTTGGTTCAAAATTAAACCTACGACACCTACGCCTATTTAAATGAAGGTTACCTTTAAGTTAAGGAAGTTGCCCAAATTTGGTTTCTTTTATGATTTTTTCAATATTTTTTAATAGAAATTTAATGTTGAGTTTTAATACCATTTCTGCCTTAAAATTACCCATTAAAATTTGCTCTTTTTCGTCTATGCTTCAAAATAAAACTTAATCGTAGCTTTACTTCGGCAAGCTCAGTACAGGCGCTATGCTTGCGTTTTCTTTTTCGCTTAAACAAAAAATAGTTGTGTTTTTTCTGGGTAATTTTAAAACAAAACTGGTATAACAGGCAAATCAAAAGGCTCAAGGTGTATTTACAAAAACACCCGTAAGGTTTTAAAACCTTACGGGTGTTTTATTTAACTATTTTCTACAAGTGTAAAATACTTATTTAACCACCAGCTTTTTTTGCAATGTTCCTGCATTGGTGGTAATGGCCATGATATAAACCCCTGGAGCGAGTTCGCCCGAGGCCACGATTTCTATTGCATCCCCTACCCTGTGCAACGCAACATCAACCTTTTGGCCACTAACCGAGTACAATTTTACAGCCTTAACCTCATTAACACGATTACCTTTTAAATATATGGTTTTACCATCGTTGGGGTTTGGGTATAGCTGTAAATCGGTTGCTGTTAGGGTGTCGCCCAAGCCCAAAGCATCGTTTTGCAGTATAACTTTGTAGTCTTCGTATTCGCCACGGGCAATATTAGAGCAAGCATTGTTTATTTTGCTATCCGATGTAATAACCCTTAACCGTACTTCTTGGTTGGCTACGGTTGTAGGTATGGTAAACGGTTTTATTACATTTGCTTCCTTCTCACTCGATTGATATATCGCTTCATTTTCGTCATCAAAATCGTTATCGCCATTATAGTCTATAAAAACGGCGCAATATTGCGTAATGTGGTTTCCGCCGCTCGTAAATATTTGCCTTTCCCTAAAGGTATAGGTTTTTCCGGCTATTAAATTTTTTGTTGGTTCAATTGTATTGTAAAAATCGCTGTAACTGTTTTCGGAACACTCGTTTGCTACATGATTAATAATCCTATCGCCATCATTGAGTTCATATACATAAAACACCTGAATATAGTACATATTTTGGCACACGCTTCCTACAACAATACCACAGGTTTCGGGTGTTGTAACACCTTCGGTAACCGAAACCGCATTGGGGTTGTTCGAAGGTTTAACCCGGTAATAATAGGTTGTTCCCGCTTCTGTTTTTTTATCGGTAAAAGTTTCCGTATTTGGAGGCACCCCACCTATTGCGGTATAATTGCCATCTATAGCAGTGGCCCTTTCAATAAGATACCCGGTTTCTACCGTAGAAACATCGGACCAAGTAACGGTAATGCCTATATTGGAAGCCTCGCTAAGTAAAGCCCCCGCTACATTTTCGGGTGCCGATTGATTGGTTACCGGGGCCGAAAAATTAAACTGTGCGCCGTCCCGCATAAAAAAATCGTAAGCATTGGATATCATAGTATGTTGCCCCGGCGTAAAGGTCATGCCGGAACACCAATAATAGTCCATAATATTTCTAACCAAAGGAGTATACAAATCGCCATTGGCATCAACCACATCGCTGGTGTACACGCAATTGGTTATGCCATCTAAGCCAACCCTGTCGTAGGGGTCGGCGGGGGTATCGCATATAAAATCGCCCGTACTGCTACAGTTGGCAGGCAACCGACCTTCGGTTTCAACATCCAAGCGGGTTACCAGTTCCCTTTTGGATATATCGCCCGCAGACGAGTATTGAAATGTATGCAGCAAGTTAAAATAATGCCCCAATTCGTGTGGAAACGTTTTTTCGGAAGCCGTTTCATCGTTATCCATAACAATCCAATTTAAAGCCTGGCTTCCAGGCCTAATCGGGGCATAACCGGCAAACCCACTATTGGTACTCTTTACAAAATGGGCATTAATAGCATTAGTAACCCCATAAGTACTTTGGTAAGTACTATGTTGCGCGCTGGAGTAATTTCCATCTACAAAATCATTATCGGTTACATAAGTCAAATCGGCTTCGGCACCCAAAATATAAAACTCTATATTGGCATCTTTATAATCCTTGTTCAAATAGTACAATCCGGTATTTAACTTATCCAAACCTAAAGCGCCCGTACCATCGGTTCGCCTATACATAATGGGATTAATGGCTACGTAGCGCATCCCTTCAGCTTTTTTAAGGGTTGGGTTCTTTTTTTTCGCATACGCCGCCATAGCCTTAAGTCCGGCAAGATATTCATCAGGATCGGGGTCGGCAGTACCGCAAGTAAATTCCTGTGCATTTAAACCATAGGAAAACCATAAACAAATAATAAGTATTGCTTTTTTCATAATAGGTCAAGTTTTAGTTTATGCCGCAAAAATAAGGTTTTTCTTAAATCCCTACAAGGTTAATCGATTAAAAAATATTGTTTTGGGCGTTCCCCTATCGGGTCGGGCTTTTCGCTATATCTTTTATGCCGAACGTGTTTCGGCATCTCTTAAAAGCAAGTGTCGCCCCATGTAATACCTATTTTCCATAATTGTTCCAAAGGTATAAAAGGATGCCGCTGCAATCCCTAACGCAAAGCCATGGCCGGTAAAAAACCAAAATTGGCAACCAACGGCAACAATGTTTTTTTTACCTTCTACAAAAAACATATATTTGTATCAAACCACAAACGCATGAAACGCAGAAACTTCTTTAAAAAAGCAGGATTACTGGGTTTGGGCAGTACTTTGCTGCACCCCGAAAACCTTTTAGCACAACCTTTAAACCAATCTGATTTTTCAAATTCAAAAGCCAAGAACATTATTTTTTTGGTAAGCGACGGCATGAGCAACGGCACCTTAAACATGGCCGACATATTTTTACAGCGCACCACCGGAAAAGGCAGCAATTGGCTTAACCTATATCGCGAAAACAAGGTAAACCGGGCTTTAATGGATATGGCTTCGGCATCGTCCACCGTAACCGATTCTGCGGCAGCAAGCTCATCATGGGGCGGTGGCAACCGCGTAAAAAACGGCCGGGTTAACATAGGCGATAATGGCGAAAAACACAAACCCATTTGGCAAAAGTTTAAAGAGGCGGGCAAAATGGCCGGATGCGTAACCACCGTACCCATTACCCACGCCACGCCCGCAGGCTTTACCGCCAATAGCGAAAGCCGAAAAGATATGGAAGGCATTGCCGAAACCCAGCTACAACATAAGTTCGATGTGCTAATGGGCGGCGGGCAAGACATATTTAGCCCCGACAAACGCAAGGACGGCAAGGACATGTATCAGGCCTTTGAAAAAGCAGGCTACACGGTTGTTAAGGACAAAACCGCCATGCAAAATGCCAGCACCAAGAAACCACTGCTCGGTGTTTTTAGCGAAGACGGGCTACCGTATTCCTTAGATTATCTGCACGACGACACATTAAAATCTAAAATACCAACCCTTGCCGAAATGACCGCCAAGGCCATTGCCGTTATGAAAAATAGCCCCAACGGTTTCGTATTACAAGTCGAAGGCGGTAAAGTAGACTGGGCCGCGCACGCCAATTGTACCGGGGGCCTAATTTACGACCAAGTAGCTTTCGACCAAGCCCTGAAAGTAGCCCTGGACTTTGCCAATGCCGACAAAAACACCTTGGTTATTATTACCACCGACCACGGCAACTCCAACCCCGGGCTGCTATACGGAAAGGATGCAAACAACAACTTCGACCGCATACAACAGTTTAAACATACCAACGAATGGATTTTAAACGGCATAACCCCCGACCAGTCCATAAACCAAATTATCGAGCGTATTGAATATGCCAACGGTTTTGCCATTACCCGAAACCAAGCCTTCGAAATTTTGGGCTATTACAACGGTTTGGAAAAACAGGACGACGGTTTGTACAACTACAAAAAGCTACCCTACAAACTATTGGCCAACATACAAAAGGACTACACCAACGTAGGCTGGATTGGCGACAACCACTCGGCCGACTACGTGGAACTGGCCATGTACGGCGCCGGAAGCATGGCCCTACCCGCCTTTGTTAAAAACACCGACCTGCACTGGTACATGCTAACGGCTACGGGAGTAAAGCATTAAACTAAAACTTCAGCCTTCGGCAGGCTCAGGGCATAAAATTGTTGTTCGTTAATTGTTATTTGGTTGTTTTCGCAGAGCTTCGATAAAATCTGTTCATACTTTTTTATCTATTTAAATTTTATCAAGAACCTATGGTTCGGTTATTTAATTATTTTGCTGGGTAATGGCTATTGTTTACCAAATCTGTACTGAGCTTGACGAAGTATGCCCATTATGGGCTTTCAAACTTCAAAAATCCAATTTCGTTAATCGTTGTTCGTTAATCAAATTTCCTTCGTAATTTAATCCTAAAACCCAATAATTGTCATGGTTTCAAATTTAGAACAGTTAAAATATCCTATCGGTCAATTTTCACCACCACAAAACATAGGCTACAACGATATTAAAAATTGGATAGAAACCATTAAACTATTCCCCGAAAGATTAAAAAACGAAGTAGCCAACCTTAGCCCCGACGCCCTTGAAAAAACATACCGCCCAGAAGGATGGACCATAACCCAAATAGTACACCATTGCGCCGATAGCCACATGAACAGTTTTATAAGGTTTAAATTGGCCTTGACCGAAGATACCCCAACCATAAAACCGTATTTTGAAAACCTTTGGGCGCAACTGCCCGAGGCCAAGCACTACCCTATCGAAAGTTCTATTGCTATTTTGGAAGGACTACACGACAGATGGGCTTTTCTGCTTCATAATTTATCGAATGACCAACTCGACAAACACTACCTGCACCCCGAAAACAACCAATTGCTTAGCTTAAAAGAAACTATTGGAAAATATGCTTGGCATTGCCAGCACCATTTGGCACATATAAAACTGGCCAAACAATCTTAGATTTTAATCCTGTTAATTTCGCTTAGATTGCTAAAAACCCGTAATTTGCGGTTTTAATTCTTGACCAAATTATGGAAGATTTTACAATAGCACGAGTTATCCACGTTGTAGCCGTTGTTTTATGGATTGGAGGCGTGGCCATGGTAACCACGGTTATAATTCCTGCGGTAAAAAAACTAAAATCGAAAGAAGAACAACTAAAAACCTTTGAGCAAATCGAAGGCCGATTTGCCAAACAAGCCAAAATAACCACGCTATTAACAGGGCTGTCGGGCTTTTATATGCTGCATGTTTTAAATGCTTGGGACAGGTATTTGGATTTAAAGTATTGGTGGGTTCATGCCATGACCTTGGTTTGGTTAATATTTACGCTTATCCTGTTTGTGTTCGAACCGCTTATCCTGCACAAACTGTTTAAAACCTATATGGCAAAAAATCCCGAAAAAACCTTTACCATTATGCACCGTGCGCATTGGTTTTTGCTTATCCTTAGCATTATAACTACCATTGGGGCCGTTGCCGGAAGCCATGGTTTGTTTTTTATCGGGTGAAAACTATTTTAACTTGGGGTTTATTAAAAGTTTCCTAATTTATTTTAACTTAGTTTTTAGGATTAACCTATAATTATAAACAATAATAATCGTTACTTTTGCTGAAACTTTTTACCGCTTGAAAACCCTATATCCTATATATTTTCTACTAATAGCTTGTTTTTTTTCAGCCCCCAAGGCATTTTCGCAAGAAAAACGAAAAATCGAGATTAAATACTCGGGAAGGCTAAATATAGACGAAGAAAAATACCCCGGTGCCAAAATTTTAACCCGCGACGACGCCCAACAGGTACACATTGCCCACGGCAGTATTAACATGTGGAGCGACAAAGCCATTTACTACACCGAGAACAATTTTATTGAAGCCTACGGCAACGTAAAAATGGTCGAGGGCGACACCATTAACATGGTCTCGAAATATATTGAGTACAGCGGCATTTCGCAACTGGCCTTTGCCAGTGGCAATGTGGTTTTAACCGACCCCAACTCCACCATAAAAACCGACACCCTATACTTTGACCGCCAACGGCAAGAAGCCTTTTATAAATGCGGCGGCACTGTAGAAAAAGACACCTCAGGCATTATTACCAGCAAAATAGGGCGCTACCTTATGCAGCTAAAAAAATATAGGTTTACCGATAGTGTTGTGCTTACAAACCCCGATGCCGTAATAAAGTCCAATTACTTCGATTTTTATTCCGATACGGGCGAAGGCTACCTTTACGGCCCTTCGACCATAACCACCGAAACCAGTAAAACTTATTGCGAAAAAGGCTTTTACGACACCAAAAACAAAGTAGGCTATGCCGTTAAAAACTCCCGAATAGATTACGATAACCGTATTATCGAGGGCGATAGTTTGTATTTCGACAACACCAAAAGTTTTGCTTCGGCCACCAATAATATTAAGGTTACCGATACCATTAATAAAACCATAATCACCGGGCATTACGCCGAGGTATTTAAGGAAAAGGATTCGCTTTTCATCACCAAACGGGCCTTGGCATCAACCAAGCAGGAAAACGATTCCATTTACATGCACGCCGAAAAAATAATGGTAACCGGCAAGCCCGAACACCGGGTTTTAAGGGCGTATTACAAAGCTAAAATTTACAAATCCGATTTAAGCGGAAAGGCCGATTCCATACATTCCGACCAAAAAACGGGCATTACCAAACTCATTAATATCGACCGTTTTAAGTCGAGCGACAAATTTTCGGTAAAACGCCACCCTGTTATGTGGAATATCGACAACCAAATGACGGGCGACACCATTTACCTATACGCCAACACCAAAACCGAAAAATTAGATTCACTACTGGTACACGACAACGCTTTTGTTATAAGCAAGGACACCATTAGCACCGACGGCTACAACCAAATTAACGGTAAATATTTGGTGGGCTACTTTAACGACAAAAACGAATTGGATAAAGTAGACGTTACCAAAAACGCCCAATCCATTTTTTACGTGCGCGACGACAAACAAGAACTTATAGGCATAGACAAGGCCAAATCTGGCAGTATTTCCATTGTGTTTTCCGAGGGCGATATAGAAACCTATTCCCGGTTTAACCAAATCGATGGCGACCTACACCCCGAATCCAAATACCCCGCACACGAAAAACAACTAAAAGGCTTCGATTGGCGAAACGACGAACGCCCCTTAAACATAAACGATTTGTTTAAGGAAGAAGACCCTTTCGAACTACCCAAAATACAAGGCTTGGAAGACTACGTTCCCGAGGACGATTTCTTTAACGAGGAAATGATGATGCGTATTGATATGGCGGGACACGATTTGATGGTAAGAAATGATGAAAATTTACTTGTTTACCCTAATAATTTTGAAAACTCCGTATGGATAAAATCTCAAATTTCAATTAAAGAAAACATCGAAACAGCTCCAGATGGCTCAACTTCAGCCTACAAGATTATTGGAACAGGAAAATCAAATGGGTATATTACTCAGGTTACTGACAAAATAAACGGAACATTTGAGTTTTCTGTTTGGCTGAAAGGAGAAGGAAACATAAAATTAACTCTTCAAGAAAATGGAGGAGACTACACATCCTATAACAAAACAATCGACATCGCATTAGTCCCTAAATGGAAAAAATATAGTATTGAAGCCACCAAAGAAAATGATGGAAACAAAGTAAGAGGCATAATCAGCTGGGTGCAAACAGACGATAATTTCTATATATGGGGCGCCTCATTAATAGAAATCCAAGAACAAGACATAGAATAACATGAAACAAGATTTCCTAACCTACCAAGCCCAAACCTCGCCAAACCCTTTGGCCATGGAAATATCGCATGCCAAAGGCAGCTATATTTTCGATACCAACCATAAGGCTTACTTGGATTTTGTTTCGGGCGTATCGGCAACACCACTGGGGCACAACCACCCAAAAGTTATCAAGGCTATAAAAGAGCAACTTGACAAATACATGCACGTTATGGTGTATGGCGAATATGCACAACAAGCCCCAATCGAGCTGTGCAAACTATTGACCAAACACCTTCCTGCATCTTTAAACAAAACCTATTTAACCAATTCCGGCACCGAGGCCATCGAGGGCGCTTTAAAATTAGCCCGGCGTGTTACGGGCAGGAGCGAAATCGTGGCGGCCAACAAAGCCTACCATGGCAATACCATGGGTTCCATGAGCGTTATGGGGGTTGAAGAACGCAAACAAGCCTTCAGGCCCTTAATTCCGGATGTTAGGTTTATTGAATTTAATTCTGAAGCGGACCTTCAACACATAACAACCAAAACTGCCGGGGTTATCTTGGAAACCATCCAAGGCGGTGCCGGCTTTATAGAACCCCAAAACGGATATTTAGAAAAAGTAAGACAACGCTGCAACGAAGTGGGCGCACTTTTAATTTTGGACGAAATCCAGCCCGGAATCGGCCGTACCGGAAAACTGTTCGGGTTCGAGCATTACAATTGCACACCCGATATTTTGGTTATCGGCAAAGGTCTTGGTGGCGGTATGCCCATTGGTGCTTTTATTGCCTCAACAAAATATATGGATGCCCTGCAAAACCACCCCAAACAAGGGCATATTACCACTTTTGGCGGGCACCCCGTTATTGCGGCTTCGGCCTTGGCCACGGTAAGGGAAATTACCGAAACCAACCTCATGCCAGAGGCTTTGAAAAAAGAACAACTTTTCCGTAAATTGCTCGTCCACCCACTTATTACCGAAATTCGGGGAAAAGGCCTTATGTTGGCCGCCATAACCACCTCGGCAGAAATTGCAAATACTTTAATTTTACAGGCGCAAGATGCAGGCTTAATTTTATTTTGGCTACTTTTCGAAGGCAAAGCAGTAAGGATTACGCCACCCTTAACCATTTCGAACGATGAAATCATTAAAGGCTGCAACATTATTTTGGATATTTTAAACACCATTCAAGAGCAAAACAATTCGAAATAAAAAGCTAAAAACCAAATCATTAACAAACAAAATTTTGTAAATGTTCATTACTTTGTTAAAAACATTTACCTTTTCAACCTAATAAAACCTATTAGAGTTTTAAATTTAAACATTGCATAACACAAAATGCGTTATATGGAATATAGTTTTGATGATCACGACGATGACCTACCGCTAACGAAATTCGAATCGATGCTAAAAACCAACCATGTGTTGTTTTTCGATTCGGAAGAGTTTGAAAACATCATCCATCATTACCTAAACTTGGGCAAAATAGCTTTGGCAAAAAAAGCCATAAAGCTGGGCTTGGAACAGCACCCGGCTTCCGTTAACCTAAAATTGTTTAAGGTTGAAGTTTTTGTGTTCGAGGACAGGCTAACCGAAGCCGATGCCTTATTAAGCGAACTGTACAGTATAGACCCCACGAACGAGGAAATTTTCATCCAAAAAGCCAATGTTTTTTCCAAGCGCGACCAACACGAACAAGCCATTGACGTGCTAAAAAAAGCCATTGCCCTAACCGATGATACCGCCGATTTACATTCCCTCATAGGAATGGAATACCTGTTCTTGGATAATTTTGAAGAAGCCAAAACCGCTTTTATAAAATGTTTGGAAGAAGACCAGGAAGATTACTCCGCGCTTTACAATATTATATACTGCTTCGAGTTTTTGGAACAAACCCAAGAAGCCATAACATACCTAACCGCCTTTTTGGACAAAAACCCATATAGCGAAATTGCCTGGCACCAGTTGGGCAAACAATATTACACACAAAAAAACTACAAAAAAGCATTGGCGGCTTTTGATTTTGCCATTATATCGGACGATACCTTCGTGGGTGCCTACATTGAGCGCGGCAAGGTTTTGGAAAAACTAAAACGCTTCGAGGAAGCCATAGAAAATTACACGCTTACCTTGGAATTGGAAGACCCCACATCGTTTGCCCTATTGCGCATAGGCCACTGCTACGAAAAATTAAAAATAGATGAACTGGCGGTACAGTACTATTACAAAACAGTTCATGAAGACCCCCTTTTGGACAAAGGCTGGATAGCCATAACCCGTTTTTACAACAAAAAGCGCAATTACCCAAAAGCCCTGTACTACATAAAAAAAGCCTTAAATATTGAAGCCGACAACGTAAACTATTGGAAGTTGTACGCCCAAATAAACCAACGTTTAAATTTATATGAAGAAGCCGAACGCGGCTTTAAAAAAACCTTGGAATTGGGCAACTACGAACTAAACACATGGTTGTCCCGTGGCGATTTGCTCCTTAAACTTGGCGAGCCCGAAGCCGCTATCTTCAACTTTCAACAAGCTTTGGACTTTTATCCCGATAATGCCGAAATAGAATACCGTCTGGCAGGCCTACATTTCACCCTAAACCAAAACGACGAGGGCTTTTTTCACCTTAAAAACGGTATAAAACTAAACGAATCTTTTTCGTTTATTATGGACGAGCTTTTTCCCGAGGTTAGCAAAAAACCGTTGGTTAGTAGTATTTTGAAGCAGCATTAATAAAAAAGAACACCACCCTTTTATAGGTGGCGCTTTTTTGTTTAGGCTGCCTGTTTTTTTTGTTTGTTTGTTTTTTAGTACACCCCTTCCCTTCAATCCCTAAAACTTAGCTATTTTTATAAACACCACCCACGACCGATGGTTAAAAAGAAACCCTGTGCGCAGGCGCTTTTATGCTTAACCTTTTTAATGGCGGTGCGAACTTAGTTAATTTAATACCAACTACTGCGGCCTTATACTCTTCAATGGTAGGTGTTCTGCCTAAAATTGCAGAAAGTACAACAACGGGCGTCGAGGCTAACAGCGACTCTCCTTTCTTACGATCGGAGTCGGCTACAACACGCCCTTGGAACAAGCGTGTAGAGGTTGCCATTACCGTATCGCCTTTTTCGGCCTTTTCCTGATTGCCCATACAGAGGTTGCAGCCAGGGCGCTCAAGGTACATCATATTTTCGTATGCTGTCCGTGCCGTGTTTTTAGGCGCTGCATCGTTAAACTCGAATCCTGAATATTTTTGTAGCAAATCCCAATCGCCTTCTTCCTTAAGTTCATCTATAATATTATAAGTAGGGGCCGCTACTACAAGTGGTGCATTAAACTGTACTTTCCCATAAAGGTTTTCCAAATTCCTGAGCATTTGCGACACAATTTTTAAATCGCCCTTGTGTACCATACACGACCCCACGAAACCGAGGTCTACTGCTTTTTCGCCATCGTAGTACGATAATGGCCTTATGGTATCGTGCGTGTAACGTTTGGATACGTCCTCGTTGTTTACATCGGGGTCGGCAATCATTGGCTCGTCTATAATGTTTAAGTCTACTACAAACTCGGCATAATATTTAGCATTGTCGTCAGGCGTTAAAGCGGGCTTTTCCCCGGACTTAATCTCGATAATTCGTTTGTTGGCTTTATCTATTAGGCCTTGAAGCACTTGTTTTTTGTTGTCCATGCCCTTATCGATCATAATCTGGATTCTACCTTTGGCAATTTCAAGAGATTTGATAAGCGTATCGTCTTGCGAAATACATATTGAAGCCTTAGCTTTCATTTCGGCTGTCCAGTCGGTAAACGTAAAGGCTTGGTCGGAAGGCAGGGTACCTATATGTACTTCAATAATTCTTCCTTGGAACACGTTTTCGCCACCAAATTCTTGTAGCATTTGAGATTGCGTGGCATGAACTACATCGCGAAAATCCATGTGGTCCTTCATTTCACCCTTAAACGTTACTTTTACCGACTCCGGAATTGGCATGGTTGCCTCGCCAGTCGCCAGTGCAAGCGCAACTGTCCCCGAATCGGCTCCAAAAGCCACGCCTTTGGACATTCTCGTATGGGAGTCGCCCCCTATAATTATGGCCCAATCGTCTACGGTAATATCGTTAAGTACTTTATGTATTACATCGGTCATTGCATGGTATACGCCTTTCGGGTCGCGGGCCGTGATTAAGCCAAAATCGTTCATGAACTTCATTAGCTTTGGAATGTTTCTTTGGGCCTTTAGGTCCCAGACCGAGGCAGTGTGGCATCCCGATTGGTAAGCGCCGTCGACAATTGGCGAGATTAAAGTAGCTGCCATCATTTCCAATTCTTGCGAGGTCATAAGCCCCGTGGTGTCTTGAGAGCCTACAATGTTAACTTCTACGCGAACATCGGAACCTGCATGCAATATTTTTCCGGGCGTATTGCCAACGGCATTTTTATTAAATATTTTTTCCACGGCCGTAAGCCCTTGTCCTTCATGGGAAATTTCTTTGGAAGGTGCAAATACGGGCAGGATATGACTACCCAAAACCTTGGCTGCAAAGGTTTGTAGTTTTTTTCCAAACACTACGGCATAAGACCCCCCTGCCTTTATAAACTCCATTTTTTGTGGTGTTAAAGAGGCCGAAATATCGATTAATTCACGATTGCCGCTGTAAAGTTTTTTTTCTTTGGTGTTTATGGTAAGTACCGTGCCTGTTTTTACGGAATAAACCTCTTCCAATATAGGGTCTCCGTTGTCATCCAATACGGTATTTCCGTTGTCATCTTTTTGTTTTACCCAGTTTTTTAAATCGATGCCAATGCCCCCTGTTACGCCAACCGTGGTTAGAAAAATAGGGGAAATTCCGTTAGTACCGGCAATAATCGGTGCGATATTGATAAACGGCACGTAAGGGCTCGCCTGAATTCCCGTCCATAAAGCTACGTTGTTAACCCCCGACATTCTTGACGAGCCAACACCCATAGTACCTTTTTCGGCAACTAACATAATCCTTTTGTCCGGATGCTCTTTTTGTAGGGCTAAAAGTTGGTTTTGCTTGTCTTTGTTATGTTCGAAAATACATTTGCCATGTAGTTCACGATCCGATCTGGAGTGCGCATCGCTACCTGGCGATAATAAATCTGTGGAAATATCGCCAACACCAGCAATATAGGTTACTATTTTAATTTCTTCCGGCACTTCGGGTAGTTTAGTAAAAAACTCGGCCTTAGCATAACTTTCAATGATGTCCTTGGCTATTTTATTGCCGTTTTTATAGGCTTCCTCCAAACGTTCGGTATCGGCTTCGTAAAGAAAAACTTGCGTTTTTAGCACTTTAGCTGCTTCTGTAGTAATTTCTGTATCGGTGCCCAAGGCCAAATCCAAAAGGACTTTAACAGAAGGCCCTCCCTTCATATGCGACAATTGTTCGAAAGCAAAATCGGATGAAATTTCTTTTACAACAAATTTACCAAGAATAATATCCTTTAAAAATTCTGCTTTTACACCTGCGGCGCTTGTAGTACCGGGTAAAGTGTTATAGATAAAGAATTTTAAGGAATCTTCCCGGTTTTTACTGTTTTCGTCTTTAATCTGTCCAATAATTTCGCTTAGCAATTCGGCACTATCTATTGGCTTGGGGTGAAGTCCTTGGGCTTTGCGTTCTTCGATTTCCTTGATATAATCGTTATAAATATTCATGTTGAAGTTTATTTTTATGGCAAGAACAACAAAAAATACTGTATGCAGGTTAACCTAATACAGCTTTTAAAATTTGTTGAGAGCCTTTTGTTGTTTATTAAAATGTAAAAATATTTAATTAATCCAAAATTTAAAAATAAAGCACGGAATACAACGTATAGGCTATACTAATTTATTATAGTATTATTATTTTTTAATATGGTTTGCGGATTTTTAATAAAAACTAAAAAAAATGACAATTCTACAAACAAAACTCTTTTTGTTTTAATTAAAACAAACTTTCAATAATTTGGTTTTCCGAAATGCCTTCGGCCTCGGCCTTGTAGTTTTTAATAATACGGTGGCGAAGAATACTGTGCGCCACGGCTTGAACATCTTCAAAATCGGGTGAAAACTTGCCCCGAATAGCGGCATGGGTTTTGGCTGCCAAGATTAAGTTTTGCGATGCCCTTGGCCCTGCGCCCCAATCGATGTAGTTTTTTACCAATTGCGGTGCGGTTTGGCTGTTTGGGCGTGTTTTGCCAACCATGGCCACGGCGTATTCTATAACGTTATCGGCTACGGGAATACGGCGTATTAGTTGTTGGAAGTTTATAATTTGTTGTGCCGTAAACAATGCGTTTACTTGTGTTTTTTTGTCGGAGGTTGTGGCCTTGACCACTTCAACTTCTTCGGAAAACGAGGGATAATCCAAATTAATGGCAAACATAAAACGGTCCAACTGTGCTTCGGGCAAAGGATAGGTACCTTCCTGCTCAATAGGATTTTGGGTGGCCAAAACGAAATAAGGAAGTTCCAACTTGTAATGGTGCCCGGCTACGGTTACCGCCCGTTCCTGCATGGCTTCCAACAAAGCGGCCTGCGTTTTTGGCGGGGTACGGTTTATTTCGTCGGCTAAAATAATGTTTGAAAAAATAGGGCCTTTTATAAATTTAAAATGGCGGTTTTCGTCCAATATTTCGCTTCCCAAAATATCGCTTGGCATTAAATCGGGGGTAAACTGTATGCGTTTAAAATCGAGCCCCAAGGCTTGGGCTATTGTATTTACCATTAAGGTTTTTGCCAGCCCGGGAACGCCTATTAATAGTGAATGCCCACCCGAAAATATGGATATAAGTATTCGGTTTACTACATCGTCTTGGCCTATGATAAGCTTGGCTATTTCGGATTTTAAATTTTTATATTGTTTTACGAATTGTTCGATTGCTGCTACGTCGGACATAAATTTTTATTTTTTTAACCAATTATTGGTAAAGGTACAGTTTCTGTATTTTCCGCTAATTTTAACGTAGGTATCGAGGATTTTTTCTTCTTGCCATTTGGCTATGGCCTTAATTTTTTTATCGTTTAGGGCCAATTCTTTTATTTTTAAGTAATCGCGGGCATAATTGGCTTCGTGCTCGTCTATCCTATCGGTTACTTTTAACAGTTTAAACGATGTTTTTCCGGTGCGGTCTTGCTCGGTTAGCGTAAGGCTAACTTCGCCGTCCTTTAGGTTTTGTATTTGGCCGTACAATTCGGTGTCCATTTTGGTTAGCTCGAAGTTGTAGTCTTGTGTTTGTGGGTTTATTAGCTGCCCGCCATCGTCCTTGGTTTCTTTTTCGTCGCTTGCTTCCTTGGCGGCATCGGCAAAGGAAATACTGCCGCTAACGATGCGCTCCCTAACCTTGTCGATACGCTCCTTGGCTTCGCGAACGGCTTCATTGGATACTTTTGGGGTTAATAGAATATGGGCTACATCATATTCCTGCCCCCTTATTTTTTCGCATAAAATAATATGGTAACCGTAGTCGGTTTTAAAGGGCTCGGATATTTCGCCTTCTTGCAATGAAAAAGCTACTTCCCTAAACTCCTTAACCATTCTGGGCTTGTTTCGGTTTAACACATATTTGCCGCCCTTACTGGCCGAACCGGGATCCTCGGAGTACAGTACGGCCTTGGTGCGAAAGCTGGCGCCATTTTCCAGTACGTCGGTTTTAAATTCTTTTAGCCTGTCTATAATGCGTTTTATTTCTTCGGGCGATTCCTTGGGTTTTGCCACAATTTGCGCCACTTTAAGCTCGGTACCGAAAACAGGGCGTTCTTCCTTTGGTATTTTGTTGAAAAACTCGCGGACTTCCTCGGGAGTAATTTCAACTTCCGAAACTATTTTCTCCTGCATTTTCGAGGCCAGCATATTGGCTTTGTTTATTTCGAACATTTCGTCGCGCAGGGTTTGTTCGTCGTCCATTTTATAAAGCTCCAAAAGTTTGTCCATGGAGCCGTTAAGTTGTTGCAGGAACTGTTCTAACTGGTACTCTACATTGCGGCGTACTTCTATATCGGTTACCTCGATACTATCCTGAATGGCGTGGTGGGCGTAAAGTTTGTCCTCCAGGAGTTTGCCCATAAGTTCGCAGTCGTTTATGTTTTTTGTGGGGTAGCCGCCGGCTTCCAACTGTTGCCTGTTTTTGGGGATGTCGGATTCCAGGATGATGTAATCGCCCACTACGGCTGCCACACCATCGACCTTAATGGCATTGTCGCTGGTTGGCTGTGCCGTTACTGCGGCTTCTGCCTTTGGTTTTTCGTCATCGATAATTTCTTGTGCAAACAAAATATGCGCAAATAAACTTACGCATAGGGCAAAGGGGTACTTTAAATTATTTATAGATTTCAAATTGATTGTTTTTAATGGCATCGGTTGTTATGTCTTTTTCCAATTGTTTTATAAGCTCCAGTTTTCGCCTGTTAATAACGATTTGCTTTATGGTTGGCATAACGTATTCCAGAGGTGCCGTATCGTTGCTTTTTAAAACGTCGTTAATTTGCATCAAATATACTCCTAATGAATCTTTGAGTTGCACAAAATTAGATTTTTTTAACAATTGTGCCCTGTTTTCTAAATTAATGGCGGGAATTTTATTAACCACCTGGCTTAGTTTAATCCAAATGGAGTCGTTTAGCGAATAGGATTTAAACTGTACCGACAGGGAGTCCAGCGCTTTTTTGTCGGCGGCATTAAATTGCCTGAATTTTTTTTCTACCGTATTGAAATTAATCAAATTATTGTTAACGTGGATGTACCTAAATTTAATTAATTCTTCGTTCAGCTTAAAAATTTCCTTGTGCTGTTGGTAATAGGTTTCGGCCTCTTGTTGCGTTACCACGGTATCTAAATTCTTTTTCACCAAAGCCTCAATATAAGCCTTGGTATATAGGTCGTTTTTGTATTGTTGTACCAGTTTGTTGAAGGCTTGTTGCTTGGTTTCGTTTAGGTTAAGTTTGGCGCCATCGAAAAACAATTGCTGTGTGGCCCAGTTATTAATGTAGTTTTGTACCACAACGGCACTATCTTCCTTCGAGATGCCTTCGGACACCAGATTGTTAATGTCGTCGTGGTACAAATAGGTATCGTTAACCCGTGCCACGGGAACCCTATCGTCCGTTTCCTTAAAAAACCGGCAGGCATTTAACGTTAGGACGGCGCATATTATTAGTATCGTGGTGGTGTTTAATTTCACTTATTTGGTTTTTAAGCGTTTAAGTTCTTTTTGGTTTATGGTTACCTTGTATTTGTTTTTTAAGTTTTTTATGAGGTTGTTTTCCTTATGGGTTTGAAAATCGTTTGAAACCACCCCTTTTACATCCTCAAATGCTTGTTGTTGTTCAGGTGTTATGCTGCGTACAAATATAAGGTTATAAGTGTTATTGTACGGGTATATTTTTGAAGCCCCAATATTAAATTTAAAATTTTCGGGAAGCGCTTGGTGCTTGGCATCAATTTCGCCTTCGGTAAGCATAACCTCTATTTTGTCCTTGGTGTTTACTTCGTTTTTTATTTGGGCAATTTCCATGTTTTGATCTAATAAAACTTTAACGTTTTCAAGTGTTTTTTTAGATGAAGAAGAAGCTATTACAGCATTGGCCTTTTCGGGGGTTTTGTAGTTTTCCTTAAAATTTTGGTAATAGTTTTTTAAAGCTACGGTATCGGTATTTGCGGCGTTCCAAACAGTATTTTCCATAAAGTCGAATAACAATAGGCCTTCGCGATACTCGTTAAGGATTTGGGCGTATTCTTGGTTTTCCTCTTCCAAATGTGCTTCTTGGTAAGCTGTTAGGCTTTGGGCAAGAAAGTCGTTGTAAGCATCTAAAACAAGGTGGTTTAACGGTTTTTTGTCGAATGCCTTTTCTTGCGATTTTATTAAAAACTTGCCAAAATCGGCATAGGTATACGGTTCTTCTTTAATATTGAATAGTATATTGTCGCCCTGAAAACCGTTGGGCAGTTGCCAAGCCCTGTTGTAATAGGCATTGGTTACAATGGAGTTGAAATAACTTAAATCGGAAGAAGTTACACCATATTTGGTTTTTAGGGCATCGGTTAAGGCTTGGTCTATTAATTTCGAGCGGTCGTCGCGCTTTATGCGTTGCTCCAGTTCGGGTTTTAAATCCTGAAAAGTCCCTACGGGCGTTTTGGTATAGAGCTTTACAATGTGCCACCCGAATTGGGTTTTGAAAGGCTCCGACACATCGCCCACCTTGTTTAAACCAAATACAACATCCTCAAAGGCTTGCGAACCAAGTTGCCCGCCGCTAATGGGGGGTAACATACCGCCTTTTTGTGCGGAATAGGCGTCATCGGAAAACTGTTTTGCTAAAGCCTCGAAACCTTGACCCTGCCCAAGTTTTTTATAAATATCTTGTATGCGTTCGGTTGCTTGTTTTTCGTTATTGTCGTTAGTTGAAACCATAATGTGGGCTACGGTACGCTCGCCTCTGGACGGGCGTTTGTCCTGCACGTAAACAATATGGTAGCCAAACCGTGTTTTAAACGGTTGCGATATGCTGCCAATGGGCGTGTTGTAAGCTGCATTTTCGAACGGGTACACCATTTTAAAGCCCGAAAACCAGCCCAAATCCTCGCCAAAAACGGTTTTGCCGTTGTGTACTTGCGTTCGTAGGGTCTCGAAACCTTCGGATAGAGCGGTTTTCCTAAATTTTCGTATGGTGTTGTAGGCTTGCAAGGTATCTTCGGGACTGGCGTTTTCGGTTAACCTTACCAAAATATGGCTGGCTTTAACTTCGTTCGAAATTCGTTTGTAGGCTTCTTCTAAAAGCGCTTCGGTAATGGGCGTGCTTGGCATGTAGTTTTTTGCCAATTGCTGTTTGTAGCTTGCCAATTCCCGAACGTAATTAGGTTTTTTATCGAAACCCAAGGCTTTTGCCTCCCTTAGTTTTAACTTGTAGTTTATTAAAAGGGCTAAATATTCGTCTGTATTATTTTTTGAATCGTCCTGTACCAAATCCAAATTTTTGTTGTACAGCCTTAAAAACTCCGAAGTGTAAACGGGTTCGTTTTCTATGCTAAAAAGCACCCCTTTGGTTGCGGTTTGCGCTTTGAGGTTTAAAATTGAAATGAATAAGAAGACGGATGCGATAAAAGAACCAGTGTGTTTCATGTGTTAATATTTATTGTTTTTTAAATGACACATGGAACACCCAAATTAACATTCTGCTGTGTGATTAAAACTTAATAATGGGTGTTTCATTTTTTAAACATAAACAATAGTCGCAAAAATACTAATATAAAGTAATAATGCAAGTAGGTTGTTAAACGGATAAAGCATACGGTTATTACGTTTTGGAACCCTAAATTTTTTATATTTTTGAAGAAAAACCATGCGTAAACTAAAACTTATTTGGGATTTTCGGGGTCCCGATGCCAAAAAAATTGCCGAGCACCATGTTGTCCATTTAAACGAATACGTAAGAGTTGAAAATTTAAACGGTATAATTACGGGACATGAAAATTTAAACGATTTCCACAGCATTGCTTTTTTGGTTGTGGCCGAGGATAAAATGAAACCCATACGGGATGCCTTAAAACCACACAGGGGACAGGTGTTTTTAAATGAAAGCTGATTAGCGAACCGCCACAAGATAGGTTCAATATTACATTTGGGTATTGTTTCTTACTTCGAAAGGCTTTGGAATATCGTTGGGGTTTTCGCCCAAGTTTTCCCGTAAATCGATTTCTATGCCTCTGGCAATGGTCGAAATGGGTACGTCGTTTGCCGAGCCTTCAAAGGGGTTTTCGCCCACACGGCCAATGCGGTTCATGGTGTGGAAAATCCACATAATAGCCAGCGAAAACGGAATGGACAACCATGTAAACCAAAGTTCGGCATGAGCGATTTTTTCGGCAAACTTAATGCCCAAATCTTGAAATTGTGCGGCAATACTTATGGGGATGGCCAAAATAAAAAACCAAGTAAAATAATGTAGCAATGAAGCAAATTGCCTTGGGTAGGGGAAATTTTTAATACGCTCGGACTTGCCTTGGTGCGTAAACAGTTCTTCAATTACATTTTCAAGTTCTAAAAACGAAAATTCCCAAATAAGCCCTTTTTCTTTAAGTTTTCGTAAATGGTGCGATTGTAGGTATAAAATAGCGGTTTGCTTGTTTCCTTTATTGGCTATATAATTTATTTCTTCAAGGGAAAGATAAGGTTTTACGGCCTCGCTAAAAGCTGTGTGGAATTCGGGTACGTAAATCATTTTGGACCATTCTACGTTTGTTTTTTCCCGCATAACATATTCCCATGGTTTGCTTTGGCGCATGGCATATCGTAAGGCCGTAAGCCAAGCAATATGGCGGTAGGTAACGGTTTTTATTTCGCTGTTAAGTTCGTTCTGGCTAAGTGGTTGTTCGGCGTGGTCGTTATTAATAAAATCCTGGACCATCATGCCAAAGGTTCTGGACGAGTTTACAATAGCGCCCCATATTATGCGGGCTTCCCAAATCCTGCTGTAAGCCGAGTTGCTTTGAAAACCAATAATAAAAGCCACGGCCGTACCAACCAAAGCTACGGGTGTAAAGGGTATTTTTAACAATCCGTTGGTTAGTACAAACAATGCGACTTCTAAAATGGCAATGATTAAAAACTTTAATAAATCGAACCGCGTCCATAGAAACATGGTCTTGGGACCAAAAATCTTTTTTGTATACATGGGTTATGTGTTTGTTTTTTATCCCGACAGACTCACTAATTTTTGCGGAAATTTGATACGGATGTCTTTTTCGACATATATTTTGCGTAATTCTGCGGGAAATATAGTTTATGAAAAAAGCGGCTTACGCCCCAAACTGCCTAAAATGATGGTCGAGGTGCTTGTATGCCGATTGCCCCCATTGCTCGGCGGTAAACGTACCAAAATAGGGGTGCTTTTTCGAGGGCTCGAACAGGGTTTTGGATTGGCTTAGCTGTTCTATTTTTTTTCTTAGTTTTTCTTTTTCGGTTTGGAACGATTCGGTATCGGTAATTACATACTCCTTTGCCGTGGGTACGCCTTCTTTCCAGGGTTTGTCGTTGTAAAGGCTTTTGTTAATCGATTTTAATAAAAGCCCCATAAAAAAATTGGGCTTTTTCACGGTTAGTTCGCCCAAAGCCAATTCAATAGGTTTTTGGCAGTGGACCAACATTTGGTTAACGTTCATTTTTCCCCATCGGGCGGGTGCTTCGGGGCTTAAAAGGTTTAATCGGTTAACAATTTCGGTTTTTGCCTCGGTGTTGAATATCGATTTCATCTATTTAAATTTTATCAAGAACCTATGGTTCAGTTATTTAATTATTTTGGCGGGTAATGGCTACTGTTTGCCAAATGCCCATTATGGGCTTTCATATTGTTGTATGGTTAGTTTGTAAAGATAGGATTATTCAAATTAAAAAAAGGGGCATAAAAAAAGAGGCTGTTAAAAAAAACAACCTCTTTCTCTTAGCAGATAATGGTAATAAAATTTAGAATTTAACTTTTATGGTTAAATCGGCTCTTCTGTTTAAAGCTCTTCCTTCTTTAGTATTATTGTTTGAGGCCGGTTTGTCTTCACCCAAGCCCATTGTGCTAATAGCACTGTTTGACAAGCCTTTAGATACAAGATATTGCTTAACGGCTTCAGCTCTTTTTGAGGATAATGATTTGTTATAAGAATCGCTTCCTATACTGTCTGCATTGCCATCTATTTGAACATTGTAGCTATTGTTGCCTTGTAAAGCATTTGCCAAACCATCTAAGATAACTTGTGCGTTATTGTCGATTTTTGCGCTATCGTAATCAAAATAAATGGTTTGTGTTGTAGGTATTTGTTTAACCTCTTTAACAACTTCTTTGGTTTCAACCACTTTTTCAACTACTTTTTCTTCAGGTTTTGGACAGCCACCAAATTGTTTAAGACCGTTTACTTCTGGACAGAAATCGTATTCATCAGGAATACCATCGCCATCTGTATCAACCACTACTTTTTCTTTTTTGTTGGATTTGTTGCCAACAGAGTACACAACACCTAAGCTGTGTTGCCAGTGTTTTGTTAAGTAATCTTCAAATGTGTGCTTGTACATAAATTGAAGGTTCAACGCAAAATGATCGGATAATTGGTATTTTGCACCTATCGCGCCGTTTACGGTACCGGCACCAACTAAGTTATCGTCGCCATCGGCAAGCGAAAACGTGTTGTACGGCCCTTCTTCAATCCAAGTATAACCACCACCAACAGCAATGTAAGGGCGTAGACGCGTTGTTGTAAACTGGAAATTAATAGCACCATCCAAACTGTAGTATTTAAGATTGTCTACAAGGTAGCTTTCATCACCATAAACATCACCCCATTTGCTAAGCTCGTTAGAGGTACCTCTAGCCGAAATAGAAAAATGTTTTGTAAGGTCGTAAGTGGCACCTACAAAGAAACCACCCATGTTCCAATGGTCGTTAAGGTTAAAAAACTCATCGAAGTAATCACCATAGGGCATATCTTCGCCAATAGGATATACGTCAACAGCGTTAACACCAAACTCAAAAGACCAAGGACTTTTTGTTTCTTGAGCAAACACAGTTGCGCCTGCTAAAACTAAACATAAACTAGTAATAATTTTTCTCATAAATTTAAATTTTTTTACTTATTTCTCAAAGAGAATTCGGCTACAAATTTAAGCTAATTTTTAATCTTAAAAATAATTTTAACGCTTTTTTCTTTTTATTTGTTCAAGGCGGGTACTGTTTGAATATTTAGCAAAAAATAGCTATCTTAAATGCTAAAGTAGTAAAAAATATTGCAGGTTATTGATGAAAAAAAAACAGCTGTTTTTTGCTGTTGGCGCCATTTAATTCTATTTTTAAGGAAAGTAAGCTAAATTAAAGATGCAAACTATCTAAATGAACGGCTGAAAATAAGTATTTCTTTGTTGAAAAAACAGTTATGGATAATAATGTAGGCACACAAAAATCGTTTTCCATTAAAAACTGGGCCGATGCCGATAAACCGCGGGAAAAACTATTGCAAAAGGGCAAATCGGCACTAAGCAATGCCGAGTTGGTGGCCATTTTAATAGGTTCGGGCAACCGTAACGAAAGCGCCGTAGCACTAAGCCAGCGTATATTGGCAAGCGCCGATAACAATTTAAATGCCTTGGGGAAACTATCCATAAAGCAGCTCATGCAATTCAAGGGCATAGGCGAGGCCAAGGCCATTACCATTGCTGCGGCATTGGAATTGGGAAGGCGCAGAAGAGCGGAAGACGCCGTAACGCTAAAAAAAATAGCATCCAGCAATATGGTTTTCGAGCTTATGCAGCCCATTATTGGCGAGTTGCGGCACGAGGAATTTTGGATTATTTATTTAAACCATTCAAATAGTGTTCTTAAAAAGAACCAACTAAGCAAGGGCGGTATATCGGGTACGGTTGTCGATGTGCGCCTGGTGCTAAAAACAGCTTTAGAGGTTGGGGCTGTGGGACTTATTTTGGCGCACAACCATCCGTCGGGAACCTTAAAACCCAGTGAGGCCGATATCGAAGTTACGCAAAAATTAAAAAATGCCGCAAGCAGTTTGGATATTAAAGTTCTTGACCACCTTATTATAACCGAAAACGCCTATTTTAGTTTTACCGATGAAAACATACTGTAAACTAAAGAAAACACTACATTAGCATTTCCAAAAGGCCGTATAAATATGCTATTAGTATACACGCACCGTATTTCCCCCCGTTTAAAATATGTGTTTAAGCACATTTGTACCCGAATCCTTGGGGTCGAGGTTGGGTTTACCACTAAAATAGAAGAATTTATTGCACACCACGACCTAAAAATGTCGTACACCAAACAACAGTTAAGCAACGAGTTTTTTATAAAAAGCCACGATATTTTATTTGAACAAGGCCTAAACGATATTGAAATTAGCATACAAAACTGGGACGATGTTGCTTGTTTTTTTCCCGTGGGCGAAAAAAGTGCCCTGCCCTTCGATATTTTTTCGGCTGCCTTTTATTTGTTGTCCCGTTACGAAGAATACCTACCCCATGTAAAGGACGAATACGGACGTTTTCCCGCTTCCGAAAGCATGGCCTACAAACACGGATTTTTAAACCAGCCGGTGGTCGATATCTGGGCCTATAAATTTAAAGCGGCATTGCAAGTGTATTTTCCCGATTTTGTTTTTCCAAAACAACAGTACCGCATAAAACCGCTTATCGATGTGCCCAGCCCGTATTGGTTTAAGTCCAAAGGCTTGTTGCGAACCGCTATCGGGGTTGTTCGGGATGCGGTCCGGCTTAAATTTAAAAAACTGTACGAGCGGGGCATGGTGCTTTTTGGCTTTAAGCACGACCCCTACGATACGTTTAAGTACATAATAAACAAACAAAAACAATATAAGTTTAAGTTTTTGTTTTTCTTTTTGGTGGGCGATTTGTCTACTTTCGATAAGGGCATTAGCCCCAACAACAAAACCTTTGTCGCGTTAATAAAGCATGTGGCCGATTATTGCCAGGTTGGGCTAAAGGCTACCTATTTTTCAATAAGCGATGTTTCAATATTAAGAAAGGAGAAACAAAAAATCGAGGATATTTTAAACGTATCGCTGCGGGCGTCGCGGCAGTCGTATTCCAAGGTTAATTTGCCCGAATCGTACCGAAACCTTATCGAACTGGAAATATTTAACGATTATACCATGGGCTACACCAACCACATTGGGTTTAGGGCGGGAACCTGTACGCCGTTTTTCTTTTACGACCTCGATTACGAAACCCAAACCCCATTAAAAATACATACCTACCACTTAATGGATTACGCCTTGCTCAGGCATAAATCGCTTTTGGACAAAAAGAAAACCCTGTTGGAAATTATAAACCAAGTGAAGGCCGTAAACGGCGAGTTTGTACCCGTTTTCCACAATTACACCTTTAGCGATGTTGAACGCTGGAAGGGGTTTAAGGAATTGTTTAATATAATACTGGACTCTGCCAATGAAAATTAATGGAATTACCGATGTTTTTTTCGACCTGGACCACACCCTGTGGGATTTTGACCGAAACTCGGCACTTGCGTTCGAAAAAATTTTCAAACTAAACAACGTAGCGGTTAATTTGGAATTGTTCTTAACCGAATATAAAACCATAAACTTTAAATACTGGCATTTGTACCGGCATGAAAAGGTAAGCAAGGAAACCATGCGCTACGGCAGGCTTAACGACACCTTTTTGGCTATAAATTACGAAGCGCCCAAAACCTTGATACGGCAATTGTCGGACGATTATATTGTCCATTTAACCGATAATAATTTTTTATACGAAGGCGCGATTGAAATTTTAGAATATTTAAAAAGCCGTTACAACCTTCATATATTATCCAATGGTTTTGAAGAGGTTCAAAACAAAAAATTGATGAAATCCAACATCCACCATTACTTTAAAACCATTACCAATGGCGAATCCGTAGGGGTTAAAAAGCCCAATCCCAAAATATTCCAACACGCTATGGAAACGGCCAATACCACCGCCGACAAAAGCCTTATGGTAGGCGATGGCTTTGAGGCCGACATACTGGGCGGGCTAAACGCCGGGATGCACGTGGTGTATTTCGACGAATTTAACAAAAACCCTGACGATAATATCAAAAAAATAAATAATTTAATCGAATTAAAAACCTATTTATAATACAGCCCCCATTAATACCGTTGTTATAAAACCATGGCCTACAACATTCGTATAAAAACCGCTTGCTTCCTTGCTTTTTTACTAAGCATGGCTTCCTGTACCAAAGATATTGATTTTACCCAAGGCGAAGATTTAGAGGTGTACCCCGTTATGGAAACCAGTTTGGTGTACTTTAAAGGTTCCGTACCCGATTTGCTGGAAAACGGCATTAGCGATACCGGGCTTTTGGTAGACGAAGTGGTTCTTGAAGCCTTTAACAACGAGTTTTTTGTTGAAAACGTTACCAGGGCCGATGTTGTTTTGGAGCTAACCAATTCCATAAACCGAAATTTTTCAATACTCGTGCAATGTTTAAACGATACCGACCAAATACAGCACCAATTTTCGTTTTCCGTTGCCGCCTCGCCCGATAACCTTCCTATTACAACAACCCATACCGAAATTTTTGAAGGCGCTACCTTAAACGCTCTAAAACGCACCACAAAACTGGTGCTTACGCTGCAAATGGAAGCGGGCGACCCCTTAAACCAATCGTCGTTGGGCAGTATAGCCTTGCGTTCCAAAGGTATTTTTTACTTAACCATAGAAGGATAAAAAATGAAGATTTTTAATTTAATTTTCGTTTTGCTTTCCGCAATATCCTTTTCACAAAACAAACAACTGCTTTATGGGTTTTCCGAAATCCCCCAGTCGCTATTGCTCAATCCCGGCGGACAGGTTAAGCACGATTGGTATTTTGGCATTCCGTTGCTGTCGCACGTCCATGTAAGCGCAGGGGCCACGGGCAGCACCATTTACGATGTTTTTGCGGTAGATGGCATCGATTTCAATACCAAATTAAAAGCTGCGGTTTACAGCATGAACGAACGCGATTTTTACAGCGCCAACCAGCAATTGGAAATTTTTTCAGGAGGGTTTGCCTTTGGCGATAGGTTTACCAAAAACAAATACCTGAGCTTTGGCATGTACCAAGAGTTCGACTTTATAAGCTATTTCCCAAAAGATTATGCCGTTTTGGGCTTCGAGGGCAACCAAAACAATATAGGCCGGTATTTCGATTTAAGCCATTTAAGGGTAAAATCCGATGTGGTTTCGGTATTCCATGTAGGCTTCAACAAAAAAGTAAACCAAGATTTTACCTATGGGGTTCGGGGGAAAATTTATTCCAGTTTGGCCAACGTAAATTCGGTTAACAACCAAGGTTATTTTGTTACCGCCGTTGGGAAAAACAATTATTACAATCATATTTTTAATTTGGATTTGCAGCTCAGGACTTCCGGGATTGCAAATTATATAGACGAAGATACCGAAGTGGAAAGCAGCCAAATTGTTAAGGACATGCAAAAACGCCTGCTGTTTGGCGGAAATTTGGGCTTGGGTTTCGATATTGGTTTTACCTATAAATTAAAAGAACAATGGACCTTGGACGCCAGCCTGTTGGACGTTGGTTTTATTAGGCACAGTAAGGACGTGGAAAACTACTCGGTGTCGGGCGTTTATAATTTTGAAGGCTTTAACCCCATTTTTCCCGAAGCCGAAGACGGCCAAACCGCACAAGAGTATTGGGATGAAGTAAAAGAAAACATGGAAGATTTGTTCGAAGTGGATACCACAGTTACCAAATTTACATCCTGGCGACCCGTAAAATTCAATGCTTCCATTAATTATGCTTTTGAAAAAGATGCCGACCCCGAATGCAACTGCGCCACACCCGATAACGGCTATAAAAGTGCGGCAGGTATCCAGCTTTACGCCATAAACCGTCCCAAGCAACCCGAACTCGCCTTAACAGCTTATTATTACCGAAAGTTGTTTAAGGGGCTTCGCGCCAAGGCTACTTATACCGTTGATTCGTATTCGCCTTATAATCTGGGCTTGGGGCTTTCGGCACATATCGGAGGTGTTAATTTTTACTTAATGGCCGATAATTTTTTACAATACAGTAACCTTTATAACGCACAAAGTTTATCTTTACAACTTGGGTTTAATTATATTTTCAACAAAAAAAGCCCTTAGCGGATATTTTGGCAAGTGCGAACAATCATTAGCTAAAACCATTAAATTGTTTAATTAATAATTAGTTACAAAATTAAAAATAGATGAGAGTTAAATTTTTTACCATTTTGTTAAGCGGCCTGCTTTCAATAAGCGCATTTTCGCAAGCCAACTTAAACCAATACAAGTATGTTATTGTCCCTAATAAATACGATTTTTTAAAAGAAAAAGACCAGTACCAACTTAATGGCCTAACCCAATTTTTGTTTAACAAATACGGGTTTACGGCTTTAATGGAAGGCAGTACATATCCCGAAGATTTAATACGCAACCGGTGCTTGGCACTAAAATCGGATTTGTTAAAGGACTCCAATCTGTTTAAAACCAAATTGGCGGTTCAGCTAAAGGACTGTAACGATGTCGTGGTATATACGGGCAATTATGGCGAAAGCAGGGAAAAGGAATATAAACGGGCGTATAGCGAAGCCTTAAGGAATGCTTTTAAAAGTGTTGAGGGCTTAAATTATTCGTTCGATGCTTCAAAAGTGCAAACCTCCAAATCGCAACAAAATTATGCGGTAGCGCAAACAAACGTTGCCCAAAACCAAGAAATTGAACAGTTAAAAGAAGAAATAAAAACCTTAAAAGAAGAAAAAAATGCCAATGTGGTGGTGCCGGTAGCAACTACCCCTACTGTTGTTAAAGCTGAAGGAAAAACCGAGGTGCCAAAAACAATTTCCTCATCCAATGTACTATATGCCCAAGCCATTAATAATGGCTACCAGTTGGTTGATAGTACGCCAAAGGTGGTTTATAAAATAAAGAAAACGGGACAATCCGATTTATATCTTGTCGAAGGTGAAAACGCCGTTGTTTATAAAAAAGGCGATACTTGGGTTTACGAGTACAACACCGATGCCGGCGTACAACAAAAAGAGTTGAATATTAAGTTTTAATATAACAAAAAAAAGCGCCGAAATTCGGCGCTTTTTTTTTGTTAATACATTTCCTTTAGCTTGCTGAGCTTTGCTTGCCACAAGCCCAAAGTTTCCTTATGCGCTTTTATGTTGTTGCGTACTTCCTTTACCAAAGGGTTGTCGTCGTTAACATTGGTAAAAAATTGCAAGTTGTTTTCCAATTGGTTTATTTGCCCTTTTACCTCGTCAATTTTTTTGCGGATAAACAGGCGTTCGTTATCTAAGTCCTTGGTGTTTTCGGAATCGGAAATGGTTTCCAGTTTGTTTTCAAACTTAATCATTTCAACTTCGCTTTTATCTATTTTAAGGCTTGTTAGGGCATCCTCTACGGCTTTATTGAATTTGCCTTCTATATAGCGCTTGTTGTGGGGTACCTTGCCTATGTCGTGCCACTGTTTTATATAATTTTTTACAGTTTCGGTATCGGCTTCCTTGTTGCCCGATAATTTTATGTTTTTAAGGGTGTCCAGCAATTCCGCTTTTTTGTTGTAAGCCTCGTTAAACTCTTTATTGGCTTCGTTTTTAAGGGCGTGCAATTTATCGAAATAGGCGTTGCAAGCGGCTTTAAAGCGTTTCCATATTTTGTCGCTGTCCTTTCGTGGTACGTGGCCTATTTTTTTCCAATCGTTTTGGATTTTTTTCATCAGTGGTGTTGTGGCCTCAAAATCGTCACTGTTTTTATTGTCCTCGGCAATTTTAATAAGCTCCAGTTTTTTCTCCAGATTGTCGTATTGTTCTTTTTTTAAGTCCTTGTAAAACGCATTTTTTTGGCGGTTAAAGGTTCTTACGGCATCCTTAAACTTGGCCCACGTGCTTTCGTTTACCTTTAAGGGTACTTTGCCTGCATTAAAAAAGGCCTCCCGCAGGGTTTCTACCTCCTTAATTTTGTTTTGCCACGCATTGTGCGAATTGCCCGGTTTTTGGGCAATTACGGTAATGCTTTCAATAATTTCGAGTTTTTTGTCAAGGTTTTTTTCGTAGTGCTTGTCTATTTCCTGGTAATAGGCTTGGCGTTTGTCGTTAATGGTTTTGGTGGCCGCTTTAAAACGGCTCCATATTTCCTCACGGTTTTCGCGGGCTACGGGGCCCAATTCTTCTTTCCAGATTTTATGGAGTTCTTGTAGTTCCCTAAAACTGTGCATAACGTTATCGTCTTGGGCCAAGGCTTCGGCACGCTCGATAATAATTAGTTTTTTTTCTAAGTTGTGCTTAAAGTCCAAATCGCGCAAATCGCGGTTTAGGTGCAAAAAATCGTAAAATATCTCGACGTGGTGGTGGTAGCTGTTCCAAGCGTTGTTATACTTGTCGCGGGGTATTGGCCCGGTATTGCGCCACCGTTCCTGTAATTCCTTAAAGTGTTTGTAGGTGGTGTTTATGTTTTCTTCTACATTAATTAGACCTTTTAGCTCTTCGATTATTTCTAACTTGTCGGTTAGGTTTTGTTTTAGCCTTTTTTCTAAATTTTGGTAATGTTCGTTTAGTTTTTTTCGGTATTCGCGATAGGCCGTTTTGTAGCGTTTTTGAACGGGCGACGAATAATAAAAGTCTATTTCGTTACCGCCATCGTTTAAAAAATCTTCTTTTTTCTCGTCTACCAGTGCTTGGAATTTTGTTTTAAATTCGTTGTTTATGGCTTCAACATGCGATTTTATGGCTTGTACTTTTTCGTGCTTTAACAAACGTTCCAGCTCTATGGCCAAGGCTTCCAGCGACATGGTGTCGTAATCCTTATGTTCAATGCCGTGGCGCTCCTTATTACCTTCGTCCTCGGCATCTTCGGCGTTGGAGTCTTCAATTTCGTTTAAAACAGCGTCGTTTTCGTCCAAAGCTGTCTCGGTTTGATTTTGTTCTACCGGTGTTTCGGGTGTTTCAGCAATTGGGGTTTCTAATGGTTCGTCTTGAGCATTAGCCTCTTGCGATGCGTTTTCTATGGGGGTGCCTTCGGAATGAACGCTATTGTTGCTAATTTCTTTTTCTTCCGGATTGGGTAGGTTGTTGGTGTCGGACATTTTTTAAAAATGTTAAGGTTCGTAAACAATTTTTGTTAAATATACTAACAAGTACACTAATAACAAAGGAATTTGTTAAGTACTGTAATTGAAACCTCCGTAAAAAGCCTTTATTGTTTTAAATTCCAGATTTCCCAGGCTTTTTCGGCTTGATAAATAAGCATGCTTAATCCGTTTATGGTTTGGGCTTGCTTTTCTTTTCCGTATTTTAAAAAGGTGGTTTCTTCGGGGTTGTAAATTAAATCGAACAGAATATGCCGTTGCGTAATGCCGCCATAGGGAATATCGGGGCAATTTTCAATATTGGGAAACGTGCCAAGCGGTGTACAGTTTATAATGATTAAATGGTCTTGGACGATTTTTTCGGTTAAATCGTTATAGGTGAAGGAAACGTTGGCAGATGCCGTTCTGGAAACATAATGGTAGTTTATGCCAAGCCGATCCAAACTGTATGCAACAGCTTTGCTGGCGCCTCCCGTACCAAGGATTAAAGCGTTTTTGTGGCGTTTTTTCAAAAAAGGTTTTAGGGCTTTTTTAAACCCGTAATAATCGGTATTGTAGCCTGTAAGTTTTCCTTTTTTTGATATTTTAATAGTGTTTACGGCACCAATGGCTTTGGCTTTTTTGTCTATTTTGTCCAAATAAGGCATAACGTCCTGTTTGTAGGGAATCGTTACGTTAAGCCCCTTTAGGTTTTCGGTGCTTTTTATTATGGAAGGGAAATCGGTTATAGCGGGAATATCGAAATTTTGATAGGTAATATGGGGTATGCCCTCGTTTTCAAACTTCTGCTTAAAATACGTTCTTGAAAACGAATATGAAATATTTCTACCTAAAAGCCCTAATTTATCCATGAATTTTTCGTGTTTTTTGTCCGTAATATTCCAAAGCCAAAACAATGGCAATGCCAAGGATTATAAAGGCAATGGCATAATAAGTTTCGGTGTTTAGCTCGGGAATATAGCGTTTGTAGTTTTCAATTATTTTTTCGCCCCTTGAGTCCAGCAATACCGCACCGTCAAGGCCTTTTTTATAAATACTTTCCTTCCATGGCCAAACTACGCCCAGCGAGCCAACAATAAAGCCGATTATAGACGATAGCGTTATGCTTTTGTAATGTTTTAAAATATAGCTTAAAAGGTGCGAAAAAGTTACCAGCCCCGTTACCGAGCCAAGCGTAAAAACAACCAAAACTTTTAAAAGGCGAATGCGTTCGGGGTTGTTTATAAATTCGAAATTCCCGGAAATTACATCAAAAAACGTATCGGACAAGGCGTTAACCGAATCGACCAGCAACAGCACGTAGTTGCCCAACAATATTAGTATAAACGAGCCGGAAAAGCCCGGCAGCGTCATGCCCGAAACGCTAATAATACCGCAAAAAAACACGAACCATAAATTATCGTTTTCCTTGGCGGGACTTAAAAAACTAATGCTAAGCCCCAGTAAAATACCCAAGATTAAAGCGGTGTAGGTTTTGTAGTTCCAATCCTTAAAATCCTTGTTAATATAGTAAATAGAACCGATAATCATACCGAAAAAAACACTCCAAACATAAAGTTCGTAATGTTTAATAAGATAATCCAGCACTTTGGAAACACTAAAATAGCTAACCACCATGCCCAAAAACAGCAAGGATAAAAAACGCCCGTTTATATAGTTGAAAAAACTTTTAAACCTACCATTGATTAAAAGTTTAAAAGCCTTACCGTTAACCTTTTTAAGCGAATAAATAAATTCCTCGTAAAAGCCGGCAACAAAGGCCACGACACCGCCGGACACGCCCGGCACTTTATTTGCCGCACCCATGCCCAAGCCTTTAAGTACAAGGAATATTTTATCCTTTAATGTTCTCGTGCTTTGCATTTATTGTTTTTTGGAACCTATTTTTTCAAGACTAAAAATAGTTAAAAAACCAAGAACCATTAATATTATGGCCCAAACAATTTGGTTATCGCCCTGAAATGCAAAAGGCAAAACGCTTTTTTGCGTTAACGGCTCTTGCAATCCCTCGGAATTGGTGTACCACGATAGGGTTTCCTTCCATGGCCAAACTTTGTTTAACGAACCAAAAATAAACCCGGTAAGTACGGCCAAAGTGGTGTTGTGGTAATTTTTAAAAAGCCATTTTAACAAGTGGCTAAAACTAAGCAGCCCGATAATGGCACCGGAAAAAAACAGGGCTAATTTTTTTATGTCGAAATCGGAAATAGCGTGGCTAAGGGTTTTGTAGGCGCCGAGGATAATTAAAATAAACGAGCCTGAAATACCCGGCAGTATCATAGCACAAATGGCAATGGCCCCGGCAATAAATAAAAAGCCGTCGCTGGTATTTTCGCCCAAGGCCGGTAGTTCCGAAATATAAAAAGCGGCAACGGCACCTATGGCCAAGGCAATAAAAACCGAAGTATTCCACTTGGTAATTTGTTTGCCCACGAAGTAAATACTGGCTACGATAAGCCCAAAGAAGAAAGACCAAATTAAAACGGGATGATGTTCCAAAAGGTATTTGGCCAATTTCATAAACGATACGTAGCTAACCACAATACCCGATAAAAGCGCCACTACAAAATTACCGTTTGCTTCTTGCCAAAATGTTTTAAAATTCCCCGATAACAAGGTTTTTAAAAGCGATGGTTTAACATTGCTAATGGTGGTAATCAATTCTTCGTAAATCCCCGAAATAAAGGCAATTGTACCACCGGAAACTCCGGGAACGGCATCGGCTGCGCCCATGGCCAAGCCTTTAAACGAAATAATTAAATAATCTTTAAAACGTCTTTGCATTATGCTGCTTATAAGTTAGGAAACCAAAGGTATGAAAATTAGTTTAACGGCGTTTTAATACACTTTGCGGTTTTTTTTGGTTTTCTCACATTCTTTTTTGTAACTTGTATAAACAACTAACAATTAAGTAGATATATTATGAAGAAAATTACTTTACTATTATTTTGTTTTGCCTTCAGCTTGGTTTTTGCCCAGGATAAACTTGAGGTTTCTATCAAGCAGTGGTATGATGGCTCTTCTTGGATAAACAATGAAAAAGAAGAATACACATACAGTACCAATGGTAATTTAACAGAAATAAACACTTTCGTTTGGAATCTTTTAAATTCCAATTGGGAGGAGTGGACTAAAACCATGCTAACCTATAATGCCAATAATAACATGGTAACAGAAACTTATCAAAATTGGAACGGAACGGTTTTTGAAAACGGCTACAAAATGGAATACTCGCATGACGCCAACGACAATAACTTAGGTTATATTGATTACTCATGGAATGGAACAGACTGGGTTGTAAGTTCCAAATTAGAGATAATTTATTCCGGCAGCAATCCTGTTAGCGGTACTTATTCCGAATGGAACAGTGACAGTTCAAGTTGGGAAGAAGTGGAAACAGCCAATCTTACCTTTTCCGAAGGGAAATTAATACAGGATATTACTTCGGAATATGGTGAAGAAACCTATAAATCTATTTACACTTATAATGGTTCCGGTTATAGAACCCAGATTGCGTACCAAGAAAAAAACGATTCCGGTATATGGGAAACAACCGAAACCGAAAATTATAGTTATGATGCCAATAACAATAGAACAGAAACGACGTTTCTGTATTCAGAAGGAGGATATAAAAACACCTACACGTTCGATACCGCAGAGCAGCTTAATAATTATATACACCCTTTTAATTATCTCTTTCTTGGATAGTCAATTTGATTTCGATAGCAATTATCCTTTTGTAAATAAGGTAAAAACCTTGGTTGAGAGTAATAGTTTCGATGACGGCAGCACATGGATAGATTACCACAAAACAACCTATTATTACACGGGCGATAGTTTAAATACCGAAGCCTTTAATTTAAGCGCTGTTAACATTTATCCAAACCCTGTAACCGATATTATTTATATTAACGATAAAGATGGATTGGTAAATAATTTAGAATTGTATAATGTTTTGGGCGAAAAAGTTATTTCAACAAAGCAAAAGCAATTAAATGTTTATGGTCTTCCTCCGGGTATGTACATCTTGGAAATGAAAGGGCATTCGACTACGGTAAGAAAAAAAATCATCAAAAAATAACATTTTCCAACAAAGTATTTCCAAGATCTCCTTTGGCTCATCGCAAAACATAAAAACCCCTGTAAACACAAAGGTTTGCTACAAATTACAACAGCAATTATCTTATTTTTATTTACAGTCCAAGTTTAACTATCCGGTTTTAAAATTCAAGAAGAATCAAAAAGTGTTTTTGCCGTTTACGTTCATTAAATAAACTGAATCTAAATAACCCCCTATTTAAACGAATTAACAAGTCATATCGCTTTTTTTTAATAATTTAGTTGAAAATAAGTAAAAAAGAATATTATATGGCATTTGACATTAAAATGATTAAGGGGGTTTACAACAGAATGGCCGAACGTGTCGATAAGGCGCGCGAAGTTGTTGGCAAACCATTAACCCTTTCCGAAAAAATATTGTACAACCACTTGTGGGATGGCAATCCTACAACCGCATTTGTAAGAGGCAAAGATTATGTCGATTTTGCCCCCGACCGCATTGCATGCCAAGATGCTACCGCACAAATGGCGCTGTTACAGTTTATGCAAGCCGGAAAAAACAAAGTGGCCGTACCCACTACGGTACATTGCGACCACTTAATCCAGGCCAAGGACGGTGCCGCCCCCGATTTAAAGCGGGCCAACGATATTAGTAGCGAAGTGTTTAACTTCTTGGAATCCGTATCCAACAAATACGGCATTGGGTTTTGGAAACCCGGCGCCGGTATTATCCACCAAGTGGTTTTGGAAAATTACGCCTTCCCCGGCGGTATGATGATTGGTACCGACTCGCACACCGTTAATGCCGGCGGTTTGGGCATGGTAGCCATAGGTGTTGGCGGTGCCGATGCCGTAGACGTTATGGCAGGCATGGCCTGGGAACTTAAATTCCCAAAACTTATTGGCGTAAAACTAACCGGGAAACTATCCGGTTGGACAGCCCCTAAGGACGTTATACTAAAAGTGGCCGACATTCTTACCGTTAAAGGTGGTACGGGTGCTATTGTCGAGTATTTTGGCCCCGGCGCAACGGCCATGTCCTGCACCGGAAAAGGTACCATTTGTAATATGGGTGCCGAAATAGGTGCAACCACATCAACTTTTGGTTACGACGAATCCATGGAGCGCTACCTACGTTCTACCGACAGGGCCGATGTTGCCGATGCTGCCAACAAAGTAAAAAACTATTTAACCGCCGATGCCGAAGTATATGCCAACCCCGAGCAATATTTCGACCAAGTTATTGAAATAAATTTAGACGAATTAAAACCGCTATTAAACGGGCCTTTTACCCCCGATTTATCTACGCCTGTTGGCAAAGACATGACCAAAAAAGCCAACGAAAACGGATGGCCAATCCCGGTGGAATGGGGCTTGATTGGGTCGTGCACCAACTCCTCTTATGAAGATTTGTCCCGTGCCTCGTCCATAGCGCAACAAGCCATAGATAAAGGTATTAAAATGAAAGCCGAACTGGGCATTAACCCCGGCTCCGAACAAGTACGCTATACTGCCGAAAGGGATGGTATTCTTGAAATATTCGAAAAATTAGATGCCAAGGTATTCACCAACGCTTGTGGTCCCTGCATCGGGCAATGGGCGCGTTACAGCGATCCTAAAAACGCACCAAAAAACAGCATTGTACATTCGTTTAACCGAAACTTTGCCAAGCGTGCCGACGGCAACCCCAACACCCACGCTTTCGTGGCTTCGCCCGAAATTACCGCAGCCATAGCTATTTCCGGACGTTTGGATTTTAACCCCATGACCGATACCTTAATTAACGAAAATGGCGAGGAAGTAAAATTCGACGAGCCAACAGGATGGGAATTGCCGCCAAAAGGCTTCGAAGTTATGGATAACGGCTATTTGGCTCCCGAAGAAGACGGCAGCCATGTACAGGTTATTGTTAGCCCAACATCGGAACGTTTGGAGTTATTAACACCGTTTGCACCAATAGGAAACAGCATAAAAGGCGCTAAACTGTTAATAAAAGCATTTGGTAAATGTACCACCGACCATATTAGTATGGCCGGGCCATGGTTGCGTTTCCGCGGGCATTTGGATAACATTTCCAACAACTGCTTAATTGGAGCCGTTAATGCGTACAACAAACAAACCAATTTAGTTAAAAACCAATTAACGGGCGATTACGGCGGTGTTCCCGATACGCAGCGCGAGTACAAAAAAGCGGGCATTAAAACCATTGTTGTGGGCGACCACAATTACGGCGAAGGCTCATCGCGCGAGCATGCCGCCATGGAGCCCAGACACTTGGGCGTTGCGGCCGTTTTGGTAAAATCGTTTGCCCGTATACACGAAACAAACCTTAAAAAACAAGGCATGTTGGCCTTAACTTTTGCCAACGAAAGCGATTACGATAAAATCCAGGAGGACGATACTTTCAACTTCCTTGATTTAGACCAATTTGCACCCGAAAAACCGTTAACCATTGAGGTGGTTCACGCCGATGGCAGCAAGGATGTTATTATTACAAACCATACCTATAACAATGCCCAAATAGAATGGTTTAAGGCGGGGTCTGCGCTAAACCTTATTAAAGCGCAAAATACTTAACATGCAGTGTTATGTTAAATTAAAATTGACGGATGAGATTGCTTCCTCCGTTGTCGTCGCAATGACGTCATTGCGAGAAGGAGGCACGACGACGAAGCAATCTCTATATTAAATTTAATGATTGACATAACAGTAGTAAACAATCATATAAGAAATCCAGCTAATTCGGCTGGATTTTTTGTTTTAAAAAAACAATAAGAACCCTAAAATAAGTGGTCTTTATTCAAATACCCGAATTGTATTAATTCACTCTTATCTTTAATCTCTTTTAAAAATCCATTTTGTAAATGGATATACTAATTTCGAGTGGATTCGGACTTAGCCGAATCCGCCGTAATTGTAGTTATACATTGTTTTAGGCAACGTTTTTATTTTCAAATTTTTCTATTCCATCCAGTTCGGCTTTTTCTCCGTTCGTTCTTCTTCAATGTCATAATCGTCTTGAATACCAAGCCAAAACTTGGCGGAATTTCCAAAATATTTGCTTAATCGAAGAGCTGTGTCTGCTGTTATCCTACGTCTGCCTTTTATAATCTCTGAAATCCTTGTTTGAGGAATTTTTAGGTCTTTTGAAAGTCGGTAAGCCGAAATTTCGAGAGGTTCAAGAAACTCAAAGTTCAAAACTTCGCCAGGATGTACATTTGTCAATTTTTCCATTTTCTCTATTTTTTAATAATAGTCGATTATTTCAACTTCTCTTGCGTTTCCGTTGTCCCATTGAAATATTATTCGCCATTGTTTGTTAATCCTTATGCTGTAAAATTCGTTTAGTTTTTCGAGTCGGTTGGACGGTGGAATCCGCAAATCCGCAATATCTTGCGAGTTGTTGAGCATTCTTAATTTCCGACGTCCAACATTCTGTATTTTAATCGGCATTTTTTTTACTCGGATACCGTTCCATATTTTTCAGCCTCTTTCGAACCAAACGATTTTATCATAATTCTTTTTTACGTTACTAACGCCAAAGGTAGCATGAAGTTTGTTTTGTGCAAATACAACACATATATATAATCATGCAATACAAACCTCCTTTTAGCGTAATGTACATTGAAGGAACAGTAGTCCAATAAATTTCTTAATTTTACAAACGCATTAAACAACTATTTTAATACTTCTCTATTGTTATGTTAAATTAAAATTGACGGATGGGATTGCTTCTTCCGCTGTCGTCGCAATGACGTCATTGCGAGAAAGAGGCACGACGACGAAGCAATCTCTATGCTAAATTCAGAATTGACATAGCACTATTTTAAAATATTAAGCAATTTATTATTTCTGAAACTCTTTTTATGAACTCAAGACCAACCCAATTACAAGCCTTTAACCGATTGTTGGATATTATGGACGACCTAAGGGAAAAATGCCCGTGGGACAAAAAGCAAACCATGGAAACCCTACGCCACTTAACCATAGAGGAAACCTACGAACTGGGCGATGCCATTTTGGACAACGATTTGGAAGAGGTTAAAAAAGAACTGGGAGATGTGCTGCTTCACATCGTATTCTACGCCAAAATAGGAAGCGAAACAAACCATTTTGACATAGCCGATGTATGCAACGGTATATGCGAAAAGCTAATCAGCCGCCACCCGCATATTTACGGCAACGTAAAAGTTGAAAACGAAAACGACGTGAAGCGCAACTGGGAAAACCTAAAACTAAAAGAAGGCAAAAAAAGCGTTTTGGAAGGCGTGCCCAACAACCTGCCCGCTTTGGTAAAAGCCAACCGCATACAGGAAAAAGTAGCGGGCGTGGGTTTCGATTGGGAACACCCCGACCAAGTTTGGGAAAAAGTAGAAGAAGAACTAATCGAATTTAAAGAAGAATTAAACAAAGGCAATAAGGACCGTATGGAAAGCGAGTTTGGCGATGTATTGTTCGCCATGGTCAACTATGCCCGGTTTTTAAACATAAACCCCGAAAACGCTTTGGAACGCACCAATAAAAAATTTAAAAAACGCTTTACCTATCTTGAAGAAAAAGCCAAAGCCTTAAACAAACCGCTAAAAGATATGACCCTGGCCGAAATGGATGTGTTTTGGGAAGAAGCCAAGGCGCTTTAAAACAGCATAATACTGCTTTCAACTTAAAAACAAAGGGTATCATAATTGATACCCCTTTTTACTTTCATGTGCTAATATTTATTGTTTTTAATGGTCACACTTCGTCAAGCTCAGTGCAGGCATGGAACACCCAAATTAACATCCCGCTGTGTGATTAAATCTTAATAATGGGTGTTTCATTAATTTGAAGCTACCTCGAATAATTGGGCGACTCCTTGGTTATGGTAACATCATGCGGATGGCTTTCGTTAATGCCGCTTGCCGTAATTTTAACAAACCGTCCGGTTTCCTTTAAGGTTGCAATATCCTTGGCGCCGCAATAGCCCATTCCGGCACGCAAACCGCCAACAAATTGGTGGATACTCTCGAACAAATCGCCTTTGTACGGCACACGGCCTACAATGCCTTCGGGTACGAGCTTTTTAATATCGTCCTCCACATCTTGAAAATAGCGGTCCTTGCTGCCTTGTTTCATGGCTTCTACCGACCCCATGCCCCGATACGATTTAAACTTACGGCCTTCGTAAATTATGGTTTCGCCCGGCGATTCTTTTGTACCCGCCAATAATGAGCCCAGCATAACACTATCCGCCCCTGCTGCAATGGCCTTTGGTATATCGCCGGTATAGCGAATACCGCCATCGGCAATTACGGGAACACCGGAGCCTTTAATGGCGGCGGCAACTTCCAAAACTGCAGAAAATTGCGGGAATCCAACGCCTGCCACTACCCGGGTAGTACAAATAGAACCTGGGCCAATACCCACTTTTACGGCATCGGCACCAGCCTCAACCAAATATTTGGCAGCTTCGGCGGTGGCAATATTACCAACCACTACTTCCAGTTTTGGAAATTTGGCTTTTACCGCCTTTAAAACGTTTACAACCCCTTTGGTATGGCCATGCGCCGTATCGATAATAACGGCATCGACCCCGGCATTTACAAGGGCTTCGGCACGTTCTACGGCATCGGCGGTTACGCCTAATGCGGCAGCTACGCGCAAACGGCCAAATTCGTCTTTATTGGCTATGGGTTTTTGGGTTAGTTTGGTAATATCACGGAAGGTTATTAAGCCCGATAGCTTAAAATTTTCGTCAACAATAAGTAGTTTTTCTATTTTATGTTTTTGGAGAATAGCTTCGGCATCTTTTAAGGACGTTCCCGCAGGCGCCGTAACTAAATCCTTACTGGTCATAACCTCAACAATAGGGCGATTTTTATCATGCTCGAAACGCAAATCGCGATTGGTTACAATACCTTTTAAAGTACCGTCCACATCTACAATAGGAATACCGCCTATACTATTTTCGGACATGCTAAGTTTGGCATCCAAAACGGTGGCCGTTAAGGGCAGGGTTACAGGGTCCAGAATCATACCGCTTTCGGCACGCTTAACCTTTCTAACTTTTAGGGCTTGCTCCTCAATAGTCATATTTTTGTGCAGTACCCCGATACCGCCTTCCTGGGCCATGGCAATGGCCATTTTGCTTTCGGTAACGGTATCCATAGCCGCCGAAATTATTGGTACGTTTATGGTTATGTTGCGTGTAAACTTGGTTTTAATATTAACTTCCCGTGGTAAGACTTCGGAAAATGCGGGTACTAAAAGGACATCGTCGTAGGTTAGTCCTTCGCCCATTATTTTATTTTGGTGTGCGATCATAATTGCAATTAGGTTATAATTGCGTGCAAATATACGATTTTATATGAAATACGAGGTGGTTTTGCCCGATTAATTACGGCGGCGTGGCGGCCCGCCTTGTCCTCGGTTAAATCCGCCATTTCCAACATTCATATTCTGACCAGCAAAACGCCCGAACTTATATACAAACGTAAGCATAAAATACTGTTCCAAAATTTTGTTTTCAACATCGCGAATGGCGGTTTCGGTAACCGTACGGGAATAGCCGTTGTTTTTGCCCAAAATATCGTAGCCTACAAGGGTTAGGGTAGCTTTTTCGTTCCATAATTGCACGCCAAGGCCGGCATTCCAGAACAGGGCTGCGCCATCGAAATCGTCGCCTACCTTACTGTTGTAGCGATAGGATAGTTTATTGCTGAAGAAGGCATTTTTAAGAAAATAAACAGACGATTCGAACCTGACGTTTTGCACAAAAAAGTCGTTGTCGTCGTAAATATCGGTATCGTATTTAGTATTGGTCATGCCGTAGTTATACGCCAAATTTAAATCGATTTTTTTATCGTAGGAATACCCTACCGCAACCGAAGGCCTAATAGTATTGGTTTTTGCCGTAAAATCGATACCGTTTTGTATGGAGTTGATGTTTTTGTACGTACCAAAAAGTTTTAAATTAATATTGAAATTGGTTTTTTTGTTGTAATAGGTTTTGGAAATGCCGGCATTGCCCGAAAAGCTATAATCGCCATCGATGTTTTTATAGGTGGTGTATCTAATTAAATCGGCATCGGTTATGGTGGCATTGGATATTTTGTTGTTTACAAATTCGGCTTTGGCCTCGCCCGAAATATTAATATTGTTATAGGCTATATTGTTTTGGTAACGAAAATCGATATCATGGCTAATTTCGGGTTCTAAATCGGGGTTTCCCGTTACAATACTGGTAATATTGCTAACATCGGGTACGGGTTGCAATTGCGACATAGAAGGTAAGTTAACATTTTGGTTATAATTTAACGAAATGTTTTTATAGCCTTTTTCGTCACGATAGCGTATCCTTCCCGAATAGGTTAAATATTTAAAATCATTTTTAAAGTCGCGGTCTTCTATAATATTATCATCGTACTTTCTAAAGGTGTTAATGTAGGCGCCTTCCAATTCTATTCTAATTTCATTAATATCATAACGCAGGCGCAACGAGGGGCGCAACCGTGTTACAATGTAACGGCTATGGTTGCTTATGTTGGTGTTGAAATTGTTGTAATCGGTGCTGTTTTCGTCTTTATCGTAAATAGATTTTTCGTCCTTTTGCGAGTTTACCGTGGCGCTGTATTCGGGAATAAGCCTAAAGCCATCAAAAATTTCCTTGCTCAACCTACCATAAAGGTTTACAACCGTTCCGGAGTTATTGGTGTTTGAAATTTGGTCTTGTACAACATCTTCACCCGTACTTTCCAAATGGTTTTTGGAGTAGCGTTTACCATCGGCATCTTGTTTATCGAAAGTTGTTTTCACCCCCAAATTAAAATAGTCCCTTTTACTGCCTACCAAGGACGACACACTAAAATCGTTTGAAATGGAATAATTGGAGCCCGAATTACTATTGGTTGAAAAATAGGTACTTACCAAGTCGCCATTGGCATATTCCGAAACCCGATCGGTGGTAGATGCAGCATCGTTGTTGGAAGCGTTAAAATCGATTTTATTGGAAATCCTAACGTTATTCCTTGAGTTTGTATTTTTTGGTTTTATTACAAACCGCAAATCGGCCCCACCGTTATGGCTATCGGAATCGTTATAGCTGTTTGTGGTGGCATTGGTGGTATAATTGCGGTTGGGCAAAAAATGTTCGGTATAGCTTTTTTGGGCATTGTCGCGGCTTTGGGTGCTGTATCGGTAATTGGCGTTAACTTGGGTTTCGTCCCAACGGCCTTTGGAAAAATTAGCGCCTATAAAATCGGATTCTATATAGCCGTTACTCGATTCGGCTGCCGGCAGGGCATTAAAGCCCCGGGACATGTTAATATTGTTGGAGCCCATGATAAGCCCCAATTGCTTGCCGTCGACAAGTTGAAACAAGTTGGCATTGGCCTGATATTTTTCGTCGGTGCCGTAACCCAGGTTTACATCGCCAAAATAGGCTTTGTTTTGGCCTTTTTTAATTTTCAGGTTTATTTCCTTGGTTCCGGAATCGGACTCTTCGCCCGTAAACTTTTGTAAATCGGTTTTATAATCGGTAACCTGTACCTTGCTTACGGCGTTACTGGGTATGTTTTTTATGGCAATTTCGCCACTTTTTTCGCCAAAAAACCGCATACCGTCCACATTAACCGCTTCTACTTCTATGCCATTTACCGTTATTACGCCATCCATATCTATTTCTACACCGGGGAGTTTTTTAAGCAAATCTTCAACTTTGTCGTTGGGCATGGTTTTAAAGCTATCGGCATTATATTCTATGGTATCCTTCTTAATAATTACGGGCGGTGCTTTGCCTATTATGGAAACCACGTTTAGCTCTTCAACCAAATTTTCTAAAATTACCACGCCCATATCCATTTTTTCCGAAGTAGGCACATCGATAGTTTTTTGGTAAGGTTTATATCCAAGATAAGCAATGTTGAATATGGCTTTTTTTTCGTTTTCGGTATTGACTTGTAGTGAAAATTCGCCCTTTTTATTGGTTATACTGTATGCAATAGGCACACTGTCGGTTATGCTTTGCACGTAAACCGTTGCACCTTCCAACATGGCGGCATCGGGATTAGACACAATACCTTCTAAAGTAAATTTTTGCGCAAACAAAGATGTTGCCGACACGAAAAACAACGCTAACAGTAAAACTCTTTTAATCAAAATTTTGGCATTTGGTTACAGAGCCTTAGACCGAGTTGGCTTACAATAGTTTAAAATTGAAGTGTTAAAAAAATATTAAAAAACCCTTAATGATACATACTAAATATTTTAGTGGCCTCGTTGTGTGCGCTCTCGAAACTTAAAGCATTTAAAGGGTTTGCTTTTTTTGAAGTGAAATAGGACAACAACTTTTCCGTTGGCATATTGCCCGTTAATTCGTTTGTGGCCATAGGGCAGCCGCCAAAGCCTTGAATGGCGCCATCGAAACGTTTGCAACCTGCATTGTGGGCCGCATCTATTTTTTCGAACCATGTATTGGGCGTAGTATGCAAATGCGCCCCAAACTCTACGTTTGGGTATTGCGGGATAAGGTTTGAAAACAAATACGAAATGCTCTCGGGCGTTGCAACGCCAACCGTATCGCTTAACGATAAAGTTTTTACGCCCATATTGCTTAACCGCTGTGTCCATTGCGCCACCACATCAACATCCCAAGGATCGCCGTATGGGTTGCCAAAACCCATGGAAATATAAACCACTGCTTCTTTACCCGCTTTATTGGCAATATTTAAAATTTCATCCAAGGTTTCCACCGATTGTGCTATGGTTTTGTGCGTGTTGCGCATCTGGAAGTTTTCGGAAATTGAAAACGGATAACCTAAATACGCAATTTCGGGATGTTGGCAAGCATCCTCCGCGCCCCGCACATTGGCAATAATGGCCAACAGCTTGCTGGTCGTTGTACTTAAATCGAGTTGCGACAAAACCTCGGCCGTATCGGCCATTTGCGGGATGGCCTTGGGCGACACAAAACTGCCAAAATCGATAGTATCGAACCCCACACGCAACAACGACTGGATATACTGTGCCTTTTTTACCGTTGGTATAAATGCCTTAATGCCTTGCATGGCATCGCGCGGGCATTCTATTATTTTAACTGGATTTGGCATAACAAAGGGGAAGATACTAAAAATTGTTACGCTCCTGCATCTATAACGGCTTTATTTATGGTCTTTACCAAACTTGGGCCTTCATATATAAATCCGGTATATACTTGTACCAAACTGGCCCCGGCCCGTAGTTTTTCCAAGGCATCGCTTGCCGAATGGATACCGCCAACCCCGATAATAGGAAAAGCCCTGTTACTTTTATCGGCCAAGTATTTAATAACCTTGGTGCTTTTGTCCTTAATGGGTTGTCCGCTTAAACCACCGTTGCCAATAGATTCCAATTGGGTTTTGGGGGCTTTTAGTCCGCTCCGGTCTACCGAGGTGTTACTGGCTATAACACCATCGAGTTTTGTGGTAATTACCAATTCTACTATTTCGTCTAATTGAACATTATTTAAGTCCGGTGCTATTTTCAACAAAATGGGCTTTTGTTTTTCAAATGTTTTATTGGCCGTTTGTACGGCACCTATGAGTTCTTCCAAATAATCCTTATCGTTAAGTTTGGCATGGCTGCCCACGTTGGGGCAACTTACGTTAAGTACAAAATAATCTACATAAGGGTGCAGCGCATTAAAGCAGGCCAAATAATCCTTGGTATAATCCTCGGGCTTGGTATTGGTATTCTTGCCTATGTTTCCGCCAATTATTAAGTTTCCCTTGTTTTTTTTAAGTTGGGCAATGGCGGCTTCAACACCTTCGTTATTAAACCCCATACGGTTTATAATACCTTGGTCGTTCTTTAGGCGAAATAGCCTTTTTTTGGGGTTTCCCGCTTGCCCTTTTGGGGTTACCGTTCCTATTTCAATAAAGCCAAAACCAAAATTGGCCAGTTCGTTGTACAGTACCGCATTTTTATCGAAACCTGCCGCCAAACCAACGGGATTTTTAAAGGTTAATCCAAAAACATTCCGTTCCAAACGCTTATCGTCCACAACATATAAACTTCTAAAAATCCCCTTAAAACCTGGGATTTTAGAACAAATTTTTATTAATGAAAAGGTGAAATGGTGAATGCGTTCCGGGTCGAACTTAAAAAGAAGCGGGCGTAATAATAATTTGTACATCCTGTTTTATTTATGCAAAAATACTCCGAATTAAAAAATTGGACAATTCTACAAGCAAAAAAATTAATAATCGTACTTTTGAAACCCGTAAAACTATCAACAAAAACAGCTTCATTATGATTTCCAAAGCACACATCATTAACCGTTTTATTAGTTACGCAACCATAGATACCGAGTCGGACCCTACCTCGGAAACCACGCCAAGCACCGAAAAACAATGGCACTTGGCCAATAATTTGGCAGAAGAACTAAAAGCTATTGGCATGCACGATGTTAGCATAGACAACAATGCTTATATTATGGCCACCCTGCCGAGCAATGTAAGCCACGACGTACCAACTATCGGGTTTATTTCGCACTTCGACACCTCGCCCGATTTTACCGGAGCCAATGTAAAGCCCCAAATTATTGAAGACTATAACGGCAAGGATATTGTTTTAAATGAAGAAGAAAACATTGTGCTTTCCCCGGATTATTTCGACGATTTGCTGTTGTACAAAGGCCAAACCCTAATTACCACCGACGGCACGACCCTACTTGGTGCAGACGATAAAGCAGGGATTTGCGAAATTATTACGGCCATGGAATATTTAATACAACACCCCGAAATTAAGCACGGCACTATTCGGGTTGGCTTTACCCCCGATGAGGAAATAGGGCGCGGCGCACACAAATTCGATGTTAAAAATTTTAATGCCGATTGGGCCTATACCATGGACGGCAGCCAGATTGGCGAGTTGGAGTACGAAAACTTTAACGCCGCCGGAGCCGTGGTTACCATAAAAGGCAAGATAGTACACCCCGGTTATGCTAAAGGCAAAATGGTAAATTCCATGTACATTGCCCAAGAATTTATTAACTCGTTGCCAAGGCTGGAAACCCCCGAACACACCGAAGGCTACCAAGGTTTTTTTCACCTATATGCCATAAAAGGCGACGTTGAAAAAACCGTTTTGCAATACATTATCCGCGACCACGACCGCAAACATTTCGAGGCCAGAAAGGAAGTAATGCAAAAACTTACCGCCGAACTTAACTCGCAATACGGCAGGGAGGTTATTTCAACCGAAATAAAGGACCAATACTACAATATGAAAGAAAAGGTTGAACCCGTTATGCACATTGTAAATATTGCCGAGGAAGCCATGAAACAATTGGGCATAAAGCCCCTTATCAAGGCCATTCGTGGCGGTACCGATGGCTCGCAGTTAAGCTATATGGGATTGCCTTGCCCCAATATTTTTGCCGGTGGGCACAATTTTCATGGTCGTTACGAGTACGTTCCTGTTGAAAGTATGGTTAAGGCCACGCAGGTAATTTGCAAAATAGCCGAGTTAACGGCAAAGCAACACGCTAACAGTTAATACCAGCCCAAGTTGTCATAATTTAACGGCACGGAGCATTTCCCGCTTTCCGGGCGGGCCGGGCAGTTTTTCAACCATAAAGCCAACATTTTGCATGGCACGGCGCACGCTGCCTTTTGCCGAATAGGTTACCAAAACGCCTTGGTTTTTTAGGGCTTTGTGCATTATCTTAAAAATATCCTCCGTCCATAACTCGGGTTGTACCCTGGCGCCAAACGCATCGAAATAAATGAGGTTAAAGCTATCGGTTTCGGTAATTTCGCCAAAAAACTTGTTTTGTTTTGTTAAGGAAAATAAAGGGGAAACATCATGCTTGGTTTCCCAAGGTAGTGTATGTAACTTTTTAAACAAACCGCCATCCTTTTGCAACTGCCGGGCATAATTAAGTTGTTTTGCCTCGTCCATTGAAACCGGATAGGCTTCAATACCAACATAATTAACGGCCATATTCTTTTTTTCGGTTTCCAAAAGTGTTATAAAGGCGTTTAAGCCCGTACCGAAACCTATTTCTAAAATTGAAATTGAAGTGGTTTGCGGATAGGCTTCGCCATAAAAATTTAAACCATGCTTTATAAAAACATGGTAGCCCTCCTGAATGGCACCGTGCTTGGAGTGGTACTGCTCGTTCCAATCTTCAATTTGAATGGTTTTGGAGCCATCGGCAGTTATAATTATGTTTCGTTTCACTTTAAAATATTTCAATACATCAAAAATACACGGATAATTTTTAATTTTGAACCTGTTTTTAACATTTCGGAATAATCATTTATATTAGTTGAAATTATAAGCGCAAAAGACTATTATATTTTATAATTTTGTATTATTACTTACAAACAAGCGTATGAACCAAGATAATTTAACGATAGAAGTTGTAAAAACAACCAATAGCAAACTTAGCGAAGTAGATTTTAATAATTTGGCCTTTGGCAGCGTGTTTTCGGACCACATGCTGGAATGCGATTTTAAGGACGGCAAATGGCAAATGCCTAAAGTAGTGCCTTACCACCCTTTAACTTTGGACCCTTCGGCCAAGATTTTTCATTACGGGCAGTCGGTTTTCGAGGGTATGAAGGCTTATAAGGATGCTAATAACAACATATTTTTGTTCCGCCCGGTTGACAACTGTAAGCGCTTAAACATTTCGTCCAAGCGTTTGGCCATTCCCGAAATTCCCGAAAATTATTTTATGGAAGGCCTAAAAACGCTTTTAAAAGTGGACGAAGCCTGGATTCCCACCAAGGAGGGCAGTTCGTTGTACATTCGTCCGTTTGTGTTTGCTTCGGGCAATGGGTTTCATGCTTCGCCCGCCAACGCTTATAAATTTATTATAGCCACGGCACCTTCGGGCGCTTATTTTTCGGGAAAAGTGAAAGTGCTTATCGAACAAAAATACTCGCGTTCGGCCAATGGTGGCGTGGGCTTTGCCAAAGCGGGCGGCAATTATGCCGGGCAGTTTTACCCTACCCAATTGGCTATTGAAAAAGGCTACCAGCAAGTTATTTGGACCGACGATACCAGCCACGAATATATTGAAGAAGCTGGTGCCATGAATATTTTTGTTCGCATTAACGATACGCTTATAACCGCCCCGACCAGTGACAGGATTTTGGACGGCATTACCCGAAAAAGTATTATAGAACTTGCAAAATCCGAAGGCTTGAACGTTGAGGTTAGAAAATTATCGGTTCACGAAGTTGTTGAGGCTGCCAGAAACAGCAGCTTAAAGGAAATGTTTGGTGCGGGTACGGCTGCGGTAATTTCGCCCATTTCGGGGTTTGGGTACAAGGATGAGGATTTTGAGCTTCCCGAAATAGAAAATGCTTATGCCGACTTTTTAAAGAAACGCATAACCGATATACAAACCAACAAAGCCGAAGATGCTTTTGGGTGGCGTTTTAAGGTTGGGTAGCACCAATCATATTTCAAAAAAACGAGTTGTTATTTTTACGCGAAGTGGTTGGCAACAATTTGATAAACAATGATATTACACTTTTAACCTGAGTTCGATTAATATATTCCGATATAAAAAACTAAATATTATAACGCATTATGGATTGTTAGGTCGAGCAGCATGTGCCGAACTTGACGAGGTAGAATCGAGACCTGCGTTCAAAAAACTATAAAAATAAAAGACTTTAGAATATGGAAAAAATTTGGTTAATAGGAACAATACTTTTTGTAATAATAACTTTTCTTGTATGGAAATTTTTTAACGGATTTTACAAAAAGGAAAACAGTAAAAAAATGAGAAAGACTTGGGGTTCAAAAATGTATTACTGGCACTCCATATTAATGATTAGTGGACTTGTTACAACCTTAACAATATTGTTTTTAAAATGCTAAAATATTTTGGCTTTTTAAAAGTCTAAAATAAAACTTCATAATTTATGTTGAAATAAGATTAGGCTTGAAAGATGGCAATATTAACATAAATTGACACTTGATAATAAATTAAGGATTAAAAGAGGGCGGGCAACAAAGCAGCGACTAAAAACACGAATTTTTTGAACTAAGGCTTTAATTTGTTACTGTGCTTATATACAATGTTGACTGTAGGCATTATTGTTTTTCAAGTTTCTCAAAGTTCCTTATTCCTTCTTGCGCACTTTCTTCGGTTTGAATTAAATCCGTTATCAGGATTTGCAATACTTTCTTTTTTTCATTTTCGTAGCTATGGATGTTTGAATATAAAAACCCCATAAGGTATTCGCTTTTATTTTTTATCAATTCCTGTTGTTCTTCAATCCTTGATAATAAAGTAAGTTTCTCATAATTTACCAATTCGATTTTTGAATTAGAGATTGCTTTCCAACTATTTAATCTTATTGTTGGAATATGCATTCCATTTGTCTTTCTTAAAGCATCAAATAAGTTTATGTCGTTGTTTTTGGAGTAAAAGCTAATTGTGTCGACGAGAGATTTTTGCAATGGTATAATTCGGTCAATTTCTTCGTTAGTATCTTTCAATTCTTTGCTAATAGAAGAAAATATTTGATTGATATATCTCTTTTCTTTTCTGCTTTCATTCCAATTGTTAATGTATAACGCAATTAAAATTCCTAAAATAACCGGAATTATTTCTTCAATAAAATATAATATGTTTTTTTTGATTTTATCTCTCATTTATGAAACTCTATTATTCGACAACATCCGAATCCACTCATAATTACTAACGACAGTATATCCTACTTTTTCCTTTTGGTTATAACGTAGCTGGGGTATTGGGCTGTTGTTTTTTCAACCAAAATACCATAGTCGTCGCGTAGGCTGCTTACCATTAAATCGTAATATTTATAGTGTATTTGCCAATCGTGCAAGTCGGTTTCGTTAATTTCATTGGTTTGGCTTGCCAATACAATTGGCGATTGCAACAAGTTTGCCAATTGGTATTTAATATTGCCAAAACTTACGTTATCGGCCTGTATTTCGGTATCGCCAATGAGGTACTGGGTGTTGTTGTTGCCCCAATCGATTTGTTTGGTATCCCAAAATGTAGATGTGTTGGTATTAAAAACCAAAACTTCGCCCTCGGTTTCTTTTTCCTTAATATTCAACTTTAAAACTTTTACAATGCTTTTAAACATATTGGCATAAGCCTTGGTGTTGTAATTTATTTTAAAGTTGTACGAATTGTTTATTTCGGGCGCAATTTGTATTTGGTTTTTGTAAAAGCCGTTACTAAAGGCCAAAATATCCTGTAAGCGGCCTTGTATGTTAATGTAATCGCCTTTGTTTTCAATTTGTACGGACTCGTCCCAGTCGGTTTCCAAAAGCTCAAACTCAATGTCTTTTTTTAGGCTTTCTATGGTTTCGGTTTCCGCCACCATTTCGTAGGCTTCTTCTTTAAGCATGTTGCCTACCGAAATTTCGGTAGGGTTTTCCCTTAAATACTTGTCGATATGGTGGGGCTTAAAATCGGCCGGATGCCCCCGCCAAAGTGTTTCGCCCTTGGCGTTAAACAAAATAGCATCGGGCAAACTTTGCACGTTGAATTTTTTAAAGGTTTCGCCATCAAAATCTATGGCAACCGCCAATTTTGTTTTATGGTTGGTTAAAAATTTCTTGACAATATCGGCGTTTTCCTGGCTTAACGATACTACATAAAAATCGTTTGGGTACTGCCATTGTAAGGCTTCCAAATACTTGGAGGCATTTATGCACGGTCCGCACCAAGTGGCCCAAAAATCGACCAAATATATTTTATTGTCGTCCTGCCTTGCCAGTTCCGATGGTTTTATTTGCTCGGACACGTTAATCTGCCCAAAAAAACAAATTGGAAACAGCAACATTATAAAAACAAATGCTCTATAAAACATGGTAGCCTTAAATTTTTTCATTTATTTTTCATCTATTTAAATTTTGACAAGAATCTATGGTTCAGTTATTTAATTGTTTCGGTGGGTATCGAATTTTGCCCTGCCAAATGCCCATTATGGGCTTTCAAAAATTATTTCTTTTAAAAACAACTAAGTTAGTCAAAAACCGTGCTAAAATAAGTAATCTGTATAAAAGTATCTATATTGGCAAAAACTTAACATAGGCATTAACTTAAATTTAGCGTCTTTATTCTATCGTTTTTTGTTTGAAAGTATATATTTGTACGAATACAAAACAACGAAACATGATAAAAAAAAGCATAACACTATTTTTGGCCGTTATTACCCTAACAGCATGTGCCGAATTACAACAAGTGGTTAACCAATTACCGCAAGGCACGGGCAGCATTGGTAACGACCAAATTGCCTCGGGACTTAGGGAAGCCTTAAATTTGGGCATAGAAAAGCAGGTAAGCAAACTAACACAAACCGATGGGTTTTACAAAAACGAATTGGTTAAAATATTACTCCCCGAAGAGTTAAAAAAAGTGGACAAGGCCTTGCGGGACATAGGACTAAGCAGCCTGGCCGACCAAGGATTAAAAGCCCTTAACCGTGCCGCCGAAGACGCCGTAAAGGAAGCAACCCCTATTTTTGTTAGCGCCGTTAAAGATATTACCTTTAGCGATGCCAAAACCATTTTATTAGGAAACGATAATGCGGCAACACAATACCTGACCAACAAAACCCAAACGGCGCTTTACGACAAGTTTAACCCCGTAATAAACCAGTCGTTTGCCAAAGTGGGCGCCGACCAAATTTGGACCAACCTTATTACCAAGTATAACAGTATTCCGTTTGCTAACAAAGTAAACCCCGATTTAACCGATTATGTTACCAACCAGGCCTTAAAAGGGGTTTATACCATGATTGGTGAAGAAGAAAAAGAAATACGCAACAACATTTCGTCCAGAACTACAACGTTGCTAAAAACAGTGTTTGCGCTACAAGATTAATTTTAACAAAGCACTGAAGATTTAAAAAAAAACGATAGCAGAAGAAAAGTTATCGTTTTTTTTGTTTTTAAATTTAAATTGTATCTTTAAAAGCCTTTACCCCAAATCGTTAATAAAAAATGAACAAAACCAACCAAATAAAAACCAATCAGGAAAAGCTGGTGTTCCGTTATAAATTGTTAATGGAGCAGGCATACAACCTTAGACAGACCGATTCGGCTTTAAGCGATATTTCAGAATTTAAGGCTATAAAACTGCTCAACAAATTAAACCGACTAAAGTACTTGTCGAGGGAAGACGAACGCCGTAACAACTTTACAACTTAACCAAAATACTCCCCGTTTTTAACCGAGCTTAAGCCCCTCACGACAAACAACCTAAAAAAACGCCCAACTTAATGTTTATTTAACACTTTGGCAACGTCCGAAACCTAAAAACTTGCGTATTTTGTAATAAAACACGCTATGAACACACAATTTTGCAAAGTTGGACGGATTACACCAAACTTAAACAAACTATTAAGCCTAAAAGAGTTTGAACGCCAAGTAAAAAACTTTGTGGACGATATTAGTTTATTGGAATATTCGGAAGAGCTAAACGCAGCGTCTTAAAATATTCGAAGGCCTGCAAAAGCCTGGGGCCGTACCACGAAAACATTTCGCCATCGACAAGCAGTATTTTGGCGTTTGGAAAATGGGTCTCGAACGTTTTTTTGTGCTTTGGCCCAAACGGGTAAGGCTCGCTGGAAAGCATGATTATTTCTACATCTTCTTCTATTTCATCTAAACTTATTTTGGGATATCTGCTTTTGTTACCGCAACTGTTTTTAAAGCCATTAAGCTGCAACATGTGGTTTATAAAATTTTCGTTTCCCGCAACCATATATGGGTCTTTCCAAATAAAATAGGCTACTTTTAAAATAGGCTTTTCCGCAATAAAGGTTTTAAAGTTTTCATTTTCCGCCGAAATTCCAGCAATAAGTTTGGTAGCAGATGCTTCAACATTAAATATTTTTCCGTACTGTTTAATTAACTGCAAACTATCATCAATAGTAAATATATCGGAAACGTGGGTCGTGCAAATGGTTTCACAACTTTCAACTATTTCCTTGGTATTTTCTTCTTTATTACAAAGAATAATATCGGGTTGCAAAGCCTTTATTTTATCTAAATGTATTTGCTTTGTCCCACCTACTACCACAGCCTCTTTTGCAATATGTTTGGGATGCACGCAAAATTTGGTTACCCCAACAAGGCTGGCCTCCAAGCCCAAATAGCACAACAGCTCGGTTTGGCTTGGCACTAAGGATACAATGCGCTTGGGCGGTGTTTTTAAATAAATTTTTCGGTTTGTTTGGTCTTTAAATATCATTTGCTAAGTTAACATTTAACCAACGAGATTGCTTCTTCGTGCCTCATCGCAATGACGCTTCGGGAAGGAATATGGTAACATAGTGATTGCTATGACAACTTAACCGTTATCCAAAATAATTTTGGAGCTCAACAGCCATTTGCCCTTGAAGTTCCAAGGCTTTTTCTGCGGCTGCTTGGGCAAAATCATTTTGATTGGAAGCATAAATAATACCTCTGGACGAATTTATTAAAAGCCCTACGTTTTTGTTCATGCCGTATTTGCAAACTTCCTGCAAACTTCCGCCTTGCGCACCAACGCCTGGCACCAATAAAAAGCTATCGGGAATAATCGTGCGTATATTGGTTAAAAACTCAGCCTTGGTGGCACCTACTACATACATTAGGTTTTTGGCATTTTTCCAAGTTTTTGAGGTTTTTAACACGTGTTTGTACAATTCTTGGCCATCGACGGTTTTGGTTTGAAAATCGAAAGCGCCCGTATTGGAGGTTAACGCCAATAGTATGGTATACTTATTTTCGAAGGCCAAAAAAGGCTCGACGGAATCCTTTCCCATGTACGGGGCCACGGTAACCGAATCGAAGGCTAAATCCTGAAAAAAAGCCTTGGCGTACATGGTACTGGTATTGCCTATATCGCCACGTTTGGCATCGGCAATGGTGAATATTTCAGGATGGTTTTGGTTTAAGTAATTGATGGTTTTTTCCAAAGCCTTCCAGCCTTTTAACCCATAGGCTTCGTAAAATGCCGTATTGGGTTTGTACGCCACGCACAAATGGTGTGTGGCATCGATAATAGCTTTGTTAAAGGCAAAAATCGGGTCGTCTTCCTTTAAAAGATACTCCGGTATTTTATTTAAATCGACATCCAAGCCTATGCACAGGAAGGATTTTTTTGTTTTTATTTGTGCTGTTAGTTGGTGTTGGGTCATTGGGTTTTCGGGTTTTTGGGTTGCGGGTGTGTGGGTTGCGGGTGTGCGGGTTGCGGGTAAATAAATTCTATTTCCATTCCTTTTCTACATATTGTTTGAATTTATTTATTTTGGTCCTCAGCTCATCATATCTCAAAATTAATTTGGTTGCTTGTTCTTCTAAATTTGGATATAGAATTTGTATTTTCTTTAGGTGATTAATCAGCTCATCGTTACTGGAATGCGAATAGGTTAAAAATTTTATAAAATCGAATTTATAGCGTTTTCGTCCGTAACCTTCAACAATATTTGAATTTACCGAATCCGAAGCTCTTCTAACCTGGCTTCCCAATTCATATAATTCATACTTTGGAAGTTTTAAGGAAAAACCATGGGTTTCGATAAAAAGCTGAAACGATATCTTGTATATGTCCAATTCTTTGTAGGATAGCGCCATATTATTTTGTTTTTAATTAAGGCTTTTCAACTCCCCGAACACCCGCAACCCGTATACCGGCACACCCGAAAACCCAAACACCCGTATACCCAAACACCCGCACTAAATTACATTGTCGCTAGCCTTTAGCTTTTCGGTATTTTCGGCCAATTGCAGCTCGTCAATAATACGTTGTATATCGCCGTTTATAATGTTTCCCAAATCGTAAAGGGTTAAGCCGATACGGTGGTCGGTTACACGCCCTTGCGGATAGTTATAGGTCCTAATTTTGGCGCTTCGGTCGCCCGATGACACCATGCTGCCCCGTTTTGCGGCATCTTCTTCCTGCTTTTTGGCCAGCTCCATATCGTACAAACGCGAGCGCAGTACCCGAAAGGCTTTTTCCTTGTTTTTGTGTTGCGATTTTTGGTCCTGGCATTGTGCCACAAGCCCTGTGGGAATGTGGGTTAAGCGCACCGCCGAATAGGTTGTGTTTACCGATTGCCCACCGGGACCGGACGAACAGAAATAATCTATGCGCACATCCTTGGGGTTAATTTCCACATCGAACTCCTCGGCCTCGGGAAACACCATTACGGTTGCGGCACTGGTATGCACACGGCCTTGGGTTTCGGTTTGCGGCACGCGCTGCACGCGGTGTACGCCTGCCTCGAATTTTAGGGTGCCGTACACGTCCTCGCCCGTAACCTCGAACTGTATTTCCTTAAAACCGCCGTTAGTGCCTTCGCTAAAATCTATGGTATCGACTTTCCAGCCTTTGCTTTCGCAATATTTGGTGTACATCCTGAACAAATCGCCAGCAAAAATACTGGCCTCGTCGCCACCTGTTCCGGCACGCAGTTCCATAACGGCGTTTTTAGCGTCCTCGGGGTCTTTGGGAATTAACAGGAACTTAATTTCGTCCTCAATTTGTGGGATACGCTCCTTGGCCTCGTCGTACTGCAACTTTGCCATTTCAACCATTTCGGCATCGCTGCCATCGGAAATAACCTCTTCGGCCTCGGTTAAATTATTTGTAGCCTCGATATAAGCCTCACGTTTGTCCATTAACACCCGTAAATCCTTATATTCCCGATTTAATTCTATATAACGTTTTTGGTCGGAAATAATATCGGGCTGGATAATTAAATCGCTTACCTCGTCAAAACGTTGTTTTACTATTTGTAGCTTGTCTAACATTTATGCTTTAAAATTGTTGGGCAAAAATACGATAATTTATGAATTGGCATGTTTTATCTATCTTGACTTTTTCGTTTGGTTTTTATTTAAAAAAGACACACTATTTCACCTTTAACCACACCAACAAACCAATAAACAGAATTAATCCAAAAAGTACAACAGCCCCATTAATTATTCGATATTTTATTCGCTCGGTTTTGGCTTGCTTCCGTATTTTGGTTTTAATTTTATCCAATTCTTCTTCCGGTATGGTTTTAAAAATTGGGCGTTCAACTTCTTTTTCTGTTGAATAAATTGCTTCCCTATTATTTTCCTTGAACTTGGAACGGTTGGACGGGCGTTGCGCTCGGTTTTGTTTCATCCGATTTATCATATCCATTATATGACCGGCGCCAAAGCTCATTTTTGTTTCGGTTTTAATTCAACGGTTTTTCTTGCTTTATCAATAAAACTTATCCGCATTTTGAAGACCCACAATCCTTGCAGGTTAAGCAGCCTTCTTGGTAAATTAGGTTTTTCGATTTACAACTGTCGCACACTTGCCCTTTGGCCTTTGTGCCATCGGCAACGTAGCGTTTTAAGGCACGGCCCACACCGTTTTTCCATGTGTTTATGGATTCGCTGTCCAACTGCAAGCTGTTTATTAAATCGACAATTTTTTCAATGGGCATGCCGTGACGGAGCGTACTGGAAATTAACTTGGCATAATTCCAAAACTCCGGGTCGAACTTATGCGACAGGCCTTCAATAGTGGTTTTATAGCCTTTTTTGTTTTTGTATTGAAAATCGTAACGCGAGCTGCCGTCGTCATTCCTATTTTTAATAATCAAGCCGTTTTCAATCCATCTTGGTATTAAAATACCGTCCTCGTCGTCGGCCAAGCCTGTAAATATTTCATACGGCTTGCCCTCTATCAAACCTATAAAGGCTATCCATTTTTCTTTATTGTTTTGAAAGCGCACCACATCGGCTTCCAGTGTTTCGGGGCGCTTGGTCGGGAATGGTGTTAAGGTTTCCTGGTTGTTGCTTTCTTTTTTATCGTCATTGGAAATTAGTACGCCCGAGCGGGAGCCGTCGCGATACACGGTAACGCCCTTACAGCCTACTTCCCAGGCTTTTAAATAGAGTTCGCCCACCAAGTCCTCACTAACATCGTTTGGCAGGTTAATGGTTACGCTAATAGAATGGTCCACCCATTTTTGTATGGCGCCCTGCATGCTTACCTTGCTTAGCCAATCCACATCGTTGGAGGTGGCTTTATAATAAGGCGATTGTTTAATTAACGCATCCAATTCTTCTTGGGTAAAATTCTTGCCGGTATCGATACCATTTACGTCCATCCATTGTTTGAATTTATGGTGAAACACCACATATTCTTCCCAAGAATCGCCTACCTCATCGACAAAATCGACACGCACGCCCTTATCGTTGGGGTTTACTTTTCGGCGGCGTTTGTAAACGGGCATAAACACGGGCTCGATGCCCGACGAGGTTTGGGTCATTAAACTGGTGGTACCGGTTGGCGCTATGGTTAGCATGGCTATATTACGGCGGCCGTATTCCAGCATATCGTAATACAATTTTTCGTCGGCCGCTTTTATACGCTGTATAAACGGATTGTTTTTTTCGCGCTCGGCATCGAAAATAGCAAATGCCCCACGTTCCTTGGCCGTATAAACCGAAGCTCGATAAGCCGCCAGGCACAAGGCTTTATGCACTTCCAAAGAAAAATTATTCCCAGCCTCACTTCCGTAGCGAATACCCAAAGCCGCCAACATATCGCCCTCGGCGGTTATACCAATACCCGTACGACGGCCTTCTTGGGCCTTGGTTTTTATGTTTAGCCATAGATTGCGCTCGATTTGCTTAACCGCCTCACTTTCGGGGTCTTGGTCTATTTTCTCTATAACGGCATCGATTTTTTCGAGTTCCAAATCGATAATATCGTCCATAATGCGCTGTGCCACGCCTACGTGTTTTTCAAAAAGTTCGAAATTGAACTTGGCGTCTTTCGTAAAAGGATTTTCAACATACGAAAACAGGTTAATGGCCAATAAACGGCACGAATCGTAAGGGCATAACGGAATTTCGCCACATGGGTTTGTGGATACCGTTTTATAGCCCAAATCGGCATAACAATCGGGTAGGGATTCCCGGGTTATGGTATCCCAGAACAAAATACCGGGTTCGGCCGATTTCCAAGCATTGTGGACTATTTTTTTCCAAATAGCATTGGCCTTTATGGTTTTTGAATATTTTGGAGACGCACTGAAAATGGGATATTTTTGAACATAATCGGCATTTGTTTTTACGGCCTCCATAAACAAATCGTCTATCCTAACCGATACGTTTGCTCCCGTAACTTTGCCTTGTTCCAACTTGGCATTGATAAAATCTTCGGAATCGGGATGGTTAATCGATACGGACAGCATTAATGCGCCCCGACGCCCATCCTGCGCCACTTCGCGCGTTGAGTTGGAGTAACGCTCCATAAACGGCACTATGCCCGTTGATGTTAATGCCGAATTTTTTACAGGCGAACCCTTTGGGCGAATATGCGACAGGTCGTGCCCCACTCCGCCACGGCGTTTCATTAACTGTACCTGCTCTTGGTCAATTTTCATAATGCCGCCATAAGAATCGGAATTTCCCGAATTGCCAATAACAAAACAGTTTGAAAGTGATGCGATTTGGTACGGGTTGCCTATACCTGCCATGGGGCTGCCCTGCGGCACTATATATTTAAAATCCTTAATTAAGTTGAATATCTCGTTTTCGGAAAGCGGATTGGGGTATCGGGCTTCTATTCTGGCTATTTCCCCTGCAATACGGTGGTGCATATCGTCGGGGGTTAGTTCGTATAGGTTGCCGTCGGAATCTTTTAACGCATATTTGTTAATCCACACACGGGCGGCAAGGTCGTCGCCCTTAAAATAGGTTTTCGAGGCTTCAAAAGCTTCGTCTTGGGTAAAGGTTTTTGTTGGTTTTAGGGTTTTGGTTTCTGCAGGCATGGCTGTTTCGATTAGTTTGGTTTTACAAATACAAATTACGTAAAAAACCACGAAACATTTACACTAAAAAAAACAGGAAGTTTACAATAAAAAAATGTAATTTACTTATTTTAAATGATTTAAAAAATTATCAACACAAAAAAGTTAACAATTTTTTGAAATTTATTTTCAATTCAAAAGTTTAAAAATCCACTGCAAAACCAATACCTAAAAACTGTTTCCATTGCACTTTTGCGCCTGCTTCTACGGTTTCGCCTTCTACGCTTGAGGGCTTGGTTGTTTTTATATCGTCGTCGTACCGTAAATGCGAACCTAAGGTAGCTTTTATAAAACTATTCACCTTAAAATCGAAATCCAACCGCCAATCCACATCGACATTGCCAAAATTATGGGCATAATCGCTGTACAGGCTTACTTCGTTTTTCACCACAATATTTTCCACCACTTCGGCCTCGTAGCTATTGGTTAGCAATAGCCCCATTTCCTTTCGTACACGCTGGCCCTTTACTATAACGTTTCCGAAGTCGTCGAAAACGGCCGGCGTTACGCCAAAAGCCCCGGCATTGGACAAATCTTCATCTAAAACAAAGGTAGCCTTAAGCGTTAGTGGCGACACGTAAAACGATAATTTATCTATGTTTTTGCCATATTCCATTCCCGCACCCAAAAACAAATAAGCGGGCGCAAACAGTCGGGAAATAGGCTCGCTGGTATCGGGATATTTGTAACCGTTTAAGGTTTGGGTCCTAAAATTGAGTTTTGCCGAATAAAACCAGTTGGAAATACTATCGGGCTTGTAGCCTATATTGGAGTTAAGTTCCACCAAGTCGTCCGATTTTCGGAGCTCCCTACCCTTTTGTTTATTTACGCCAAAGCGGAACAGTCCGCTATTTTTCCATGTAAAATACTTATCGGAATAATTGGCCGAACCTTCGTAGCCCAACAAGCCGGAAATGGAATTATCGCCACCCGAATTCCAGTTTACAAAGGCCACTTCACTTAAATACAAAGAGGCGTTGTTTTTATAGTTCCATTGGGGGCCGTCGTATTTTTTTGGCGGGATTTTAAAAAACAATGAGTCGGGTTGGGCCATGCTTAGCTGAAAGCACAAAAAGGCCATTGTTAGCAATGCAATATTTTTCATAATCAAGGTGTTAGGTGTTAGTTTTTTGATTAAGCTACTTTGTTATCAACAACCGTTCCAAACTTTTTTTAGTATACAAACTCGCCGTATTCGCTTTTTATGGTAAGTTTTTTGGTTGCCGAGGCTTCCACCCTACCAATAATCTTGGCGTCCACATGAAACGATTTTGATATTTCAATAATACTTTCGGCTATATCGGGTGCTACGTACAACTCCATTCTATGCCCGCAGTTGAATACTTGGTACATTTCCTTCCAATCGGTTTTGCTTTGTTGCTGGATTAATTTGAACAACGGCGGAACGGGAAACATATTATCCTTTATAATATGAAACTGATCGACAAAATGAAGCACCTTGGTTTGTGCTCCACCCGAACAATGCACCATACCGTGGATGGTTTCGCTATTGTATTTCGATAGTATTTTTTTAATAATGGGCGCATAGGTCCTGGTTGGCGATAGCACCAATTTTCCGGCATCTATGGGGGCGTTTTCAACGGTATCGGTTAATTTTACCTTACCGGAATATACCAAATCCTCCGGCACCGAGGCATCAAAGCTTTCGGGGTATTTTTTTGCCAAATAATTATGGAATACATCGTGTCTTGCCGAAGTTAAGCCATTGCTGCCCATACCGCCGTTATACGTTTTTTCGTAGGCGGCCTGCCCAAAACTTTCCAGCCCCACGATAACATCGCCCGCCTGTATGTTGGCATTGTTTATAACATCGCTGCGCTTTATTCGTGCCGTAACGGTAGAATCGACAATAATGGTACGCACCAAATCGCCCACATCGGCGGTTTCGCCCCCGGTGGAGTGTATGGTTACGCCAAATGTTTTTAACTCCGAAATAAGGTCTTCGGTACCGTTGATAATAGCAGAAATAACTTCGCCGGGAATCAGGTTTTTGTTTCGCCCAATGGTAGAGGACAACATAATATTATCGGTAGCGCCCACGCACAACAAATCGTCTATGTTCATTATAAGGGCATCTTGCGCAATACCTTTCCAAACCGAAATATCCCCCGTTTCCTTCCAGTACATATAGGCCAATGCCGATTTTGTTCCGGCACCGTCGGCGTGCATGATTAGGCAATAGTCCTTATTGCCCGTTAAATAATCGGGTACTATTTTGCAAAACGCCTTTGGAAACAGGCCTTTGTCGATGTTTTTTATGGCATTGTGGACATCTTCCTTCGATGCCGAAACCCCACGCTGCGCATAGCGCTTGGATACTTCTTGGCTCATATTTTTATGTTGAACCGCAAAGTTAAGGTTTTATTTTTAAGGTAATGATAGCTTTTGGGAATTTTAGAAGGCGTTGTTACGCAGAGATTCGCAGAGGTTTTCACGGAGATACGCAGAGGCTTGATGCGTTGCGTTTTTCACCTTCAAAAATTGCCACTTGATAATTGTTAATCGATAAAGAGATTACTTCGTCGTACCTCCTCGTAATGACGATGCTTTCAAAACTCAAAAATCGTTAATCGTTAATCGTTAATAGTTAATCGTTAATCGTTAATCAAAAATATTAAAACTGCTACTTGCTAATAGCCTTTTAAAAATCCAATGCGCTTTTCAAATTAATATCGGCAATGTCGTTCTCGTTTAATTGGTATCTGTACATGCCGTTTTCGCCAATGGCAAACAATGTATTTTCTTTTATTATTACATCAAAACAAACCTTGTCCAGGCTATGCACCAAAACAGGATTTTTAGCGGTTGAAACATCGAATATTTTAATAACATCGTCGCACACAAAAAGATAATCGTTATAAAGCCCCAAGCCTTTTGGAGCCGTTAAATTTCTTGAATGCAAAAGCGACGGGCTTGTCGGGCTTGAAACATCGTAAACCTCCAGAACATTGGTATTATTGCCGCATATACTGGTAGAGTGCAGGGTTACAAACGCATACTGGCCATTTGAAACAACGGGGTCGCAAGCCGTTAAGTGCTGTACGGCAGCAAGCCGCTTGGGTGCTTCGGGGTTTTCAATGTTGTAAATATACATGCCTTCCCTTGAGCCTATGTACAAATAGTTGGCGTCGGAAAACAAGGTTTCTATGCTAAACCCCACAAAAACCTCGTTAACCTTAACGGGCTGTGCTTCGTTTATTAGGGAAAACACATTTAATGCGTTATTATCAACCGTGTACAAATAATGTCCTTTTAGCGCAAAAATGGCTAACGAACCACCCGTACCAACTTGCGAGGTTTCGGCGTTGGACGAATCTTCGCTACAAGCCAATATGGCAACAGCAAATAATGCTGCTAATAAATACTTTTTCATGTGTTAATGTTTATTGTTTTTTTAATGGTCACATGGAACACCCTAATTAACATTCCTCTGTGTGATTCAGACTTAATCATAGGTGTTTCATTTTGTGCTATTTAAATTAAAACCAACAATTATTTCATTCGCATTTATATCGTAAAACTCGAATCCGTCGGGCGAAATTTTCTGCGGAAAAACATTTGTGTTTCTGTACAAAACATCGAAAATTTTAGTGTCGCTGTTGTATTTTAAGGTAATTAAATCGACGGCTTGGTTTATGTACAGCATCCCGTTTTTTATACTTACATCGGTAGCGCCCGGCGTATTTATAAAGCAAAGGGGAACAGGGTTTTCGGCATTTGAATAATCAAAAACATGAAAGCCCTTGTTTACTTCATTTATAAAAAGAAAATCGTCGAAAACATAAATCTTGCCCGAATTTACAATGGTTTGATTTTGTAGGGTTTCTACGGAAGTTTCAAATTCGGTACGAAGCATGGTTACAGGAGCGTAATTGCTTGACTGGGCCGGCATACCGGGTTCGTTGCCCCAACAACACCCAAACAGGCATGCGCAGAGCAAAAATAAGCAAAGAAATTGTGTAATATTTTTCACAGTTAAGTTGAAGTTTATTACAAGATGAAAACATAACAAAAAGGTTGCTTGGGGTTTATGGTTTTTTATGAAATTTTCAAAAAAAAAGATTTTTCATTTCGAAATCATAATTCGTAAATCAAAAATTCCCTTAGCTGGTTTTCTTATAATTAAAAACAGCCCATCCGTTTAAAAGCAGGGCAAAACCTACCATAATTAAAAAATGGGTTTTAATATCGGCAAAACCGCTTCCCTTTAATACTATCATGCGTACCACCTCGACAAAATAGGTTATAGGAACGCTTTTCGCAATGTAATAGGCCCATGTTGGCATACTGTCGATTAAGGTGAAGAGGCCGCTCATCATCATAAAAATCATGATAAAGAAAAAGGCGACCGACATGGCCTGCTGCTGGGTTTCGGAATAGGTAGAAATAAGCAGCCCCAAGCCCAGAACAGCCACTAAATAAAGTGCCAAATACCCATACAACAAAAACAGGTTTCCCAGGGGTACAATACCATAAAACCACCAAGCCACAACAAACAGCCCCACGCTAAACACAAACATACCAATGACCCAAAACGGAATGAGCTTGCCCAAAATAAACTGGTACTTTTTTACCGGTGTTACGTTTATTTGCTCGATGGTACCCACTTCTTTTTCCTTTACAATATTAAGGGCGCACATATACGAGCCTATCATGGTTACCAAGGCTACCAAAATACCCGGCACCATGTACATTTGGTAATTTAAATGCGGGTTGTACCAGTTGGACGACGTTACCTGTATGCTTGGCGAAGTGTTGCTTTTTTGCGGCGATAGCCATTTTAAGCGAATATCTTGGTTAAAGTCGGTTATAATTTGCCCAAGGTAACTACCGCCCAAGCCCGCTTTTACCCCGTTTATGGCGTTTGCGGCAATAAATAATTTTTCGCCACCTTGGCGGGTTAGGTTTTTTTCGAAATCTTGGGGGATTTCCAAAATTAAATCGGCTTTGTCCTTTTCTATTTGGCGAAAAGCCTCTTGAAACGAATTGCCGTATTGGGTTAGCTGAAAATAGCCCGATGCCGTAATTTTAGAGGCAAGTTTTTGCGAATATATGGAACGGTCGTGGTCCACAATGGCTATATTAATGTTTTTAACTTCAAAATCGGCCGCCAAGGGCAATACCAATAACTGCACGATTGGCGCAACAAAAATCATGGGCAAAATGGCTTTGTTCCTAAAGATTTGCTTAAACTCCTTTCGTAATAAAAATTTTAGTGTTCTCATTTTTTTTAGTTGAAAGTTGGGGCTTCGACAAGCTCAGCCACCGTTTTGAATACAAGCCCAACCGCCACCGCTTAACGACGCCTTCCTTTAATTGTTTTCTATTCTAATCGTATTTTAAATTTTTTCAAACTCAGCACCATTAAAAAAGCCGTCATGCCAAATAAAACAAGGGTTTCTTTCCAAATAGCGGCAAAGCCCAAACCTTTTATCATAATCGATTTTATAATAATATAGTACCATTTCGACGGAAAAATATTGGCAACAATTTGGAGGACTTTCGGCATGTTTTCCAACGGAAACATGAAGCCCGTAAACAACATAATGGGCAGCATCATGCCCATCATGGAAATAAGCATGGCCGCCTGCTGCGAATTGGTTATATTGGAAATTAACAGCCCTGCCGACAAAGCGCACAGAATAAGCAGGGTGCTTTCGGCCACCAATAAAGCAAGGCTTCCGTTTATGGGCATTTCCAATAAGGTTACGCTCATGACCAAAATAATGCTAAGGTTTACAAGCGACAGCACCAAATAGGGCAGCATTTTGGATACGATTACCAAAAACGGGTTTATGGGCGATACCAGTAAAATTTCCATGGTACCCGTTTCTTTTTCCCTTACAATGGAAACCGCCGTCATAAGCACGCAAAATAGCATAAGCACCAAGGCCATAATGCCCGGCACAAAAGAGGTGGCGCCTTTTAGCTCGGGGTTGTAAAGCATTCTTGTTTCGGGAATAATGGCGTAAGGAATTGCTTGTTGCTGAAACCGTTCGGCTTGGTAATTGTTTATTATAGTGTTAATGTAACTTGTTAGCGTTGTTGCCGTATTGGGGTCGGAAGCATCGGCAATAACCTGTATTTGTGCTTGGTTAAAATGCAATAAGCTTTTGTTGAAATTAGCCGGAAAAACAACAGCTATTTTAATGTTTCCCTTTTTAAAGGCCTGTTCGATTTGGTCGTGGCTTAACAAGGCTTTTTCGATAATAAAATGGTCGTTAGCCCCTATTTTTTCGATAATGTGCTGCGATGCTTGGTCCTTGGCATAATCGCACACCACGATTTTGGCGTTTTTTATTTCGTTGGTCATGGCAAAACCAAACAAAACAATTTGCACAATGGGCAACCCAAACAGCATTAAAAGCGTTTTTTTGTCGCGGAAAACATGATAAAATTCCTTTGTTACAAACGATTTAAACTGTTTCATGTGTTAATATTTATGTTTTTTTAATGGTCACACTTCGTCAAGCTCAGTGCAGGCATTTCGTTAAGCTCAGTGCAAGTATGGAACACCCTAATTAACATTCCTCTGTGTAATTTAGCCTTAATCATGGGTGTTTCATTTTTTTTGTGGTTATTGGTTTTCCAATTTATGGCGTTGCTTATTCGCCTCGTTTTGCACCTCTTGCAAGCTGGTAAAACACCTCGTCCATGGTAGTTACGCCAAATTGCTTTTTTAGGTTCCCGGGCGTGTCCAGAGCTTCCATAACGCCATCGACCATCATGGAAACACGGTTGCAGTACTCGGCCTCGTCCATATAATGCGTGGTAACAAAAACGGTAATGCCCCTATCGGCGGCATTGTATATTAAGTCCCAAAACTGGCGTCGTGTTACGGGGTCCACGCCTCCCGTTGGTTCGTCCAAAAACACAATTTTCGGGTCGTGCAGGATGGCTACCGAAAAGGCCAATTTTTGCTTCCAGCCCAAAGGCAATGCCCCTACCATTTTATTCGCTTCGTTTTGCATGCCCAAAGTTTTTATTAACGCATTGCCTTTTTCTTTCAAAACCTTGTTGCTCAACCCATAAATACCTCCAAAAAAATCGATATTTTCCAAAACGGTCAAATCTTCGTATAGAGAAAACTTTTGGCTCATATAACCTATGTTCTTTTTTATACTTTCGGTTTGTTTGTACACGTCGAAACCCGCAACGGTAGCCTTTCCGGACGTTGGTGCCGAAAGCCCGCAAAGCATTTTCATGGCCGTGGTTTTACCTGCACCATTGGCACCGAGAAACCCAAAAATTTCACCCTCGTAAACTTCAAAACTTATGGCGTTGGTGGCTATAAAATCGCCAAATTTTTTGGTTAGCTTATCGGTTTTTATCACTACTTTTTTAGTTGAAGGGTTCATTTTTTTTGTAGTTATGGGTTATCAAGTTATGAGTTGTGAGTTGTGAGTTATTGAATGGAAACTTGGTTCAATTTTCCATTAACCGAATAAAGCAATCCTCAATGGTAGGTTCAATGGGGCTTATTTCAATATTTTGATGGTTTAAACGTTCCAAATCTTTAATTATCGAACTTAAATAAGTTTCGTTTTTTAGGGTGATATGATGAAATTCGCCAAAGGAATTACAGCTTTTTATGTTTTGGTTGTTTCGTAAATCGTGTAATAAGCTGCTCATATTGCCGGCCTTAATGGCAAAAAGCGTATCGGGAAATTGCCGGATGATATTTTTGGGCGTATCGATTGAAAGGATTTTTCCGTTTTGCATTAGGGCAATGCGCTCGCAAATCGTGGCCTCGTCCATGTACGGTGTGGATACCAAAATGGTTATGCCCTGCTGTTTTAGGTTTTTTAGCATGTTCCAAAACTCCTTTCTGGACACCACATCGACACCCGTTGTTGGCTCGTCCAAAAACAAAACCTCGGGACGGTGGATTAGCGCACAGCAAAGTGCCAGTTTTTGCTTCATACCGCCTGAAAGTTTCCCCGCCCTTCGGGTTTTAAAGGGTTCTATTTGTGTGTAAATATCTTTTATTAAATCGTAATTTTCTTCTATCGACGTATTGAATACCGAGGCAAAGAAACTTAGGTTTTCGGCAACGGTTAAATCTTGGTACAACGAGAATTTTCCGGGCATATACCCAACTTGCCTTCTTATGGTTTTATAATCCTTTACAATATCGAAACCGTTAACGGTTGCCGTACCGCTATCGGGCAAAAGCAAAGTGGTAAGCATTCGGAAAATAGATGTTTTTCCCGCACCATCGGGGCCTATTAACCCAAATAATTCGCCTTTTTCCACCGAAAACGATATGTTTTTTACCGCTTCGACCTTGCCTTTGTTGTAGGTCTTGGTTATGTTATGGAGTGTTACGGTGTTCATGTTTTTTTAGTTATGGGGTTATGAAAAATCGGCATTGCAATCGGATCGGAGCAATTTGTTAATTATATGGACTGCTTTGCGCTGCTCGCTGTTACGGTTAATTTTTATGGTTTTAAATTCATTTAATTGTAAATTTTTAGAGTTGTAAAAATCAATATGCGCAGTGGTCGAGCTTGTCGAAGCCACTTCAAAATTTAATTTCGCCATACATACCTATTTTATAAGTGCCGTTGTTTTTAACCTTTACTTTTATGGCGTATACCAAATTGGCGCGCTCGTCCTTGGTTTGTATGGTTTTTGGGGTAAACTCGGCCTTACTGCTAATCCATGTTATGGTGCCTTCGGTTTGGTTAAACCCACCGTTACCGTCGTCGGTAAAAACCGTTACGCTTTGGTTTAGCCTTACTTGCGGCAACTGGTTTCCAGTAATGTAAGCCCGCAGGGTTATATTGGACAAATCGGCTATTTTATAAAGTGGTTTGCCGTTGGTAGCCATTTCGTTTTCCATGGCGTATTTTACCAATACGGTACCGTTTATGGGGTTTACAATTTTGCTTTTTGCCAATTGGTCGTTTAATTGTTCTACTTGCGCCTCCAAGGAAAGGGCATCGTTGTTAATCCCTTTGGCAGAACTGTACAAGGTGGTTTTTTGTGCCGTAATTTGTTTGTTTAGCAAATCGATTTCGGCATTAATATCGTCCAATTGTTTTTGTGTTGCGGCGCCACCGCTTACCAAATTTAAAATTCTATTTTGCTCGGTCTTGGCCGTTTTTAATTGCGACCGGAATGTTGCCAATTGTGCCGCTATATCGGGCTTTCGACTTCTTGCGGCGCTAATTTGGGCTACGAGCTGTTGTTTTTTAAGGTGCAGTTGGGTGCTGTCCACATACCCTATTAATTGGTCTTTTTTTAGTTTTTGTCCTTCTTCTATATTGAATTGTTTTAGGGTTCCAACTGCTTCGGAAGCTATAATGGTTTCGTCGGCCTCGAAACTACCGGAAGCGTCGTAGTTTTTGTCGTTATTGTTGCACGAGGAGAAAACCAATACTGCAATTAGGCTAATAGTTGAAATTGGGCATTTCCACTTGTTATGTCCAATATTTTTTATAGTCTTCATTTTTTGCTGTTTTAGGGGTTTAAATGTTTCGGCTTAATTTCCCGAAGTATTTTTGTAATCGTATTGTGCCTTGAGTAATTGTATGCTATGAAGCACCAGGTTTTGCCTTGCCTTGTCCACTTCGTTTACTGCTATAATATAATCGTTGGTGGTTGCCGTACCGTATTCCAATTGGGTTTTTGTGGTGTTTTTTACGTTTTCGCGAAGCGTGATGATGTTGTTGTCGGTTTTTATGAGTTCGCTTATTTTATCTATTTCGGTTTGTTGCTGTTTTAACTCCAAATTGGTATTGAAGAGAAAGGTTTCCCGGTCGGTATTAATCAATTCCTGTTGCATGTTGTTTATTTTTTTGTTCTTTTTTGAAGTATAAAAACTGGAAATATCCCAGTTTAGGCGCAAGCCCGTAATGTAGTAACTATCCAAACTTTCATCAAGGATATTTAACGCCGGTTGCCCCATGCCGCCTTGGAAGAACACATTAAACTGCGGTAGGGTTTTAAAATTTAACAACGCATTTTGAATGTTGTAAATTTTCTTCCGCTTATCGAATAATTGCAGTTCCGGGCGGTTAATGACAGTGTTTGAAACCTGTACTATTGGCGTTTCCAAAACAATTTTTTCGTTTATTGAAGTTCCTATAAAATACGACAACATATTGGCGTAGCCTTGGCGGTTGGCATTAAGGGTTATTTCGGTTTGTTGGGCGTTTAGCAGCTCGGCCGTTAGGTTGTCCAAATCGCTTTGCAGCGCCGTACCGTTGGCAAACGCCACCTTGGTTTTGCTTATACCGCTTTGTATATCGGTTTGCAGTAGTTTGTTTTGCTTAACTTGTTCGTCTATCAACAATACGCCAAAATACAATTGGTTTATCCTGTTTTTTATTTGGTACAATTGCACTTGTAGGTTTTGAAATTCCACGTCGGCTCCTGCTTCTGCCAGTTTTTTTTCTTTTTCAACATAAAACATTTTGGTTAGCGGCTGCGATACCTCGCCGTACAGTTTGTACTGGTCCTTTGGGATTATAGGGTACCCCGAACCGGCCGCTGCACCGGGAAACGCCGTAACATCGGATTGGTAAGTGGCCTGCCCCGCAATGCTAATATTGGGCAAATACCCCTTGCCCGCATTGCTAATGGAGTATTCCTTCGATTTTTCCAATAATTGCGATTGCTTGATTAGCGGATAATTCTGCTCCGCAAGCGTATAGCAGCCCTCAAGGGTTAAGGTTTCGTGTTGCTGCGAAAAACCAAGGCTAACCGACAGGAACAGCAGTATAATGTAATACCCGTGTTTCATTTTTATTGATTTTTTGATTTAAACATTTGATTAATTTATGGCTAAAAAAATTTAGTCCCTGTACATCATGGCTTTTACCCAAACGGGAATTTGCCTTTTTCGTTCCTGCATTAACGCCAAAAACTGTTTGTGCTTGGTATTGGTAATTTTCATTAACAAAGGTTGGGCAATAAACGGAAACACGATAAGCCCCATAAGATTTATTAAAAAATGAACGGGATTGGGTTCGGCAACACGGCCTTGTGCAACGGCTTCCCGATATTGCTTTAGAAAAACCGAATCGAGGATAACCTGCGCCAAAGTAAACCTTTTGTACAGGGCATCGGGATTATTGCGGATTTCGCTAACAATAAAAAGCGGTACGCCGGGTTCTTTGGATAAAAAATCGATGTAGTTATTGGCTATGGCTTCAATTTTCCCGTCCAAGCTGCTATTGTTGTTGTTTACCACGACTACCATATTTTGCACAAAGCCGGAAATAGCCTCGAACATTATAATTTCGAACAGTTTTTGCTTGCTCCTAAAATAATAGTTTAACAGGGCAAGGTTTATGCCCGCATGCTCGGCAATATCGCGGGTACGGGTTGCCGCAAAGCCTTTTTTGTGGAACACCGTTTTGGCGGCCTCCTTTATTTTTTCTTCGGTTGAAGTGTTTGTTTTTTTGGGTTTTATTGTTATTGCCACGGTTGGTAATTTGTTTTATGGAACAAAAATATGGTTTTTTTTTGTTTAATCAAATATTTTAATCGTTTGTTTAAATTTTGATTGTGATATTGTTGAAAACACATTGCATGGATTGACCGTTTCGTATCTTGCCTATCTATCGGCAGGCTCGCAGTAACGATTAATTATAACAAAAAAACGAAGAAACAGTAACGATTAACGAAATTAGAATTCTGTGCCTAACCGGGTTTAAGCAATGCGAAACAATCCTTATAATACAAATTACAGAAATAACACCCCAGCACCATACAATGTCCTTGCTCGGTCGGTGCGTTAGGGATTGCAGCGGCATCCTTTTATGCCACCGGAAACAAACATGCAAACATGTATTTACACGTATCGGGAGATACCGAAACAGGTTTGGCACTTACAAGTTGGGCATAAAAGATATAGCGGAAAGCCCGACCCGGAGCCTGCGGAGGGGAACGCCCAAATTATTTTACCGTGTAAATAACAGTTCCCTGTATTTTGACAATTGACAAATTTAGTCTTCTACCAACATCTACAGCTTGTCGCAGTGGTAGCGTATTTTGTCGAAATAGGGTTTTACATCGAAGCAGTAGGCGTGGGCTTTTTTGTCGACATCGGTTATAATATTGGCTTTTTTTCGGGCCTCTATCATGTTGGTAACGTTGGCGTTTATGGTTTCGATATGGTTGGAAATATCCTCGATTAGCTTAATTTGCTCCTTGGATACGGTATCGAACTTTTTATCGAAAATTTCCTTTAGCCCCTTTACGTTTTCTATTAATATGTTTTGGTATTTTACTGCCGTTGGCACGATGTGGTTGCGGGCTATATCGCCCAAAACACGGCTTTCTATTTGCACGTGCAGGATGTAGGCCTCCATTTCTATTTCGTAGCGTGCCATGGACTCGACCTTGCTCATAACCTGCATGTTTTCGAACAAGTCCAGCGCCTGTTTGGATATTTTGGCCTTTAGGGCTTCGGGCGTGGTTTTGTGGTTGCTAAGTCCTCGTTTTTTGGCTTCGTCCTCCCAGGCCTTGCCATAGCCATTGCCTTCGAACAGAATGGGCTTGGTGGCTTTTATGTACTCGCGCAGCACGTTGAAAATGGCTTCGTCCTTCTTTAAGTCTTTTTTATCGATAAGTTTATCCACCTCAACCTTAAACTCCTGTAATTGCTTGGCCACTATGGTGTTTAAAACCGTCATGGGGTTACCGCAATTGGCCGTGGAGCCTACCGCCCTAAATTCGAACTTATTGCCCGTAAAGGCGAAGGGCGAAGTACGGTTGCGGTCGGTATTGTCCAACAACACATCGGGTATTTTGCCCACGACGTTAAGTTTAAGCTCGGTTTTTTCCTCGGGCGACAGTTTGCCTTTGGTTACGCCTTCCAACTCCTCCAGTACCTTGGTAAGCTGTTGTCCTATAAATATGGACATGATGGCCGGTGGGGCTTCGTTGGCGCCCAAACGGTGGTCGTTACTTGCCGAGGCTATCGAGGCACGGAGCAGGGCTTCGTTTTCGTAAACCGCTTTTATGGTATTGATGAAAAAGGTTAAAAATTGAAGGTTGCTCATCGGGGTTTTGCCGGGCGACAATAAATTTATGCCCGTATCGGTCGAGAGCGACCAGTTGTTATGCTTGCCCGAGCCGTTTATGCCCGCAAATGGTTTTTCGTGCAACAGCACCTTAAAATTGTGCCTTGACGCCACGCGCCCCATAATATCCATAAGCAGCGAGTTGTGGTCCACCGCCAAATTGGCCTCCTCGTAAATGGGCGCCAGTTCGAACTGGTTGGGCGCTACTTCGTTATGCCTTGTTTTTACGGGTATGCCCAAAAGCATACATTCGTGTTCCAGTTCGCGCATAAAATTAAGCGCCCTGGATGGGATGGCCCCAAAATAATGGTCGTCCAACTGTTGTCCCTTTGCTGACGAATGCCCCAAAAGCGTCCTGCCCGTTAGTACAATATCGGGGCGACTGGAAATAAGCGATTTATCGATTAAAAAATATTCCTGCTCCCAGCCCAATGAAGCCGACACTTTTTTTACGTTTTTATCGAAATACTTGCATATTTCGGTTGCGGCGTTGTCCACGGCGCTTAACGCCCTTAACAATGGGGTTTTATAATCCAAAGCCTCTCCTGTATAGGCCACGAAAATAGTGGGTATGCACAGTGTTGTGCCGTAAATAAAGGCGGGCGAAGTGGGGTCCCAAGCCGTATAGCCCCGTGCCTCAAACGTGTTTCGGATACCGCCGTTTGGGAAACTGGACGCATCGGGTTCTTGCTGTACCAATTGGCTGCCACCGAATTTTTCTATGGACATGCCATCGCCAATAGTTTCAAAAAAGGCATCGTGCTTTTCGGCCGTGGTTCCGGTTAAGGGCTGAAACCAGTGCGTATAATGAGTAACGCCCTTGGACAAAGCCCAATCGCGCATGGATGCCGCTACTTGGTCGGCAATGCCCCTGTCTATTTTTTTGCCATGCTTTATAGCATTTAACACGCCTTTTAAGGCATCTTTTGTTAAATATTGGCGCATGGCGTTTTCGTTAAATACGTTTTTGGCAAATAGTTCCGAGCGACGGTCTTTTTCTTCAAAAACAACAGGCTTTGCGGTTAGCGACTGTTTAACGGCGTGAAATCGTAGTGTTGGCATACCAATTTTAATAGTTTTTATTTAAAAGTGTAAATATAGCTTAAATCGGGATTATTATCCTTAGTGAAAAGAAAAAAGACCGCTTTGCCTTTAGAGCATAGAAAGTAGACGGGTTAAAACTTTAAATCCTTTTAAATGTTCTTGCCTTTTTTATTTTTTAATGAACTTATCTTGACTTTTAACGCTTTCATTATACACTAATAATTTTTCGTTGCACACATAATTTCATGTGCTAATATTTATTGTTTTTAATAGTCACACTTCGTCTAGCTCAGTGCGGGCATGGAACCCCCAAATTAACATTCCGCTGTGTGATTTAAATTTAATAATGGGTGTTTCATGTATTAATGAATTTTCATTTACAGCCCAAAAAAATAATCATTTTTCAACATACCCCTTAAAAAAATGGGGTGTAAATAAAAATACATTCGCATTAAAATAAAACATACCCCTAAAATATAAATGTATAGCGTAAAAAATTATATTTGCCCAACAATTATTAATCACATTATTTATAACGTACTTAATTATGGCTAAAATTAAATTAGAATACATTTGGTTAGACGGTTATTACCCTACCCAAAACATGAGGAGCAAAACGAAGGTAGAAGATCATGAAAATTTTAAAGGTACCCTTGAAGAGCTTGGCAACTGGTCGTTCGACGGCTCGTCTACCAAACAAGCCGAAGGCGGATCGTCCGATTGCATCTTGAAACCCGTTGCTATTTATCCCGATCCCGAGCGCGTTAACGGTTGGTTGGTTATGAACGAGGTTTTAAGCCCCGACGGTACCCCACACCCTTCCAATGCCCGTGCAACTATTAATGACGAGGATGACGATTTTTGGTTTGGTTTCGAGCAGGAGTACTTTATAATGGATACCAAAACGCAACTGCCCTTGGGCTTTCCCGTGGGCGGCTACCCAAAACCACAGGGCATGTACTATTGTTCGGTTGGTGGTTTAAATACGCACGGTCGTGATTTGGTTGAGGAGCATGCCGATTTGTGCATTGCCGCCGGATTAAACTTCGAGGGCATTAACCAAGAGGTAGCTTGTGGCCAGTGGGAGTTTCAATTGTTTGCCAAAGGCGCTAAAAAAGCCGGTGACGAAATTTGGGTAGCCCGTTATTTATTGGATAGATTAACCGAAAAATATGGTTATTTTATCGAATACCACCCCAAACCACTTGGCAAGGACATGGACTGGAACGGTTCGGGCATGCACGCCAACTTTTCGAACAATACACTAAGAACGTGTGGCAGCAAGGAGGTTTACGAAAAAATATGCGAAGCTTTCCGCCCTGTTGTTAAAGAACACATGGAAGTTTATGGCGAATTTAACGAGCAACGCTTAACCGGTAAGCACGAAACGGCTGCTATTCACGATTTTTCTTATGGCGTTTCGGATCGAGGCGCATCAATACGCATTCCAATCATGACCGTACAAAAAGGTTACAAAGGCTGGTTGGAAGACAGACGCCCGGCGTCGAACGGCGACCCGTACAAAATTGCCGCCAGGATTATCAAAACCGTTAATTCGGCTAAAATTTAAATATTCTAATATTTGTTCATAATTAAAAAAAGGGAATGCGGTAAACGTGTTCCCTTTTTTTATTTTCTTAGCTATCCCACAAAAAATACACTAAATTTGTTCGACACCAAATCAATCCTTATATTATTATGAACAGGTTTACCTTCCTTATAGCCATTGCCACTTTACTAATGGCCTGCCAACAAAAATACCCCAATGTTCCCAAGAGCTATTATCCTTTATTGGATTCCGCCTTTGTTAAGTCCGGCAATAATGCAAATGAACTTAAAACGGCTTTAACCAAAGCTCCCGACGATCAAAAAGAGGGTATGGCGTTTTTGATTAGCTATATGCCCAAACGAGACCTCACTTCCCTAACGGCAGATTACCTTTTGGAAAACATAAATTACGCCTATAAAGCCCGTAAAAAATTTTCTTGGTGCAATACCCTTCCCGACTCCATATTTTTTAACGAAGTTTTGCCCTATGCTAATATAACGGAAAACCGCGATTATTGGCGAAAAGATTTCTATAATCGTTTTTCTCCCTATGCCGATCGCCACAACAACATAACGGATGCGGTTATGTATATAGCAAATAACATTAAATCGGAATTAAAAGTAGAGTACAACACCAAACGCTCCCGAGTAGACATTAGCCCGCTACAAGCCATAAAAGAACAAATGGCCACCTGCACAGGGCTTTCCACCCTATTGACCAACGCTTATCGCTCGGTAGGTATTCCGTCACGCTTGGCAGGAACAGCAATGTGGACCAATTTTAAGGGTAACCACACTTGGTGTGAAGTATGGATTGACGGTAATTGGCATTTTATTGAATATTACCCCGAAGCATTAGATAAATCCTGGTTTTTGGCCGATGCAGGAAAGGCCGATCCGGACAACATGCTGCACTGGATTTATGCCGTATCTTACAAGCCCACAAACTTGCCTTATTATGCAGCAGTCGATGCACCCTACATCATGCAGGTTGCAAACCTACAAGCAGTCCCCAAAAGCGAACGCCAACGCTTTGAAACTATGAAGCAAGACACCCCTACCGAGAAACCATACATTTGGGGACACAACGTTACCCAACGTTATATTGATATTTATAATAAATCGATTAAAAACAAAACACCAACAAACAACGAGTGTATAGCCAATTTTGTTGTGTTTACGGATACCGACACCACTAAAAGCGAATCGCGATTAAAATGCCGGATAGACCTACTGAAAAACGACACGCTTGTAGATTTTGGGTACTCACCTAAAAAAACAGATGACATGAACCAATTTTTACGCTTAAATCTTAAAAAGAACACAAGCTATAATGTGAAAGTCACTAACATTGAAGAAAACATTAACCAAACTTTTCCTATTAATACCAATAGCGAAAACACCAATGATTTCAATTTTATTTTAAAACAAAATTAACCCCTAAACAAAACATACATAAAAACAGCATAGGCCAGCACGATAACAAACCCCTTAGCTTTGGTTATTACCAAACGTTTTGGCAAAAACACTAATGGGAGCAATATAAATGCAAACCCCAGCATCCAAAAAATATCACGGGACAAAATTAAGGGCTCGGTTACCGGAATGGGCTTTATAATAGCGGTTAGGCCCAAAACAGAGCCTATATTAAAAATATTGGAGCCTATCAAGTTTCCCAACGAAATGGCTTTTTCCTGCCTTGCCGCCGCAATAACCGATGCCGCTAATTCCGGCACACTGGTACCCACGGCAATTAACGATACGCCTATTACGGCCTCGCTAACCCCCAATGATTGCGCTATTTCCTTTGCCCCCTTAACCAACCACTCACTACCAAAATACAGGGCCAAAGCCCCGATTAGCAACCAAACTACTATTTTAAAATTAGAAACTACGGATAGGGCGTCGTCAACATCCTCCACAGTGTTACTTTGCTTTGTGCTTTTTATTAAAACGATTAAGAACAGCACCAATAACGCAAACAAAATAACACCTTCCACGGCCGATAACACCTTGTCGTTATTCAAAAAATAATATAGCAAAACACTAAATACCATCATGGCGGGCCAGTTTAGTTTGTAAAACGACTTATCTACCGCAATACTGCTTACCAAGGCCGTTATGCCCAGCACCAAACCTATATTGGCAATATTGGACCCCACAACGTTGTTAATGGCAATGGCCGGCGAACCCGATAAAGCTGCCTGCAAGCTAACCAAAAGCTCTGGCGCCGAAGTAGCGAACGAAACCACCGTCATACCAATAACCATTTTAGAAATATTGAATTTAAACGACAAGGCCACCGACGAACGCACCAAAAACTCGCCCCCCACTACCAATAATGCAAATCCCAAAAGCACCCAAACTATACTCATACCTATTGTTTTTTTTTGCGAAGATACTATTTATACTGTTCTTTTTTAAAGGCATATAGTATTTTTAACCGCCACAGGCACAATTGTTTTAAAATTTGGTTAAACTTTTTAACAAATAAGATTTATGAAATACTTTTAGGGTGAAAAATCATTAAATGAACGCATCTTTATCATGAAATCCAACCACTTTTTAAAAACAGTTTTAGCCATAGTAGCTTTTGCTACTTTTGGAGCATTGCCCCTACATAGCCTTGCAAACCCCAACCCATACCAAAAAACCAAGGTTGCCCAAAGCAACAACGATGGCGACATTACCGTTACCGTGGACAAAAACACCACCGAGGACAATTTTAACGACATAAAAAACATGTTGTCCGAATACGGCATTACGGCCGAATTTAGCAACATTGAACGCAACGACACCAAAGAACTCACGGGTATTAAAATTAAACTGTCCGACGGCCGAAGCACTACCGCCAGTGGTTTTTCCGGCAATATGCCCATGGGCCAAGTTAGCTTTGGCCGTAAAAACGGCGCATTGTTTATATCGCAAGGCAATGGCAACGGCCAAAACATGCTAAGCCTTTTTGGCAACATGCCCAATATGCAGGCCTTTGGGTTTAGCCAAGATTCCATTGCGGGCATGAACGGTTTGATGAACGGTTTTAATTTCGATGATTTTTTTAATGGCGAAAACGGCACGTTTTCATTAAACGGCCAAAATTTAAATATGGACGAACTACGGAAACAACTTGAGGAGCAATTTGGCGGCGATATGTTTTCGTCGTTTTTCGGAAATTCAAACCCCAACGGGCAAAAATTTAATTTTACCGACGACCCCGACACCGAAAAACTGATTGTTATCGACGGCAAGGAAAGTAATTTTGAAACCCTTAAAAACCTGGCCGAAACCAATAAAATTGAAGCCGTGGACCACCTAAAACCACAAACCGCTATTAGCCTTTATGGCGAAAAGGCCAAGGATGGCGCTATTATTGTTACCACAAAGTAAATTTAAAAACACATAATTTTGAAAAAGAAGACGCTTTAGCGTCTTTTCTTTTTTCAATAATAACGACAAAATTAGTTAAATAACTATAAAAATAGTTTTGAAACGAGAAAAATAGTTTATATTTGACCACGCGTTAAGGATCGAGGCATTGTTGGAGCTCCCCGACGCAGGAGGGAGCGACTGCCGAGAGCCTGACCCCGAACAAATTTCGGGGTAACGCCCAAAAACAAAATAACAATGGAAAAACTAACAAACAAGGAAGAAGAAATCATGCACATTTTATGGCAGTTGGAGCAGGCTTTTGTTAAGGATGTGCTGGCCGAAATTAAAACCGACAAACCGCACTATAACACCCTATCGACCATTATTAGGAACTTGGAGGACAAGGGCTATGTTGGCCATAAGGCCTACGGGAAAACTCACCACTATTTTCCCTTGGTAAAAAAGGAAGATTACCGTAAACAGTTTATGGCGCAGGCCTTGAACCACTATTTTAACAATTCGTATAAAAATATGGTGTCGTTTTTTGCCAAGGAGGAAAAAATAAGCGTAGACGAGCTTAAGGATATTATTGCCCTAATTGAAAAAAACAAAAAGTAGCCATGGACTATCTGTTAAAAGCAAGCGCCCTCATTTTTATATTTTACCTTATTTATAGGCTGCTGTTACGGCACGATACGTTTTTTAACCTAAACCGCTGGTTTTTACTTTTGGGCCTGCTTGTTGCGTTTGCCTTGCCGTTTGTTGTAATTCCCGTTTATATTGCATATACGCCCGTTTCCCCAACCGGGATTGAAATAACAAATGCTTCGCCACAACCCGAACCCTCCCGCTTTAATCCGTTAAGTTTTTTACCTTACGCTTACGGCTTGGGCATACTGTTTTTTACGGGACGCTTTTTAGTTCAAAGCGTGGCGTTGGCAAACCTGTTAACACGCTACAAAAAACACAAAAAAAACGGTTTTGTTTTTGTTGAAACCAACGAACAAGTTTCGCCCTTTTCGTTTTTTAAGTACCTTGTTTACAACCCGAACAACTTTTCTAAAACCGAACTAAACCAAATACTGGCGCACGAAAAAGCCCATGCGCTACAAAGGCACTCCGTTGACAATATTATAGCACAATTAAGCTGTATTGTTCTTTGGTTTAACCCCTTTATATGGCTTTATGCCAAAAGCTTAAAACAAAATTTAGAGTTTATAGCCGACCGCAAGGCCACGTCCCTCCTATCCTGCAAAAAACAATACCAATACACCTTGCTTAAAACAAGTTTGCCGTTTCATCATGCGGCGTTAAGCAATCCTTTTTATAATTCATTAATCAAAAAACGAATCGTTATGTTACACAAACCGAAATCACGAAACATCAACTTGTTAAAATTTGCCTTGGTTGTTCCCGCCCTGGCGCTGTTTTTAATGAGCTTTAACACACAAGAGGTTTATATTGAAACGCCCAACAACACCCACAAAGCCGCAGCACAATCCCCAAACCTTGTAATTGTATTTACCAAAGACCTAACCGATACCGATCTGGAAGGCATAAAACAAACATTAGAAAAAGAAGGCCTTGTTTTTACCTATTCTAACCTTAAACGCAATAATACGGGTGAAATAACAAGTTTATCCGTTAAGGTTGAAGACAGTAAAGGCCGTGTTACCGCCAATGCCCACAAAAACGCGTCGGGCACTATTAATCCTTTTCTTTTTCATAAATCGGACAAGGAGTTTGGTGTGAAAAATATTAACACGGAAACCGATAAAGAATGGGAAACCAAATTTATCGTGGGCAAACCCTTTAAAACCGATACCTTGACCGTTAACAACCATGTTAAAAACATTACTTTTACGCAAAGCGGTAATAAAATAGAAGCCGATTCTATATTTTTTAACAAAACACCCCAAAAAACAGAATGGAACATTGCCATTGGGAAGGCTAACGACCCCACATCATCCAACAGCATAAAAACCACCAAACCACCTTTGTACATTCTGGACGGTAGAAAAATTTCGGCCAACGAAATGGAAAACATTAAAAAAGAAACCATTGCATCGGTAAGCGTTTTAAAAAATGAAAACGCCACTACACTTTATGGCGATGAAGTTAAAAACGGTGTGGTTATAATTACCACGAAAAAGAACCCTACCTCCCCATGGACAGTTACGAGCCACAGAAACAAAAATATTATTTACGCATCAAAAGACACCATTTACGTTAACGACAAACCCAACATTCTTTTAGAAACCATAAATAGCTTTGAGCGCACACCTTTACTTATTTTAGACGGGAAGGAAACCACCAAACGTAAAGCATTGTCCTTAAACGAGGGCACTATTCAATCTATAACCACAACAAAAGGTGGAAAAAAAAGCATTGAAGAATACGGTAAAAAAGCAAAAAACGGCGTTGTAAGCATAAAAACAGGTCCCAAAGGTACTAAAAGGCCTTTTGTTAAAAAGGTTGAGGCAGATTTGTATATTGTTGTAGACGGCAAAGAAACAACCAAAGAAGAAATAGAAAACCTACTACCCGAAAACATAGAACACATTAACGTGCTAAAAGACGAAAAAGCCACTGAAAAATATGGCAAAAAAGCAAAAAACGGCGTTATTGAAATTACCACCAAAGCAAAATAACTAAACACAAAGCTTACTTAAAAATAGCAAAACCAAAATTAGTTCGGTTTTGCTATTTTTGTTTTATAAAAGCCCATAATGGGCATTTGGCAAACAATGGCCAATACCAACCGATATAATTAAATTACTAAAAAACAAATGTTTAATTTAAATTTATTCGTGTGAAAAAAGCGTTATTTAAAATCCTCGCCAAGCTAAACAAAACCCTTTTGCCCAGTTTTTCCAAGCAAGGGTTGGATTTGGCAAAGGCCAACAAACTTCAATTGGCTATTATAGGTTGGCGTTGGTTTGTAACCAAAAATGCTTTAGATTAGGGAAAAAATTTATACAAACCAATAAAATGGGCAACACCAATCATCTAAAGAACAACATAAAGCTATTTAGCGTTTTAACCTTTATTTTTGTATTTATTTCCTGCAAAAACACAGCACCTAAAAACAGTAAAAACAATACCCAAAAGCCTAACATTGTAATAATTTTGGTAGACGATTTAGGCTGGAAGGACCTTGGATATACAGGCAGCACCTTTTACGAGTCGCCCAACATTGATGTGCTTAGCGAAAAAAGCGTACAGTTTCCAAACGCCTACTCGTCCAGCCCCGTTTGTTCGCCCGCAAGGGCTTCTATTTTAACGGGAAAGCATCCTTCAACCTTAAATATTACCGATTGGATTCCGGGCGACGACCCACAAAACCAAGAACTAATTGGCCCAAAAGACTACAACCAGCTTCCGCTTGAAGAATACACCCTTGCCGAAGTTTTAAAAGAAAACCATTACACTACCTTTTTTGCCGGAAAATGGCATTTGGGCGGCAGTAATTTTACGCCCGAGCACCAAGGTTTCGATGTTAATATTGGTGGCGGCCACTACGGCCAACCTCCCGGCGGTTATTATTCGCCATACAAAAACGACAAGATAATGGACGGCCCTGAAGGCGAATATTTAACCGACAGGCTAACTTCGGAAACTATTAGTTTTATCAATAAAAACTCGGAAAAGCCATTTTTTGTATTGCTGTCCTTTTACAGCGTTCACACACCCATTCAACCCAACAAAACACACATTGAAAAATTTGAAGATAAATTAGCCCAAATACCCAACCACGACATAAAAAAAGCCAATTTGGGCAACAACACCGTTAGCCGACTGGACCAATACAACCCCGAATATGCCTCCATGGTTTACGCCATGGACGAAAACGTAGGCAAACTTATAAAAGCGCTAAAAGCACAGGGCGTGTACAATAACACCATAATTGTATTTACATCGGACAACGGCGGGCTTTCAACATTACAAAAAAGCACGCGCAACAACTCGCCCACCGCACCAACATCGGTAGCGCCCCTAAAAGCCGGAAAAGGTTGGCTGTACGAAGGCGGCCTAAAAGTGCCTTTGTTAATAAAACCCGTAAACTTCAATAAAACCAAAACAATAGAAACCTCGGTTGTTGGTTCCGATATTTTTCCAACAGTCCTCGCCATGGCGGATATAAAAAACACACGGACAAACAGAATAGACGGCAAGGATTTATCGCCCCTGTTAAAAGGAAAAAACATTAACCGAAATGCACTTTTTTGGCACTACCCCCATTATCATGGTAGTGGCTGGACGCCCGGTTCTTCAATTAAAAAGGATAATTGGAAATTAATCGCGCTTTATTCCGAAAACACCTTCGAGCTATACAACCTCTCGACCGACCCTTACGAAACCAATAATGTTATTTTACAATTTCCTGAAATTGCCAACGATTTGAAACAGGAATTATTGAAGCATAAGGAAGAAACGAATTCCAAAATTCCGACTGTAAATCCCAACTTTAAAGAAAGTACCTATTAAAAACAAAGCTATCCACGTTTTCGGGATTTTTTCGGGAAAAATTGAAAATAAATTAATTAGTTTAGTTAATAATTTAATTCAAATCATCTCTGATTAGTTGATGGTAAAATTAGGATTGTAATAATGTTTTGAAATGGATTTTTTATTCAAAAACATGGAATAATGCCTATAAAAGTTAATTCTCAAAAGTAATGGCATCCATCATAAATCACTTAAAATGCGAGAGAAACAATTGCTTTTGAGTCCATACTTTTGATTATTTAATCCATCCGAAAGATAACATGTATATCTATTTTTGAAATGAACCACAACATTTTTCTCATTTTTAACTCCGAGGCAAGCCTCGAGGTATTCTCTTCGAATAAAGTAGCTGTTATTACCGGAGGTACTGGAGTACTTGGTAGTTCTATAGCCGAGAATTTAGGTTTAATCGGAGTTAATGTTATTATTTTAGGCAGAAATCAAAATACAATAGGTGAAATTACATCTATAATTAATAAAAAAGGAGGAGTTGCGACAGGATTCAGTGCAAATGTGCTTGATAAAAAATCACTATTAAACATTAGAGACTTAATTCTTAAAAAGTTTAAACGAATCGACATCCTTTTAAATGCTGTTGGAGGCAATATGCCTGGAGCAACAATTTCTGATAATCAAACCATTTTGATTTAAACATTGAAGAATTTCAAAATGTAAATGATCTAAACCTAATGGGTACCGTACTGCCTTCTCTAATTTTTGGAGAAGTAATGGCGAGTCAAAATGATGGGGTTATTACAAACTATTCTTCCATGTCTGTACAACGAGCAATAACTCGTGTTGTGGGATATTATATTCCTCATCAGGTGTGATAATTCATAAGCTATAAAAGAGTTTTACTTGTTTCCAACTCACCTGCATAACTGGCTTTAATCAGTTGAGCTGTTATTAACTCTCCCTTGTATTTCAAATCTTGATAGCATTGAAATAATCTTGTGTGGGTTTGATCCAAATACAAATTTAATTGTCTTGCTTCGCTTGTCGTTCCTTTGACCCTTTTCTTTTGAGTCCCATAGCGAAACATCAATTTTACGTTTAAGGCTTAAGTTAACTCGTTTACCATTCACTGTAATTCTAGCATAAAGCAATGCTTGATTGTCATTCTTATTTTTTTGATTAACCAAAAAAAGAATAGAAAATGTGTTGGTGCTTCTCATAGTTGCCGTCTTTTAATTATTAAACATTTTTCGAGACGAAAGTCAAATCAACTATACCAATTCAATATATCAAAATATTCAAAATGTCTGCCAAAGCAGACACTTTGCTTTTTGGCTGTCGAATAGCGTCCATTTTAATTCAAAACAAATCAAATTAAATGAACCCATAAAAACTTAAAAACCACACAATTCACAAGAATTGTGTGGTTGTGGAAGCTCTTTAACTAGCTTTTAGTGACCTCGACAGGATTCAAACCTGTAACCTCTTGAGCCGTAATCAAGTGCGCTATTCAGTTGCGCCACGAGGCCGTTATTTTGTGGGTGCAAATATACACTTTTTATTAAAACACAACCAAACTTTAATTAAAAATATTATCAGGGGGCGAAAAATACAAAATCTCAACGTTATAATTATTTTTCTTACATTCGCAAAAAAAATGTGTATGACTGCTATTTTTAATCCGTGGCCTTGGTATATTTCCGGGCCTTTAATTGCTTTGGTTATGGCACTACTGCTATACTTTGGCAAAACCTTTGGCATTTCGTCCAGCTTACGGGCCATGTGCGGCATGTTGGGCTGCGGAAAATTTTCGGCATTTTTCAACTTTAATTGGAAAAAACAAATTTGGAACCTTGTTGTTATTTTGGGCGCATGCTTGGGCGGTTTTATTGCCACGCAATACTTATCAAACCCCACCTCCACCAATTTAAACCCCACCACCATTGCCGAATTACAAAGTATGGGTTTTAAAAATGTGGGCGAAACCTTAGTACCCAACGAAATGTATGGAGCAAAAGCTATTAGCACGCCTAAAGGCCTTTTGCTTTTAATTATTGGCGGGCTTTTGGTAGGCTTTGGCACGCGTTATGCCGGCGGCTGTACATCGGGGCATGCCATAACAGGATTAAGCAGTTTACAAAAACCGTCGTTAATTGCCGTAATTGGTTTTTTTATTGGCGGATTAATTATGGCCAATCTTATTTTTCCCTTAATTTTTTAAATGATGAAATTTTTAAAGTTTTTATTGGTAGGTATCTTTTTCGGTATTATTTTAACAAAATCCGAAGCCGTGTCGTGGTACCGCATTTATGAAATGTTTCGCTTTCAATCCTTTCACATGTACGGCATAATAGGTACTGCTGTTATTACGGGTATTATTTTTGTTCAAATTTCAAAAAGAAACCATATAAAAAACATAAAAGGCAAAGCCATTTCCGTACCCAAAAAAGAAAAGGGGTTTGTTGGTTATATCCTTGGCGGCATTACTTTTGGTCTTGGTTGGGCCTTGATTGGTGCTTGCCCAGGTCCTATGTATATTTTGCTGGGAACGGGTGTTTACAGTATGTTAATTGTTATTGCAGCAGCTCTTGTTGGTACGTTTATATACGGGCTTTTAAAGGATAAATTGCTCCATTAATTTTCACAACCCGTTTAAAATCATATATTTGCGACAAACAATAACCCATCTATGGAAAAAAACATCGGCATATTGGATAAAATATTAAGAGTTTTGCTGTTTTTAACAATGGCGGCACTTTATTTTTCAAATATAATTGAAGGCTCTTTGGGTTTTGCCCTCATGGTTTTATCTATCGTATGCCTAATTACCGGTTTAATGAGTTTTTGCCCGGTATACTCCTTAATAGGTATTAAAACTTGTAAAAGAAAAACAACTAATCCTAAATAATTCCGGCACTTAAACCCGCTTGCAGCAATTTGGAACATTGCGGTTTTAAATCGTTATAATCGCCTGTTTTAACTGTACATTTTCCGTTGTAGTGTACAATTAAGGAGCATTGTTCGGCTTGTTCGGCGGTATGGTTACAAACATAAATAAGGGTTTCTATAACGTGGTCGAAGGTGTTAACATCGTCGTTGTACAGCACGATTTCGCTTTGCTTTTGTACCGTTTCTTTTAACAATACATTTTCTAAGGTTTTTTCTTTTGTGGCCATAGGCAAATTTTTTACTAATTTAAAAATTTTAGGGCAACCCAATTGTTCCGTTCTAATTTTTCGGCAAATTTTAACTTATGTTTTTCGCATTCGGCTTGGATAACGGGAATATCGCTATTGTAAAACCCGCTTAAAAACAACATGCCGTTTTTATTAAGCACGGACACGTAAACCGCCATATCCTGCAATAAAATATTGCGATTAATATTGGCTATAACCACATCGTATGTTTTGTGGCCCAATGCGGAGGCATCACCCTCAATTACAGCAATGTGCTTGCAATTATTTTTCTCTACGTTTTCCATACTATTTAGGTAGCACCAATTATCGTAATCGACCGCATCCAAGGGCTTAGCGCCCCTTTTTTCGGCCAAAATAGCCAGTACGCCCGTGCCACAGCCCATATCCAAAACCGATTTACTGCTAAAATCGTTGTTTAATATATACTGAATCATCATGTGAGTGGTTTCGTGGTGCCCCGTGCCAAAGCTCATTTTGGGTTCTATTATTATGTCGTATCGGGTTTCGGGTTTTGGGTGAAATGGCGCACGCACGGTACAAGTGCCATCGACTTCTATTGGATTAAAGTTTTTTTCCCACTCCTCGTTCCAGTTGGTTTGTTCTATATCTTCAAATGTAAAAGAAATTTCAAACTCATCGGAATTTAAAATTTGAATATCGTTTAAAATAGCATCGTACCAATCGGTTTTCTGTATATATGCCGAAAGGCCTGTTTCGGTTTCAATAAAACTCTCGAAACCAACCTCGCCCAATTCGGCTATTAAAATTTCGGTGGCGGGCTGCAGGGGGCTTACCGTAAAGGTGTAAGCTATATATGTGGTGTTTGCCATTGTAAATTCGCTTTTAATATTTGCAAAAATACCATTACTTTTGAAGCCAAATTGAAACTTTATGAAAAGATTTGTATTCGCCCTGATTTTAATATTTTGTATTACTAACATTTATGCCCAGCAGGACAACGACATTAAACTGTCCGCCCTGCCCTATTACAGCTACGGAAAGGGGCTTGGCATAACATCGCCCGACAGCATTTTTAAGCTCAACATTAGGTTTAGGATGCAAAACCGTATGACCTATTACGATACCGAGGGCAGCGACCCCGCTTATGAAGCTATGGTTAGAAGATTGCGTTTACGTTTTGATGGTTATGTGGGCGATCCCAGGATTTTATACGTTATACAATTATCGTTTTCGCCCAACGACGTAGGCCCTTTGGAGGATAACGGCAATATAAACATTATCCGGGATGCTATTGTGTTTTACCGCCCCAACAAGCATTGGAACTTTGGTTTTGGGCAAACCAAACTGCCCGGAAACCGCCAGCGCATAAACTCCTCCGGCGCCTTGCAGTTAACCGACCGCTCGGTAAATAACGGTTTGTTTAATATTGACCGTGATTTTGGCCTGCATGCTTATTACCTTAACGAAAACGAAAACACGTTTTCGTACAATGTTAAAACAGCCATAAGCACGGGCGAAGGGCGTAATTGGACCAAAAGCCCCGATAACGGATTGGCCTTTACCGGGCGTATGGAACTATTCCCCTTTGGAACGTTTAAAGGAAACGGCGCTTTTTTTGAAGGCGACGTAAAACGTGAAGATACCCCTAAACTAATGCTATCCGGCACGTACCATTACAACGAAAAAGCCCGCCGGACACGGGGAACCATAGGTAACGAATTATTTGAAAAACGCGATATGCGTTCCTTGCTTTTGGATGCCATTTTAAAATACAACGGCTGGGCGTTCCAAACGGCCTACATGTCCCGACAGGCCAAAGACCCCATTACCGTTAACCCCGACGATATTACCGATACCCAGTATGTTTTTACGGGCGGTGGTGTTGATGCGCAATTAAGTTATGTTTTTGAGAACAATTACGAGGTTATCGGGCGTTTTTCGTACCAAAAACCCCATAAGGATATTGAAGCCATTGCCCCCGAAACCAACCAATACAGCTTGGGGGTAACCAAATATATTTGGGAGCATGCGCTAAAACTTCAAGCCGAACTAACCAAAACCGACCTTAACCATTTTAATGGCACCAATTACAACAATTGGTACTTGCGTTTTCAGGTTGAAATTGGAATTTAATAGGGTTTGAATTTCCTGTATTGATAAAAAACAAAACCGCCCTTTTTCGGGGCGGTTTTGTTTTTTGCATTAGCGATTGCAGTGGCATCCTTTTATGCCGTTAAATAAACGGTTGAAAAACGAGGCTAATATTGGTTGGTACGCACTTGTGGGATATGCCGAAACAAATTTGGCATAAAAGATATAACGGAAAGCGCGACCTGAAAGGGAATGCCCTAATTATACGCTTTAATACGCATTTACAATGGCATAAAAATCCTCGGCTTTTAACGATGCACCGCCTATTAAGCCGCCATCGACATCGGGTTTGGAAAAAATTTCCCGGGCGTTGCTTGGTTTTACGCTTCCGCCGTACAGAATGGATACGCCATCTGCCGTGCCGTTGCCGTATTTATTGGCCAAGGTTTTACGTATAAAGGCGTGCATATCTTGCGCTTGTTCGGGCGTGGCGGTTTCGCCCGTGCCTATGGCCCAAACGGGTTCGTAGGCCAGCACGATGTTTTTAAGGGCATCGGCTTCCAGATGGAACAGGGCGTTTTTTATTTGGCTTTCTACCACGTTTTCGTGGTTGCCCGATTTTCGGTCGGCCAGCTCCTCGCCAAAACAAAAGATTATACGCATGTTATTGGCTAAAGCGGCATTTACCTTTTTGGCAAGGGTTTCGTCGGTTTCGTTAAAGTAGGCGCGGCGCTCGCTATGGCCCAAAATAACGGTTTTAACACCTACGCTTTTTAGCATGCTTGCACTTATTTCGCCCGTGTAGGCCCCGTTTTCGGCAAAGTGCATGTTTTGCGCCACGACTTCTATATTACTGCCCTTTAATGCTTGAACGGCTTGATATAGGTTGGTAAAGGTTGGCGCTACCATAACTTCGGCTTTCGAGGTTTGGGTTTGGGCTTTTAATGTTTTGATTAACGATTCGGTTTCGGTTACATCGTTGTTCATTTTCCAGTTTCCTGCTACTATTTGTTGTCTCATGTTTATTGAGTTTATGGGTTTATGTGGTTATGGGTTTATGTGGTTATGGGTTGGGGCTTTAATGGTTGAGAGTAATTTGGCATTATCGGCCTCGATGGCTTTGTACAGGGCTATATTGCCTGCTTTGTTAACTACCATGTAGCGTGGTATCCAATCGAGGTTTATAAAGTTGCCGAAAGGGCCTTCCCAGCCGGATTGCATAAAATAATGCTGTCCCGTTACGTTGTATTTTTCTATGCCTTTTTTCCAGGCGTCTTGGGTTTTGTCCAACGACAAAAACACGTAAACGGCTTGGCTTTGGCTGTCCTGCAGGGTTTTTACCTTGGGCATGCCCTCGATACAGTCCTTGCACCACGAGGCCCAAACATCGATAACTATGGTTTGTCCTTTATGTTTTTCCAATATGCTGCTAAATGCTACCGTTTCGCCTTGTAATGTTACAAAAGTATCGTCTAAGGCTTCTGCCGAAAATTGAGTAGGCTCCTCCGGGCCTTTACAGCCCAAGGCAACTATGAATAGGAATATAATACTTGCTAACTTTTTCATTTTTTATTCGGTTTGTGCTTTTGTCCAGATTTTAACCATCGAGGAATATGTCGTGTTGTTTTCTAAATTGTACTGTTGGAGCATTACCGAATCTTTTACAACCTCCACCCGGTCGATGTTTTCGGGGTCCAGTACTTCGGTGTTTGCTTTGCTTACCAAACTATCGTTTACGAAATAAGCTATTTTGGTTTCTGAAATTATTTTTTTTGGTTTTGCCGGGTGTTCAACTTTTGGTAGTTGTAGTTTTTCAAAATCGTTCCAGTGCAGTTTTTGTTTTATGGTGCCTTTGTTAAGTTCCAATACGCCGGGATTGGAGCGTACTATGGTTTTTAGGGCTTTTTCGTCGCATAAATAAAATTTAAAATTCAAGCCATATTTTTCTTTTACTGCTGCTTTGGTTTCTTCGCCCGAAGCGGTTAGGCCTATAACCTCGTACCCGTTGGCCAAGGCACGTTCGGATAGTGTTTTTAACTTGGCAGCCCCGTCTTTTTCAATATGTTCCAAACTATAAGCCACGATTAAAACAAGGTGGTCTTGGCTTAAATAGTATTCGGTTAAATCGTCGCCCATTTCGTCTTCAATAGTAAAATCGACTATGGGCGGTTGGTAGCCTTCGTCTATCACTTTAGTGTCCACGCCCACAAAATCGCCGTTTACCGTTGGGTATTCGCCGGTATTGGTTATGGTTTTTTCTTCGCCGTTTATGTTAAATTTCCAATTGTATTCTACTACGGGTTTTGGGGCATCGGGCGGTATTATCATACCTTCGGTTATGTTTTTTCCGATGGCGTAGGCCCTAAAATCGACTACGGGCAAGTGCATAAGCACGTGGTATGCCAACCAAAAACTGAGGGCAAAACCCGAAAGCGCCAAAATGGTGGTATACAATTTATTAAAAACGGGGGTTATGTATTTAACGCCAAAGAACAAAATTAGTATAAAAATTAGAAGCACAATATCCTTGGCAAAACTGCCCCAAGGTGTTAGTTTTAGGGCATCGCCGAAGCAACCACAGTCCCTTACCTTATCGAAATAAGCCGAATAAAAGGTTAGGAAAGTGAAGAAAACAATCATTAACAACAAGCTCCAAACCGTAAATTTGGGTTTGTAGCCAATTAACAGGAATACGCCGAGAACGACTTCGAACACCACGACCAAAACCGAAATAATTAAGGCATAGGGTTCAAAAAATGTTAGGTTTAGCACATCGGCACTAAAATATTCCTGTAATTTATACGAAAACCCCAAAGGGTCGTTCAGCTTTATAAGTCCGGAAATTATAAATAGTACGCCAACGAATATTCTGCTTAATGCTACTAATATTTTCATTTTTAGGTTATGAGGTTATTAGGGTTATGAGGTTATGGGGTTATCAGGGTGTTTATGGGATATTATTATTGTTCGTTTTCAAGCAATATTAGTGCAAATACGGCATAATTAATCATATCCTGATAATTGGCATCGGTGCCTTCGCTAACCAAGGTTTTGCCTTTGTTGTTTTCAATTTGTTTTACCCGCAGGATTTTTTGCAGGATTAAATCGGTTAGGCTGCTTACCCGCATATCGCGCCATGCCTCGCCATAATCGTGGTTTTTGTTTTCCATTAGTTTTTTGGTAATGGCTACGTGCTTATCGTATAGCTCGGTAACAGCCTTGGCCGATAAATCGGGTTGGTCCGCCACGCCTTTTTCCAATTGTATAAGTGCCATAACACAATAGTTTATTATGCCTATGAACTCGCTTATTTGGCCTTCGTCTACTTTTCTAACGGCATTTTCCTGAAGTCCGCGAATACGCTGCGCCTTAATAAAAATTTGGTCGGTTAGCGAGGGCAGGCGCATAATACGCCATGCACAACCGTAATCGGCCATTTTTTTTAAAAACAAACTTTTGCAGGTAGCTATAACCAAATCGTATTGTTTTGATGTATCTTGCATGTATTAATTTGAATTTTGCGTAAATTTCGCCTAATTTTTTCAAACCTTCAAAATTTACACTTTAAAGTTTTCCTATTTAACCAACATTTAAAAGAATAAATGACGATTAATTGCAAAGGTACGCTTATCGATATTTTAACACCAAGGGTTATGGGTATTTTAAACCTTACGCCCGATTCGTTTTACGACGGCGGAAAGCATAAAAGCGAAAATGCCGTTTTAACCCATGTTGAAAGTATGTTGAACGACGGCGCCACCTTTATCGATATGGGCGCTTACAGCTCCCGCCCCAATGCCGGCCACGTAAGCGAAACCGTCGAATTACAACGTTTGCTCCCCATTATTGAAGCGGTTTTAAAACGGTTTCCAGAATGTTTAATTTCGGTGGACACCTTTAGAAGCAAGGTAGCCCAAAAAAGTATTGAAACCGGGGCTGCATTGGTTAACGATATTTCGGCCGGATTGTTGGACCAAAGTATGCTGCCCACCATAGCCCAATTGCAAGTACCATACATTATGATGCACATGCGCGGTACGCCGCAAACCATGCAACAGCACACCCAATACGACAATTTAACAAAGGATGTACTGCTTTATTTTTCCGGGCGCATAGCGCATGCCAAAGCCTTGGGGATTATCGACATTATTATAGACCCCGGTTTTGGGTTTGCCAAAACAACAGCCCAAAATTTTGAACTGTTAAAGCATTTGGAACTGTTTAAAATGATAGAAAAACCGCTTTTGGTAGGCGTTTCAAGAAAATCGATGGTTTACAAAACCTTAGGTACCACACCCGACCAAGCCCTTAACGGCACCACCGTTTTAAACACCATTGCCCTACAAAAAGGCACCAATATTTTACGGGTGCACGATGTTAAGGAGGCTATGGAATGTATTGCACTTATGGCGAGGGTTAGAAATGGTGATTAACAATTCTATACCCCGAGCTTACCGAAGGGAACTAATTTAGGACTTGAAATTTTAAACATGAAAAAAACACCGCTATTGCTATTAATATTGCTAACCTGCTTTTGCTGCAGCAAGGACAAATTTGTAATACTCCCGGAAATTGGGCATTCCAGAGTTTCGGAACTTACCGAAGTTTCGGCCGCCTATTTATTTTACAACGAAACCCTGCCCGACAGCATAGAGCTAAACCGAAAAAACCTAATAAGCACTACCAATTGGCTAATAAACGTAGATAAACGCTTAACGTTAAAACAAGCTATGCCAAACATAAAATTCCTTCAAGAAAAAAAAGAAAATTCCAGCCATAAAAAAGAAGGGGTTAAAAACTACTTTACCTGTAACAACACCAGCATTAAAAACCTTGGTTTTATCGACTTCACCAATATAAACTATCATTTTGAAAACGACACCGTTTACCGCAACCCAACTTCAAAATATATTATATTCAATACTTTGGACAATATAAAAATGGAAAGCCCCCAAGATTCCGTTTCGCCAATAAATACAACCATTGCCAATTTGTTGAAAGACATTTCACTTCTAACAAAAAAAGAAAACAAGCCTACAAAAATCATTTTAAAATTCAGCCAAGACTTGAGTTTTCAGGATTATATTACCATAAAATCCACGCTTGAAAACCTTAACCCAAAAAATCCCGAAATAGTTACCGACGAATTTATTTTCAATTAAAAGTTATTTACTACTTTTACGGAAATCCGCTTAATAAACATTGGAAATTTTTAACGACCTTTTAAAATTCTCGGTTACCGACATCATCGATGTTTTTTTGGTAGCCCTGTTGCTCTACTACATTTACAAGCTAATTAAAGGCACGGTAGCCATAAATATTTTTATCGGCATTATTATTATTTATCTGGTATGGCGCCTTACCGAATTTTTAAATATGGAGTTGTTGTCCAGTATTTTTGGCGGGTTTATACGCGTGGGCATTATTGCGCTTATTGTGGTGTTCCAGCCCGAAATACGCAAGTTTTTGCTCATGGTAGGCTCCACAAACTTTAGGACACGGCGGAAATTTTTAAAACAGTTTAGCTTTTTAAAAACCGAGGAACAAAACGAAACCAATGTTAATGCCATTGTAGAGGCCTGCGAAAAAATGGGCAACAGCAAAACGGGCGCTTTAATTGTTTTTGAACGCAACAACAATTTAGACTTTTTATGCACTACCGGCGACGACATGAACATTACCGTTACCAAGCCCATTATCGAGAGTATATTTTTTAAAAACAGCCCCTTGCACGACGGTGCCATAATTATACACAACAATATTGTTAAGGCTACCCGGGTTATTTTGCCCCTAAACAACGACAAAACCATACCCAAACGCTTTGGCCTGCGCCATAGGGCCGCTATTGGCGTAACCGAAAAAACCGATGCCCTGGCCCTTGTGGTAAGCGAGGAAACTGGAAATATGTCGTATTTTAAGGATGGTGAGTTTGTGGTTTTTAACGATACCGAACAATTAATTGCCCTGATTAAACAGGATTTGGGTTAAAACCTATATCCTATTCTTAAATGTAAGTTCAAAGCTATTTCACTTTCGTTTTGTAAATACCCGGCTTCTTTTGCAAAAATATAGCGATAACCTATGCCAATTCCTGTTTCGTAGTTAAAATATTGCCCGATATTCCTTCTAATTCCCCATGTTGGAACAATTGATACATCCGTGATCACTTTAATATCATCATAATTAGAAATAACAAACCAATCAGGATGGAAACTGCTTTTTAAAGAAAGAAAGTTTCCGCTATTACCATCAATTCTTTTCGACTTGCTCACTCTTTTATCCAAATTATAATACCACCTTGGTTCTAAAGTAATTACTGGAGCCAATAAAAAACCTACATCATCGTAATACGAGCCTCCCCATATACCACTATCAAGACCGAGTTCGCTCCTTAACGCTAATTGGTTTGACAACTTTGCCTCATTGTGTACCCAAACCCCTAAAAATCCCGTTTGAACACCAAAAACTGAAGGTTCAATACTTGCATTTTGGGATTTTGAAATTAAAGTCAATCCGCAAAGAACTACTGTTAATATTATTCTGTTCATATTTAGATTTTTAAAGATTAAAGACTTTCAACTTTCCCCAAAAACTGCACCTCGTACAGATTTTTATAAAATCCGTTTTTAATGTTAAGTAATTGGTCGTGCGTGCCTTGTTCTACTATTTTACCGGCATCCATAACCATTATTTTATCGGCCTTTTTTATGGTGGCCAGTCGGTGGGCAATAACAATGGAAGTACGCCCCTTGGTAATATTATCGGTAGCCTGCTGTATAAGCTGCTCGGAATACGAATCGACCGACGAGGTAGCCTCGTCCAGCACCAAAATACTCGGGTTTGTAACATAGGCTCTTAAAAACGAAATAAGTTGGCGCTGTCCCGACGACAACATGGCACCGCGTTCCTTTACGTTGTAATGGTATCCATCGGGCAGGCTCGAAATAAATTCGTGTACCCCGATTTCCTTGGCGGCAGCCTTAACTTGGGCTTCGGTAATATTAGGGTTGTTAAGCGTAATATTGTTTAAAATACTGTCGGCAAACAAAAACACATCCTGCAAAACTACTGCTATTTGCTTGCGTAGCGAAGCTAAGGTAAATTGCTTTATATCGGTACCATCAACAGCTATTACACCGCTGTTAATTTCATAAAACCGATTAAGCAAATTAATAATGGTAGATTTTCCGGCTCCGGTGGCGCCCACGATGGCAACAGTTTCGCCCGCTTTAACACTAAACGATACGTGTTTTAAAACCGTTTCGCCTTCAACGTAACCAAACACCACGTTATTAAACGCAATATTACCCTTAAAATGTTGGGCCACCAAAGTTCCCGTATCATCTATTTGCGAAGTGGTGTCCAACACCTTAAACACACGGTTTGCCGCCACCATACCCATTTGCAGGGTATTAAACTTATCGGCTATTTGGCGCAGCGGCCTAAACAACATGGGTATAAACATGATAAAAGCAATAAGGTCGCCCTGGGTAACAGCGTGGCCTTTAAGCACAATATCGAGGCCGCCGTACCACGCCACGCCACCAATACAGACCGACGATACCAAATCGGCCAAGGGAAAAAATATAGAGTTGTACCAAACGGTTTTTAACCATGCTTTTTTGTGCCTATTATTAATATCCTTAAACTGTTTGTATTCGGTTTCCTCACGGGTAAAAAGCTGAAGTATTTTCATGCCCGTTAAACGTTCCTGCACGAACGAGTTTAGGTTGGAAACCTCGTTGCGCACTTCTTCAAAAGCAATTTTCATGTACTTTTGGAACAAGCGGGTGGCGTACATTAAAATAGGCAACATGGCCAGTACAATTAAGCTGAGTTTCCAATTTATAAAAACCATAACGGCAAAAACGACTACCATGGTAAGCAGGTCCCGAAAAATCATGAACAGGCCTTGCCCAAAAATATCGGCAATACGTTCCATATCGGTAACGGCGCGGGTAATAAGCACGCCCACGGACGAATTGTCGAAATACTTCATTTTAAAACGCAAGAGATGATTAAACAATTTCACCCTTACATCTTTCACCAAATTTTGCCCCAACCATGCCGCATAATAAATAAACCAAAGCTGAAAAACAGTTTGCCCAATTAACACTGCCAACAACAGTATAATGTAGTACATAAAACTTTTGGCATCGTGCAGGGCAATACTTTTGTCTATGGCGTCCTTGGTTATGTAAGGCGTTGCGGCACTTAATACCGCCAACAAAACAACCGAGAACAGTAAACCCCAAAACACGGCGCTATAAGGTTTTATGTACTGGAACAGGCGCTTGAACAGCACCAAATCGAAAAAGGATTCTTTTTTATTGGCCATCTATTTTTTAATATCGTTAGGGTATGTTACCGCTGTTAAGTACAAAGCATGAGCCGGAACCGAAAAGCCTGCCTCACTACGGTTTTTGGATGCTATAATGTCGTGCAGGGCTTCTACCTTTAATTTCCCCAGCCCTATATTAATCATCGTTCCTACAATAGCACGTACCATATTGCGCAAAAACCTATCGGCTTTTATAACAAAATGAAGCTCGTTGTCCTGAAAAAACCATTCGGCCTTCATTATGGTACAACGGTACGTTTTTACATCGGTATTGGTTTTGGAAAAACACTGAAAATCGGTATACCGGAATAAAATTTCGCAGGCTTTCTGCATGTTTTCAATATCCAGTACTTGCTTTATGTAATAGGCCGCATCGGTATTAAACACGTTCTTTTTTAAGGTAATACGGTACAAATACGTTCGGCTTAAAGCATCAAAACGGGCATGGGCATCGGGTTTTACCGTAAAAATTTGGTGCACGGCCACATCTTTGGGCAAAAACGAATTAAGTTTGTATGCCAAATCAACAACATTAATATCGGTTTCGGAATCGAAGTGCGCAAACATTTGGCTGGCGTGTACCCCGGCGTCGGTTCGGCCAGCGCCAACAATGGGCGTTGGGGTTTTAAGCAATACCGATAAGGCTTTTTCCACCACTTCTTGTACAGAAATGGATTTGGGCTGGTTTTGCCATCCGTGGTAAGCCTTTCCGTTATACGACATTTCAATAAAATACCTCAAATCGTTTTTTTACTTTTGTTGAAATGCAAAGATAGTTAGATTTAAAGTTTCTATATTAACAATACCGCTTTTATGAAAAAAATATTGCTCCTTTCGGATACGCACAGCTATATAGACGAAACCATTTTAAAACACGTAAAACAAGCCGACGAAGTTTGGCATGCCGGCGATATTGGCGATATTGCAGTAACCGATGCCATACAAAAACTAAAGCCCTTAAAGGCGGTTTTTGGTAATATAGACAATGCTGAAATTCGAGCAGAATTTCCCGAAAACAATAGGTTTATGTGCGAGGACGTAGCGGTTTGGATAACGCATATTGGCGGTTACCCCAGTGCATATAACATGAGGGTTAGGAATGAATTAAAAGCTAACCCACCAAAGTTATTTATTTGTGGGCATTCGCATATTTTAAAAGTTATGCCCGACAAAAAACTAAATTTATTGCACATGAACCCCGGCGCAGTTGGCAAGCACGGATTTCATAAAGTGCGTACCATGCTACGCTTTACCATTGATGGCGAAAAGATTGGCAATTTGGAGGTTATTGAGTTTGAAAACAGGTATTAATGCCCTTCTTGTGTCCAAAATTGATTTATCTGCTTTGGGGCTATCATTATGGCCTCATCGACCTTAAACTCGTTTATGAGTTTTTTTTCTTTAAATGTTAAAAGAACCGAATCTATTGATGATTTAGTGCCTAACGTATATAATTCATACGGTTCTGATATTTTATTTTCAGAAATTTGATAATATACTTTGGCTTCTTCCGTATTTAAATTTAGTTTTTTAGAAATTTCCTGTATTTGGTTATTTTTTGAAGCCTCGGTTACATTGCTTTTTTGCTGTTTTTGGTTGTTTTTCAGGTCTTGAATAACATAATCTGCTTTTTGGTTGGATCCATCAATTTCAGCTTTCATTTCACCTATTTCTTTGTCGAATTGGTTAAACACCGAAGCATAAACACCCTTTTAAAACACTTCAGAGAACAATGCCGATAATAAGCAGAAACTCATAAAATAAATGTAGTTTTTTAATTGTAAAGATTCATCAACAAAATCCAAAACGCTACTTGAAACCAGTTTTAAAAAGACCGGTAAAACTGCTGCCGAAATTATTCCCAAAATAATTGGCTTAACAATGCCGTTTACGTTTTCGGTTGGAGCAGGGCTCATTAAATAATTGCCCAAGCCTCCAAGAGCGCCCCCAACAATTACTATAAAAATTAATATTTTTAAATGCTTTGTCGATTTCATTGCTTTCATATTTTAATACTATTTTTGTTTTAAAATGACTCAGAAAAAACACAGCTACATTTCTGTTTATGCGAAAAAGAAAACGCAAGCATAACCTAAGCTACGGTTAAGTTTTATTTTGAAACATAAATGAAAAAGAGCAAATTTTAATGGGTAACAAATGGTATAAGTTACAGTTCTATTTCTTCGGCCAAAAGCTGGATGCCATCGGTCATGCCCACCAACAGTTTAACATTATTAATACCATTTTTTAGTTGGTCGTGGGCGGCCAAAACCGACCAAACATGATGGATATGCGAAGTGAAATTTTGCGGCGTAGCCTCGGGGACAATGCCTAACGAATAAGCCACGTTTAACATTTGCCGTATTAACTGCCGAGCTTGCGCTATTTTGTCCTCCAAGGGCTGTAAAAGTTTTGAAACGGTTTCCTGTGCCGGATAGATTATTTCTAGGGCCTTTTGTATTTGCCGTTTTTTACGTTCGTTGGGCTTGCCGTTAAGCACGAATTTTTGTTCGGCCAATTGTGCCCTAAGCCCTGATATTTCGGCACATTCGGTATAGTTTAGTTGTTTCAGTTTGTTTTCCAAAAGCATTAACCAAGTAAACAAATCATCGACCGAAGTAAATTTTTTGTTTTGAATGGCCGTAACCAAATCCGGAAGTTTTAATAAAGACGGCTTTAATTCGCTTACAATATATATGGACGATTTTCTCATCTCAATTTCGGTTTTTATTTTTATTCTGGTAACAGCTTATGCTCAACTTCGCCATTGTCTTTTTCTATGGCCTGCCATTCCATACCGTCTTCAACAAGGGTCATTTTAATCCGTACAACAGATTCTGGCGGGATATCCTTTAATTGGTGCGATTGCACCAAAACCTTGGTATTGTCCATATCGATAGTTTTCTTGGGCTCCTGTATTTTTGAAATTAGGGTTTCCTGAAGCGCTTTAAACAACCGCTCTTGTGTATTCCTATAATCGTCGTTAGAGTCGGCAACCGCAATATTCGTTTTGGTTTCCTTAACATGCTTAATGTAATAATTGGCCAAATTTTTTGCATAAGTATTCAACGAAATATTAATATCTTCCTTGGCTTTTAGATTTTTTTCCAAGGTATCGGTATCGGTTGCGATTTTTTTTCTTAGTAAATCGGATTGCTTTCTGTTAAAACTATCCACTTTTAAAACATCCTTAAAAACGTTATAGGCGTAAGTATTGAAACTTTTATTATCTATAGGCTGATAATTTTTTTCTTCAACCTCCTCTAACTCGTCTATGGCAACGGGAATATCCAGCTCAATATTGGTAGCTTTAAACCTGGGTACGGAAAAATTCTTCAAAATGGCATTGGAAGCATAGGCCTCGGCAATCCTGGCAGACTCAAGGTCTGCCATTGCTCTTGCCTGATTGATTCCCGAAACCAGCGATCCTAAATAATCTTTTAGTAAAGGCATAATTTCGAAACTTTATTGGGTTACCGGTAATCCTACGATAGCATCTTCAAGAATGTTCAGTATCTTTTCCATGCCACCTGGGGTTTCGTCTTGGCTTGCCTTAACATTAATGCCCAATTGGAACGATTTTTCAACTTTACTACCTTGTCGGGACGTGCGTTTGTACGAGGCACTTACCTTAAAGTTTACGCTACTTGTAAACTTGGTACTGGCACCCCCTTTTGCAAATAGAGAAGTTATCCCACTGGTGCCCGCCGTAATACTACTTTCTACTTTATTTTTTAAGGCAAAACTACTTGAGGCATTAAACTCCGATGCCACATTTCGGTACTCCATGGAGTTTATTTTGGCATTAAAGTCTATTACCACTTCGTCTACCCTTAAATATGGTATTGGCACCATGGTTAATAATGGCACTTCAAGTTTCATTTCCTCGAAGGTAGCAGGAACGGCATCCTCGTCCCTAACGGTTAGGGTTCCCTGGGCGGTTTCTACTGCCGAGGGCGTTGCAGTACTGTTGTAGGTTACGGTAATGGTATCGGAAGCGCTATACCCCTCACCTCCACTCTGGATGGCTAAGTCTATGCCATTGCTACCATTAACGGTGGCAACAATATTAGCTCCCGAACCAGAAGACGAGGTAATAATTACACTTACGATAGAATCGGCGTTACTAACACTACCACCTAAAGCAACCGTGCCTATAATACCATTTTTTGCAGCAATAAAAGGCGATGTTTGCTTGGGGTACTTAAAGCTAACATAAACAGGGCCTCCGGGCGTAATTTCGCC
>JBKEDS010000045.1:0-35494 GCA_047975545.1 Flavobacteriaceae bacterium | reverse complement strand
TGTTTTTTTGAATTTTTAATAGATACACCTTTCGAGAAAAACTATTGGTGGTCTACCCTGTATTGGAAAATAGGTGCTATTTTGTTTTTAGGCTGTTATTATCAGCTTATTTTAACAAATAAGTGGTTTAAACGTATTTTAAAATATGCACTATTAGCTTTTGTAGGGTTTTCGGTAGTATACATACTACGTAATTGGAATACTTTTTTTAATAGTTTTTTTCCTGCCATAAGTGTTTTTGGATCGGTTATTGTTTTTTTATGTTCGGTTTTTTATTTTGTCGAAATTTTACAAAGCGACAAGCTTTTAACCTTTTATACATCTTTTAATTTTTATGTTTCGGTAGCCATATTTATGTGGTGGCTTATTATTACCCCAATCGTGTTTTACGATATTTATGGCAATTATAATGTAGAAGAAGGCGTAAGGGATTTGAAGTACCTAAAAATACGAATGTTTATTTACTTGTTTTCCAATATTTGTATGTACCTAACATTCACGTTTGCTTTAATATTTTGTAGGCCCAAATTGAAAAACTAATTACGAGCTATGTGTTTTTTATTACATGACCATCAGTCGTTAAGTACGCCGGCAGAACGCTATTTGTTGGTGTATATGGTTATTGTACTGTTTATAGTAACCGGTTTGGTTGTTGTGTTTTTCGTTGTATTTCTAAGGCGAAAAAACAAATTGTTACTGGAAAAAATAGAACGCGAAAAAGCCTTCGAGGCCGAGATAGCCCAAGCCCAAACCGAAACACAGGAACAAACCCTTAAAAATATAGGCTGGGAGCTGCACGATAATATCGGGCAACTGTTGTCGTTTGCCAATATGCAGCTTAGTGTATTAAAAATGCAAATGCCGGCCAATATAAAAGAACAGTTTACCGATACCACAAAAGCCCTTCAGGATGGTTTAACCGAAGTGCGTGCGTTATCAAAAACATTAAATAACGATGTTGTTTTAAATGTAGGGCTAAAAAAAGCCATTACCAACGAGTTGAGCCGATTGGAACGTATGCGGTTCCGGTCGGCCAAGCTAAATATTATTGGCGTGCCAAGGCCTTTTGCCCAAGAAAAGCACGAAATTATTGTTTTTAGGATTATTCAGGAGTTTTTATCGAACACCGTAAAATACTCGAATGCCCAAAATATTAAGGTTGTTTTAAGCTACAAAACCAATGCTTTGGAGATTACCGCTACCGACGATGGTATCGGGTTTAATGCGGATGAAGTGGAGAAGGGTTCTGGATTAATTAACATGCAAAGCAGGGCGTCGTTAATTCATGCAAGTCTTGAGCTTACGTCTAAACAGGATGAAGGCGTACAGCTTAAACTAATATATCCCATGACATAATTTAATCTGTACAGGCTTGCCACACAGGGTCGTCGGGCAGGGGGGCGGTTATGTTAATTTCGGTGTTTTTTACGGGATGGATAAAGCTAATATGCCTGGCGTGAAGATGAATGCCCGCATCGTTATTGCTTCGGTCGAAGCCATATTTTAAATCGCCTTTTATCGGGCAGCCAATGCTTGAAAGCTGCGCCCGTATTTGGTGGTGCCGTCCGGTTTCCAAATTAATTTCCAATAGGTAATAGCGTTCTAATTTTTTTAGTGTTTTGTAATGAAGAATGGCTTTTTTGCCATTTTCCACTTCACCGTTAAAAACCGAGGCCTTGTTGTTTTTTGGGTTTTTGCGAAGCCAATTAATAAGTGTTCCCTGCGGTTTTGGAGGTTCGTTTTTTACTATGGCCCAATAGGTTTTATGTATATTTTTGGAAACAAAAAGTTGGTTTAAGCGCGGTAATATTTTACTGGTTTTTGCAAAAATAACCAATCCGGTCGTGGGGCGGTCCAACCTGTGTACTACGCCCAAATATACATTTCCGGGTTTGTTGTATTTGTCCTTAATATAGGCTTTTACAATATCGCTAAGCGGGTTGTCGCCCGTTTTGTCGCCCTGTACAATATCGCCCGCCCGTTTGTTTACCGCAATAATATGGTTGTCCTCGTACAGGATTTGTAAATTGTGTTTGTTTGAAAGCGTTTTGGGCATGTAAGGCGTTGGGTTATCGGTATTCTATTTTAAACTTAATAAGTTCGTACGTAGCGGAATTATCATTGTGCTTTTCGTACTCAATAAGATTTCCTTTTCGGTCGTATTTATCGTTTTTTATTGAAATATTGGATATTTTTGGCGTGTTGTTTTTTAAGGGGTAAGTTTCGGATAGGGTGTATCCATCGTAATAATTCCGTTTGTCGTATAAAAAAAAATTCTCGGAAATAAATACTAAGGTATCGTTGTTCTTTTGTTCTGAAATGGCTTGTTTAACATTAAAATCGTTTTTCAGTTTTATGTTTATTGTAAATTCATGGATGTCTTTGTCTTTTTTTGTTTTATATGAAATTGCATACGAATAATCGTTTTCCCAATAGTAAGTTCCCGTGTTTTGGAGCTTATTGTTGGAGTCGAATGTTTTAAAACGTATTGGTTTGCCTTTTTTAAGCTCATAAATCGTGGTGTAGCTTTCAACCGTTTCGTGTTTTACCGATTTTATAAGATTATTTTCGTTGTTGAAGAAAAATTCGGTTTCGCCTATTACCGATTCGGCATAATTTTGCGACCAATCGTTTAAGTCCGTTTTAAAATAAGTGGTTTTTGTTATTTTGGAAATATCACCTTTGTAGCCAAATTCTTTTACACCGGAATATTGGGCAGCGCATGTCGAGCATATTGCGAAAAAAATAACATTAAGAACTTTCAATTTGTCGAAGGGGGTGTTTTTAATGGCTTAATATTGTTCGTTGTCACTGGGGAAATCCTTGCTTTTAACATCGCCCACGTATTGCGAAATGGCCACGGTCATATCCTCGTACAAATTCATATACCGACGTAAAAAACGCGGGTGAAATTCGTGGGTCATACCAAGCATATCATGTAGTACCAACACCTGTCCGTCCACGCCATTTCCGGCGCCAATGCCAATAATGGGAATACTTACGCTTTCGGCCACTTCCTTAGCCAGTTTGGCAGGTATTTTTTCCAGTACAATGGCAAAACAGCCAATGCGTTCCAAAAATTTGGCATCTTCCTTTAATCGGTTGGCTTCTTCCTCTTCTTTAGCCCTAACGGTGTAAGTGCCAAATTTATAGATGGATTGCGGGGTTAGGCCCAAATGCCCCATAACGGGAATGCCCGCATTTAAAATGCGTTTTACGGAATCCTTAATTTCCTTTCCACCTTCTAATTTAATGGCGTGCCCGCCGCTTTCCTTCATTATGCGTATGGCCGAGCGCAAGGCTTCCTTTGGGTCGCTTTGGTAGCTGCCAAAAGGGAGGTCCACCACCACCAAAGCCCTGTTCGTAGCGCGAATTACCGAGGAGGCGTGGTAAATCATCTGGTCCAGGGTTATGGGCAATGTGGTTTCGTGGCCCGCCATAACGTTGCTGGCCGAGTCGCCTACGAGAATAATATCTACGCCGGCGCCATCGACAATTTTGGCCATGGTATAATCGTAGGCCGTAAGCATCGATATTTTTTCGCCATTGGCTTTCATATCAACCAATGTTTTTACCGTAATGCGTTTGTATTCTTTTTTTGCAGTGGACATGTTTTTTGTTTTTAAAGGAAAACCAAAAGTAGTAAATAGTTGGCCTATTTTGCAGTTTTCTTTTAAACAATTAAGAAAAACGGGATATAAACCGAATTAGTTTATAGCGGTGTTATTTACTTTTACATTTTTAAATATTACCCCGTCGATTATGGTTTTGTCGTAATCAGCATTTTTAGCTTCGATTTTTAAATTTTCAAAAGTGAAGTTGGAAAGCTTGTCGTGCTCGGTAATTTTCATATCGTAAAAAACATTGCAGGTCATGTCGATGTTTCTCATGGTAATATGGTCGGAATACGATAAGGGCACATCCTCCCGGCCTTTTAAGTCGAAAAACTGGGTCCAAGGCTTAATGTAGATAAAACTATGGGCTTGGCCCGTAATGTTTTCAACGGTAATATATTCGTAATGCTGGGCCGTGTCGGGGCGCATTTTAAGCCATAATAAACGCTTGGCTTCGTTAACCACGCAATTGCGCATAAGTATATTTTTGTTGTGTATGGCCTCGCTGCCGTTTGTTAGTGCAGCATGGCAGAAGCCAAATTCGCAATCTTCTATAATAATATTGGTATTTTCGCCATTACTGGCATCTTTTTCTGCCCAAGGCCCTTTACCGCCTTTTAGGGCAATAGCATCGTCGTTAACGGCCATGTAACAGCCTTTAATAAGCACATTGGAACACACATCTATATCAATGGCATCGGTGCTTGGCGCCCGTACAGGTTCGTGCGGCGAGGTAATTCGTAAATCTAGTATTTTTACGTTATTGCACTGGTAGTAGTGGCTGGTCCAAAATCCTGCATTTTGTAGGGTAACGTCCTGTACTTGTACGTTGTTGCATTTCCAAATAAATACCAATCGCGGTCTGGAAACTTCAAGGTTGGTGCAATTGGGGTTTTCTTTGCGCCGTTGCCAAAAGGCTTCCCAAAATTTTAAGCCGTTACCGTCAATTATTCCTTTTCCCGTTATGGTAAAGCCATCTACACCAAAAGCATTAACCAATGCCGAAAAATATTCTATACTTTGCCCTTCTATTCTTGAGGGTAAGAATGGGTAATCGTTTATGTTGTTGGAGCCTTTTAAAACCCCGCCTTCCACTATGTGCAAATGTGTATTTGGCTTAAAAAACAGTGCGCCGCTTAAAAATGTTCCTTTAGGAATAACAATAACACCACCACCATTTCGGTAGGCTTCGTCTATGGTGTTTTGTATCGTTTTGGTCTGTATTGCGGTACTATCCGTAGTGGCGCCATAATCGGTAACAAGGTAGTGTTTTCCTAAATTGGAAGGATTTATTTTAGAATCGTTTAAAAACCAATCGGGTATTACCGTGCCATCGGGAAAAAGCGTTTCGTTGTTTGAAGTGTTTAAAACAGTTATTTCTTGTTTTTTGTTATTGTTGCACGATACAAAAATAAGGGCAATTAAAAAAGCGTAAAAAACTTTCATATTAAGTGGTTTGTTTAGTTGAAACGATTAATGCAATCGATTGTAAATGTAAATAAAAAAACCGAAATTATTGTTTTAAAAATTAAATCAAAAGTTTAAAATAGAGGGGATTTCGAAAAAAAACAGCCCAATGATAACCCTAACAATCCGATAAGTTTACCCCAATAGCCAAGCCGCCCTCGCTGGTTTCCTTGTATTTGGAGTTCATGTCCTTGGCGGTTTCCCACATGGTGTTTACCACTTTGTCCAAGGGTACTTTTACGTTTTCGGGGTCGGTTTCCAAGGCCAGTTCGGCCGCTGTTATGGCTTTAATGGCGCCCATGGAGTTGCGTTCTATGCAAGGTACTTGTACCAAACCGCCAATAGGGTCGCAGGTAAGGCCAAGGTGGTGTTCCATGGCTATTTCGGCGGCCATTAAAACCTGCTCGGGCGAACCGCCCAAGAGTTCGGTCAGGGCGCCTGCCGCCATTGCCGACGATACGCCTATTTCGGCCTGGCAACCGCCCATAGCTGCCGAAATGGTGGCGCCCTTTTTAAAAATACTGCCAATTTCGCCGGCCACCAATAAAAATTTTTTAATATGGCTAAAATCGGCTTTGTGGTTTTCAATTACCATATAGTACATTAATACGGCGGGAATTACGCCCGCACTGCCGTTGGTAGGGGCGGTTACCACACGGCCCAAAGCGGCATTTACTTCGTTTACCGCCAAAGCAAAACAGCTAACCCACTTAAAAATTTGCCTGAACTTTACTTCGGTTTTTCTAATAGTTTGCAACCATTCTTGCGGATTGTTGTAAGGCAGCTCGCCTTTTAGTTTTTTGTGTATGTCGTGGGCGCGCCGCCTAACGTTTAGGCCGCCGGGCAAATTGCCCTCGGTATGGCAACCAATGTACATGCACTCCAGCATGGTATTCCAAATGCGTTGCAGTTCGGCATCGACCACTTGTTCGTCCCTAATAGATTTTTCGTTTTCCAAAACCACGCCCGAAACGGGTAAATCCAGGGCTTTGCAAAATTTAAGCAGGTCTACGCCTTTTTCAACAGGGTAAGGAAACGTGCAATAAAAAATAATTTTATTGGCCTTGGCATTTTTTCGGTCTTCCTGAACCACAAAACCACCACCTATGGAATAGTAGGTCGACTTGTAATTACGCCCGTTAACGGTTGCCGTAAACGTAAGGCCGTTGGCATGAAAGGGCAAAAAGTTTTTGTTGAACCTAATATCGGTCTTAGGGTTAAAAACCAATGGTCTTTCATTATTAAAACCAATGGTTTGGGTGTTTTTAATGGTAGCAATTATGGTGTTGATGTTTTCGGTAGGCACACGCTCGGGGTCGGCACCGCTTAACCCAAGCATAACGGCAAAATCGGTGGCGTGCCCTTTGCCGGTTAAGGAAAGGGAGCCATATAAATCTACCGTAATTTTTTCAACTTTGTCAAACCGTTTATTGGCTTTAAGCTCCTTAATCCAGCGTTCGGCGGCGCGCCAGGGGCCAAGGGTGTGCGAGCTGGACGGGCCAACTCCAATTTTTAGCATATCGAAAACCGAGATACATTCCATCGGGTATAGTGTTTTAGTTTAAGACAAATATACGCTTTGGAATTGAGGATTTCTTCAATATTAAGAAAAAACAACAGGTATTTTTAAAACACTCTATTTTTTGTCGAACGCCGTTATTTTCAAGGTTTTTATAACGTTGTTGTAATCATTGCTGTTTAAGCTCCCTACGTTATCGGCAGGCACAACCACGACCCGAAACGTTTGGTTAAGTGTCCATTCTGGACCCAAGGCGTTAAAATCGGTAGTGCCATCAAGAAAAAAACGTACGTTTTCTTGGGTAAAATCGAAGTTGTAAATTAGGTTGGTGCCATCTTCAAACTCTCTATATTGTGGCAATTGGCGCCAAACTTCCGTGCCGTTATCGGTTTCCCAAACCATATAAACAAGGGTAACATCGGTAGGGTAAACACTAAAACCGTAATTTTCAATAAAACTGTGTTCGTTGGCGCTTGTAAAGTCTATATCAATTTCAAAGGCGCTGGAGGCTATAATTTCGCCATCGTTTCCCGGGATACCCTGTGGGCCTTCGCAGGCCATAAACAATATTACGCTTGTTAGTAGTAAAGCAATTTTCTTCATCGAGTCAAAATTTTTTCACAAGGTACAAATACCGTTTAAATAATAGGCTTTTTAATATGAAAATTAACATTCTGCCATCCTGTCATGCTTTTTGTCGTGGCATAATCATTGACTAAGGAATAAGGAATTTAAAAACAAAATTAACGTTTCTGCAAAAACAGAACACTATAAAAACAAAATATAAAGTTATGAGTAAAATTATTGGAATCGATTTAGGAACAACAAACTCTTGCGTTTCGGTAATGGAAGGCAACGAACCCGTTGTAATTCCTAATGCAGAAGGCAAACGTACCACGCCATCGGTTATTGCCTTTGTAGAAGGTGGCGAAATAAAAGTAGGCGACCCTGCCAAAAGGCAAGCCGTAACCAACCCCACAAAAACCGTTTATTCTATTAAGCGTTTTATGGGCAACAAATATTCCGAATCGTTAAAAGAAGCCGAGCGCGTACCTTATAAGGTAGTAAAAGGCGATAACGATACCCCTCGTGTGGATATCGATGGGCGTTTGTACACCCCGCAAGAACTATCGGCCATGATTCTTCAAAAAATGAAAAAAACGGCCGAGGATTATTTGGGTACTTCCGTAAGCGAAGCCGTTATTACCGTACCCGCATACTTTAACGACAGCCAACGCCAAGCCACAAAAGAAGCGGGCGAAATTGCAGGCCTAAAAGTACGCCGTATTATTAACGAGCCTACCGCAGCCGCTTTGGCCTACGGATTGGACAAAAAAGGGCAAGACCAAAAAATAGTGGTGTTCGATTTTGGTGGCGGTACCCACGACGTATCTATATTGGAGTTGGGCGATGGCGTTTTTGAAGTATTATCGACCGACGGCGATACACACTTGGGCGGCGATGATGTAGACGAAAAAATAATAAACTGGTTGGCCGACGAGTTTCAAGGTGAAGAAGGTGTCGATTTACGAAAAGACCCCATGTCCCTACAACGCTTAAAGGAAGCTGCCGAAAAAGCAAAAATTGAATTATCGTCATCGGCACAAACCGAAATTAACTTGCCCTATATTACGGCAACCGCTTCGGGACCAAAGCACTTGGTGCGCACCTTAACACGCTCTAAATTCGAGCAGTTAATAGACGATTTGGTAAAACGTACCATAGCACCCTGTGAATCGGCATTAAAAGCCGCGGGATTATCTAAAAACGATATAGACGAAGTTATTTTGGTTGGTGGTTCAACCCGTATCCCTGCGGTGCAGGCAGCCGTTGAAAAATTCTTCGGAAAAGCGCCAAGCAAGGGCGTAAACCCCGACGAGGTAGTGTCCTTGGGCGCCGGAATACAAGGTGGCGTTTTAACGGGCGATGTAAAAGATGTACTGCTTTTGGATGTAACACCATTGTCATTGGGTATAGAAACCATGGGCAACGTTATGACCAAGCTTATCGAGGCCAACACCACGATTCCTACCAAAAAGAGCCAAGTGTTCTCTACGGCGGCCGATAACCAGCCCTCGGTAGAAATCCACGTGCTTCAAGGCGAGCGTGCCATGGCGGCCGACAACAAAACCATTGGGCGTTTCCACTTGGACGGTATTCCGCCAGCCAGACGCGGTACACCGCAAATCGAGGTAACTTTCGATATCGATGCCAACGGTATCATTCACGTAACGGCAACCGATAAGGCTACCAATAAAACACAGGATATCCGCATCGAGGCGTCTTCCGGTTTAACCGAGGATGAAATTAAGAAAATGAAAGCCGAGGCCGAAGCCAATGCCGAAGCCGATAAACAGGCTAAGGAAAAAGCGGAAAAATTAAACGCTGCCGACGCCATGATTTTCCAAACCGAAAGCCAGTTGAAGGAGTTTGGCGATAAACTATCGGACGACAAGAAAAAACCTATCGAAGATGCTCTGGAAGAACTTAAAAAAGCCTACGACACTAAAGATTTGGCCGTGATAGACCCCGCTTTGGAAAAAATAAACGAAGCTTGGAAGGTAGCCAGCGAAGAAATGTACAAAGCACAAGCCGAAGCCCAACAAGGCGGCGCGCAACCTGGGCCCGATGCCGGCCACGACAATGGCCAAGCAAACCAGGGAAGCGATGTGGAGGATGTAGATTTTGAAGAAGTGAAGTAAACGTTGAAACAATAAAGTTGAAGAAACGCAATCAGAAATGGTTGCGTTTTTTCGTTTTAAAATAATACTTTTATCGAACTAAAAGTTATCATGCACTTTTCAAAAAAAATAAAACCGCACTACACCCCAAAACGTTTGGCGGTAAAACTTAATGCCAAAGGCGAGCAGTCCGTGGTCAAGGGGCATCCGTGGGTGTTTTCCAACAGCATTGTTAAAATAACCGATAATGCCCAAACGGGCGATTTGGCCGTGGTTTTCAGTAAAAACAAAAACCGTGTTATGGGGTTGGGGCTGTTCGATGCCGGTTCGCCCATACGTATAAAAATGCTTTATAGCGGATTGGGGAAAATTGAAATTAACTTCCAATATTTTAAAACAAAAATTGAAGAAGCCTTTGCCAAGCGTCAAGTTCTATTGCAAACCAATACCAACAGCTATCGCTTGCTGTTTGGCGAAAATGATGGCTTTCCGGCCTTAATTGCCGATGTATACGCCTCGGTTTTGGTGGTTAAATTGTATTCCGAAATTTGGCTGCCCTATTTGGAAAGTATCTTGCCCGCCCTGCAACAAATTTCAAAAACAAACACGGTCGTACTGCGTTTAAGCAGGGGCGTGGCGCAATCCAAAAAGCACCAGTTTACCGATGGCGAAGTGGTTTATGGCACGCTGCAAAATGAGGTCGTGGAATTTGTGGAGCATGGCGTTGCATTTTCGGCCAATGTTATAAAAGGCCACAAAACAGGCTATTTTTTGGATCATCGGGCCAACCGAAAGCAAGTGGGCCGGTGGAGCAACGGTAAAACTGTATTGGATGTGTTTAGCTATGCCGGCGGGTTTTCGGTACATGCCTTGTACAATAACGCCAAAAGGGTTACCAGTTTGGATATTAGCAAGCAGGCGCTCGAAATTGCCATTGCAAACGGAAAATTAAACCATTACAAAGGCGAACACCTTACTATTGCGGGCGATGCCTTTAAGGAAATGCAAGCCCTTATCGATAAAAACCAAAGGTTTGATGTCGTGGTAATCGATCCGCCCAGTTTTGCCAAACAAGCCTCGGAAGTGGCCTTGGCACAAAAAAAGTATGCCCAATTGGCGGCTTTGGGCGAACGGCTAACCCATAAAAACGGGCTGTTGGTATTGGCATCTTGCTCGTCAAGGGTTGTTGCCGAGGATTTTTTCGAAATAAACAGGGCGGTTTTAAGCGCTACAAACCGTTCTTATAGCATAATTTTACAAACGTATCACGATACCGACCATCCCGTGTCGTTTCCCGAGGGAGCATATTTAAAATGCGGGTATTATCGGTTTAACGGATAGTTTGGTTGGGCGGGAAAACACAAGGGAAAATAAAATTCTTATAGCCTTAATTCTTTAGATAAAAAACAGTAAAAACCAAATAACGATATAAAATTAACACCATTAAAGTTAATTTGTTGAAATGTTAAATAAAAATCAATAATATTCTGTATATATTTGTACGCTTCGTTAGGCTTGCAATTATTACATTAAGTAAAATAATCTGTAAGGAAATAATTGTCGGGCCTGACTAAGGTTTGTCATGAAAATAGCAGGTAAAACCATAACATACAGCAGCAAGGAGTTTAATGTCCTGTTCGAGCGTATTTTTCCTTCCATGTACCTATTGGCCGCAAAATTATTGGGAAGCGAAGAAAAAGGAAAAGACATTGCCCAAGAAGCCTTTGTTAAATTATGGGAACGCGATGTCGAAGATTTCGAAAGCGAAAAAGCCCTAACGGCATACTTGTATGTTTTGGTTAAAAATGCCAGTATTAGCTATTTAAGAAAAAAATCGAACAAAGACCATTTGTCGTTAGATGAAGGCCTCCAAATTCCAAATCAAGAGTTTTACAACGAAATTTTAAGGCAGGAAACCTACAAATTACTCCATACTGCCATTAAGGATTTATCCCCTCAGGCCCAACAAGTGGTTAACTTAACGCTGCACGGGTACAAAAACCAGGATATAGCAATCGAGCTTAACATTACCGTTAATACCGTTAAAACCGTTAAGCGAAGGGCTTATAAGGTTTTAAGGCAAAAACTTGGAAACCAGTTTGTTGCTATATTATTAGGTAGTTTTTTTGAATTTTTTTAACATAGTTGTCACTCCCGTTTTGTAATTCGGCGTCTTTTTAATAGCGATTATATTGTTTTTGTCGCAACATTATAGAAGATGAAGAATATTAGAGAGCAAATAGATGTTTCAAAATTATTGGCGGGCAAGGTACTGGGCAAACTAACGCCCGAACAGGAAGCCGCATTACAAAAATGGGAAACCGAACCCGAAAACAAAATCTTAGAGAATAACATTTTAAACGAGCAGGCGTTCCAACACTGGCAAACCCAAATAGCGGCACTGGACACCAAGCGGGAATGGCATTTTTTTTTGGAGCATGTACAAAATGGCGTTTCCCAAAAAAGCCGGATTGTTAAGTTGCGCATATTAAAATGGGTATCGTCCGTGGCGGCTGTTTTTCTTTTGGCTTTTTTTGTCTATTTCGCCTACCAAAACAACATATTTAATTTTAACAATTCGTATAAAACGGTTCAGGAAACCAGTATCGCCCCCGGAACATCACAAGCCGAATTAATCTTGTCCAACGGCAAAGTTTTAAGTTTGCAGGACACGCTTGAAGCGCCAATTAAGGACCACGGTACTTTGGCCAATAATGCTAAGGGTGTATTGCATTACGATAAAGAAACCACCACCGAAAAAATAGAGCCCAAAACCAATACCTTGCGCGTGCCTCGTGGTGCGGAGTATCAATTGGTGCTAACCGATGGCACCAAGATTTGGCTAAATTCCGATTCCGAACTTACCTACCAAGTCCCGTTTACCGATAACCAACGCCGTGTAACGCTAAAAGGCGAAGCTTATTTTAATGTGGCGCACGATAAGGATAAACCGTTTATAGTATCGGCCAGTAACCAAGACGTGCAGGTTTTGGGAACCGCGTTCAATATATCCGCATATCCCGAAAACAGGCATATTACCACCACATTGGTAGAAGGTAGGGTAAAGGCCAATTTTGCGCATATTGCTACGGAAACGCCAGAGTATATTTTAACGCCAAACGAACAGTTGGTATATAAAACCAATACCAAGCAAATAACCAAACAAACCGTAGATGTGTACCCGTTTGTATCTTGGAAAGACGGCCGTTTTGTGTTTAAAAACGAACCTTTGGAATCGTTCTTTAAAACCCTTGGAAAGTGGTACGATGTTGATGTGGTTATTACCGATGAAAGTTTAAAACCCATCCGTTTTACGGGCGATTTGCCCAGGTACAACAATATGCAGAATATCCTAAAAATTGTTGAGGCCGAAATGTCCGTTCAAATTAAGGTCGAAAACAACAAAACCATTTATGTATCTAAGCAATAAGGCGAAGCCGTTTTAACTGTTGAATAAAGGCTTTTTAAAACCAAAGTTCTTATAAATACGTTGCAGAGCGTCAGGTCGAGCAGCCTGTGCCGAGCTTGACGAGGTGGAGTCGAGACCTAAATTAAAATAATAAAAACAAATGGCTTCATGGCGTCGTTTGGAGCAACATTATATAATTTTTCAATAAGTCATTTCAAATTTAATAATTGAAACTAATGTTATGTCAAATTAAAATTGACGGATGAGATTGCTTCCTCCGTTGTCGTCGCAATGACGTCATTGCGAGAAGGAGGCACGACGACGAAGCAATCTCTCTATTAAATTTCAGAGTTGACATAACACTAAAGTTTAAACAAAACAACCAAACCAATGAAAACTAATTTACTAACCCATTTTTCCTTACGGGAAAAACAACTAAACAACCACGTATTACTATGAAGTTATTTTTTGTGTTGATTTTTAGCGCCGTATTCACATTGTCGGCAGCAACCCATTCGCAAACAAAACTTGTGGATTTAAATTTGAAGGATGTTAAAATGTCCTATCTCTTCGATGAAATTAGAAAACAAACCGGGTACAGTTTCTTTTTTAACGAACAAAAAATGGCCGAATTGGAGCATATTACCGTCCAAAAAAACAAAGCAACCGTTAAGGCGGTGCTGGATGAGGTGCTTACGGGCATAAACATGGCTTACACGCTTGTCAATGGCGTTATTGTAATTGTTGAAAACAATAAACAAGAGCAAGAAATTACGGTCACCGGAGTTGTTTTCGACTCCCAAACCGGTTTGCCAATTCCCGGTGCCAATATTATAGTTAAAAATGGCAAGTTGGGCGCTGTGTCCGATTTCGAGGGGAATTTTAAAATGCGCTTGCCCCGTGCCGCCACATTGGTTATTTCGTATTTGGGCTATGCCTCCAAGGAAGTTCACGTGGACCAGTCTACAAACCTAACCATTAACCTTAGCCCCGAAGCCGAATCCTTAAACGAGGTTTTGGTATTTAGTACGGGTTACCAGGATATAGATAAGCGCGAACTAACCAGTGCCATTGCCCAGATACAAGAAGAAGATTTGGATATTACGGCAGCTATAAGCGTAGATAAAATGATAGAGGGCAAGGCCACTGGGCTTATGGTAAGCAACATTAGTGCCGCCCCCGGTGCAGCGGCAAAAATAAGGGTAAGGAGCGGCAGTACCTTTACCGGAAACCAAAGCCCGCTTTGGGTGGTCGATGGCGTAGTTTACGAAGACCCCGTACCCTTGAGTGCCGACGAAATTAATAGTTTCGACAATGTTAACCTTATCGGTAACGCTCTTTCGGGCATAAATCCTTCCGATATTGCAAAAATCGATATTTTAAAGGATGCCTCGGCAACGGCCATTTACGGTACGCGTGCGGCCAACGGGGTAATTGTTATAACAACCAAAAGAGGAAAGCGCGGGCAGCCCACTTTAAACTATTCCGGTGGTTTTAGCGTGGCCCAAGGCCCCCGGTATTCCGATTTTAATTTAATGGATTCCAAGGAACGTATCGATGTGTCCAGGGAAATGTACCAAAGAAATCTTGGTTATAGCTCCTCTTACGATAATGTGGACCGCATTGGTTACGAAGGCGCTTTAATGAATTTGTGGGACGGCACCTATAACTATCAGCAATTTCAGGATAGGGTAGGGTATTTGGAAACCTTAAATACCGATTGGTTCGATGCCCTGTACCGTAATTCCTTTACGCAAACCCATGCCGTAAGTGCCTCTGGTGGTGGCGATAGGTCGCGTTACTATTTTTCCTTGGGTTACGACGACCAAAAGGGCATAGAAAACAATACGGGACTAAACCGGATAACGGCACGCTCGAACATCGATTTGGATTTAAAGGACAACGTTATGCTGTCGTTTAAGTTAAGTGGCTCGGTACAAAAGGCACATTACAATCATAATTCCATAAATGCCTTCGACCAAGCGTATTACACAAGCCGAACAGTACCTATTTACGATGAAAACGGCGACTATTACTATCTAAACAAAAAAATATATTCCAATAGTGGCGATATTGCCTATGCAGGCTACAATATCCTTAACGAAATGGATAATTCCGAACGCAATATTACCAACAAGGATTTTACTATTTCGGCTTTTTTGCGTTGGGATTTTTTAAGGGATTTCCGTTTCACAAGCCAATTAAGCTACAGAAATACCACGAATTTAAACGAAGAGTGGATTACCGAAAATTCATTTTATGCCGCAGAGCTGCGTACTTTCGATGCTTTTGAGGATTTATTGGAAAGCCGGGTTAATTTCGCATCCAATTTGCCTTTTGGCGGTGTGTATTCCGGGGGTATGGTAAGCCAGGATACTTATGCTGTTACCAACCAGTTAAACTACCGTACCATGTTTGGCAAAAAACATGCCTTTAATGTTAACTTGGGGCAGGAAGTGCGTTCGGTTAATTATTGGGGCGCTACGGGCTTTACCGTACCGGGCTATAACCATTATCAGGGACGTGGGTTTATTGCGTTGCCCTCGCCATCCATTATGGCCTCGGATGCGGGTAGTATTTATAATTTCGACGATTACGATTACGATGCCATGTTCGATTGGCTTACCACTCGCGGCGGCGTAAGCGTTTACCCTACAATAACCGATAGGCTTACCAACACCATGTCGCTATTTGGTATTGTCAACTATATTTACGATACCCGATATGTGTTTAATTTTAACATCAGGAGCGATGGCTCCAATGCGTTTGGCCAGTACGAGCGCTATAAGTTTAAGCCTACGTGGTCGGCATCGACACGTTGGAATATCCATAACGAAAAATTTATGCAAAATGCCAATGGCGTGGACGAGCTGGCCCTTAGGGCATCTTACGGGCTTCGGGGTACCATGCCCAATGCCAGCCCATATTTAATTATTTCCAATTACGGCAAAAACAATGCCTACTATTATCCCGAAAATACGGCACAACTGTCCGATTTTCCCAATGCCAATTTGCGTTGGGAAAAAACCCAAACTACCAATGTGGGCTTAAATTATAGCTTCTTGGGCGGCAGGATTAGTGGTGCTTTGGATTATGCCTACTCCAAAAGTACCGATTTGCTGCAAGGACGCCCCGTGTCCTTGGTTAACGGTACTGCGGTGCAAATGTACAATTCGGGCAGTAAGGACGTTAATAGCTTCGAGTTTTCCATAAGAACCGTAAACCTAAAAAAGGACGATTTTGCATGGAGTACCTACCTTAACTTTTCGCACGATAGGGATAGGGTTATCGAAGGTTACGAAGACGGTGCAAATAGCCTAACGGCCTACAATTATTTAAACGGAAATATTTACCGTGCCGGATTCCCAACAAGCGGTTTCTTTTCGTATCAGTTCGATGGATTGGATGAAGAAGGCCTGCCAACCTTTAAACATTTGGTCGAGGAAAACATGACTCCCGAAGAACAATTGGAGGCGGCTTTGGTTTACGAAGGTACGCGAACGCCTAAGTTTTATGGCGGGTTTGGTACCCAAATAAAGGCGGGTAATTTTACGGTTTCGGCAAATTTTACCTATAAAGTCGGTTACAAAACACGAATGTTGAAACTGTACAACGGCAACCAAAACCTGCCGTTGCCTTACGAAAACATGAGTGGCGAATTTAATAACCGCTGGCGGCAGCCCGGCAACGAGTTAACGACCAACATACCAACCCTATCCAACCATAATTTAGCATTTTATGGTAACGATAGTGCCGATGGGTACAATCGGGTTTATGTAACCAACCTTGGTACGGCCATACCTTCCGGAACCAATGCTTGGTGGATGTACGATTATAGTAATGCCCGTGTGGTCGATGCCAGCCATTTCCGTTTTCAGTCGTTCACCGTATCGTACAATGTGCCATCGAAAATTTTAAACGGTTCGGGCGTTAAAAACCTGAACTTGGCCGTACAGGGCAGCAACTTGGCCTATTTTGCTTTCGATAGGGACTTAAAAGGGCAGGACCCCGAACAAGTTTCCGGTATAGGGTTGCCCACTACGCCCAATTATAGTTTAAGCATAAACGTATCATTCTAAAATTTAAATAGATGAAAAAAATTCAATATATACTTCCCGTACTTTTAATGTTTTTTGGATGTAGCGATTTTTTGGACGAAGTGTCGCAGGATAAATTAGTCCCCGAAAAAACCGACCATTATTCGGCTTTGCTATTGCAGGAATTCAACTTTGAATATCCCATATTTTACACCGTAGATTATATGACCGATAATGTTGTTGAAAACGCCAATGCGTACACTTCTACAAAAGAAAACAAAAAAACAACCTATACTTGGCAGCGTGAAATTGAAATAGACGAATATGGCAATACCCTAAGCAACATAAATAATTCATGGGAAAAAATGTATGAGGATGTTGCCGTTGCCAATTACGTTATCGATTTTATAGACGATGCCCTGGGCGAACCCGCCGAGAACGATTACGTTAAGGGCGAAGCGCTTTTTATTAGGGCTTTATCGTATTTTAATTTGTTAAACCTTTATGGGCAGCCTTATAACGCTTCCAGTGCCAATGTTGATTTGGGCGTGCCAATTCGGGTAGATATTGGTGTGGAAGAAACCTATAACCGAAACACGGTAGCCGAGTGTTACGCACAAATTGAGGACGATTTAACCCAAGCCGCAGCCCTTATAGAATCCAGCGGCATAACAAAAAGCAAATGGCACCCTAATTTGGCCACTTGTAATTTGTTAATGTCACGGGTAAAGTTGTACCAAAAGCAATGGGACGAAACCATTACTTATGCCAACAAGGTAATTGCCGCTGCGGGCGTAACCAAAATATCGGCAAGCCTACCGTTTATTACCGAAGATAACAGCGAGGTGCTGTATTCGTACTATACGGCCACTCCGGCTTTTCCAAACGAAAACGGGGCTTATAGGGCAAATAAGGCGTTAGTGGCACTGTACGACGATGCCGATATTAGAAAAGAAGCCTTTTTCTCGGCCACCGACGATGGTTCGGGCAAACTGTTTTACCAACCCAAAAAATATATTAGGGATACCTACACAACCTTGGGCTTTGCTAATTTTAGGGTTGCCGAAGCCTATTTAAACCGTGCCGAGGCCTATGCCCAAAAACAGGATGTTGCCAATGCCGTTAACGATGTAAAAACTTTGCATAGCAAGCGGTATTCCAACACTTCAGGGGTAGAATACCCAACTGCTGCCGATGCCGTTATAAGTTATGTTTTAACCGAACGCCGAAAAGAGCTTTGTTTCGAGGACCACCACCGTTGGTTCGATTTGCGCCGTATGGAAAACCGCCCCGAAATTAAGCACACCTTCACTTTAATAAACGAAAGTGCCGTAAAGGTCGGTACCGAGGTGTACACCTTACTGCCAAACGATTTAAACTATACGCTGCCAATTCCGTTAAAAGAGCGCCAAAATAATCCGCTTATTAGAAATAACGAACGCTACGAAAAAATACCGCAAATTACCGAAGAGGTTGATGTCGATTAAAAACATGTTACAGCATTAATTTTAAAACAAAACCAATGAAAACACAATTGTACATATACGCCGTATTGGTTGCATTTTTTGCAATGGCATGCAATAGCGACGAAGCCGCCTTAAAGCCCTCTAATACCGACGAGGACAGGGTAGCAACCCAAATAGATTTAAACAATCCGACCATTGCCAACTTGTACGCCACCTACAATTCTGGGGTGCTTTACCAGTACGATAACATTCTCGATTTTGCCTACGTAGCCTCTACCTCTGGTGAAGCCGCAAGGTGGGAAGGAATAGAAATCCCCGAGCTAAAAACCTTGTTTACCGATACGCTTGGTATTATGGCCGCCGAGGACGTGCCGGCATACAACGCTTATGTCGAGCAGGCGGTTACTTTTATCGATACCACGTTGTTTAAATACTTTAAACCCAATACCCGAATAGCGGGCTTAATGCCCTATAAGGTGCTGTTAAGCGAATCCGTTTTTTCCGATAGCGAGGTTACGGGCGAAAGCGGTTCGGTTTTGGTGGAATCGGAATCCCGGTACAGCAGCAAGGCCACAAGCGCCCTGCGTGCTGTTTATAATGCCAATTCTATTGTGTTTGCCGTTAACCAGGACGAGGTGGCCAAGGATATAGACGAGTATACAAAAGACAATTTCTATATTTTACTGTGCCGTATTATGGGCATGCACGATTTGTACAACGAAGTGCCCGATTCGTTTTTCGAGGGAAAAAGCACTTACTACGGCCAAAATATGGAAGCACCATATAAAGCGTATATGAACTGGGGCGACGAAAAAACGGTTTACGTTATCGATAAAGATTGGTTTTATTCCCTCGGCTTTATCGATGCTACCTATTTTTATGCCTCGTCGGGCTTGCGCACCTATTACCAAAGTTACGACGAGGATGGCAATAGGCTGCCTACAAGGATTACCCACCTAAAAGCATTGCGCCCAACGTATAGTTTTGTGGCAGGCAAAGCCGTGGATGTTAGAAGTTATATAAATGAAATGATTCACCGATACGAATCCGAGCTATTGGCATTTCCGGAAAACATACAAGCCAACCTTGTTATTTTGCGCGATTTGCTAACCACTTGGGGCGTCGATATTGTAAGCATCAATCCCGCTTTGGAAGCGCTTTAACCAACAACTAAAACCGAAAAATATGAAAACAACTAAAACACTATATATACTGTTAATTGGGGTATTGGTGATTGTGGCGTTTCAGGCATGCGAAAGCGATCCCGCTTTTCCCGACCCAGGTTTCGAACTTACCGATACCCGTGTTGAAATACGTCGCGATACCGCCGATTACTACGATATAAACCTTAAAATGAGCGTTCCCAACGGTGTGGAAACTATCGATTTAATCGATGCCACCAATTACAATGTACTATCGGCCATAAACGACTATAACGGCAAAACCAATTTCAATTTCGATTATCGGGTGGATTTAACCCCTTTTGAAAAAGATACCGTACTAAATTACATTGTAAAAGTGGTTGATACCGATAACCGAAGTTTTAACCGTGGCATACGAATATCGGTAAAAGGCTTTTCATATCCCGAAGTTAAATTGGTGGGTGGCAACAATGTTGCGGTCGTGGCACCGGCTTATTACGTAAAGGGCATTGTGTCCACGGGGCTTAATACTATTGGTACGGTAAAAATAATATTCGAGGGCGAGGAGCAATATAGTTTCGAAGCCGACCCAACCAGCCCGTTAAGCGAAATGGTTTTAAAGCAACTGGTGTTTTTGGGAAGCATGGAAGCCGGTATAACCTATAATATCGATATTATGGTTACCGATAGTGCGGGGCAATCCTCCACCACTACTATTGCCGTAACCAAAGGCCAGGACATAACACGGCCAATCCAGATTAACTATGTTAATAGTAGCGGGGCCTTAATTACCGTTAAGTTTGAATACGATACCGAGGAAAACATGACGGCTTTCGATTATCTTTTTTCAACAAACGGCTACAATTACCGCCACGAGTTTAGTTACAATACCCTAAAAATGGTCGATACTATTTTTTACCGATTAATAAAATCCGACGGCACTTATACCGATGATAAGTACAACTATATTAACTACGAAGCCGGGACTAAAAAAATTACAAATATAGAATCCCAAAGCATTGAGTACGAAGGCGGAAATGTTATAGTAGGCGATATAGCGGTAGAAGCCGATAATTTTGTGTACAACGATGCCACGGGCGCTATTTTGTCGTTCGATACGTCTTCAACCGTTAACAATATTTATTATAGCGACCCCTTTGGTTTGGGCGAACAAATATTTGGCGAATATTGGCAGTTGCAAAGCTACATGACCCGAAACGACAGAAGGCAGCACCGCTCCGAATACGATCCGGTTATTATGCCAACCTATACCGAGGGCATGCCTCCGGTTTTGTTTACCAGCTCGGGTGTTTTCGACTTTTCAAACGAAATGTTCCTCAATAAGTATATCATGACCAAAACAGCGGCAACGGCTTCCAGCCCGTCGTCGTTAATCCGTTTGCCTTCTTATACCTACGAAACCGACAACCAAGGTAAAATAACAAAAATTACAAGGGTGTTTACCTCAAGTTCGTCGGCGGGAAACACGGAAACCTTTACGTTTTTTTACGACGAATAAATTTTATTTCGTTTAAATGATAAAATCTAAAGCATTAAATATTCACCTTAATTTTAAGTTAGTCCTCGTATTTTGGGCATTGGCAGCAACCTGCTTCGGTTTCTCTCAACAATTGTCAATGCCCCAAAATATAAAGTACAAAAAACTCGATAATGGTTTTTCGTATTATTTGCTTCCCGAGGGCGAACCGGGCAAAGTAAGCCTACACGTTTTATCCGAAATAGGGTCGTTAATAGAAACGCCCGACCAACGCGGCATTGCCCATTTTTTGGAGCACATGGTGTTTAAGGGCAGCAAAAACTATCCCGGGCATAAAACCCTGGAAACACTTGAAAACATGGGCTTGCAGCAAGGAAAGGAGTTTAACGGTTCGGTAAGTAACATTAAAACCGAATACCACCTTTCCATTCCGGCAGGAAACGATGCCTACTTAAAAAAAAGCCTGTACCTGCTAAAAGATTGGATGTACAACTTGGAAATGAACCCCAATGAACTTGAAATAGAAAAGAAAATTATTTACGAAGAGCTAAAACTAAGGGGCGATGGCGTAGTATCGCCTTTTGTAATAGGCACCCACCTCGAAGGGCATAACGGCTTGGGTTCAAAAGAAGATGTTGCCTCTATTACCGCAAACCAATTGCGGGATTTTTATAAGGCCAACTACACGCCCGACCGTTTGGCTTTGGTTATAATAGGTAAGGTGAACGAAGAAAAAACCATAAAATTACTCAATAAAATATTTAGCGATACTCCAAAAGTAAATGGCTCGACAAAAAGAAGCGAATATTTAAAACTCTATAACAAAACCGTTATTTCCGGTAATTACAAAGAAGGCAAGGGCAACAAATCCGGAACGGTTTTAAGTTTGGCCTTTAAGGAAAAAAGGGTAGGCGAAGATACTTATGAAAACTTTAAGCAAGGTTTGGTCGATAACCTTTTTACCAATATTATCGAAGCCCGTTTAAAAAACAGCGATAAACAGCTTTTTGGTAATTCCGTAACCAATGTTTCGGGTATTTTACCGGGCAACAAATTGTATGTTTTTAGGTTGAAATCCGAAGCGGATTCGGCCTCTTATGTTTCTATGTTAAACGGTTTTTGTAAGGTCGTGGCACAAGCCAAAACCCACGGTATTTTACAGGAAGAAATTACATTTTTTTCGCAACAGCAATTAGGGCATTACGAAAAATATAACAACGATAGCTTTATAGACCTTAACAAAATAGAAGATTATTTTTTTAGGGGAAACACGCCGCTTTCGGGCAAAACCCGGTACGAATTGGCAAAACAGGCTTATAAAAATTTAAGTCCCGACGATTTTACGCCCATATTAAACCGTTTTGTTTCCAACCACAAAACCATTTTGTTCGATAGTACTTCGGTTGCGTTTACCCCGGATTTTAATGAAACAACCATCCTAAATAAATTTGAAAATATAGGCAAATTACAAGCAAATCCCTATCAATTTAAAAAACCAAAACCCAAAGGCTTTAAAAAAGACAATGTGGTTCCCGTTGCTGTAGAAATAGAAACACCAACGCCGGAAAAAATAGCGGAACGCCGCCAATTGGCCGACGATATGGTGTTGTTTACCTATCAAAACGGTATTTCTGTAGTGCTACATAACACTAAAGAAACACTTTGCAAAATCAAGGTTTTGGGCGCATCGGGATTAAATGCCGTACCCGAAACGGATAGGGCATTTTTTAAGGATGTTGCGGAATATGTAGAAGGCGGTTTTGGTACTTACAACGCTTCCGAAGCCGCTACCTTGCAGCGAAAAATGAATATTGTTAAGAAAATAGAAGTTTCAAATTACAATTATCGGTACACCTTAAAAGCCCCGACCCAAGTATTTGCCGAAATGCTTAAAATTTTCAATTTAAGTTTTACCCAAGCCACGCCAACCAATGCAGGCGATATTATAAACCGTTTTGAGCGTTTCAACAAAAAAGAACAAAGCAACGATATGTTGTACACCGAACTCAGGCAATCGGCTTTGGGGCAATTTCTTGAAACTAAGGCGGGTGGCGTTGTAAACCAACAAAATGCCAATCGGTTTTTTCAATATAATCAAACATTAAAGGCCTGCTTAAACAATGCGGTAATATACGTTAGGGGCAATTTGCCAAGCAATGCCGAAAGCCTTATTTCAACTTATGTGGCACCGGTTAAGCCTGTTGAGGTTTCAAATTCCGAAGCCTTAAAAAATCCGGAAGTAAAACAAGCCAATGGCAAGGTTTACCACGCTTCCTCTTGGACTAAACCTTTGGGCTATGCCGAGCATTTGTTTACGCAACAATTTGAAGGCAAGGCAAGTTTAAAAAACGAGCTTATTTATCAGGCCATATCGCGTTACGGTTACAAAAAAATGTTTGAAATCCTGCGGAAAAAATACGGGCTAACCTATGGCTTGGGTTCCGGGGCTTACGCTTACCAAGCGCCAAATAAGGTTAGGGCCGTAAGTTTACGGTATATGACCGACTATAAAAATATCGAGCAATCCATTACCATTTTTAAAAACGAAGTATTGCGGCCCATGCACGAGGCCAATTTAAATAAAGCCGAAATTAAAAAACTAAAAGCCATGTTGGGTAGCGAATGCCTTATGGCGTTTTACGACGAGGCGCAGATAACCGAAACCTACCTACAATGGCAACTTAAATACGGTAAATTGCCAACAATAAAGGAATTGGAAAAGCTGATAAAAGGCTTGTCGGCTTCAGAATTAAAAACAGCCATGAAAACCATAATCCATTTAAACGATTATTTTGTTTTTGTCCGACACCCTAAAAGTTGAATTAGTCACTCGTAATAAACCGGTTATCAAGGGAGGGAAAGCTGTTTTGGGCACGGTGGCTGAGCTTGTCGAAGCCACCGTGTATGTTTTGTTTAAACCTTACTGTCACTCTTTACATAAAAAAATACGTCTTTAACGTGTAGGGTGAAAGGAGAAGGAACAAAAATAAAGTATCATGGTTTTGGGAATTGTCACCCTGAGCAGTCGAAAGGTCTCTTTTTGTGCAAAATATATTTAATTAGTATTAAAAATGATTAAAAAACGCTTTCAAATTCTACTAACACTAATGCTTTTATGCGGGTTTGCAACAAACGCCCAAGGCATCGAGTTTCGCCCTATTTCTTTAGAAGAAGCCTTGGTAAAAGCAAAGGTAGAAGACAAATTGGTGTTTGTCGATTTTTACACCATGTGGTGCGTGCCGTGCAAGCAATTAAGCAAAATGGTGTTTCCACTGCCCGAAGTTGGCGCACTTTACAATAAAGCGTTTGTAAGCATAAAATTAAATGCCGAAAAAGAAGGGCTTGAAGCGGCAAAAAAGTACAATGTATCGGCATACCCAACATTACTGTTTTTAACGCCCGACGGCAATATAGCCTATAAGGATACCGGGGCCAAGCCCGTAAAGGATATTTTGGAATTGGGGCATAATGCCATAACCTCGGTAACGAGCAAGTACAGTTTGGAAAAACTCCAAAACGACTTTGCCCAAAAACAAACCGACGAGCATTTTTTAAAAGTTTATGTTGAAAAGCTAAAAGAATACGGCCAAAGCCCCGTTTACGGTATAGAGGCTTGGTTAAAAGTACAAACCGAAATAAAGGAAAACGACGTCGATATGATGGAGTACCTTATTAACAATGCCAAATATTTGGTTGCCGGGGGCAAAGCCGAGGAAATCCTGTATGCAAATTTTAACACGTATATGGATATTGCCACCAAAAGTGAAGAAAAAACCCTAAACCAGTTAAAGCTCCACCTTGTGCTGAATACCAAAGTGCAAGCTCTGGATGTTAAAAGCCCGGAGTTAATGCTGCTATTTATAAATGCTTGGCAAAAACTGCCCGAAAAATACAAATCGGGTAATGTGCTGGAACATAAACTGCTATATTATTCATTGTTAAAAGACAACAAAAATTATAAAGCTACGGCCATACAATATATGGACAGTCTTATGGCGGCTAACCCTATTGGGTATGTTCGCGAACAAGACCAAAACACATACCAACAAACCGCAAAAAAATACGAAGGGAGCAATAACCCAAAAGTTGTAGAAGCCTTAAAAGAATTAAAAATTCGGGGCGGGTATTCAAGCGCTTTGGTTAACCGTATCGACGATGTTGGGCAAGCCTATTTGTCAAAAATCACAAAAAACAAAGAGTATAAAATTGTTGAAAATTGGATAGATTACGGCTACAAGGCGCAATCTGGCAGTTATTATATCGACAATTTAAATGCCCATTATTATTACGCAAAAGGAAAAATTAAAAAAGCCATACAATACAAGGAGCAAGCCCTAAACAATTGGCCGAAATCCGATAAAAAACTATCCACCAAAGCCTACGAATTAGAACAAATAAAAAATGGAAGTTATACCTATCAATAAACATTCAGTGTTAAACAAAAAATCAATTTTAATAAGTGCATTGCTGTTGCCTTTTTTTGCCATTTCGCAAGGCATCCATTTCGAAAAAATAAATTTTGAAGAAGCCTTAAGCAAAGCCGAAAAAGAAGGAAAGCTGGTGTTTGTCGATTTTTATACGGTTTGGTGCGGCCCGTGCAAAAAAATGGACAAGGATGTTTTTGTGCTTCCCGAAGTAGGCCAAGTTTACAACAACGCTTTTGTAAACATAAAATTGGATGCCGAAAAAGAAGGCGCAACCGTAGCCAAAACATATAAGGTGTCCGGCTTTCCAACCTTTTTGTATTTAAAGCCCGACGGTGCGGTAGTGTTTAAGGATACAGGCTCCATGCCCGTAGAATATTTTATAAAAAACGGACAAAAAGCCATAGCGTCCGTCGATAGCGATTATAGTTTGGAAAACCTTCAACAAGCATTTCAAAATAAAAAAAACGATGAACAATTTTTAAAAATGTACGTTGAAAAAATGAAGGAATACGGACAAATCCCAATCGAGGGCGTCGAAGCCTGGTTAAACGTCCAAACCGAAATGGACGAAGCTGGCCCGGAAATGATGAACTATATATTAAACAACACCGATTTGTTTCTTTTAAACGGAAAAGCCGATGCTATTTTAAATCAAAATTACGAAACCTATATGCAGCAAGCCTCAACCTACGAACAAAAACGCTTGTCGCGGGCAAAGTCCCAAATTGTTAAAAATACCAAAGTAACAGCTTTACGAAAAAATGATGCGGCCTTAATGAAAACCTATATCGATGTGCTTAAACAACTACCCGAAGAGTTGGCTGGCAATGATGTTATAATAAACGACCAACTGGCATATTATGCGTTGCTGAAGGACGACGAAGCGTACAAGGCGCTAACCCAAAAATACGTCGATAGCTTAATTAACAGCAAAACCATGGTGGAAATTAAAGAAAAGGACGAAGCCTTTTACCAACGCTACAAAAAAACCTACGACAGCAACCCAAACGAAAAAACAAAAATCATGCTCGACTATGCCCAAACCGGTATTGAAGCTACAAAAATCCTTAAAAACTTAGCCTCGAAAGGGCAGGGCTATTTAAGCCGAACAACCTCCAAAACCGAATATAAAACCTTGAGTAAGTGGATAGCGTACGGCTATAAATTAAAACCCGAAAACTGTTTTATGGACGACCTTAAAGCCGAAATGCTATATAAAAAAGGAAAAACAAAAAAAGCAATCCAACTAAAAGAACGGGCCATAAAAAACTGGCCCCAAAACGATAAAAAATTTGTAAACAAACAATACGAACTCGAACAAATGAAAGCACTTTTTTATGGTAAAACATAATAGTGTCATGTCAAATTAAAATTGATTGGATAAGATTGCTTCCTCCGTTGTCGTCGTAATGACGTCATCGCGAGAAGGAGGCACGACGACGAAGCGATCTCTGTACGACGTTTAAGGGTTAACATTACAGTAGGTCTATAAAAGGCAAACATTAGTCCGCCAAAAAAATCAAATAAGTTTAATAAACAGCATATCCATGGTTAACAAAAAAATACTAATCTTCATACTTCTTCTGCCGTTTTTGGGTATTTCGCAAGGCATAAATTTCGAAAAAGGAAGTTTCCAGCAAGCCTTCAACAAAGCCAAAAGCGAAAACAAGGTTTTGTTTGTCGATGGTTACGCCGTATGGTGCGGCCCCTGTAAACGTATGGCGCAAACAGTTTTTTTGGAAGAAGAAGTTGGCGCTTATTTCAATACAAATTTTGTATCCTACAAGTTGGACATCGAAAAAGGAAACGGTCCAAAACTTAAAGAAAAATACGGCATACAAGGCCTGCCCGGTTATGTGTTTATCGATGCCAACGACGAGGTGGTTTATAGGTTCGATAAAGCCATGCCCGCTGCCGAGTTTTTAAAAGAAGCCCAAAACGCAATGGCCTCCGCCAACGACCCCGATAGCGTAGGGCGTTTGGCCGAATTGTACAACAGCCATAAAACCAACGAGGCTTTCGTGCAAAAGTATTTAAACAAACTGTTGGATGTTAAAACACCAAACTATACAACGGTTTTGGAACAGTTTTTAAAAATTCAAAAAACCATTCCCGAATCCGGTAAAGCCATGGTTATGCTTTTGGTAGCGCATCAACAACAAATAGTATTTGGTGGCCAGGCCGAGCGTATTATAAACGAAAACATAAAAACCGATACATGGAAACTGTACGTAAGGAAGGATATTCGCGAAATCTTCCAAAAGCTGCCAAGGCGCATGGTGCAGCAAACCACCGATTATGCCGTTGCCATGCAGGACACCACCATATTGGAACTGGCCATAAAAAACGCCGATAAACAAGGTTATACTTCAAATGAAAATCAAATAAAAAAAACATATAAATATTATTACAAACAAGTAGGCAATGCCGAAAAATACAAAGCATTGGCGCATGAGGATATTGTAGCCTATATGAAGACTATCGACAAGGAAAACCTTCGCAGTTATTACGAGGAATGGCTGATAAAAGTAGCCAACAAAGACCCCGATGCCCTAAAACTAACACCGTTTTCGGTGCGTAGGAGCAACGATATTTATGTTATGGTGAAAGACTATTTACCCTTTGTAAAAACCGAAACCGAAAAACAAGACGTTTTAAACTGGATGGAAACCGCTTATTACATACGTCCGGGCGCAACCGAAACCATGGACCAATACGCAAACGTGCAATATATAATCGGTAATAAAAATTTGGCCATTAAAGTAAAGGAAGAAGCCTATCAAGCTGCGCTTAACGAAGGCCTTAAACGAGCAGCGTCCATTAAAGCCGCTTTGGATTTAATGAAGGCGGGCGAAAACCTTGACCTTACGGGTTTTTAAAACCTGCAAAGGCTTTAATAAGGGCTTGATTTTTTAAACAAGATAAAAATAACAAAAAATGAACATTCCCCAATTAATACCATTTGCCATAAGTTGTTTTATGGTTTTTAGTTCCGCAAAAGCCCAAACCATCGATAGTTTATCCCAACAAATTCCTTTCGACACAACGTTCCGAAAAGGGGCTTTGCCAAATGGGCTAACCTACTATATCAAACAAAATAAAACGCCCAAAGAACGTGCCAGTTACTACCTTGTCCAAAATGTAGGCTCGGTACTGGAAACCGACCAGCAAAACGGGCTGGCCCACTTTTTGGAACACATGGCCTTTAACGGTACCACCACCTTTCCAGGCAACAATATGTTGGGGTTTTTAGAGCGAAACGGCGTTAAGTTCGGAAAAGAAGTCAATGCTTATACCGCCCATAACGAAACCGTTTATAATATAAGCAAAGTACCAACCACTAACGAAAAGGTAATAGATTCCTGCTTGTTTATTTTGCGCGATTGGTGCAACGAGTTATCTTTAGATGAAGGCGAAATCGATGCCGAACGCAATATTATTGAAGAAGAATGGCGTGCCCGTCTGGGGTTGGGAACCCGGATAGCCGAACAAACAAGCGGCGTAAAGTACAACAACACCATTTACGCCAAGCGCCCCCCGATAGGCAGTATGGATGTGGTTAAAACCTTCGATTACCAAGCCCTAAGGGATTTTTATAACGACTGGTACCGTACCGATTTGCAAGCCATAGCCATTGTAGGCGATATTAATGTGGATGAAGTAGAAAAGCGTGTGGTCGAGCTGTTTTCGCCCATTCCCGCCATAAACAACCCCAAGCCCCGCCCGTTTATTGCCATTCCCGATAACAATACCCCGCAATATGTTGCCGTAACCGATAAGGAAATACGCCTGTCCAGCGTAACCCTTAGCATACGCCATAGTATCGAGCAAAACAACACATGGGCAGAGGTTAAGGAAAAATACCTCAATGTTTTTTTCAACACGTTAATTAATAATAGGCTAAAGGAAAAAACCTTCGAAAAAGAAACCCCTTTTACCAAGGCCGTAATTGGTAACACCGATTTTGTAAGGGGTTACGAGGTGTTTCGTATAAGCGCAAGAGCCAAATCCGGCAAGTTAAAAGAGGCTTTCGAGGCTACTTACAACGAATTGCAGCGCATTATAAATTTCGGGTTTACCCAAGGCGAGTTGGAGCGTTTAAAAACCACCATGCTTACTTCTGAAAAAAACAAATACAACAGCCGTTACCGCACCAGTTCCGATGCTTACGCCCAAGCCATAAAATATGCCTATTTAAACAATACCGCTATTTCCGACCCCGGATTGCACTACAAAATGGCTCAGGGTATTATTAATGGTATAACCCTGCACGACTTACAGGATTACGCTTCTAAATATTTAACCGCCAAGAACCGTTTTTATGTGGTGGAAGCCCCGGAAAGCGAAGCTGCTACCTTACCCACCGTAACCAATTTTGAAACTATAACAAAACAAGCCGCCACAAAAACATTAAAACCTTATGTGGATAAAACTCCCGTAGAAACCAATTTAATGCCCGAACTGCCCGAAGCGGGAAAAATTGTAAGTACAAAAATTTTGGATGCGTTTAATGCCGAGGAATGGACGCTTTCCAACGGTGCTAAAGTGGTGTACCGCTTTGCTAATTACCTAAAAAACTCGGTGGCCTTGTTTGCCGTTAGCGATGGAGGCTTATCCTTGTACGATATAAACGATTTGCCTTCGGCCACAGCGGCATCGCAATATGTGGAGCGCTATGGCCTTGCCGATTTTGGGTCTTATGAACTTAGGAAAATGTTGGCAGGAAAATTTGCCGGAACCAATTTCAGTATTAACGAATATTCCGAAACGGTAACAGGCTCTTCGTCAACAAAAGATGTAGAAACCATGCTGCAAATGCTGTACTTGGGTTTTGAGGAACCACGCTTCGATAACGAAATTTATAATGATATTTTAGAAGAAAAATATGAAGCCTTGGATAATAAAATAGAAACATCCAAAAGTATTTTAAACGATACCTACACCAAGATTGTTAACAATGGCGACCCGCGAAAACCAGAAGCCGATAAAGCCTATTTGGACCAAATAGATTTCGATAGGGTGAATACGATTTACAAAGAACGTTTTTCCAATGCCGGCGACTTTACCTTCTTTATAGTGGGCGATGTTAAAAAAGATACCATTATGCCCTTGGTAGAACAATATATAGGCGCTATTAAGGATGTAAACCGACAAGAAACATGGGTGCCGCAAACCGATTATTATCCGGTAGGAAACCACCAATACAATATTAAGCTAAAGGAGGACGAGCCTAAAGCAACCGTTTTGGTAAAGCGCAGAACACTATCCGGATACACCAGAAAAGATGTTGTTTATTTTTCCATTATGGGCGCTATTCTCGATTTGCGGTACAAGGAAACCATTCGCGAAAAAGAAGGCGGTGCTTATGGCGTAAGTGTTCAAGCCCTATCTTCTAAGTTAAAATCCGTACCGCCAAAAACCGAAATGACCAAAACACTCGATATTTCCTTTGTTTGCAACCCTGATAACGCCCAGTATTTAAAGGGTTTAATTTATAAAGAATTAGAAACTATACAAAAGGAAGTCCGGCAATCCGATTTGGATATTGTACTGGAAAACCTAAAGAAAAATTCCGAAAACCGAACCAAAACCAATAACTTTTGGATGTCGGCTTTAAAAACGTATTACAGCAATGGCGAAGATATGACCACAACCGCTTTCCAAGAAGACATCTTGGAACATGTTACGGCTAAGGACATTCAAAAATTTGCAAAACGTTATCTCGAAAACGCCGATGTTTTGGATTTTGTTTTTTCGCCGGAATAAAAAATAAAACGTGGTTTTTGGTGGTCAAGCTAAGTTTTATGGCGTGGTGTAAAAGTTGTTAACAATGGTGTTGACATATTTAAAGCAAAGTTATATCTTGCCAAACAAACTAAAACAATACAAATGCTAATTAAAACCTACCTTAAACTTATCGTTATTACATGCTGTTCCGTTTTGTCGGTCGGGGCGCAATCGTCCATATCGTTGCAAGGCACTTGGCATATAGCCTTAGATTTCGGTAATATTGGCATAAGCCAAGGTTTTTCGGAAAAACGTTTCGAAAGCACCATAAAGCTACCAAGCACGCTTGACGAAAACAAACTGGGGGCAAAAACCCAAGGTTCCGATTACGGCATACTAACCCGAACCCATAAATACATAGGGGCGGCTTGGTACAGTAAGGAAATAGAAATCCCGAAAAAATGGAAAAACCAAAACATAATCCTGTTTCTGGAGCGGGTTATGTGGCAGTCCGAAGTGTGGGTCGATGGTAAAAAAATGGATGCGCAAGACGACTTAAACACGCCGCACCGCCACCATCTTGGGAAACTAAAACCGGGCAAGCACATGCTGTCGGTTAGGGTTAACAACGATATGGTTTACAATATGGGCGACAAAGGCCATGCCTACGGCGATTATACCCAAATCCGTTGGAACGGTATTTTGGGCAGGATAGAGCTTCAAGCCCGCCCCGATGTTCGTTTAAACAACCTAACAACGTGGCCAAATGTGGCAAACAATGCCTTAACCCTAAAATTTAAGGTTGAAAATTCGTCGGAAAAAAATACCGCCGCAAACGTTTCATATAAAATAACCAATAAACAAAGCGGAAAAGTTGTTTTTAAGGGTGAAGAAAAAATTATAACCACCTCGCATGCGCTAAACCATTCAAAAACCATTGTTTTTAACGAACCCGTAAAAACATGGGACGAGTTTAACCCTAATTTATATGCGGTTGAAGTTGTTTTACGGCAAGGAAAAACGCAGGATAAAGCCGAAACAACATTCGGGTTTAGGGACCTAACCGCATCAAATTCTAAAATATTGGTAAACAATAATCCCGTTTTTATGCGCGGGAATTTAGATTGTGTGCACTTTCCGTTAACGGGCTATCCCTCGACCGACGTTTCGGAGTGGGAGCGTATTTTCAAAATTTATAAAAACCACGGCCTAAACCATGTTAGGTTCCATTCTTGGTGTCCGCCCGAAGCGGCCTTTATTGCGGCCGATAAATTGGGCATTTACATCCAGGCCGAAATTATTTGGATAGATTGGTGGATGTCGGTGGTCCGCCCAACCCGCCCCGAAATGACCACCTTGGGGCTTCCAAAGGGATTGGGCGAAAACCCAAGTGCCGACGCTTATGTACAGGCCTCGATAAAAAAAATGATAGAGGCTTACGGCAACCACCCCTCGTTTGCCATGTTTTGTATAGGCAACGAGCTGGGCAACTCCAATTTCGATGTTATGGAAAGTTGGGTTAAGCCTTATAAGGAAAGCGATAACAGGCGTTTGTACTCGGTTTCTACGGCCAGAAAAATAATGCCTTTGGACCAATATATGGTAACCCACAACATACCAAAAGTGGGCCGAACTTACGGGCTAAACTACCAAGGCACCGATTTCGATTGGGAAACCAATTATTCGCAAGCCGCCATACCCATTATAGCGCATGAGGTGGGGCAGTTTCCGGTATATCCGCTTTGGAGCGAAATTGATAAGTACACGGGCGTTTTGGAAGCCAGAAACCTTAAAATGTTTAAGGAGGAAGCCCGCCAAAACGGATTGTTGAAATACAACGAAGCCTTTCAAAAATCGAGCGGGGCTTTGCAAACCTTGCTTTATAAGGCCATGATTGAAGCCTTTTACCGAACGCCGTCCTGTGCCGGATTTCAAATGCTAAGCATGACCGATTACTCGGGGCAAGGCGAAGCGCTAATAGGTTGGTTGGATTCGTTTTGGGATTCCAAGGGCATTGTGTCGCCTCAAGAATTTAGCAATTACGGTAGTGCAGTGGTAGCATTGGCACGGTTTCCGAAGTATGTTTTAAGTGCGGGCGAAAATTTTCAAGCACAACTGGAAATAGCCAATTATAGTTTTCAAAATTTAAAAGGAAATGTGCAATGGGAAATTACAAACGGTAAGGGTGAAATTGTTGAAAAAGATGTGTTTTCTTCAACCGTAAAACAAGGCGGTATAACCAAGATTGGTACTATCGATTTTTCAACAAAAACAATAACCCAAGCCGAAAAATTCACCTTAAAATTAAATATGTCCGAAGCAAGCATAAGCAATAGCTGGAATTTTTGGGTGTATCCCGAAGTTGAACGTCCTAAAACGGATATTATAGAAACCGAAACCCTAACCCCCGAAATAATTTCAAAACTTAAAAACGGGGCTTCGGTACTGTTATTGGCCAACAAGGCCGACAATGCCATGTATTCGTATCCGTTGCAGTTTACGCCCTTGTTTTGGTCCAATTCGTTTTTTCCGGGGCAAACCAATAAAACATTAGGGTTTTCAATCGAGGCCGAACATCCTGCTTTTGCAAATTTTCCTACCGATTACCATACCGATTGGCAATGGCACGCCATTAGCAACGGTCGCGCGTTTATTGTTAACGGACAAGAGGGGCTGGAGCCTATTGTGCAGCCTATTAGCGATTTTCATATTAACGATAAGTTGGCCTCCATTTTCGAGTGCAAAATTGGGCAGGGTAAGCTATTGGTTTGCGGCCACGATTTGTCGGCGCCGTCGCCCGTGTCCAAACAACTAAAAAATAGTTTGTTGCGGTATATGGGCAGTTCGGGGTTTAATCCGTCGTTTTCCCTTAACGAATCCTTGGCATTGCGTATGTTCGAGGTGCGCCAATCGGGGGAAAACCCATTGCCCAAAGGGTTCGAAAATGCGTATTTCTTTTTAAATTGTGGTGAAAACATAAAAGAAAACGGAACAAAACCATGGCAAAACAGTTTGGATAATGTGGTGTTTAGCATGGACGGTTTTGAGTACGAAGCGCAAGTAAACAACGTTTGGAAAACCGAAACCAATTCTGGTTGGGAAGGCAGCGAAATCGTATTCAGCCTTAAAACCCCTAATGGCTTAATTGGCAATTTATGTATTGAATTTGAAGGTTTGGAAGGCGCCTTAGCAGGTAAAATGTACATTGAAAACCGTGATTTCGACCTAAAAACCGATAAGGACAATTGGGCAAGGTTATTGGTTATGCGCGAAGACACCAATAAAGGCACGGTAACCTTTAAGGCTATTGCACCGCAGGGAAAAAACATAAAAATTACAAAAATAGCCTTTGTTAGAAATTAAGGTAGGTTTTGCGTATCTTCAACGCCTATTTTATTTGGCATGGAAAGGAAACGGTTACTTATTCTTCTTTTAATTTTAATAACCAATGTGGTATTTGCGCAATATGCGCCTTATTTTCATAATTTTTTATTGTCCGATTACAATGCAGGCAATCAAAATTGGGGCATATCAAGGGCGGAAGATGGTAGGCTGTACGTTGCCAATAACGACGGTTTGTTGGAATACGACGGCTTGGTTTGGAACTTATACGAATTGCCCAATAAAACCACCTTACGTTCGGTATTGACCTACGATAACAAGGTTTATACGGGTTCGTACGAAGAATTTGGGTTTTGGGAAACAAACAATAACGGTGTACTAAGCTATACCTCGTTGAGCGATGCCATAAAAACACAAATAGAGCCAGATGAGGAAATTTGGCAAATTATAGCCTGTAATGAAGGGATAGTTTTTCGTTCGTTTTCCAATATCTACGTGTGTAAGCCCAATGGCAATATTAAAAAAATTAAACCCAGCAGTATTGTTATTTCGTTTAGTGTTGTAAATAACTCGTTGTTGTTGGCTACGCTAAATAAAGGGATTTTCGAGCTAAAACAGGACGAACTGGTTTTAAGGGCTATGCACCCTGTTCTGGAGGATACCAAAATAGTTGCTGTGGTAAATTACAATAATGGGTTGTTGTTGGCTACTTCACTAAAAGGATGTTTTCTCTTAAGAGGTGATGTTTTTGAACCTGTTAATTTCGAGGTTAATACCCAAATAAAGCAACACTTGCTTAATAGTTTTTTGGTGCTTAAAAACGGCAATATGGTTTTTGGTACCATAAAGGATGGTGTTTATGTTACGGATAAGGAAGGCAAAATTATATTTCACCTAAACAAGGAAATAGGTTTGCTAAACAACACCATTTTAAGCCAGTATGTAAGCGAAGACCATAAACTTTGGCTGGGGCTCGATAACGGGATAGCGTATGTGGACTTAAACAGCCGCAATTACTTTTTTAACGATATTTCAGGACGATTGGGGGCTGTTTACGATGTTAAAAAGTTCAATAATACCATTTATATAGGAAGCAATACGGGGCTGTATTATCTCGACACTCAAAATAAATTGAAATTTATAGAAGGCTCACAAGGGCAAGTTT
>JBKEDS010000005.1:0-19428 GCA_047975545.1 Flavobacteriaceae bacterium | reverse complement strand
TAAAAGATTTTGCGATAACACGGTTAAGGGCACTAAATAGAAACAGAAGAAAAATAAGGGTAGATGTTTTTTCATAATATTTAGCAGTTGTAGCGCATTAAAACCTAACGCATTTAAATTTTTTCGATTGGTTAAAAAATGTTGTTTTGTTTTCTTCGACAAGCTCAGGGTACAAAGGCGTTGTTCGTTAATCTGCATGCAATAAAAAGACAGGCGTTCGTAATAAGGTTATTAGAAGAAGGAAGTACAACGACGAGGCAATTGCTTTACGAAATTTCAAAATTATTGCAACTTTCAATTTGAAGTTATTGTACTAAAATTGAGGGCTATTTTGTATATTAACGAGCATGAAAGCCCATAATGAGCATACTTCGTCAAGCTCAGTACAGATTTGGCAGGCAAAGGTCAACCCCAATCGATATAATTAAATTTCTAAAAAAAACAGCCTATTACATAAATTTAAATAGATGAACATGCTCAACTTCACCCTTATTAAATTAACGCTTTGCTTAATAGTGGGTATTTTTGTTGGGTATTTTTATCCTATTCCGTTAGAAATATCGGTTGCTATTTCAGTTTCTTGCGTGGTTATCTTATTTGTTTTGTTGGGTATTGCCAAAACAAGGCTAAAAAAAACAATCTGGTTTGGGCTATTGGCGTACTTAACCATGATTAGTGCTGGCGCTTTAAGCTTAAACCTCCACGACCAACGGCATAACAAAAACCATTACACCCATGTTTTAAACAATAACACCGATAGCTTAAACACGCTAACGTTTAAAATACGGGAAACCCTAAAACCCAACGCCTACAACAGAAAATATGTGGTCGATTTAATTACGTTGGACAACAACACCGTAAACGGAAAACTGTTGTTAAACGTAAGGCAAGACAGTACTAATACCCCCATAGCTGTTGACGATGTTTTTATTTGCAAAACCAAACTACAAAAGGTTGCACCGCCTTTAAATCCGTACCAGTTTAACTATAAGGCGTATTTGCAACGGCAGGGTATTTACCATCAACTGTATATTGAAAAAGTGGCTTTGTATAAAGCAGAAACCACCAAAACTACGCTTTATGGTATGGCCGACAGGTTTAGGCTTCGTATAAACTCAAATCTTAAAAAACACGACTTTTCGCCCGAAGCCTTAGCCGTGATAAATGCCCTGTTATTGGGGCAGCGACAGGATATTAGCGATAATTTACGTTCCAATTATGTTAATGCCGGTGCCATACATATTTTGGCTATTTCGGGTTTGCATATCGGGATTATTCTATTTATACTCAATTTCGTGCTTAAACCCTTAGAACGGTTAAAGCACGGCGCACTAATAAAAATGATTTTATTGGTACTTATACTTTGGTGCTTTGCTTTTATTGCCGGGCTATCGGCTTCGGTTACCCGTGCCGTTACCATGTTTAGCATGTTGGCTATTACCATTAATTTAAAACGGCCTACCAACACTTACAACACCTTAACATTAAGCCTATTTGTCCTGCTATTGGCAAAGCCCACATTTTTGTTCGATGTGGGTTTTCAGCTAAGTTACCTTGCCGTTTTTGGCATTATAAGCATAGACCCGCTACTTTACAAATTATGGCAACCCCGATATACTCTTGTAAACGTATTTTGGCATACGCTTACCGTTACCCTATCGGCACAATTGGGCGTACTGCCGCTTAGTTTGTTTTATTTTCACCAGTTTCCGGGGCTGTTTTTTGTATCCAGCTTGGTTATTTTACCTGTGTTCGGAATTGTTTTGGGCTTTGGCCTGTTGGTTATTGTATTGGCGACCTTAAATATGCTTCCCAACATACTGGCCAAACTGTTTGGTTTTTTAATAGATAGTTTGAATGCTTTCGTGGCTTGGGTAGCTCGACAAAGCAGCTTTATTGTTCAGGATATAGCCATTAATATTTGGCAGGTTTTGGCGTTTTATTTTCTCCTTTTCACCATTGTTGCCCTTATTCGAAAATACAATTACGCAAGGTTGAAATTGGTTTTAATTGCCGTAATAGTACTTCAATGCAGTTATATTTTCACCATTTATAATAAGCCGAAAAACACGTTTATTGTGTTTCAAAAGAACCGTTTTAGCCTTATAGGAAACGTAAGCCAAAACCAAATAGCGGTAGCCAACGATTTTGATAGTATTACCAAATCCACCAATACTATAATTAAAAATTATTGCGTGGAAAGCCATATAAAAACGGTTAAAACCGAAAGTTTAAAATCGGTTTACATCCTAAATCTCACTTCGGTTTTGGCGGTGGATAGCCTTGGGGCTTACAAGGTAAAATCGTTTAGGCCCGATTATGTGCTGTTGCGGCAATCGCCCAAAATAAACTTAAACCGGCTGATTGATTCCATAAACCCAAGACATATTATTGCCGATGGCAGTAATTACAAATCGTATATTTTACGGTGGAAGGCAATATGCTTAAAACGAAAACTCCCGTTCCACAGTACCAGTGAAACGGGAGCCTTTATTATTGAATATTAAACCTTACCCTTTAAACTCGGGCTTAAAATTGGAATGGTATGTATTGAATTCCTCTTGGGTTGTTATATCCTTATGATGGTTTTCCTTAAACAATTTTAAGTACAGCTCCAACTGTGTTGGTTGTTGGTAACCGGTTATTGGGGCCAATAAATTAGCTTCTTCATCCATAAACACGATGGTTGGGTACGCCCTAACCTGAAAATGCCTTGATAGCTCGTGTACCGAATTTCGTTTGTTTGCCAATTCTTCTTTATAGCCAGGATTGGTATAGGCTTTTCCTTTATAATTTATGTTTTCGTTGCCTTCGGCGTTAAATTTTACGGCATAAAAATTATCGTTTACGTATTTTACCACATCGGCATTATGAAACGTGTTTTTGTCCAACATTTTACATGGTCCGCACCAATTGGTGTAAACGTCCATCATAATTTTTTTCGGGTTTTCTTTTTGAAGCGCAACAGCTTCCTCCAAGGTTACCCAATTAATAGTTTGCGCCACGCTTGTAACTGTGGTAAAAACTGCAATTACTGCGAGAAATAGTATTTTTTTCATTTTTTAATTTATTATTTTTCTAAAATTGACGTTTTCTAGTCTACAAAAACCGCTCCAAACTTTTCAATTCATTCAAAACCAAAACTTACTTAATCCCGTGCATCATACGTTTTAGCACCGGAGTTAATGCTGCCAAAATAACGGCCGCAATACCACACAATACCACAAACACCATAAAAAATTGATACAAATTGCTAATTTCAAAACCTGCAAAAACGGGATTTGCAAATGGTATTTGGTTATCGGTAAGCAATTTTTGTACCTCGGGAGTAATAGCCGTTGTTTTGTTTAATATGGCCTGTAAATCGATGCCCAACGAGGTTGCTTTTTCAAACTTATCACCCGTGGCCGGTAAAATAGAGCCCAAAGTTCCTGCCAAGGCATACCCTGCGGCATTGGATATAAAGAAAACCCCATATAAAAGTGAAGCAAAACGTTTTGGCGATAGCTTGCCAACCAAGGACAACCCAATAGGCGACAAACACAACTCGCCACAAGTTTGGATAAAATACAACAAGATTAACCATTTAATGGCCAAAAGCCCGGTGCTTCCCAACCCTTGTACGTTATGGGCAATAATAAAATAACTAACGGCCATTAGCGCCAAACCTATGGCTTGTTTTAATGGCGAAATGGGCTCTTTGCCCTTGGCGCGTAATTTATCCCAAAGCATACTAAACGGTACGGCCAGCATAACCACGAACATTCCGTTAAAAATTTGCACCATGGACGGCGGCATTTCCCAACCAAAAATATTACGGTCGGTTTGGTTGTCGGCAATAAAGGTTAAGGACGAACCCGCTTGCTCGAAGGCCGCCCAAAAGAATATTACGAAAAACGAAATAATATAAATAACCAAAATCCTGTCGCGCTCGATTTTTGTTAGTGCCGAATCGGAAATAATCAATACGGCCAACGAAATGCCCGAAGCGTAAATAATTGGGTAAATAATACCTTTAATTATATTACTTGCGCCCAAGCCCGAAAAACCTACGGTACCTACTTGTAAATATTGGAACAAAATAAACAACACTACAAAAAGCCCTGCCACAAACATTAAGGATTTAGAGGTAAACTTGGCTTCTTGGGCCTCGCCTTCCTCAAAATCGTCATTGGTATTGTTTTTGGGCAAACCGCCAATGGGTCGGCCTTCGGGCGTTACCACATATTTATTTTTAAGGAGCACGAATGTAATGGTTCCTAAAATCATGGCTATAGATGCGGCAAGGAAACCCCATTTAAAGGCGAACAAATCGCGAACGCCATCAACTTTTACATCGCCTAAAAACGGACAAATAAACTGTCCTAAAAACGCACCAACGTTAATACCCATGTAAAAAATGGTAAAGGCAGAATCTAACTTGCTTTTTTCCTGCTTGGGGTACAAACTACCCACCATGGACGAAATATTGGGCTTAAAAAACCCGTTACCAAAAATAATTATACCCAGGGCAACCCAAAGCAGCGTATTGGAAAACCCAAGGTTTTCTTTAAAAACAGAAGCACTAAAAAACAGCAACAACTGCCCTATTGCCATTAAAATACCGCCAATTATTATACAGTAACGATTCCCAAGAAAACGGTCGGCAATAAAACCGCCCAATAAGGGCGTTAGGTAACAAAGCGCCAAAAAGCCACCGTAAATAATGGAGGCATCGGCTTCTTTCATTAATAAGGCATTTACCATAAATAGGGTTAAAAGCGCCCGCATTCCGTAGAAATTGAAGCGTTCCCACATTTCGGTTCCGAATAATACCCAAAGTCCCTTGGGATGTTTTTGCTGTGCTTGTACTTCGCTCATAATTATAACTGTTAGTTAGTTTATAGTTTTTCTAAAATAAAATTAGTCATTTTTTTATAGAGGTGCAATCGGGTATTGCCGCCATAAATACCGTGGTTTTTATCGGGATAAATGGCCCACTCGAAAGGTTTATCGGCTTGGATTAGGGCATCAACCAAGCGCATGGTATTTTGCACGTGTACATTATCGTCGGCAGAGCCATGAACCAGTAAAAAATTGCCTTTCAATTTTTCAACATGGTTTATTGGCGAATTATCGTCGTACCCACCCGGGTTGTCCTGCGGTAGCCCGTTATAACGTTCGGTATAAATTGAATCGTAAAAACGCCAACTGGTTACGGGTGCTACGGCAATGGCCATTTTAAACACGTCGTTACCTTTAAACAGGCAATTGCTGCTCATAAAACCACCATAGCTCCAGCCCCAAATACCAATTCGGGAGGCATCTATATAAGGCAATGCGCCAAGTTGTTTGGCGGCTTCAATTTGGTCTTCAACTTCGTATTTGCCCAATTCGTTTTGGGTTACTTTTTTAAATTTGGCACCTTTATAGCCCGTACCCCGACCATCGACACAGGCCACAATATAGCCTTTGCCCGCAAGGTGCTGGTACCAGTAATCGTTAGTACCAATCCAAGAGTTGGCTACCGATTGCGAACCCGGTCCCGAATATTGGTACATTAAAAGCGGGTATTGCTTAGAGGCATCGAAATTGGCGGGCTTAACCATCCACATATTCAAACTGTTGCCGTTTACGTTTATGGTACTGAATTCTTTTGGAGAAACATTATAGCTTTCAAGTTCCTTCAGTACCGCATTACTGTTTTTAATGTTTTTAATAATCTTACCGGAAGCCGAATTGTTAAGCGTGTATTCCGGTGGTGTTTGGGCGCTGGAAAAGGTATTGATAAATACCGAAAAATCGGCACTAAACGCCGCATTGTTGGTTCCGGTGTTTTGGCTTAGTCGGGTTTTGTTGCGCCCGTTTAGTTTTATGGCGTAAACATCGCGGTTAATCGAGCCATTTTCAACCGATTGGTAAAATATGCGGTCGGTTTTAGCGTCGTAACCATAGTATTCGGTTACGTCCCAAGCACCGGTGGTAACTTGGTTTTTTAGCGTTCCGTTTTCGGCATAATGGTAAATGTGGTTGTAGCCGTCCTTTTCGCTGGTCCAGATAAAACTGTTATCGTTTAAAAAGGTTAGGTTATCGGTAACATCTACATAGGCTTTATCGGTTTCGGCCAACACTAAATCGGCGGTTTGGGTTTTGGCATTTATAAACCATAAATCGAGTTCGTTTTGGTTTCGGTTTAGGTATTGGGCGCTAAGCACATCGGGGTTTTTGGTCCATTTAATTCTGGGGATATAAAAGTCGTTGTACGTTTTGTTAACCTTTACGGTTTGGGTTTCTTCGGCATTTAAATTGTAAATATGAAGCGACACCAAGGCATTGGGTTCGCCCGCCTTGGGATATTTAAATACGTCTTGGGCAGGATAAAGTGCATCGCCATAAACATCCATGGAAAATTCGGGTACCTTGGTTTCATCGAAGCGAATAAAAGCCAGCTTTGTGCCATCGGCATTCCAGTCGAAAGCCCGAACGAAAGCAAATTCTTCTTCGTAAACCCAATCGGTTATACCGTTTATAATCTTGTTTTTTTCGCCATCGGACGTAACTTGGGTAGTTTTCCCCGAAATTAAATCTTTAACGAACAAATTGTTTTTAAAGGCAAAAGCTACCTTTGTTGCATCGGGCGAAAAGGTAGGCTCTTGTATTTTTTCTTCGGAAATCAACGTTAAAGTTCCCGCCTTAACATCGTATACATAGTAAGTACCAAGGGCGGAACGGCGGTAAATGGACGCCTCGTTAGTGGCTAAAATAATTTTACTTTCGTCGTTGCTAAAGGTATAGCTGGTAAAGTAGTTAAGGCCCTCAAGATTTTTGGAATCCACCAAGGTTTTAACCTTTTCCAGGGTTTCGTAATCGTAAATATCAATGGCGGTGGAGCGGGTGCTTCGGTTAAAATCCAGCACCGAGTATTGCTTGCCGTTTGCCATGGAATGTAGGGCATCCAAGCGTTCGGTCCTAAATGCACCGCCCCAGATTTGTTCGAGGGTAATGTCCTTGGTTTGTGCGGCCAAAGTTGAAACAAACAACACACAAACGCAAAAAGAAATTTTTAGGGTAGTCATCAATAAAAAATAGGTTTTGTTTAAAAAGCCCCCAAGTTTACTAAAAATTATGCAAAAAACCTTTTTTATTAACAGTTAAATCGAATATGAAGAGGAATTATAGATTGAACTCATCTTGACTTTTTATAATTGGCTAAAAAATGTTCTGAATAAAAAATAGATTTACAAATCTTTTTTGACTTTGCCTTAACACTATTATTACTATCGATTATTTATTTTCTATTATTTCCTTCACTTTTAATCTCAATTCGTTAATATCGGGGAGAAATAGCTGATACTTTGAAACTACAAGTTTTGCTTTATCGTTTAACATGGCATATTCAACCATTATGTCGTCTTTTTCTTCCGACAGTATTATTCCTATGGGTTGGTTATCGCTATTGTCGTTAACTTCCTTTTGATAATATCCAAGATACAATTTCATCTGTCCAATATGTTCGTGTTCTACCTCTCCTATTTTTAGGTCAATCAAGACATAACATTTTAGCTTGGTATGATAAAATACTAAATCCACATAATAATGTTTGTTATTTAATGTTATTCTTTGTTGCCTGCCAATGTATGCAAAGCCTTTTCCTAATTCCAACAGAAACGCTTGTAGGTTATTTATAATTGCTTTTTCAATATCACTTTCAGAATATTCTATTTTTTCGGGAATACCGAGAAACTCAAAAATGTAAGGGTCTTTCGTTAAATCGTTTTCAGATGTTATTGTTTGCCCTTGCTTTGCTAACTCCAGGATTTTCTCTTTATTTTTACTCAATGCTAATCGATGGAAAAGTCCGCTTTTCTTTTGTCTTTTCAATTCCCTTACTGTCCAGTTTTCGTTTATTGCTTGGTTTTGGTAAAAACTTCGAGCCAAATCATCTTCAACTTTTAGTAACTCAAAATAATGGGACCAACTTAATTTGTGAGACACCGTCTCACGTTTTGGGTATTGGTTGTAAAATTGCCGCATGTACGACAAATTACTTCTACTAAACCCCTTACCGAGATGCGTGCTCAAATCTTTCGACATTTTCATTAGCAACTCGACCCCATAAGCGGCTTTAATTTTACCCTTTTGTTCAAACTCAACAATATGCTTCCCGATTTCCCAATAAGCATTTAACATTTCGATATTTATAGCTGAAACAACATTGCTTTTAGCCTTGTTGTAAATGGCCCTTATACTTTTTATCAGTTCCGAGTATCCTTTATTCTCAATTAATGCTTCCATTTTCTGAATTTCCCTTTTACAAATGTACCGAATATTGAATGATTTACCTTTTAAAAAGATTAACGCTTCATAATGGACAATAATTAAGTTGATTATTTCAATACAATTTTAAAGTATCTTTGCCATAAACAACCATATCATGGGTAAACCTATTACCGGCTTCTCGAAATTATCGAAATCCAAAAAAATCGATTGGATTGTGGATACCTATTTTTCCAAAAATAAGGAGGCCAAAACCATTATAAAACAATACTGGAACAACAACGACAAACTGCAACAATTGCACGACGAGTTTATTGAAAACACCATTACCAACTATTACCTGCCCTTGGGTGTTGCGCCCAATTTTTTAATAAACGGCACCCTTTACACCATCCCCATGGTTACCGAGGAAAGCTCGGTAGTTGCGGCCGCCAGCAAAGCCGCCAAGTTTTGGATGGAACGAGGCGGATTTAAGGCCAAAGTGGTTTCGACCACCAAAATTGGCCAAGTGCATTTTATGTACCACGGTAATTTGGATACTTTAAAACGGTATTTCCAATTTATAAAACCCAAACTTATACAAAACGCCCACCATATAACCAAGAACATGGAAAAGCGGGGCGGCGGTATTTTGGATATTGAATTGCGCAACAAAACTACCGATATAGCGGGCTATTACCAACTGCACGCCTCGTTTGAAACCTTGGATGCCATGGGCGCCAACTTTATAAATTCGTGCTTGGAGCAATTTGCCAAAACGTTTAAGGACGAAGCCCTTTATTTTGAAGCGTTTACTGAAGAAGAAAAAACAATTCAAATTGTTATGAGTATTTTGTCCAATTACGTACCCGAATGCTTGGTACGTGCCGAGGTAAGCTGCAAAGTCGATGATTTAACCGAAAACAACAGCATTTCCGCCCAAGAATTTGCCAACAAATTTGTACAAGCCGTAGCCATTGCCGAAATAGAGCCTTACCGTGCCGTAACCCACAACAAGGGCATTATGAACGGTATCGATGCCGTGGTTTTGGCCACTGGAAACGACTTTAGGGCCATTGAGGCCTGCGCCCATGCTTACGCCGCTAAAACAGGGCAGTACAGCAGCCTAACCCACGCCGAAATTAAAGACGGTATATTTAGGTTTTGGATTGAAATACCCCTGGCACTCGGTATCGTAGGCGGTCTTACGGGCTTGCACCCCTTGGTTAAATTAGCTTTGGAAATGCTGCACCACCCCACAGCCAAAGAACTTATGCAAATCGTGGCCGTGGCCGGGCTGGCGCAAAATTTTGCAGCCTTGCGCTCGCTTACCACTACGGGCATACAACAAGGCCATATGAAAATGCACCTGATGAATATTTTAAACCAATTTGGGGCTTCCGATACAGAAAAGGAAACTTTGACAGAATATTTTAAAACCCATACCGTTTCGCATAGCGCTGTGGTTAATGCGCTTAACGAGTTAAGAGTTAAGGGTAACAATTTTAGAAAAAAGAAAAACCTTAGCGAATCTCTGTGAAAAACCTCCGTGAAACTCCGTGGAACAACAGTTTTTTTTAAGTCGAGCGTCATTGCGAACGGTAGTGAAGCAATCTTTACAACACAAACAACAGACTGCTTCGTGCCCTGTCTGCCGACAAGCAGGCTTGCAGTAACGCACACGATTAACGAACAACAATTTTAGACTAACGAATGCAAAACTTTTACAGCAACGGAAAACTATTAATTACGGGCGAATACGTGGTACTCGACGGCGCCCTGGCTCTTGCCGTACCAACAATATTCGGGCAATCGTTACACGTTGAAACTATTAACGCCCCCTTTTTACATTGGGAAAGTTTTGATGCAAATAGTAAATCTTGGTTTAAAAAATCATTCCACCTAAATTTGAACGATACCAGTGAAGGCGACGCCGTTTCACAACGAATAATTCAAATTTTACAGGCCGCAAAACAGCTGAATCCCGATTTTTTAAATTCGGGGCAAGGTTTTAAAGTTTCAACACAACTAACGTTCCCGAAAAATTGGGGACTTGGCACATCGTCTACCCTAATAAACAATATAGCCCGATGGGCGGGTGTTGACGCCTACAAACTGTTAGCCCAAACTTTTGGCGGCAGCGGGTACGATATTGCCTGCGCCCAAAACAATTTGCCTATTTTATACCAACTTAAAAAAGATAAAGTTTTGGTAGAGCCTATTCATTTTAGCCCCAGCTTTAGGGAGCATATTTATTTTGTGTACTTAAACAAAAAACAAAACAGCCGTAATGGTATTGCCAACTACAACGCCAATAAAACAAATATAGCTTCTGCTATTACTGAAATAAACAAGATTACCAAAACACTTGCAAATTGCAAATTGCTAAACGATTTTGAAACCTTGTTAACGCAACACGAACGCATTATTTCGGAAATTATAAAACAACCAACCGTAAAGGAAACTTTGTTTGCCGATTTTAAGGGCTGTATTAAAAGCCTTGGCGCTTGGGGTGGCGATTTTGTTTTGGCTACCGCAACCGAAAACCCTATCGAATATTTTAACTCCAAGGGGTTTAAAACGGTTATGGGTTATAGTGAAATGGTTTTGGGGCAATTTTCTAACGCGCAGGTTAAAATATAGTTCACAAAAATGCCCTGCGTTAGCGATTGCAGCGGCATCCTTTTTTTGAGGCACGAGAAAAAAGATATAGCGGAAAGCGCGACCCGAAGGGAAACGCCCAATAAATACAAAAAAAAAAAAAAAAAAAAAATCTGCCCTATCGGACAGCTTTTGAATAGTATTAAACCTGTTTTTTATTGAATTTGAAGCTCTGCCCTATTATCCTCAATATCGGCGGCATCTTTTAATGCGGTGTATAGTTTTGAGGACACCACGGCTGTTTTTTGGCCTGCCACACGGTTTGCCACGGCTTGGTAGCTATCCAATTTAGGGGCGGGGGTTACTTTTTCAACTTGTACCATGTAAACGCCATTGGCACCTTCTATTAATTTAGAGGTTTGGCCTTCTTTTAAGCCAAAAGCGGTACCAACTACCAAAGGTTCCCTTCCTGCGCCCGAAATGGTCGGGTTTTTCATATTAATGGCCGAAGCGGTCCTTACAATGGTTTTTTCGGCCGAGGCTAAATCGTTTAAGTTTTTGGCCGTTATGCGGTCCTTTATCATTTGGGCCTTCTTTTGCTTGCGCAAAATTGGCAAAACACTGGCCGAGGCATCTTCGGCGGACATTAGTCCTTTTTCGTGCTTGGCTACCAACTGGGCTATAACGTAGCCGTTTGGTATGCTAAAACGCTTAATATCGCCTACTTTGGCTTCCTCTTCGAAAGTCCAGCGCACGATTGGCCTTTGGTTGCCAACGCCGGGAATGTTTTCGTCTAAAACTTTTATGCCGTTTACGGGGCGAACGGTAAAGTTGCTCGATTTGGCTACTTCTTCAAAATCTTTGCCGTTAACAGCAATTTCGAATTCCGAGGCTTCCCTGAATATTTTATCTACCGTTTCGTCCGACGGTTCTATTTTTCTGGCCAATGTGGCTACTTGAATGGCTTTCTTTTTGTCCTTTTGGCCTTCAATTTCTATAATATGAAATCCGAAAACGGTTTTAACAACGCCCAAATCGCCTACGTTGCCCTCGAACTCAAAATCGTTAAACTCGGGTACCATGGTGTTGTAGGGGTGCCAATCGTAACGCCCACCGTTTTGAACGCTACCTTGGTCGGACGAATATGTGGTTACAAATTCCTCGAACTTGGAGCGGTTGCCCTTTAATACGGTTAACAAGCTGTCGGCGGTTGCTTTGGCCTGTACTTCGGTTTGTACTACGGAAGCATCGGTACTTTGCGCCCCGATAAACGGAATTAGAATATGGCGCACCTTGGCCGAATCGGGTAGTTGTTTTACGGCAACCACCTTGGTTATGTTAAAAAAGCCGTTGTCCTTGTAGGGGCCATAAATTTCGCCTTTGTTTAGTTTGTAAATGCTATCGGCCACGGCGGGCGACAGGGCAGACTTAAACATAAAACGCTCGTCGAACTTAATGTCGGAATTGGCGTTTACAAAATCCTGTACATCCAAAGTGTTTACAAATCCGGCAACAGTGTCGTTGGCTTTTGTTACTTCGTTGTACACGACTTTATTGTTTAACAAATCTTGAAGGTTTGTTTTTATGGTATTTTCGTCGTCTAAAGAAGCGGTTTCGTTAAACTGCACGAATTTTATATCCCTTGAGGCTTCAACTTCGTATTGTTTTTTGTGTTTTTCAACATAAACGGATATTTCGGCCTTGCTTACTTTTACCAAGCTATCGGCTATGGAGGTGTAAGGTACTTGTACAAATTTAATATCTGTGGTATTGCTTTCAAGGTTATGCTCTAACTCGCCTTCGGCCAAAGTTCCGGTTAAGCCGGCACGTACCAAGTTAAAGTAGTTTTGTTGCAGGCCACTCAAGGCCAAGTTGTTTTCGTAGCTTATCCAACTTTGGTAGCCTACGGGCGAGGTTTCCTTTAGGTTGGCAATGTATTCGTTAAGTTTGTTTTCGTCGAACAAACCGGCTTCGTTTAAAAACTCTGGGCTGGATGCCAAGGCTTGTTTTAGCAAATCGCGCATTTGGTCCTTTTCTACGGTAATGCCCAATTTATCGAACTGCGCCTCCAACACGGCTTGGCGTACTTCTTGGTCCCAAACACGGTTAATAACTTGGCTATTGGTGGCGTTTGCCCCTAATTGGCGCTGCATGTTTTCTACTTTTTGCATAAAATCGTCGCGGTTAATTTCCTTGCCGTTTATGGTTGCCACAACATTTTGGGCTTGTTGCGAAAACGAATTGCCTTTGTTGAATAAATCTGCTAATACAAAAGAAAATAACGCTAATGCTATTACTATAATTAAAAATAACGAGCGTTGTCTAATCTTATTTAATACTGCCATTTGCTGTTTATTTTTTTATTCCTTTTCGGAATTTTATGGTTAATTGTTTTATTGGTCTGTGCTTAACAAAATTAATGTGCGCGAAAATACTATTTTCTGTTTAATAATAAAAGGAGTTAGCTGTTTTATTGCGAAGTTCTAATCCTCTTCAATAATTTTAAGCTCGATAAGCTCAATTTTTCGGTCGGAGGCCTCCAAAACGGTAAACTGGAATTTGTCGAACTTAACTACTTCGTCGGTTACGGGAATGCCTTCGGTATGGTTAACAATCAGGCCACCAAGGGTTTCGTAGTTTTCGCCTTCGGGCAGGTCCAGCTTGTAGGTTTCGTTAATATAATCGACCTCCAGGCGTGCCGAAAGCGTAAAGGTGTTGTCGTCGGTTTTTTCTTCAATTAAATCTATCGTGTCGTGTTCGTCTTCTATTTCGCCAAAAAGTTCTTCTACAATATCCTCAACGGTCATAACACCCGATGTGCCGCCGTATTCATCTAAAACCACGGCTATGCTCTTGTGTTTTTTTATGAGTACGTTAAGCACGTCCTTTACTAAAACGGTTTCGGGCACAAACTCCACCGGAAGCATCATGGCTTTAATATCTTTTGGTTTTTTGAACAGTTCGAAGGAGTGCACGTAGCCCAAAACATCGTCTATGGTATCGTTATAAACCAAAATTTTGGTATAGCCCGTTTCGGTAAAAAGGGCGCTTAGGTTTTTTATGGAATCGTTAATATCTATGGCGGTTATTTCGGTTCGGGGCACCATAACCTCGCGGGCCTTGACCTCGGAAAACTCCAAGGCATTTTGAAAAATCTGGATTTCGGAATCGACTTCGTCGTGCGCCTCGACCGACTCCATTTGTTCGCTTATATAATTGCCCAACTCCACCTTGGTAAAGGCCAATTGTATTTGGTCGCCCTCGGTTTTAAACAGGTGTTTTAGCACAAAATCGGATATCCAAATAACAAATTCCGAAATAAGCGAAAACAGCACATAAAATATATAGGCGGGCAATGCCAAGGCTTTTAGCAGGGTATTGGAATAAATTTGGAAAAACACCTTGGGCAAAAATTCGGCCGTAATTAAAATAAGCAGGGTGGATATTATGGTTTGGGTCAGGAGGCTGAAATCGGTTAGCAGGGCATCCAAAAACGCCGACGATGTTGGCACGAGGGTTTTAAACCAGCCTACCAGCAAATCGCCCATAAAAAATCCGTAAACTACCAAGGCTATATTGTTTCCAATAAGCATGGTGGCTATAAATTTTGAAGGTTTTGCCGTTAATTTCGACAGGATTTTAGAAAGTAAACCGCCTTGTTTTTTCTCGATTTCGATATGTATTTTGTTCGAGGATACATAGGCTATTTCCATACCCGAAAAAAAGGCCGATAGTATTAACGAAACAATAATGATAACTACTGCGGTACTCATTGTTTAGAGTTGTCGTTACGGTATTTGTTGGAAAACCGCCTTCTGAAAAAAAACATAAAAACAGCCAAGGCCGCCAAACCAAGCGACATATAGGCTCCGGTTCGGTCTGCGTTCCATTTGGTTATGCCGTCGTAGGTAAAAATTACAGCGAAGGCGAGGTAGGCGTATTGGAATATTTTTGAAAGTTTCATGTCTTCGGTTTTATTGGCAAATATAGTTAATGTTGTTAGATTGTTAACGGTTAGAGAATAGATTATGGATGAAGTTTGATTGTTGTGTCGTGTCAACTCTGAAACTTCGTGTGGGGATCGCTTCGTCGTCGTGCCTCCTTCTCGCGATGACGCCATTGCGACGGCAACGGAGGAGGCAATCTCTATACGCCATAATAAATTATTGCAACACTAATCCTCTACCTCGATAACGCCATCGTTAATTTCAATAACCTCGGCATTTGCGAATTTTGAATTAGAATCGAAACCGTTACCGTTTATAATATAATCGGTGGTGGTAAAATACACGGGCTTATTGGTAAACAGCCATTCTTTTTTTTGTTCGTAGTACAGTTGGTCGGTTTTTAGCACGCTGCTATCCTTGGTGGTTATAACCACATTTTTTTGTAAATCGATTAAATTGGTTTGGTCGTAAACTATGGCGTAATCGGACACTACGGTACTTTTGTTGTTTTTTTCGTCGTACAGGTACAAGGTTATGCCCTCGGGAAATTCACTATACGGAAACTTCCTATTGCTGTAATCCAACATTTTTGGGCTTATTAAATTAGCGGTTACACGCCCGGAATCGGTATATTTTAAGTTAATGTTTTTGGCAATGCCAATGGGTTCGTTTTCGGTTATGCCTAATTGCTGAACCTCCTTTAGGTTGCTGTTGCACGAAAAAAACATAGTCACCGCTATTACGGTGACTATGCTTGATATTTTATTTAAAACTTGTGTTTTCATTAAAGGCTTGGTACGGTTACCGAGGCGCCAATCCAACAGCCAATGCTAATGGTTTGCCCTGCGTTTCCGGCAGTAAACACATCGGATTTCGACGGTGCCCTGTCCATATAACTATTAATGTACTGCTGAGCAGAATTTTTTAAAGTTGCATCTACCCTGGCGGCTTTTCGGGCTTCGTCGGCAGCCAACCAGTAAACGGCCCGTTTGTTAAAGGTTGAATCGCCACAGCTATTAGCGCTATTGGCATACATTTGGGCTATGGCCAAGTAAGGACGCCCGTTTGAGGGGTTTAGCTTAAGCTCTTCCCTGTAATAACTTCTGGCTTTGCCATAGTTGCCTTTTGCTTTTAGCTTGTTGGCAATTCTGTCGTAAAGTTTTGCTTTTCTAAAGTTATCGGTTTCTAAGCTAATGGCTTGCTCGTAAAATGCAATGGCTCCATTTGTATCGCCATCTTTATCCTTTAAGATACCCAAGTAAAAGGCCGAATTTGCCGATGGGCTTAGCTCGTGGTAAGCATTAACCAACTCGAAAAACAAGGGGTCGGTAGTACATTCCTTCTCGTTCATTTTAGCTGCGGCACGTTGCAACCAAACGGCGTTGGTTTTATTGGCGTCAAAATTCTTTCTGTATAACGGAATTAAGTTGGCACAATTGGCCCTGTCGCCCAGTTTTTTGTCCAAGCCTTGCGATATTTGGTCGTAAGCGTTTAGGTAGCTTTCGTAAAATTTCTTGTACTGTGGCTCTTTACCGCTTAGGGGCGTTCCGGCTTCTTCTTTTTCGATAATCGGGTTTAGCTTTTCGGAGTAGTTTTTAACTTCTTCCTCTATTTTTTCGGTAATATCGTCGTATTTGTCAAACAAATTCTCGGCGGGTTTTTGTCCGGCATCGTACAAGTCGACCATTAAAGAAAAGTAGGTGTACAAACTTTTTGGGTTTGTAAAGGTAGCTTTGTCCAGTTTATAGGCAGCATCGAAACACTCGTACAATTCCAAGTCGGTTTTGTTCAACACATCCCTATTATCGTACAATAATTGGCAGGCTTTAGCAGCATATTCGCCTTTTGGGGTTTTGCTGGCAAAATGCTCGGCCCGTTGTTCCCAAAGTTTTGCCAAATCGCTAACAAACCCTGCTTTTTCGGTGCCTGTGGATTTTTCTATTTTGTGGTCCAAAATCTTTTCGCCATCAATATAAATGGCATTGTTGAATTTTGGGTTGGCGTTGCGCACTTCCATCCAAGGTTGGTAAGCCGCATCAAAATTTCCCGATTTTACATACTCGTGAAAAATGGACAGTTTAGCCAATAGTTCTTCATCTTGCTGTGCAAAACTTAAATTAAACCCAACAATTAGTGCCAATAAAAATGTAATTTTAGTTTTCATGGTTTTTGTTTTATTCGTATTAGTCGTATTTTCGTTTTTGGAACCATCTATCGTTCAAAGATAAACTTAATTGGAAATTAACAAAATTCTCTTGTATTAAATTTTTGTTCAATGTTCCTCTTTTTCCTACTTCTACACCAATATTGGCGTTGGAGAAGAAAGTTCCTATCGGTAATCCCATTCCAAAAGATATGCCAAACTCTTTTATCGATTCGTCTTTTATTTCCAAGCCCGTGTTTCCATAGTGAAAACCTGCCCTGTAAACCACACGTTTAAAGTAGTTGTTAAACGAGTTGTACTCGGGAATATAAAACCCGCCCGCCGAAAAGGTCATGGCATCCACATAGGTGCTTTCGCTACTTGCATATAGTTCATTCGAAAAGTTACTGGTTTTTTGAAATTCCGATTCTATCCCGAAAAACCAATGGTGAGGTTTTCCTATACCCGTGCCAAGCGACAGCCTTGCCGGCATGGTTAAATTGGTTTTTGCCAAGCCCAAGGCTTCTAAATCGGTATCGGTGGTTGCTACATCAATTTCCGTTCCCGTACTGGCATCTATGGTAACTACCGAAATGGCTCGTTCGTTTCTGGACACCAGCTTACTTTCGGGCGTAAAGGTTAAAGCGGTTACAAACTCCAGTTTATTGGCTATCATGGTTTTGTACGACATCCCTATATTTACGTTAAGCCCGCTTAAATCGGAACGGTTGCTTTCCTTGGATTGAAAGAGGGTTAGCACACCATCGTCATCGTAATTAAATGCTATGGTGCTGTTTTGTATATTACCAAAGTTATATTGCACATCGGCACCAATGCTAAAGCCTTTAAAAGCCTGATATCCCACGGCCAAAAAGGTTTTGTTTACACCGCCTTCGCCCCGAAACCAATTTGTGGGGTTGCCGCTATCGTTTAGTGTTTCCAACTTATATCCAACCGACGTATATGGCATAAGCCCAAAGCCCACACCAAATTTTCCAAGCGGGATGGACAAGGCCAAATAATCGAAAGTACCGGTTGAAGCCCTATCGCTACCCGAGTTGTTTTTTAGTTTTATGGAAGAATAGCTACCGCCCACGGTAAACTTAACGGGTCGGGATTCTTTATTCAACAATTCTAAATTTTCGCTGGCGTAGGAAGCCGGGTTTCTTAAATTAACATGAATGCTGTCCATGTAAACACTAATGCCACCCATGCTTTGGTTTTCTACCGTGCCTTTGAATTTAAGGCTTCCGATACCATAAAAAGAATATGGGGAGGCCATACCTTCTTGTCCGTAACTTTTCGTTGCCAATACTACAAGAAAAACTAATACAAGTTTTTTAATCATTCGTTTGTATTATACTTTAATATAAAATTCAATCCCTCTAAAAGAAAATTGGAGTTGACAAATATGCTACTTTTTAATTGTTCTGACAAGAAATTAGCATCGCCGCCTGTTAAAATTACTGTTAAATGTTTATATTCTTCTTTATACCGCCGTATAACACCTTCCAATTCGTGCGCCATGCCAAGCACAACCCCCACATGTATAGATGTATTTGTACTTGTGCCTATAAACCCTTCGGGATGGCTTTGGTTTAATAACGGTAATTTTTCGGTAAACGTATTTAAGGCCTTGTAGCGCATTTGTAGCCCGGGCGAAATAGCACCGCCAAGATAAACCGCTTCATTATTAATAAAATCGAACGTTACACAAGTTCCCGCATCTATAACCAATACATTTTTACCGGGGTATTGGGTTGCGGCCGCACTTACCAAGGCTATTCGGTCTACGCCCAAGGTACTTGGGGTTTCGTAAAGGTTTTTAAACGGCAGTTTAACCAAGGCGTTTAATTCTAAAAGATTAAACATTGTTTTTAAGGTTTCCAAATCAGAAACGGCCACGCCTCCTACCGAAGCTATTATGGCGCTTTTAACCAATGGAAACTGCACCTTGAGTTGTTTGGCCTGCTGCAATAAGTCGGTCTTGTTTACACGATTGCAAAGCACAAGGCTATCGCCATTGTAAACGGCGAGCTTGGCGAAGGAGTTTCCTATGTCTAATATTAAGTTCATTATTCCAAAGCGCCAAAAGTACAAAACCAAAGCTAAATATTGCCTGTTAGTTACATAAATACCAGAGCAATAAAAAATTGGCATTAACTTTAATTTTTTCACAAAATAATTTTGCCGAATACGAAAAAACAATTTATATTTGCAACCGCTTTAGCGAGGTACCTTAGCTCAGTTGGTAGAGCAAAGGACTGAAAATCCTTGTGTCCCTGGTTCGATTCCTGGAGGTACCACAATTTAAAAACGCAACTCACTAATAATAAACGAGTTGCGTTTTTTATTGCTTTAAAATAAGGTGAAATGTACCCATATTTGTACCCATAATTCTAAAACCTCCCTTTTTTTAACTCTTTTCAATTCTTTTTTAACTCAAATAAAAAAGAGGACAAACGCCCTCTTTAAATTCTACTTCTGAAATGTGCTTTTAGT
>JBKEDS010000013.1:0-100492 GCA_047975545.1 Flavobacteriaceae bacterium | reverse complement strand
ACTCCTATGTTTGTAGAAATTAAAAGTGGCGTTATTTTGCACTCATAAAGTGAAAAGAATGAGAGTACATAAACCACAAGATAGCTCATTGAAGCATATCGTTCCATAGAAATTACCTCATTCTTTTTTATCTTTTAGAGTCTGAACAGAATGTAAGAAGTTAAACAGTGTTTAATATTCAGAATATCCAACCAGGAGAAAAGACGAAGGGAGATTCATCACTTTATAATTAAAAATAGAAATGATGAAAAAAGTAGTAAAACAAGTTGCCGGCATAGATGTGGCACAAAAAGAATTGGTAGTCACTTTAGGGCGTTTATTTGACGATTTTACGATTGACTTATTTGCCTACAAAGTATTTAAGAACAGTGAGTCAGGTATTAAAAATCTTGCAGAATGGGTAAATAGATTAGCTGGGGCTGATGTTCGGGTTCGTTATGTCATGGAAGCTACAGGTGTTTACCACCAAAAATTTGCCTATTATTTAGCTGATAACGGCTATGAAGCAAGTATCGTGTTGCCCAACAAAATAAGCAATTATATGCGGACATTGGAGCTAAAAACCATAACGGACAAAAGCTGTTCGCAAGCCATTGCACAATTCGGTTTAGAGCGAAAATTGGACCAATGGACAAAGCCAAAAAATGTTTATAAAGAATTACAACAGCTTACCCGTGAACGGGATCAAATAGTCCAAGAGCGGAGCATTATCAAAAACCAGATACACGCTGAGAAAACAGAAGCCGAACCCAACCAGAAGAGTTTGGAAAGAATGGAAACAAGAATAAAGTTTCTAAATTCACAAGAAAAAGAGATAAAAGAAGACATAACAGATTTGGTAGAAAAATATCCGGAAGTCAAAAAAATTATTCAAAGAATCACAACAATACCGGGTGTTGGAAACCTAACTGCCATAATCGTTCTAGCCGAAACAAACGGTTTTGAATTAATCCGAAACAAATCGCAGCTATCCGGCTATGCGGGTTTAGACGTAAAAGAAAAACAGTCGGGTACTTCGATAAAAGGCAAGCCAAGAATATCCAAAAAAGGAAACCGCAACCTGCGTAAAGCAGTACATTTACCTGCGTTGAGTGCCGTAAAGTGGGATGAAAATTTTAAAAGTATATATGCACGATTAGTATCAAAACACGGTATAAAAATGAAAGCACTAGTGGCAATCCAAAGAAAGATATTGGAACTTATTTACATATTATTCAAAAACGAAACCATATATGACAACCAATACTATGAAAACAAAAATAGCGTGCAAACACAAATGGTTCAAACACGCTATAGAGACTAGCTCAATGACTGTCTTGAAAAACAAAAGTAATAAAAATTAAGATTTTATTTGGAAATCAACACAGAATCTATGCGTAAAAACAAAAAAGACTGCCTTGGCCAAAGGCAGTCCAACTAGAAATCATAATAATGTAAAGTCGACAAAAACTAAATGGATTATAATGAAATACTAAAGTGTTGTCTTAAGACACGGTAAATTTCAAGGTTTTCAGTTATTTAACCATCATTTTAATATTAAGTAATTATTAATAGTTTTCAATTTCGAAAATAATTAAACAAATGAATTACAATATGTTATAATTTCAATATTAAATTAATGTTACGCAAATGTTGCTTAAACGTTATTTATTTGCTAACTTTGGTAGTACAATTTTAAAACCCATAATTATGAAGAAGTTAGTTTTACTTTTTGCCTTCTTAATTACTGCGGTTGCTTTTGCCCAAAAAGAGCAAAAGCGCGAATTAAAACTTAACAAGGACACCAATTTAATCGAGGTGGTTTATTATCATGACAATGGAGCTGTAAGCCAAACAGGGTTTTACACTGCAGATGGTAAATTGCAAGGCGAATGGTTAAGTTTTAACGAAGAAGGCAAAAAAACGGTTTCTGGACATTATGATAATGGGAAAAAAGTCGGCAAATGGTTTTATTACACTAAAGATAGTGTAAAAGAAGTAGACTATAACGCTAATGTTATAGCAAGTTTAAAAGAAACTGATATTAAAAACAATCAGGGGCTTTAAGGCTTGAAAATACTAAAAACAGAAAAACGCCTCCTTAGATAAGGGAGGCGTTTTTTTATTGTTTAAATAACAAAAGTTATTACTTAATAGCCGCCAACCAAGTTGGTTCGCTTGCACCGTTACCGGCACCCGTTTGGGTAGAAACGTAATCGGTGGTTAAATTGCTTGTTGCTACAAAATTAACACCGTTTACCTTAAAATCGCCAGCCTCGATTCTTGCGGTTGCACCAGAACCAGAGTCCAACTTTGCAAAGGTATCGATACCGGACACAAACAAATTGGTATAGGTTTGTTTTCCGCCACCTTCCTTAAAGTTAATAGCCTGCTCCGAAGCCGTAAATTTGGCGTCGGTGCCTTTTACAATGGTTACGTTTACCAAAGTGGCATTGGTCATAGGCGTTGCAATATCATTGGACCCGTTGTTGGAACCTTCGACACCCGCTTTGCTAATACCCGAAATGTAAACGTTGGTAATGGTGCCATTGTAGCCATCGGCAAAGTCCAGCGAATCGTCGTAAGCGTTAATAATGGCCAAATTATTGGCGTTTACCGTACCGCCAAAAAACTCGATACCGTCGTCGCCACTTTCGTAAGCATAAATGTTGGATACTTGGGTGCCGCTACCCACACCAAAAAACGATACACCGTTATATTCTTTAGAGGACGAGAATTTAGACCCCGTATACTCAATTCTTAAATAATTAACCCGACCAGAAGAATCGGTTGCGTTATCGCCACCGTAGGCCATTAAGCCCACTTCCGATTCGCCATTGCTACCGGTATTAACGGGGGCATCGCCACAAATAATTAGCCCGCCCCAATCGGCTTCGGCCTTAGCGGTTTTCCCCGAGGTCATTACAACAGGGTTGTTGGGTTGCCCATCGATATTAATAGTTGCACCTCTTTCAACACCAATATACATAACCAGTGGGTCGCCCGAAGGGTCAGATTCAATAGTTGTTCCCGCAGGAATGGTTAAGGTGGCGCCGGACTTAACAATAAGCGGTCCGGTTAATACATAAGTTTCCACCGGGTTTAAGGTTACCGTACCATCGTTAATATTGCCCTTAAAATCGGCTGCATTTAATTCGAAACTGCTTGATGGCGCTGTGTTATCGTCGTCGCTACAACTGGTAAAAACAAGACCCGCCAGGGCTGCAATTGATAGAATTGATTTTTTCATTTTTTGAATTTTTTTTAAGTTTTGTTTACTCGGCAAAGAAAAGCAGAGTGTGTTTTTATTAAGTTAATTAAGTATTATGATGTTGTTAAGTATATCGGGGGCGTAACCTAATTTATTAACGTTAACTTTACATGCCTTTCAAAAACAGTAAAGAGGTTGCACAATAAGGAGATGTTTTATTTTTTTGAACAAAAGTGAAACATCCCTATTTGTTATAGATTCTTCACTTCGACTTTACCCAGTATAAGCATTCAGAACAACAAGCCAATAAAATTAAATTTTGACTAACATTAATTTAAACCATAAGTTTTAAAACGTATATTTTAAGGAAAGCCCGATATCCGATCCTGCTTTATAGGAGCTTACCAAAACATCGTCGGTTGTACTTGCGGCTACTTTGCTTTGTTCCAAAACACGTTTGTATGCCGGATTTAAAATGTTTTTGTACGACAAGCCCAACTGTAAGGCTTTGGTAATGTTGGTTTTTACAACAAAATCCAATTTGTTAATCGATTTATCGACCATATTGCCCAGACCCTGTGTGCCGATTACCGCCAGTTTATCGGAAAAATAAGCGTATGCAAGCGTTGCGGTAAAGTCTTTGTTTTTGGCAAATTGCGAAGTAAATGTAATATCGGCGTTAGCCAAAAAATCCGATGCTCCCGAAAGCTTGGCTTCGTCGAAGGTAAAGTTGGCGCCAAAACCGTTTTCGGAAAAAACCTTATCCCTGTCCAAATCTTGGTTATGGTATAGGTAGGAACCATTAACCCCGAACGACAGTTTGTTGGTTAAATCGTTTTCTTTTTCAGTTTCAACAATAGTTTTCCTAAACTCGACCTCAACACCTGCAACGGTGGCTTTTTTACCTGTATTGGCATAGGTAATATTGCCCGACGACGAGTTGGTAAACATTTCGTTAATGGGGTCTTGTATTATTTTTCCAAATCCGGTAACCGAAATTAGCTCGCCGTTACTTGGGTAAAACTCCCAACCCAAATCTACATTGTAATTTGTCGAGGCGTACAAGCTCGGGTTGCCAAAATAATCCTGCGTAACATCTTGAAACAGCAGCTTTACTTTTTCCTTAAACTGCGGCAAAGTATAGGTTTTACTGGCTGCAAATTTTAGGTTTTGCTTGTTGTTAAGCACATATTTGGCTATTAAACTGGGAAGTACATTAAGCGGCGAAAAACTTGAAGTATCGCCACTTGGTGCCAATTGCGATACAAAATATACCGATTGGTCCAACTGCTCCAGCCTAAGCCCCGCAATTACGGATAGTTTATCGGTAAATTGGTATTGTAAATTAATAAATCCGGCATGCAAATCTAAATTGCCGTTGTACAATTGGTTAACCACACTGGATTGGTCGCCATTGGAATAATTAAAATTCGAGGCGTTAAAGTAGTAGTCTACATTATGGATATCGTCTTTCGGGAAATTATTTGAATTGGCTACGGGGAAAAAAGCATATAATTGGGAGTTGAAGTCGATATCCTTCATCCTTCCGGAATAGCCCAAAGTGGCCTTTCCTTTAAAATTTTCATCTTCAGCTTTACTAAAATTATACGATACCGAAACGTTTGCCGATATTTCTTTTTCTTCTAAATCCTCGAAATACCTATGGTTATGGATACTGGAATCGGTAAAAAAGGTGTAATTTCCCGAGCCGTCGCGCGAAGGCACAAAAGTGTTTTGCATACGGTCCGGGATGATATTGTTCATAACACCATAGCCAACCGCCCAATTTGCTTCCCATTTATTGCTAAGGTTGTGTTTGCCCAATAATTGGTTTACAACTAATTGCGTTCTTTCAAAAGTACCCCGCTTGATAAATCCCGAAATATCGCCGGCTCCCGATGCGCCACCATCGAAGTTTTGGTTGGTGCCCTCGTACTCGCTATACTTTTGGCCACTGGAATTTAAAAACATGGAAGAAAACAGTAGCGAGTTGTTGCTGTTTATTTTATAATCGGCCGACCCCATTACGGTCGTGTTGGTATTGTGCTGGTACGATTTTTTGTAAAGGTCCGAATTAATAGTGCCTTGGGCGGTAATACTACCACGGTCCAAGCCTTCGGTATATGTATTGTCGGCATCGAACGAAGCGGTAATAAAAGTACCCAAACGGCCGTTTTCGCCAATATTAAATCGTTTTCCGGTCGAAAGCGCGTAACTGTTGTTAAAGGTGTTTTTTGTGTTTTGCCTGTCCCAACTTGTCGAATAGTTGTAGGGCAAAAACGGATTGTCCGGCTTTTTACCATGATTAAAACCAAGATACGAAGGGCCGTCCTGTAAATAAAAATCGTCTACTTTTAAAACATTGGTATTAGCACCCAAACCTACACCAATAGCAAGAAAAGGCAACCCCGAGTGTTTTTTGGAAACAATATTAATATTGGCGCCACCAAAATCGGCATAATTTTGGGCTTCAAAGGTTTTGCTAATAGCCACATACTCCACAATATCGGTCGAAAAAATATCCAAATTTATATTTTTTGTCGCCGGGTTGTTGGACGGCAACGGCAGTCCGTTTAAAGTGGTAACGTTGTAACGGTCGCCCAAGCCCCTTACAAAAATGCTTCCCGTACCTTCTTGTTTTGTTACGCCACTAACTTTTGTTACTGCGGCAGCAACATCGCCCACGCCTTTTCTCGATAGTTCCTCTGCCCCAATAGACGCTTTAAAGGCCACCGATTTTTTTTGCTCCAATAGTAAAGCCGTTTCGCTTTCGCGCTTGGTGGTTGTGGTAATAACAACCTCGTCCAACGAGGCGGCGCTGGCACCCATGGGTACGTTAACCTCGGTTACTTTTCCCGCCACAATAGTTACGGGTATTTCCTGTGTTTCGTAGCCAACAAAGCTAAACATCAAGGTATAGGCACCGGGGTCTAAATATTCGAGGCTATATAATCCATCGATATCCGATGTGGTGCCTTTTGTAGTGCCTTTTATTAAAACGTTGGCAAAGGGCAAAGGCTCGTTGTTGTATTCCTTATCGGTTAGTTTGCCCACTACCGAGCCTGTGGTTTGCGCATACGCAAAAACGCTAAGTAAAAGCGCTATAATTAATAGGTGTTGTTTCATTATAATTTTAGTTTTTATCACGCTGCAAATAACGATAGCGTTTGTAAACGAAGCGTTACGTTTAAGTTAAGCTATGGTGATAAAAGGGTTACGGTAATGTTAAGGAAAGTTAAGCGGAGCTTAAATAACCGTAAAGCTGTTTTTAATATTTGAATACAGTTTTGGGCTTCTTAACAACAGGGCAAATATGCTTGCGACCAAAGTAGCAATCTATTGGAAACAGATAATTTAAAAAATTGAAAGTAATGGTGGATAGCCCCGAAAATTACCTTTTATTAGTTTAAGACTTTTGTAGTGGCTTCCTCTTTTTGCACAATACTTGTAATGGCGGCCAAATCGGTTAACGAAATGGTATTGGCGGTTAGCGCAATATTAATTTCCAAAGGCGTTAGGGCATCAACGTGTACATTAATTTCCTTGTTTTTATAACCCAAAAAACTACAAACCAAAACGTAATTGCCAGCTTCAAGATTTTCAAGAGCAAACAAGCCGGTTTGGTCGGTATTGGTTTCTATTTTAGTGCCTTTAATGTTAATATTGGCCAGTACCAAAGGGGCGTTAGCCACTTCTTCATCGGTTATTTTCCCAACAATTATACCCGTATTTTGGGCAAAACCAAGAGCCGAAGTACACAACAAGGCGAAAACCAAAAGAAATTTCATAAAAAATATTTTAATGTGAAGCAAAGAAAATTATTTTGTTTTCTAAGTGTGTTAGCTAAACTTTAAGGAATTATAATGTTAAGGTTACCGAAATGTTAAGACTGGTACAAATATGATATATCGTCCCACAAGGTAAAATCATACTTTAAACATCTAAATATTTGAGCATTTATCTTCTATTTCAGTCACTAAAAACGAATCGTTTTTATAAATTTTTGAGTTTTACCTTATTAAATATTCACGCATTCATTAATAGTTGTTTCTCCCTCAGACGTCGCTGATTTTTACCAATGTTCTTTCACCCTTTTGGGCGAAAGTTCCTCTGCGCATATCTGCGTTTTCTACGGAAAATAGTGTTTTACTTTCGAGAACCAAATAGTTTTTAGTAAAATTATCTTTGCGGAAAAAGTATGGGCTTGCCCGGTATCATCCCAAAATAAAGCCTAAAATTCTACTTAAATTAAGTATCTTGCCACCTCAATTTTTAACAATGAACTGGGAACAGCTACTATCCTTAAAACGCCAAGGCGATACCAATAAACGATTACGAAAAGAACAGGACGAAACCCGATTGGGCTTCGAGGTAGATTACGACCGTATTATTTTTTCCTCCGAATTTAGGAGTTTACAGGACAAAACGCAGGTAATCCCCCTATCGCAAACCGATTTTGCCCACACCCGGTTAACCCACAGCTTGGAAGTAAGCGTCGTGGGGCGCTCGCTGGGTAGGCGGGTAGGCGAAAAAATACTGGAAAAACACCCCCATTTGCAACACGAACACGGTTACCAAATTAACGATTTTGGCGCCATTGTTGCCGCTGCCGCCCTGGCGCACGATATAGGCAATCCACCCTTTGGGCACTCGGGCGAAAAGGCCATAGGCCAATTTTTTAAAACAGGACAAGGCCAAACCTACAAAAACAACCTAACCGATAAGGAATACCAAGACCTATGCGATTTCGAGGGCAATGCCAACGGCTTTAAAATCCTTACCGAAAGCCGCAACGGCCGCCAAGGCGGACTGCGCCTAAGCTATGCCACTCTTGGCGCCTTCACCAAATACCCCAAGGAATCGCTGCCCAAAAAGCCGACACCGCACATAGCCGATAAAAAATATGGGGTGTTCCAAAGCGAAAAAGAGGCTTTTATTGACGTGGCTGCCGAACTCGGCTTAATAAGCCGAAGCTCTACAGATATAAGTTATGCCCGCCATCCGTTGGCTTTTTTGGTTGAGGCTGCCGACGATATTTGTTATACCATTATAGATTTCGAGGACGGTATAAACCTTGGTTTAATCCAAGAAGAATACGCCTTGGAATACCTTTCAAAAATTATACGGGACACCATAAAACCCGAAAACTACTATGCCCTTTCCACCAAAAAGGACCGCATTGGCTATTTGCGCGCCTTGGCAATAGGTACGCTTATTAATGAGGCCGTTACCATTTTTATGGACAACGAAACCGCCATTTTAAACGGCAATTTTAATTGTTCGCTCTTGGAAAAAAGCAAGTATCAAGCCCAAATAAACGATATTATTAAAATAAGCATTGAAAACATTTACCAATCGCAAGAAGTCGTGGACAAGGAAATTGCAGGCTACGGCCTTATAAACACGCTGTTAAGCACCTACACCAAAGCGGTAAACAACAGCTTTAACGGTACGGCATCCAACTACGATAAACTTATTTTAAAAAGCCTGCCCAAAAACCTACAAACCGCAAATGCAAGCCTTTACCAACGTTTATCGGGGGTTTGCTATTATGTGTCGTTATTATCCGATAGCAAAGCTATTTTGGAGTATAAAAAAATACAGGGCATCCGCTTTTAAGGTTGGCCTTGGGGCATGTTTAAAATAATTAAAATTTATAAATTTGAAGTAGAAGTGAATTTACGCAAACGGGTTTTTAAAATAAATTTAATACGCAACTTTTTAAAATGAAACACCCATTATTAAGTTTTAATCACACAGCAGAATGTTAATTTTGGTGTTCCATGCCCGCACTGAGCTTGACGAAGTGTGACAAAAAACAATAAATATTAACACATGAAACCCTCATTGAGGGATTTAGCAAAGCCAAGGTTAAGGCCTCCACAAAAGGTCATGAATAAAAACAACAGACAGTAATCTTTCGGTTTTTTGCTGTGTTATTTAATAAGCTTAAAATTAAATATTTAACTTAAATTTATTCATGTGAAAATACTTCATTTAGACAGCAATCACCCTTTACTAATAAACCAATTAACCGATTTAGGCTTTGTAAACCACGAAGATTATACATCTTCAAAAACCGATATTGAAACCAAAATACACCATTACCACGGCATTATAATCCGCAGTAGGTTTACCATAGACCAACAATTTCTCGATGCGGCTACCATGTTAAAATTTATTGGCCGAGTTGGTGCGGGCCTCGAAAACATAGATTGCGATTATGCCCAAAAAAAAGGAATTACCCTAATTGCCGCCCCCGAAGGCAACCGCAATGCCGTTGGCGAGCAGGCCTTGGGCATGGTGCTATCGCTTTTTAATAAATTAAACAAAGCCGACCAAGAAGTACGCCACGGCCAATGGCTGCGCGAGGCCAATCGGGGTATCGAGCTCGACGGCAAAACCGTTGGTATTATAGGGTACGGCAATATGGGCAAGGCATTTGCAAAAAAACTGCAAGGGTTTGATGTTGAGGTGTTGTGCTACGATATAAAAGACGGCGTGGCAGACCAAAACAGCAAACAAGTTGGCCTTGCCGAACTACAACAACGCAGCGATGTGCTAAGCCTGCACACGCCACAAACACCCTTAACCGTTAATATGGTAAACACCAAATTTATCAATGCGTTTGCAAAACCGTTCTGGCTTATTAACACGGCGCGGGGCAAAAGCGTGGTAACGCAAGATTTGGTAGAAGCCTTAAAATCGGGTAAAATATTAGGCGCTGGGTTAGATGTTCTGGAATATGAAAAAACCTCGTTCGAATCGTTATTTTCTGCCGATATGCCCGAAGCATTTCAATATTTAATACAAGCCCAAAACGTACTGTTAACGCCCCATATTGCAGGCTGGACGGTAGAAAGCAAAGAAAAATTGGCCCAAACCATAGTCGATAAAATAAAAGAAAAGTTTTGTTAACCCCAAACCTGAAACATGCAATACCAAGCCAATTCGCCCGAAGATTATATTAGCCAAATTCCCAAAGAGCGCCAAGAAGCCTTTAGCAAATTACGCGATATTATAAACAAAAACCTTCCCGAAGGCTTTCAGGAAGGCATACAATACGGTATGTTCGGGTATTATGTACCACATAGCATATACCCCAAGGGCTACCATTGTAAGCCCAGCGACCCACTACCGTTTATGGGTATTGCATCGCAAAAAAACTCGATTAATTTTTATCACATGGGTATTTACGCCATTCCCGAACTTTATAATTGGTTTGTTGCCGAGTACCCAAAATACAGCAAGCGCAAATTAAATATGGGCAAAAGTTGTGTGCGCTTTAAATACTTAAATGATATTCCGTACCAATTGCTTGGCGAGCTTGCCACAAAGCTATCGGTACAACAATGGATAGCGGTTTACGAAAGTAATTTTAAAAAGAAATAGTTCCCTGCTTTATTAGGACATAACATATAAACCAAAAAACACACAACATGAATTTAGGCGCATTTTCAACAAGTTTAAATGTGAAGGATTTAAAAACTTCAAAAACATTTTACGAAACATTAGGGTTTACGGTATTTGCGGGCAGTTTCGATGTAAACTATTTAATTATGAAAAACGGCAACGCCCTTATTGGCCTGTTTCAAGGCATGTTTCAGGGCAATATACTAACCTTTAACCCGGGTTGGGACGAAAACGCCAAACTATTGGATACGTTTGATGATGTTAGAACCATTCAAAAACATTTAAAACACAACAACGTGTCGTTACTAAGCGAAACCAACGAAAACACCTCTGGCCCGGCAAGTATTATGCTACAAGACCCCGATGGCAATACTATTTTAATAGACCAACATGTGTAATATTCCTATAAATTGGGCTAAAATATTTTTTGTTGGTAAAGAATGTAAGTTTTTAAAAACAAATCCTTTTTTTTTTATACCTTTAGCCCTTAACCAAAGAAAAACACAAAAAACATGTCAGACGAGAAAAGTTTAAGCGACGACCTAAACGAAAAATTAGGCGACGCAAAGGAAAGCGTAAAAAAGGCCGTAGATAAAGTTGAAGATTTTGCCGATGACGCAAAAGAAAAAGCCAAGGATTTTGCTAAAGAAGCAAAAGAATCGACCAAAGAATTTGCCGATGACGTAAAAGATACCACAAATGAGTTTGTTAATAACGCCAAAGAAACATTTTCCGGGAACAGCACCGACAATAAAAAGGTATTGGCGGGGCTTTTGGGTATTTTCTTAGGGGGCTTAGGTGCTCACAAGTTTATTTTAGGATATACCAAAGAAGGCGGTATTCTCTTAGGTGTAACTTTGCTATCCATATTATTATCCTGTATTGGTATTGGGCTATTCTTTGTTTGGATTCCAGGCACAATAGGCTTAATAGAAGGCATCATCTACCTAACAAAATCCGATGACGATTTTTACCAAACCTACCAAGTTGGTAAAAAACCTTGGTTTTAAGGTATAGGTAAAAACAAAGAAGTTGCCTAATAAAGTGTAGTTTCTGTCATTTCGAGCGAAGTCGAGAAATCTCATCATTTTTATAATAGATGCTTTTTTTGAGATTCTTCACTTCGCTTTAACCTTGCTCAGCACAGGCGTTCAGGATGACAAGACCAATCTTTTTATTATGTTGAACAAGGTGGAGCATCTTGCCTATTATAAATTTAAATTATTCATCTTTACCGCAAACGATGTTTACTCCTCCTCCCCGTTCCCCATAAACTTGCGTTCCAGTTCGGCTTGAAATTCTTCCATAACGGGGCGTACGGTACTTTCGGGCAAGTCGGCAATTTTAATGTACATAAGGCCGTCCACCGCATTGTTAAACAGCGGGTCCACGTTAAAGGCTACCAATTTGGCATTTTGTTTTATGTACTTTTTTAGCAGCACGGGCAGGCGCAATGCACCGGGTTCCACCTCGTCTATAAGTTTATCAAATTTGTTTAAATCGGCTTCGGTTTCGTCAAAAACAAAATCCTTGTCGGCATCCTTCAACTTTACCTTAAATTCTTTTTTAGGATGTACGTACTGTGCTATATAGGGGTCGTAGTAATGCGATTTCATAAACTCTATCATTAACGACTTTGAAAAGTTGGAAAATTGGTTGCTTATGCTAACCCCGCCTATAAGATATTTGTGTTCGGGAAAACGCAGGGTGGTGTGCACAATACCTTTCCAGAGCAAAAACAAGGGCATGGGTTTTTGTTGGTAATCCTTAATAATAAAGGCACGGCCCATTTCTATGGACTGGCTCATCATTTTATATAATTCCGGTTCGAACCTAAATAAATCCTGCAAGTAAAACCCGTCTATACCGTACTGTTTAAAAATGGCAGACCCCATGCCCATACGGTAAGCGCCCGCAATAAGTTGGTTGTCGTTGTCCCACAGGAACATGTGGTGGTAGTACTCGTCAAAATGGTCCAAATCTATGGCTTCGTTGGTGCCTTCGCCCACTTCGCGAAAGGTAATTTCGCGCAGGCGGCCAATTTCCCGCAAAATATTGGGTATTTTAACCGATTCGGCTAAAAAAACCTCATAGTTTTTGCTAATTAAAAGCCGGGAATCGTCCTGCCTAAGCGCTTCAACTTCTTGCGCCATAATTTCGGAATCTATTGGCGTTACAATACTTTTTGGGAGTTTTGGTGTTTTTAGGCTCGACGATAAATTATTGAGTATTTTGGGCTTGGGGTCGAAAGCGTTGGATAGGATATAGGTTTTTCGCCTTAAAAAATCGGAAAACCCATCGATAGACGTAAATTCGCTTTGGTCGGCTACCGAAATGGGGCGGCCTATCCTAACCTTTATAACCCGGTGTTTTTGCGTTAACAGTTCCGAAGGTAATTTGGCGGTACGCAGGGTATCGCTAATTTTCGATAGTTTGTAAAACAGTTTGCTGTTTTTGGCGTGGAAATAAATGGGTACTACCGGAACTTCGGCTTTTTTTATTAGTTTTATGGCGGCTTCTTCCCATGGGCGGTCCACTACCAATTTGCCGTCACGGTAGGTGGATACCTCGCCTGCCGGAAAAATACCAAGCGGATGCCCTTCCCTTAAATGCAAAATGGCATTTTTAAAACCCGCAATGCTCGATTTTACGTCCTTACGGTCCTCAAACGGGTTTACGGGCATAACATAAGGCTTTAGCGGTTCAATGCGCTGCAATAAAAAATTAGCTATAATTTTAAAATCTTGCCGTTGTTCCAGCATTAACTTTAACAACAAAATACCGTCTATACCACCAAGCGGATGGTTGGATATGGTAATATAGGCACCCTCCCTGGGCAAGCGTTTTAGGTCCTCTTCCGGGATTTCAAACTTAATCTGGAAATCGTTTAAAAGCGCATTTAAAAACGTAAGGTCGCCCAGGTGCTTGTTGCGGTTATAAATTTTATTAAGGGTCGATATTTTAAGCACTTTCATAAGCAGCCATCCCACAAAAGTCCCTATAAAGCCATAGTTATCTATATTTATGGCCTTAGCGACTTCCTTAGCGGTTACCAATCCTGTTTTTTGTTGTTTGGTCATGCCCGTAAATGTACAAAATTGTTTAGTTAGTCGGCATGTATTATTGAAATGATATTTTATTGAAATTTAACGTTTTATATTAAAAGGCGGGGTTCGCGTACGAGATTTAAGGCGTTTTGCAAACCACCTGAAAGGTTTCGGCGGTTAATTGCTTTAGCAAAATGGTTTTGCCTTGTTCTATTTGTTTAATGGCTTGGTCGGTATAATGCCTAATGGTAAATAACGATACGTTTTTATGAAGGTTTATTTTAAATTTTTCATTTAAATGAAGCAGTAAAGGCTCAATATTGTTAAAAAGGTCCTCAACGCAAACCGAAAAGCTAATGGCCGAGTTTTGGATAACCTCGACCTTCATTTTGTATTGGCCAAGCAGGGCAAAAATAGCACTGATATTTTCTTCTATAATATATGAAAAATCTAATGACGACAACGAAATTAGCACCAAGTTTCCCTTAGCTATAAAGCAAGGCAACATAGGTTCCAGCATACTGTCCTTGCTTATTTTCGTACCTGGGGCTTGCGGGTTTAAAAACGATTTAACAAATAGCGGTATTTCCTTTTGTTGCAAGGGCTGAAGGGTTTTGGGGTGAATAACCGAAGCTCCATAAAACGCCAGTTCTATGGCCTCGCGATAACTTATTTTGTTAAGCAATTGCGCCTGTTCAAAATAACGGGGGTCGGCATTTAGCACGCCCGCAACATCCTTCCAAATGGTAAGGCTTTGGGCGTTTAAGCAATAGGCCAAAATAGCGGCAGAATAATCGCTGCCCTCACGCCCCAAGGTAGTTGTATGGTTGTTGGCATCGCTGCCCAAAAAGCCTTGGGTAATAGTTAAGATTGATGTATTTATTTGTGCCGAAACACAGTCTTGGGTTTCGCTCCAATTTACGTTGGCACGCCTATGGTTGCTATCGGTTTTTATAAGCGTTCGCACATCCAACCAATTGTTTTGCAGGCCAACGTGGTTTAAATATGCGCTAATAATTTGGGTTGAAACCAACTCGCCGTAGCCAACAATTTGGTCGTAAACAAAATTATAATCGGTGGGCGTATTGGTTTTTAAAAATGCTCTTAATTCATCAAAAAGTATTGAGATTTTTGAAAAAACAACATGTTTTTCATCTTCAAATAAACCTAAAACAATTTGGTTATGATACCCAATAACCGCTTGTAGCGAACTGTTTAATTCGGGCTTGTTTTCAAAATAGTTTTTAACCACACGCTCCAGCGCATTGGTGGTTTTGCCCATTGCCGATATTACTATAAGCGTATTTTTATACCCGGTATATTGCAAAACCGACACCATATTTTTTACGCCATTAGCATCTTTTACCGATGCCCCGCCAAACTTAAAAATTTGCATCTTGCAATGTTTTAATATCCGCAATACAAGCTACGGACTGCTTTGTGCCTTGCCAGTGACACCTGTTTTTGTAGTGTTTTCAATGTTTAAAGTGTTATAGGTTTGCAATATAATTGGCAATACCTTGCTGGTTTAAATGTACAATACGCCACTCGTCCATAATATTAGCACCTTTTTTTTGGTAAAAATCTATGGCTGGCGTATTCCAGTCCAGCACTTCCCAACTAATACGCCTAACGCCCAAGCCGTGCCCGTATTTTATAACCTCGTTTAAAAGCAGCGTACCCAAACCATGACCGCGCATGGCTTTGTTCACAATTAAATCTTCCAAATGGATAGCTTTGCCCTTCCAAGTGGAATAACGGAAAAAACAAAGCGCAATGCCTTCAATTTTACTATTGGCCTCGGCCACAAAGCAAAAAAACAAGGGATTGTTTCCAAAGCCGTCATGTTCTAAATCGGCAACCGTAATTTCTACGGCATCGGGTTCTTTTTCAAAAACGGCAAGTTGGTTTATTAGGGCCAACACTTGTGGCATATCGGTTTTTTCGGCTTTACGGATGTTAAAATTCATAATATATTATGGTTTTTATTAATTAGTTTTATCTGTTTAAATTTTATCAAGAACCTGTGGATTAGCTATTTAATTATTTCGGTGGGTGTTGAATTTTGCCCTGCCAAACCTGTACTGAGCAAAGCCGAAGTATGCTCATTATGGGCTTTCAAATATACTTCAAACTTCACATAGATAAAAATTACAAAGCATTTGGATTATTAACTGAAAACATTGCAGTTAACTTCTAAAAATATTATTTTTAAACAAAAAAACACCATGGCCCACAAAAAACAAACCCTCGGCGAATTTATTATTGAAAACCAAGCCTCGTTTAAATACTCCTCGGGCGAGCTGTCCAGCCTGTTAAACTCCATTCGGTTAGCGGCAAAAGTAGTAAACCACGAGGTTAACAAAGCGGGGCTGGTAGATATTATCGGGGCGGCGGGCGATGTAAACGTTCAGGGCGAGGACCAACAAAAGTTGGACGTTTACGCCAACACCAAATTTATAAAAACCCTAATACGCCGCAATATTGTTTGCGGCATTGCCAGCGAGGAGGAAAACGATTTTATTACCATTAACAGCCAGGACGAAAACCACCAAAACAAATATGTAGTGCTAATCGACCCCTTGGACGGCTCCTCCAATATTGACGTAAACGTTTCGGTAGGTACTATTTTTTCCATTTACAGGCGCATTACTCCCATAGGCACCCCGGTACAACTTGAGGATTTTTTACAAAAAGGCAACCAGCAAGTAGCGGCGGGCTACGTGGTTTACGGCACCTCTACCATGTTGGTGTACACCACCGGGGCAGGCGTTAACGGCTTTACCCTAAACCCCGCCATTGGTTCGTTTTATTTGTCGCACCCCAATATGCGTTTTCCCGAAAACGGCAGGATTTACTCGGTAAACGAGGGCAATTACATCCACTTTCACCAAGGCGTAAAAAACTATATAAAATACTGCCAAATGGAAGAAGACGACCGCCCCTACACCTCGCGCTACATAGGCTCCTTGGTATCCGATTTTCACCGCAACATGATAAAAGGCGGCATTTACCTATACCCCAAAAGCTCCAAAAACGAAAACGGAAAACTACGATTGCTTTACGAATGCAACCCCATGGCCTTTTTAGCCGAACAAGCCAACGGCAAGGCCAGCGACGGCTTTACCCGAATTATGGATATCCAGCCCACCGAACTGCACGAGCGCGTACCCTTTATTTGCGGCAGCAAAAATATGGTAGAAAAATGCGAAGCATTTATGCGGGCGGCAGCCAAAACCACATAAAACAATTGCTATTAATTTGGGCGTTACCCTCCGGCAAGCTACGGGTCGGGCTTTTCGCTATATCTTTTATGCCTAATGTGTTTCGGCATCTTTTTTAAAATATGGTATTGCCCCTTGTAAGCCCTGTTTTTAATAGTTGTTTTGGGGCATAAAAGGATGCCGCTGCAATCCCTAACGCGGGGCAACCAGCCAATTACGGACAATTACAACGTACAATCCTATCTATCCCTAAAGCATAAAGAAGCTGTCCAAAAAGTAGTTTTGTTGTCATTTCGAGCATTTGATATTAAGAGGAGCAAACATAATTTGCGGTAAATATCGAGAAATCTCATTTAGTTAAAAATCAGAGATATAATTTTTTTAGACGCTTCAATTTAGTTTATCTTGAGCAAAGTCGAAAGATTCAGAATAACAGACTTTTTGGACAGACTCTTATTTCCAAATTTTAATACCCGAAAATTTTATTCGAAAAAACGAACCTCGCCCGAGTTTACATCGTACATGGCGCCTACAATATCTATATCGTTATTGGTTTCCATAGCCTTTAAAATAGGGCTTTGCTTTCGTATGTTTTCAATAGCTATGTATACGTTTTTTTCGGCCACGCTATCTACAAACTCCAAATTTTTCGAATTGCGCAAACCGGCATCTTGCGGCTCTATAATACCCTGCACTGCGGGTTTTATTTTGGCCAGCATATTGGTAAGGTTGCCCATTTTGGCATCGTCGCAAGCGCCTTTTACCGCACCGCAACTGGTATGCCCCAAAACTACTATAAGTTTGGTGCCAGCCAGTTTACAGGCAAATTCCATGCTGCCCAAAATATCTTCGTTAATAAAATTTCCGGCAATCCGGATGCTAAAAATATCGCCCAAGCCTTGGTCGAACACCAATTCGGCCGACACTCGGGAGTCGATGCAGCTTAAAATGGTGGCAAACGGAAATTGCCCATCGCTCGTGTCGTTTACCTGTTCCAATAAGTTTCGGTTTGCTTTTAAGTTGTTTTGAAACCGCAGGTTGCCTTCTTTTAAATATTGTAGTGACCTTTGTGGGGTCATGGTTGCTTGTGTTTCTCTTGTATGTGCTTTCATGTGTTTTTTATGTTTTTTGGAGGCTTAAAAATCTGCAAGGCTTTAAATAACCTTGTAGGTTTATAAGCGTAATATGCCTTAAAATGTATTGTTCTTAAAAATGAAATACTTCATTAATCAACACATCTTGTCAAGTTTTTGGTTTTAAAAATGTTCTAAAATTGTTTTTAATATGCTTTTCGGCTTAACTTAAACTTAAATTCGATTTTGGCCTTTCGTTAAAAAAGCGGATAAAGCTTTCGGGGTTTTCTACCACGCCTCGTTTGGACACTAATTTAATATCGATATTGCGCTCTTTTGCTTTGTAGGTAAAATCTTCTAAAATTTCAATAATATCGTTATCCAAATATCGGGTGTTTATTAAATTTATTTCTAAGTAAGTATCGTGTGGCAAGCGTTCCAATTCCTTTAAAATAGCGCCTTTGTTAAAAAAGGTAACTTCCTCGGCAAGGGTCATTTTTACTTTGTTTTTACCGTTGCTTTTATCTTCAATATGAAGGAAATGCGAGTTTTGGTAGCTTTTCAGCAAAATAACCACAATGCCTACCAATAGGCCCAGGCCAATGCCCACGAGTAAATCGGTAAACACAATGCCCACCACGGTTACTATAAAAGGCACCCATTGTTTCCAGCCCATTTTGTACATTTTTTTAAACAATGAGGGTTTTGCCAATTTGTAACCCACAACCAACAGAATGGCGGCGAGTACCGAAAGCGGAATCATGTTTAATAACTTAGGAATTAATATTACCGATATAAGCAATAAAAACCCGTGTAAAATAGCCGACATTTTGCTTTTTCCGCCCGATTGGATATTTGCCGAGCTGCGCACGATAACCTGCGTAATGGGCAAGCCGCCAATAAGCCCGGATACTATGTTTCCTGTGCCTTGCGCTAATAATTCCCTATTGGTTGGCGTTACGTTTTTATCGGGGTCTATCTTGTCCGAAGCCTCCACGCATAACAAGGTTTCCAAACTGGCCACAAGTGCAATGGTAAAGGCGGTAACCCAAACCTCCAAATTGGTAATGGCCGCAAAATTGGGAAAACTAAACTGGTTTAAAAAATCGGATGCACTTTCGGGAATGGGTACGCTTACCATATGTTTTGCCGAAATGGACAATGCGCCGTTTTGGGTAATTACAAAGAAAATAATGCCCAGTGCAACCGCTACCAAAGGCCCTTGGATAAGTTGGAATATACGGGCTTTTTTGCTCAGCACCTTATCCCAGAGTATTAAAATACACAAACTTATTATACCTATTAAGGCCGCTCCGGGGTGGATGTTGTTAATAATTTCGAACAGTTCCGAAAAGGTATTGCCTCCATCGATTTCAAAAAACTCCAAATCCCAGGCCGATGCTTCGTCGTAGCCAAAAAAGTTGGGAATTTGCTTTAAAATAATAATAATACCAATACCGGTAAGCATACCCTTAATAACCGATGAGGGGAAATAATACCCGATAATGCCCGCTTTTAAAAACCCGAACAATAACTGAATAGCACCGCCCAACACTACGGCCACCAAAAAGTTTTGGTAGCCACCCAAAGTGCCAATAGCGGTAAGTACAATGGCCGCCAATCCGGCAGCGGGACCACTAACGCCCACTTTGGAGCCGCTTAGCCCACCTACGACAATACCGCCAATAATACCGGCGATTAAGCCCGAAAACAAAGGCGCACCACTAGCCAGTGCAATGCCCAAACACAAGGGAAGGGCAACAAAAAACACAACTATACTTGCAGGAAAATCCTGTTTTAATGTTTTAAACATATTATAAATAATTTTGGAAACTGATAGCGAAAGGCACCGTCCATAAACGAATAGACTAATTCCGTTAACATGGGCGTTGCAACTACCGAAACGTTTTGATATTGTAATGAAACCCCTGCGTTTTTAATATGCGGCTTTTCGTTTCCATTACCAAATGGTACGTTTTAAACAGTTTCTGTTTTAAAAAATAAATTGAAAAGGCAAATGCCTAAAAAAAGATTTATAATACGTCCTGTTCAGGAGGTGGCGATATTAAATTGAGGTGTGGTTTCGAATAATTTTTAAACCTATACGTAAAAAATTGATGGTTTTGCATTTCGAAATTAGACGTAATATCGTTGTTTTGTAACGAAAAAGGCGAAATCAGGTTTTTAAACTTTCCGCTTTCTTCCTCTTCGGTAATGGAGTAAAAAACAGAGGTGTCGAAAGTATCGTCAATAGCAACAACAATAGTAGGCGCCGTAATAAGCCCCATAAATACTATGGTTAAAAATATTGCAATGTTCTTTTTGCCCATCTATTTGTTTAAAGTCCCAAATATAAAGCTTCGTATTTTTTTATGTGTTAAAATAATGTTTAAAATGTTTTTTATGGTTGAAAAATAAAAATTTGAAAGGAAATTAATTCAAAAACAACCCAATTACATATACCCCAATACCGCACTGGTAGTGTTGTTGTTGTTGTTTTAATACTAAATAAATAACAGGAAAACATTCATAAAAAGCGTTACAATAATCAACGTAGAAAGCCCAATTACAAAATACCTTTCAATATGTTTATTTATGCTTTTCATCTTCTAAAAATTTTAATTGTAGGAAATGTACTCATCAAAAGTAAACATAAATAACGTGTCGTAAAATAAGCACTTATACGTATTTTATTTCCTTTTATGCCATAAATTTAAAGAGGACCATACAGGATATATCCTGAGCCTAAAGAGGAAAAACACCCGAAATTTAATTCAAAACATATATTATTTAATTGATAATCAATATGTTGCAAATAAAAAGATGTTTTAAGCAATTTAGTTTGTGTACAAACGGTTCATAAAACGTGTAGCTTTGTAATAAACCAAAACCTAAATAATTATGAAACGCTACATCTCATTAAGCTTTTTATTGCTCACGGCCTTGACACTATTTATACTTGCTTGTAATTCAATACAGAAAGGCGAAGCAAATGTCCAGAATTTTAATACCACCAGTACTATTGCCCCAAAACAAATTATCGATATCGATCAAGCCGTGGCCATGTTTGAAAACGAAAAACAAGTTAAGCGGGAGCTTATTAACCCTACATTAAGAAAACAGTATAAAAACAAAAATTTTCAGGATACCGAGTTTGCTTGGTTTTCGTTGGACGAAATGCGACAGTACATTAATTACATCGACGCCATACAACGTGAAAACCCGAACCAAAACGTTTCGGGTATACGCATTTATTTTGGGCGTTATAATAGTAGTAACTCCAAAAAATACCAAAACCAACAAGCTGTTTTTTTAGTGCCAACCGTAGAAAACAAGGGCATAAATTCCAAATACGAAAATTTAAATCATTTGCCTTTTGCCATCTTGCCCAACAGCGACAGCAACCCCATTAAGGGTGCTTACAGTATTATAGAGCCACTGGTATTGGATACTAAGGATAAAAAAGAAAGAATTAAAAAATTCATGGACAATTCAAAGGATAAACAAAAAGCAAGTTTTAGCTTTTATCCGGTAAATTTTAGTGCAACACGAGCGCTTACCAGCGTTATTTTGAATGAGGGCGAAATGGCCCCACCACCGCCAAAAGCAGATTAAGATTAAACTGTATGCTTTTAGAAATCTCTTTTTTAGAATTAAAACACTCTATAAAGTATATTGAGCTTATAACAGCTGTTGTGGGCTCAATATACTTTTATAAATACAAGCATACCTACCTAAAATATTTTTTAGCTTTATTGTGGTTCGTTGTTTTTGTTGAATTTTTCGGGAAATATTATTATCAACTATTCAATTCAAATTACATAATCTACAACATTTACCACGCCATAAACTTTACGGCATTGTTAATGCTTTACAGGCCCTTCATCCAAAATAAAAGGCACAAAAAGTGGATAAGCTTTTTCCCCTCCATATATTTGGTTTCTTTTTTTGCAAACCTATTGCTTCAAAATTACTTCAATCAAATACAAACATTTCCTTTTATTATAGGCGCCTTGTTGGTAATTTTTAGTATTTTACTCTACTTCCTGGAAATATTAAGCACCGATAAAGTATTGTACGTATCCAAAAACCTGTTGTTTTGGATAAGCATAGGGTTGTTAATTTATTTTGTTGGAAAAATACCAACGCGCCTTATTACAAACTATTGGAACGAGGTTTCGTATTACGAAAGCATTTTTATAGTTGAGTATATTTTAACTATCTTTATGAATGTTTGTTTTATTATCGGTTTTATATGCACAAAGAAGCGCAGGCAATATTAATTGCGGTTATTACACTGGTATTTTTATGTGCCATTTTAATAGTCTTGTTCGTGGTATTTCAAAAGCGGAAAAATTCCCTAATCCTTAAACAAAAGGAATCCGAAAAACGATTTGAGCAGGAAATATCAAAAATGCAAATAGAAATTAGGGAAGAAACTTTTAGAAATATTAGCTGGGAATTGCACGACAACATAGGGCAATTGCTAACTTTGGCAAAAATACAGCTTCAAAGCAACGCCAACACGTCCGAAGTTTTATTTATACTCGACAAAGGTTTGAAAGAACTCAGGGCCTTATCAAAGTCCATAAATCCCGATACGCTTAAAAATATTTCGCTGGTATTGGCCGTTAACCAAGAAGTGGAACGGCTTAACCGACTTGGGTTTATAAAAGCAACTTTTAAGGTTATGGGCGAAGAAACATCTTTGAAAACCGATGTGGAAATTGTATTTTTCAGGATTATACAAGAATTTTTATCGAATACCATAAAGCATGCCAAGGCAACCACATTGGACATTATTTTAAAATTCGGTAAAAACGAATTACACATTACCGCAAAAGACAACGGGACAGGCATACCCAAAAATAAAGCAAACCGAGCCGGAATGGGATTGAAAAACATTGTAGACCGGGCGCAGTTAATAGGTGCTAAAGCAACAATAACTTCGGTAGAAAACAAAGGAACCGAACTAACCATTGCGTATATTATTCCAGACATATTAAACACCAAAACCCAAGTAGATGAAACCTTATAGCGTTGTTATTGTAGAAGATTATATTTTGCTTTCGCAGGCCATAAGCGAACTGGTTAACGCTTTTGAAAACTTCGGGGTAGCCTACACTTGCAAAAACGGAAAAGAGCTAATAACCAAATTAAAAGCCACCGAAACCAAGCCCGATATTGTGTTAATGGACGTTAACATGCCCATTATGAACGGTATCGAGGCCACCCAATACCTAACCGAACATTACCCGAGCATACACGTAATAGCCCTTTCGGTGGTCGAGGAGGACCAAACCATAATTAAAATGCTAAAAGCAGGGGCTAAAGGCTATTTGCTAAAGGATGTGGAAAAGAAAACCCTTGAATTTGCCTTAAACGAGGTTATTGCAAACGGCTACTACCACACCAAAAACGTATCGGATATTTTAATAAATTCGCTAAACCAAGATGCTTCCAAGGATATTGAACTAAAAGATAGGGAAATAGAGTTCATTAAGTTGGTATGCACCGAACTAACCTATAAAGAAATTGCCGATAAAATGTTTTTAAGCCCCAAAACCATAGACGGTTATCGCGATACCCTTTTTGAAAAACTACAAGTTAAAAACAGGATAGGCTTAGTGGTTTACGCCATTAAGCATAAAATTTTTAAGCTATAATACAGCCTTAACCGCTTCAACCGTTTTTTTCGAATTTCCTATAAAAATGGCGTCGTTTATAATAAAAACGGGACGGCTTAAAAAGGTGTAGTGTTCCAAAATATACCGCTTGTAATCGCGTGCTTCCAAATTTTGGTTTTTCAACCCCATGTCCTTGTAAAGTTTCGCACGCTTGCTAAATAGGGCTTCGTAACTTCCCGCCAGAGCCTTCATTTCCTCCAATTGCTTTACCGTAACAGGTTCGTCTTTTATGTCTTGTAAGATAAAATCCGAAGGCAAATTGAGTTCCTTTAAAATTCTAAGGCAAGTATTGCAGGTTTTCAAGTAATATGCTTTTTTCACACGAATAAATTTAAGTTAAACATTTAATTTTTAGGCTTTTATGATACTTAGCAAAATAACCGAAAGTCTACAGGCCTATGTTTTTATTCATGTCCTTTTGTGGAGGCCCTTACCTTGGCTTTGCTAAATCCCTCAATGAGGGTTTCATGTGCAATTTTAATTTTCAGAACAAATTAAGATAATTCATTTAGGATAAAAACTATCTTTAGCAAAAAAAACACCATGAACTTTTCACTATCGGTACTAACCAACACAAGGCGGTTTTTCAAGAATTATTTAGAAACCGTTTCGTTAAACGATTTAAACAAAATTCCCAACGGATTTAACAACAACATTATTTGGAACATTGGACACATTGTGGCAACCCAGCAACTAATTGCCTATAAATTGTCCGGACTACCCATGCAGGTTAGCAATGCCTTAGTTGATAAGTACAAAAAAGGAACAAAACCACAGGGAAACGCCTCCCAGGCCGATGTTGATGAAATTAAAACCCTACTAAACACAACCTTAGATAAACTTATTGCCGATTACAGCAATAACGTGTTTACAGAGTTCGCCGAATACACGGTATCTACCACGGGCAATACCCTAACCAATATCGACGAGGCTTTGGAGTTTATTACCTTTCACGAAGGCATGCACTTGGGCTACATTATGGCACAGCTAAGGGTGCTTAAAGGTTAAAAGACCTGAAATTTCGTCGTAAGGAATTTTAAATTCGATAATACCCGAAGCATAGGGCGCTATTTCGTAAGTGTTGTACAGTAGCACCAAACCGTCTTCGTTGTAGCCAATATTTTGTGGCAATTCAAAATTAAGCGGCTCAAAAAGCATGGTATCGTCTTTTACGGCTTCGTTAAAATGGGTTCTGGCCACGGTTTTAAAGGCTTCTACGTTGTTAAATAACGTGGTATTGGGTATTGACTTCCCCGTAAGGGCATCAAAATTCAAAAGCGTAATGTAAAGGCTACCGTGAGCGCCGCCCGTATTAATGTACGAAGTAACGGAAAGGCTTATAACCTCTGGAGTTTGCAACATAATTTCGCCATCAATCTGGGCTTCCCAAATTTGTGCGGAATCGGGAAAATCGGTCATAAAATCGGTATATTCCCTATTAAAGGCAATAATGCTTTCCGCTACCGTTTCGGGTTGGCGGGCTTCCAGCATGTTTTCGGTTAAGGCCAACTTCACCGTCTTTAAAATTTCAATATTTATAGTTTCCGAAATTTTACTGTCGCCCAAGGCCTTCGGGATATTAATTTCGACTATTGTATTGTCCGGCGTGGTAATATTAGTGGTTGCAAACACTATTTTATTAACCTCTTTCTTACAGGAAAACACCATAAAAAAAAGAAAAACCACAAAAAACACACGTTTTAAAACCATAGGGAAAGTTGAATGGGTTATAAGTGTGAAATTAAAACTCTTATTAGAATACCGCAAATTTAACACCGTATTTTTGATAATAATTTATAGGCGAATAGACCAAAATCCCGTATTTTTGTGTGAACCACTTTTAAATTAAAGCGTTAAACAAAGCGCAATAAACATTGTTGGACCGTAACGCCATAACATTATAAATGAAACACCCATGATTAAACTTAAATTTTACACAACGGAATGTTTTTGGGTGTTCCATACTTGCACTGAGCTTGACGAAGTGTAACCATTAAAAACGAATAGATATTGACAGATGAAAACCAAAGTCGAAGCATTTTTAGAAATCGTAAAACAAAGAAACGGTCATGAGCCGGAATTTTTACAAGCCGTAGAGGAAGTAGCCGAAACCGTTATTCCCTACATTGAAAACCACAGCATATACCAAGGCAAAAAAATACTATTGCGAATGACAGAACCCGAGCGGGTTTTAACCTTTCGGGTTTGCTGGGTAAACGATAGCGGCGAAATCCAAATAAACCGCGGTTACCGAATCCAGATGAATTCTGCAATAGGCCCTTACAAGGGCGGTTTGCGATTTCACCCCACCGTTAATTTAAGTATTTTAAAATTCTTGGCTTTCGAGCAGGTGTTTAAAAACAGCTTGACCACGCTGCCCATGGGCGGTGGCAAAGGCGGTAGCGACTTCGACCCCAAGGGCAAGAGCGATGCAGAAATCATGCGGTTTTGCCAAGCCTTTATGTGCGAATTGTTTAGGCACATAGGCCCTAATACCGATGTACCCGCCGGCGATATAGGCGTAGGCGGTCGCGAAGTGGGCTATTTGTTCGGCATGTACAAAAAATTACGAAACGAGTTTACGGGCGTATTAACGGGAAAAGGCCTATCGTGGGGCGGCTCGTTAATCCGGCCGGAAGCAACCGGCTACGGCACTGTTTATTTTGCCCAACAAATGCTGGAAACCAAAGGCGATACCATTAAGGGCAAAAACGTATTGGTTTCGGGTTCGGGCAACGTGGCGCAATACGCCGTAGAAAAAGCCTTGGAACTTGGGGCAAAAGTGCTAACCGTATCCGATTCGTCGGGATATATTTACGACGAAGACGGTATCGATACCGAAAAATTAGCCTTTATAATGCAGCTTAAAAACGAAAAACGAGGCCGGATTAGCGAATACATAACCGCCTACCCAAAGGCTAAGTTCGAAAAAGGCAAAACCCCGTGGGGCGTTAAGTGCGATGTGGCACTGCCCTGCGCCACACAAAACGAACTTAATGAAAACGATGCCAAAACCCTTTTAAACAACGGATGTGTTTGTGTTAGCGAAGGTGCCAATATGCCTTCTACAATAGGGGCTGTAAAAGTATTCCAAAGTGCCAAGATTTTATATGCGCCAGGAAAAGCATCCAATGCCGGGGGCGTGGCCACCTCGGGGCTGGAAATGACCCAAAACTCCCTACGCTATAATTGGACTCGGGAAGAAGTCGATGCCAAGTTAAAGGACATTATGTCCAGCATCCACCAATCCTGTGTGGAATATGGGCAGGATAGCAATGGTTATGTCGATTATGTTCGGGGCGCCAATATTGCCGGATTTGTTAAAGTAGCCGATGCCATGCTATCACAGGGCGTAGTTTAGGTTTTTAGAACAATATTGAAACGGCTTCCCTTACAAGGGGAGCTTTTTTTGTTTTTAAACACCTTCATTATATAATTTCTATCAAGAAATTCGTTAGATATAAATATATTTGGTCTATCTAAAGCTGTATTACATTGAAACGCTTACTATTTATTCTTCTTTTTATGCCTTTTGTTCATGTAGCCCAAGATTATTCGGCGTTATGGAAGGGGCATTTTTCGTATTACAACATTAAAGATGTTGCGCAAAGTAGCAATAAACTTTATGCTGCAGCCGAAAACGCTGTTTTTATTTACAATATTGATACCGAAGAAATAGAAGAGCTATCCACAATAAACGGTCTGTCCGGTGAAACCATTTCAACCATTTATTACAGCGAGGTTTACGAATTATTAATGATTGGTTACGAAAACGGCTTAATAGAAATTGTTTTCGATGGCGATGACCAAGTGCTTTCCGTTGTCGATATTGTCGATAAGGCCACGATACCGCAAACCAGCAAAAAAATCAATCATTTTAATGCACAGGACAACGTGGTTTATATTGCCACCAATTACGGTGTTTCCGTATTTAACCTCGACCGTTTGGAGTTTGGCGACACATATTTTATTGGCGCTTCGGGTACCCAAATACAAGTTAGGCAAACTGCCGTTTTTCAAGGCTATATCTATGCGGCTACAATAGGAAACGGTATTAAAAAAGGAGCAGTTTCCAACCCCAACTTAATAGATTATAACAATTGGGAAACTATTGGAAGTGGTAGTTTTATAGCTACAGAAGCCCAAGGCGATATGTTATATGCCGTTAATTTAAATCGCCATATTTACCAAGTTAGTAGCGCAAACACTTTAACTTCATTAAACCAATTTCCAAGCGTACCAACCGATGTTAGAGTAGTAAACAATAAACTACTTATAACCATAAACAACACGGTATACGTTTACAACGAAGGATTTAGCTTATTATCCCAAATTCCCGTTTCAACGGAATTCAACACCTCCTATATTGCTGCAACCCTTATTTCAAATTCAGTATTCATAGGTACGCAAACCTTGGGCGTTTTAAAAACCGAACTATCAAATCCTACCGTTTTTGAGGAAATCCACCCAACAGGGCCTTTATTAAATACACCGTTTTCCATACAGGCCGAACCTACCGGGGTATGGGTAACGTTTGGAGAATATACAACAAGGTTTGACCCAAATACTTATGGTGGGCCGCATAAAAGGGGAATAAGCCACTTAAAAGGTGAAGAATGGACAAACATCCCCTACGAAGATGTTTTGACAGCAAGGAGTTTAAACGACATAAATATTAATCCCAAAAACACCAATCAAGTGTTCATCAGTTCGCTTTTCGATGGCCTTTTGGAAGTCAACGACACTATTCCTTCCTTTATTTACAATACAACCAATAGCGATTTGGAACGCGTGCTGTACAGCACCAAGCCTCTCGATATTCGGGCATGCGCTTCCGCTTTCGATACTAATGGGGTACTATGGATAACCCAAGGACACGTGGATCATCAATTAAAATCGTTCAATATAGCTACCGGTCAATGGCAAATTTATGCACTAAGCAGTATTATACCGGAAGCCGCAAATAATGCCGGGTTTGCCGATGTAATAATCGATAACAATCAAACCAAATGGTTGGCTTCGGATAGTTTTGGGGTTATTGCTTTTAATGAAAATGGCGGAAACCCGTTAACAAAAGCTATTTATACGGAGGAGGATAATATGCCCAATAAACGCAGCTCGGCTATTGCCCTCGACAAACGCAACCAATTATGGATAGGTACCCATCGCGGGCTTCGGGTACTGTACAATACGATCGATTTTTTTGAAAACGACAATGCAAAGGCCAACGAAATTATAATCGAGGAAAACGGCGTTGCAAGCGAACTGCTGTACGAACAGTTTATTTCCGACATAAAAGTAGACGGCGCCAACAACAAATGGATAGGTACCACCGATTCCGGACTGTTCTACGTGTCCCAAAACGGGCAAAAAACCATTTACCATTTTACCACCGATAATTCGCCATTGCCCTCCAATACCATTAAGGATATTTCTATTAACGAAACCAATGGTACTGTTTACATTGCAACGGTACGGGGTTTGGTGTCCTTTAGGTCGGGAAGCTCCGGTACGGGCGAAACCTTGTCCAAAACTTACGCTTACCCAAATCCGGTGCGGCCGCATTTTAATATGGCAGAAAGCAAGGTGAAAATAAAAGACCTTTCGGAAAACGTTAACATAAAAATAACCGACATCGAAGGCAATTTGGTTGCCGAAGCCCAATCCAACGTTAACCAAAGACACTCCGGTTACAACTTAGAAATCGATGGCGGAACGGCTTACTGGAACGGCAAAAACTTGGCTCAAAAAACAGTATCGTCCGGTGTTTACCTTGTTTTAATAGCCGATTTGGACACCTACGAAACCAAAGCGCTAAAACTAATGGTAATTAGGTAATGCTTATTGCCACCAAAGCCATAGTACTTTCCAAGCTAAAGTATGGCGATAACGATTTAATAGTAAAATGCTATACCCAACAAAAAGGCGTATTAAGCTTTATGGTAAAGCGTGTTTTTAAAATAGGAAAAGCAAGTGCCAAGATTGCCTATTTCCAGCCCTTATCGCAATTAAACCTAATTATCGATTTCCACGAAAAACGCACGCTGCACACCATTAAGGATATAAAAACGGAAAACATTTACGCCACCTTGCATACAAACGTCTTAAAAAGTGCAATCGTTATGTTTTTATCCGAGGTTTTAGTGGGCGTTTTAAATGAAGAAGAACCCAACGAAGCGCTTTACACCTACCTGGAAACCGCATTATTGTGGTTGGATGCCCAAACCGAATTTGCCAATTTTCACCTATTGTTTTTGCTCAATCTTACCAAATACCTTGGGTTTTATCCCGATACAGAATATATCGATTATCCGTTTTTTAATTTAGAAGAAGGAAAGTTTACGTTAAAAGAAACAAGAAAACACACTTTAAAAAATGAAGAAATAACACTATTAAAAACCTTGTTGGGCATGAAATTTGTGGCTTTAAGCAAAGTGAAATTAAACGCAAAACAAAGGCGCTCGTTTTTATCTATTATGCTGGTTTACTATGAGTTGCATTTGGGAGGTTTAAAAACACCAAAGTCATTACAAATTTTTAACCAACTATTTAATTAGCATTATGAAACATTTCAACATTTTATTACTCCTGTTCTTAACCCCCATCGTTATCGTGGCGCAACAAATTAAAGTTATAAGCAGCACAAATAACGTGCCAATTTCTGGCGTTGCCATTTACAATACCGACCAATCCAAAAACGCAATAACCAATGCTTCGGGCGAGGCCTCGTTAAATGCTTTTTCAAATGCCGAAACCATTTACTTTAAACATTTATCGTATGCCTTAAAAACAATAACAAAAGCCCAATTGGGCAAATCGAACATAATTTATTTGGATTTAGATGCCCAAGGCATAGACGAAGTCGTAGTTTCGGCAAGCCGCTTCGAGCAGTCCAAAAAGGATGTGCCCCAAAAGATAGTAAGCCTTACCACCGGGGATATTCAATTTAGCAACCCACAAACCAGTGCCGATTTATTGGAAAACACAGGCAACGTATATGTACAAAAAAGCCAATATGGCGGCGGAAGCCCCATGATACGCGGTTTTGCAACCAATAGAGTTTTAATAACCGTAGATGGCGTAAGGATGAACAACGCTATTTTTAGGGGCGGCAACTTACAAAACGTTATTTCCATCGACCCGTTTTCGGTTGAAAAAACCGAAGTTACCCTCGGCTCCGGCTCAGTGGTTTACGGTAGCGATGCCATTGGCGGGGTCATGGGCTTTTACACGCAAAAACCACAAGTATCAACCACCAACAATATCCAATTTAACGCCAATGCCATTGCCCGTTATGCTACGGCCAGCGAAGAAAAAACGGGGCATGTCGATTTTAACTTCGGATTAAAAAAATGGGCCTTCCTTACCAATGTAAGCTATAATTATTTCGACGATTTACGCATGGGAAGCCACGGCCCAACCGATTATTTGCGCCCCGAATACGTGGTAACCACAAGCCAAGGCGACGAGGTGGTCCAAAATTCGAACCCTAAAAAACAAGTACCAACGGGCTACGACCAAATTAACCTCATGCAAAAGGTGCGTTTTGAGCGCGATAAAACCCTAAATTTCGATTTGGGCGTGTTCTATACCGCTACTTCCAATTATTCCCGCTACGACCGTCTAATACGTTACCGCCGCGGCACCTTACGTTCGGCCGAATGGAATTACGGCCCGCAAAAATGGTTTATGTCCAACCTACAAATAACCAAAATTAGCAGCAATTCCAACATATACGACAAAATCAAGTTTATTGCCGCCTACCAAAATTTTCAGGAAAGCCGTATGGATAGGGACTTTCAGTCGGTTGCCAGAAATGTTACGGAAGAAGCCGTAAATGCCTATTCGGCAAATTTAGATTTTGAAAAAGCCATAACACCCAAAACCGATTTGTTTTACGGTGCGGAATACCTATTTAACAAGGTAAAATCTACCGGCTCGGAAGAAAATATTTCAACAGGCACAAGCCTGTCAACGGTTTCCCGCTATCCCGATGGTGCTTCGTGGCAATCGGCAGCAGCCTACGCCAGCATTAAATACAAGCCTAATACCAATTTTGTATTTCAGTCGGGATTGCGTTATAATTACATCGATTCCAAAGCCAATTTTAAAGCCAACAATGTATATTTAAATTTACCTTTTGAAACCGCCAACAACACCTATAGCGCCTTAACCGGAACTGCGGGCATTAGCTGGGCGCCAAACCCTGTACTACAATGGAAATTTAACTTATCAACAGCTTTTAGGGCGCCCAACATAGACGATGTGGGCAAGGTATTCGATTCCGAGCCTGGATCGGTAGTGGTACCCAACAACAATTTAAAATCCGAATATGCTTATGGAGGCGATTTAGGGTTGGTTTTGAATTTCAACAACAAACTACTATTAGATTTTAACACCTACTACACCTATTTGGATAATGCCTTGGTGCGCAGGGATTACAGCCTTAACGGCGAAACCGAAATTATGTACAATGGCGAACTAAGCAATGTCCAGGCTATGCAAAACGCCGCAAAGGCCAACGTTTACGGTTTCGAGGTTGGCATAAAACTACCCCTAACCAAAACCGTGCAATTTACATCGCAGTACAATGTTATAGGCGGTACCGAAAACGAAAACGGCGAGGCGCTTCCCGTTAGGCATGCCGCCCCGAATTTTGGAAACTCGCATTTGGTTTGGATCGGCAAAAACATTAAATTGGATTTATTTGCCAATTATAACAACGAATTGTCCAATTATCAATTAGCACCTTCCGAAGTTGAAAAGGATTATATGTATGCCTTGGATAAAAACGGCGAGCCTTACAGCCCATCTTGGTATACCTTGAATTTACGCTCGCAATACAAGTTTAACAATGCCCTAACGCTAACGGCCAGTTTGGAAAATATTACCGACCAACGTTACAAAACCTATTCATCGGGAATAGCGGCAGCCGGTCGAAACGTTATTTTGGCCTTAAAATATAGCATTTAAAATTTTTGAATATCTGTATTTATACCTAATAAGTGTCTTTTGTCATTCTGAACACCTGTACTGAGCAAGGTCGAAGCGAAGTGAAGAATCTCCATTGGTAATAAAAAGAGATTCTTCGTTCCTCAGAATGAACAGAATCCAATAAGTATAAGGCAATTAGGCGTGAATACGGATAATTCATATTAAAATTTTTGGTAGTAGCATGCAAAAAAACGTATACACATTGGCCGAGGCCACCGCAAAAATGGAGCATTATTGCGCCTACCAAGAACGCTGCCATAAGGAAGTCGAGCAAAAACTACAAAGTATGGGCATGATACCAGATGCCGCAAACTTGGTTATTGCCCACCTTATAGAACATAAGTTTTTAAATGAAACACGTTTTGCCAAAGCCTTTGCGCAAGGGAAGTTCCGCATTAAAAATTGGGGTAAAAACCGAATAGTAAACGAACTTAAACAACGCCACATTTCGGCATATAATATTAATGAAGCGTTAAAGCAAATCCAGCAAGACGAATATACCGAAGTGCTTTACCGGTTAGCACAAAAAAAAGCCAATAGCCTAACTGAAAAAAATCTGTGGAAAAAACGAAAAAAGCTAACCGACTACCTACTTTATCGCGGCTGGGAAGCCCATTTGGTTTACGGTGTGGTGAACGAGTTGGTTAAGGTTTCTTAAAAAAAATGGTGGCTGAGCTTGTCGAAGCCACCATTATTTAAAAGCGTTAAAAAAAAATCGGATTGAGAAAACCCAATCCGATTTTTTTTATGTGTATGTCTTGTCCTGAAATAGCGATACATAAAATTAATCGTTATGGAAACACCACAGGAAAACCGCTATGTAAAGCGTACCCAAAAAGACTATCCAATGTCTTTAAAATTACAAATTGTTCAAGAAATTGAACAAGGAAAATTATCAACCCATGTTGCTTGTCGTAAATATGGAATTCAATCTCGCTCAACAGTTGTACAATGGCTACGAAAATTTGGTAACTTTGATTGGGAAAATCAAACCCCATCGCATATGCCAAAATCGCCCGAACAACGTATAATGGAACTCGAAGCACAAGTTAAATTACTGGAAAAGCAAAAAGCTTTTTTGGAACAACAAGCCTTTGTAGCGGATAAGAAAGCCATCATTTTTGATATGATGATTGATATTGCCGAGCAAGAATATCAAATTGATATACGAAAAAACTTACCACCCGAACAATCGACCAATTCAAAGAACAAGAAAAACAAACCGTAATGTTTTCCTGCACTTTGTTCGGGATAGACCGGCAGGTTTATTATCGAAACATAAAAAGAAGAAAATCAAAACAAAGCAAGGCTGCTATAGTAGTGGATTTGGTTTTACAAATCAGACAAACAATGCCCAGGATTGGCTGTAAAAAACTGTATTTTATTTTACATGAACCATTAAAAAATCTAAAAATAGGAAGAGATAAATTTATAGCTATTTTAAGGGCAAACCATTTGTTGATTGTTCCGAAACGAGCTTATCATGTTACCACCAGCTCGCACCATCGGTTTAGAAAACATCAAAATCAAATTGTGGATTTACAGATAACCCGTCCAGAACAGGTCTGGGTTTCGGATATCACTTACATCGGAAAACGAGAAAACCCGTGTTATTTGAGTTTGATAACCGATGCGTATTCTAAAAAAATTGTAGGCTTTAATGTCGCTGACAATATGAATACCGAAAGTAGTGTAATAGCTATGAAAAATGCACTTAAACAAAGAGTTTACAAACATTTACCATTAATCCATCATTCCGATAGAGGTTTACAATATTGTGCCAATGAGTATCAAAAAATACTTCGTAAAAACAAGATAGAGTGCAGTATGACACAAAACTCAGATCCTTATGAAAATGCTGTAGCCGAAAGGATTAATGGAATTTTAAAGCAAGAATTCAATATTGATAAGTACAATAAAAAACTTTCGATTATGAAAATTTTGGTTAAAAATGCAATAGAAATCTACAACAGTAAAAGACCACATTATTCAAACTTTATGCTTACACCTAATCAAATACACCAACAAAATAAAATTAAAATGAGAACCTATAAAACTAAAAACACTTGCAAAAACGTTTTTGCAAGTGTTTAATTAACTATTTTTGTCTAATAAATCTGTATCGATTTTTTAGGACTAGTCAGTATTTGAGTACTTTTATAAATTAAAAGCCGCACCAAAATTAACCGTAAATTGGTTGTGCAATTTTTCGGCCGGTGTTAAGGTTCCTGTTTCGTATTTGGCAAAAGGAACGTTTAATTCGGTATAAATACCAAAGCCGTCGGTAAAAAAGTAGCGGGCACCCAAGTGGCCACCAAAGTTTTTAAGGCTAATGTTTAAACCGGGGTAAAGGTCGAAATTAGGGTCTATATTTATTACGTTGCCCAAATTGGCATTAAAGCGCGCCTTAAGGTCTATACGGTCGCCAAAATCGGCATCGATTTCATCTTTTACGCCCAAAGCGTAGGTAGACGAAAGCCCGAGGGATATATTTTCGCCCACGCCAAAATCGTAACTGGCGTTAACACCGGTGCCATTGTCCTGAAAATTAATACCCACTTGAAATTTTTGGTCGCCCGAGCCAATAAACGCTTGTGCATTAATTAACGACACGCAAAACAATGCCGCTATAAAAACTATCTTTTTCATGTTTTTTATTTTAAAAATTAAAGCGCAAATATATTACAAAAAAAAGTAATAGTCGATTTTTTCTACATTGCTTTTACGGTTGCTTTTTTAAGGCTTGTTCGTTTTTCCAATCAATCCATTTCTGGCCTTTTATGCGGCGCATTATATTATCGAAATTACGCATAACCACTAAATTGTACACGGCTTTGCTAAAATTTTTCGGATTTCGGGCAATAGCGCGCAAACTCATGGAAAACCCCGGGGTTACGTAGCGCATGTAGTGCCAATAGCCTTCGGGCATATATAGTATTTCGCCGTGGCTTAGGTCGGTTTTATAGCCTTGGGCTTGCTTTAGGAGCGGCCATTTGTTGTAATCGGGATTATAAAAATCGATATCCTCCCGGGTTATTAACGAATGTGGTATTTTATATAGGTATTTATTCTGTTTTTGGTCGAAAAGAATAATGTGCTTTTTACCTTCAAAATGAAAGTGGAAAATGTTGGCCAAATCAATATCGTAGTGCATAAAGGTATACGAGTCTTCGCCACCAAAAAAGAGCATGGGCAGCCCTTTCATGAGTTTTAGCCCAAAATCGGGATAAGTAAAATCGTTTTGCAGTTGTGGTACTTCTTTTAAAATATTCCAAAGAAAAATACGGTACCGGGTAGGCTCGCGCTTTAAAAGGTCTATGTAATCGGCCATTTTCATTTTGGCGTGCGGTTCGTTAAAGCCATCTTTATAGTCAACGGGCCTATCGTCGTAAAGCGGAACGGTTTTGTCGCCCGCAACGGCTTTCATATAATCGAGGTTCCATTTGGTAAAGGCTGGCCAATCTTCAATAAAACGCTCGATAACCACGGGTTTTTGTGGTTTAAAATACTGCTCTATAAAGGCTTCTTTGGTAATGCTTTTTACGCGGGGGATTTCCTGTAAATTCACGACAAACAAGTTTAAGGGATTGTTACTCCAAAGTTAATGAATTACGAGGATATTTGAACAGGATTTTTATCTATTTTGGGGGGCGGCAAAAGTGCAGACTACAATAGCGTGTAATGCTCGTCGATATAGGCAATAGCTTCGTCTTGGGTTAGTATGGCAAATGTTTTGTAACGATTGTGCACACTAACAATTTCGTTCAAGGCTTTTTTAACCAAGATTTTATTATCCCAAGTGTTTAAGTGCGCTATAACCGTTTTAAGGCATCCGTTTTTGTATGAAATTTGCCCGATTACATGCACCAGGGTGTCGGTAACCCGTTTGGCGCTATCAAACTCCAAAGTTTTAAGCAACGGCAAAATATCTTGCGGGTGGGTGCGCCCCCGCAATTCGATGCCATGGCAAATTTCGCGGCGTATTTCCTTATCGGGGTGGGTTAAATACGTTTTTGCCCAAGCCAAAACGGGAACCGGATTTTTTTCGCCCATTTTTTTCACGCTACCTATAACGGCGTTCCGCACGCTATGGTGCTGGTCGAATAAGCCCTTATCGAAAAAAAATTGTACGGTTTCAAAATGGAATTTACCTATTTCGCCCGCAGCGTTAATAGCCGTTTGCCTTACTTTTTCAGAAGGGTTTTGCAAAAAGGTTTTTAATTCTGAAATTATTTTGGCTTGTAAGGCCGTTTCGGCATAAAACAATTTCCCAATAGCGAGATAGGCTGTTTTTCGGATATAAGTATCGTCGCAGGAACAATATTTTAAAAGGTTTTCGGTTTCAGAATTATTAAAATCGGTATAAATTTCAGCGTTAATTTTTTCAACTAAAATTAGCCGTTCTTCTTTTGGTAAATCGTAAAAGGCCATTTATTCCTTAAAAACAATTTCCGATTTATCTTTCCCGGCCTTAAGCGTAATGGCCCGCCCCAAAATTAAAGCCCTATTATCCTTTTCGTGCCCAGCGGGCATGTTAAAGGCTATGGGAAAATTGTAATTGCCCAAGGCATCGATAAAAAGCTGCTCGATAGATGTGCCCCAAGGCGTGGTGTTTGTTTTAATCTTGGTCATATCGCCAATAATAACGCCTTTACAGTTATCAAAATATCCTGCCCGCTTTAGGCTTTGCAGCATGCGGTCTATATGGTATTTGTATTCGCCAATTTCTTCAATAAAAATAATTTTTCCTGCCGTGTCAATACTGGTGTTGGAACCCAACATGGTGTGGAGCATGGTTAGGTTTCCGCCTACCAATTCGGCCGTTTCGGTTCCGGGTTTGTTGTAATTAGAACCCTCTAAAGTATAGGACAACGGTTTGCCGAAAAGGGCATTTTTAAACGTTTCAACGGTTTGTTTAATATCTTCTTGTTTGTCCTGCAAGCTGGTGCACATCATGGCATGTAGGCTTTCGAAGCCCTCGTTGTGCATTTGGTTGTGCAGGGCGGTAATATCGCTGTACCCAACAAGCCATTTGGGGTGTTTTTTAAATTTGGTGTAGTCCAATTTATCTAAAATCCGCACGGTGCCATAGCCGCCACGGGCGCACCAAATGGCGCTAATGGTTGGGTCGTCCATGGCGTTTTGCAAATCTTCGCAACGCTCGTCGTCCGTACCCGCAAAATGGTTGTTTTGGCTAAATACATGCTTGCCCACCACAACGTGCAAGCCCCAGCTTTTAAGCAGGTCCTTAGCTTGGTTTATTTCGTTTATTCGGTTTTTTAAAACGCCCGAAGGCGCTACAATAGCAACTGTATCGCCAGTTTTTAAGTATGGTGGTTGTATCAATGTTTCGGTGTTGTTAATGGGGGTGTTTTGCTTAATATCGGCTGTTTTTCCGAATAAAAAAAAGGAGCAAAACACAATGGTGGATAATGCTAATTTTGTCATAAGGTAAAAATACATTTTTTTTCTAAATGCCTTTTAAAATATGTACTTTTGTGGCTTAAAAATAAATACGTTGCTTTAGGGCAAAGCGAGGGCGTCTGTTTCAATTAAAAAGATTACTTCGCCACAGCTCGCAAGACTTTATAAAAAATTAATTTACGAAATTAATGAACAAACCAAAACGATATACCATTACCTCGGCACTGCCCTACACCAATGGCCCCATTCATATTGGGCATTTAGCGGGGGTTTACGTGCCTGCCGATATTTACGCCCGCTATTTGCGGCTAACCGGAAACGATGTGGTTTTTATTGGCGGTAGCGACGAGCATGGCGTACCCATTACCATTAAGGCCAAAAACGAAGGCGTTACGCCACAGGATATTGTGGATAAATACCACGCCATAATCAAGCAATCGTTCGAGGACTTTGGTATTTCGTTCGACAACTATTCGCGTACCTCGGCAAAAATACACCACGATACGGCTTCCGAATTTTTTAAAACCCTATACAATAAAGGTGAATTTATTGAAGAAACCACCGAGCAACTGTACGACGAAAAAGCCAACCAGTTTCTCGCCGATAGGTTTGTAACCGGTACCTGCCCCAAATGCGGTAACGAAGAAGCCTATGGCGACCAATGCGAAAAATGCGGCACCAGCTTAAACGCTACCGATTTAATAAACCCAAAATCGACCCTAACAGGAAATACGCCTACCCTAAAGCAAACCAAGCACTGGTTTTTGCCTTTAAACAAACATGAGGGATTTTTAAAACAATGGATTCTCGAAGGCCATAAAAACGACTGGAAACCCAATGTGTACGGCCAAGTAAAATCGTGGATAGACGACGGCCTACGCCCGCGCGCCGTAACCCGCGACTTGGACTGGGGCATTCCCGTACCGGTCCAGGGCGCCCAAGGCAAAGTATTATATGTGTGGTTCGATGCGCCTATAGGCTACATATCATCCACCAAGGAATGGGCCGAGCGTAAAGGCAAAAATTGGGAACCCTATTGGAAGGATAAGGGCACCAAATTGGTACATTTTATAGGAAAGGACAATATTGTGTTCCACTGTATTATTTTCCCGGCCATGTTAAAGGCCGAAGGCAGCTACATTTTGCCCGACAACGTTCCGGCAAACGAATTTTTAAACTTGGAAGGCAACAAACTTTCCACCTCAAAAAACTGGGCGGTTTGGTTGCCCGATTATTTAAAGGAATTCCCCAACCAGCAAGACGTACTGCGCTACGCCCTAACGGCCAATGCGCCCGAAACCAAGGATAACGATTTTACGTGGAAGGATTTCCAAGCCCGCAACAACAACGAGTTGGTGGCCATTTTTGGCAACTTTATAAATAGGGTCGTCGTGCTAACCAACAAATACTATAACGGCATTGTACCCAAGCCAAAAACTTTTTCGAAAATAGATACCGAAACCTTGGATACCGTTAAAACCTATCCCGATAGTATTGCAAATTCCATTGAGCGTTATCGTTTTAGGGAAGCCCAACAAGAACTCATGAACCTGGCACGCCTGGGCAATAAATATTTGGCCGACGAGGAACCGTGGAAAATAGTAAAAGAGGACGAAGCCCGCACCCAAACCATTATGTACACAGCATTACAAATAGCGGCGGCTTTGGCAACTTTAAGCGAGCCGTTTTTACCCTTTACCTCAACAAAATTGAAAACTATTTTAAACATTGCAGGTGAAGTTGAAACGGCATGGGACGAAATAAGCACTGAAGCTGAATTGCTCCCCGCAGGACATAAAATAGGGGCTTCGGAATTATTGTTCTCAAAAATTGAAGACGAAACCATCCAAAAACAATTAGATAAATTGGAAGCAAGCAAAAAAGAAAACGCTTCGGCAAACTCGGCACAAGCCACGCAACCGCAAAAAGAAACCATTACTTTTAACGATTTTACGAAGTTGGATATTCGTGTAGGCACTATTTTGGAAGCCGAAAAAATGCCAAAAGCCAAAAAACTCTTGGTGTTAAAAGTCGATACGGGTATTGATGTACGTACCATTGTATCGGGCATAGCCGAAAGTTTTACGCCCGAAGAAATAGTTGGCAAAAAAGTAACCGTTTTGGTTAATTTGGCACCACGGGCTTTACGTGGCGTAGAAAGCCAAGGCATGATTTTAATGACCGAAAGCACCGATGGCAAACTGGTTTTTGTTAACCCCGATAATGCAAATGTGGCCAACGGCTTGCAAATAAGTTAAATTTTTGTGTAATTTTATAAAAAATAAAAACACTAAATATTTATGCTATCAAAATCCATAGAAAGCGCATTAAACGAACAAATTAAAATCGAGGCCGAATCCTCCCAAATTTACTTGGCCATGGCCTGTTGGGCCGAAATAAAAGGGCTTGAGGGCATTGCCAATTTTATGTACAAGCAATCCGACGAGGAGCGCGACCACATGCTAAAGCTGGTGAAATTTGTTAACGAACGTGGCGGCCATGCCCAAATATCGGCATTAAAAGCACCCAACGTAACCTTTACGTCGTTTAAGGAAATGTTCGAAAAACTGTTCGAGCATGAAGTATTTGTTTCAAAAAGTATTAACGATTTGGTTCATATTTCGTTGGAAGAACGCGATTACGCCTCGCATAACTTTTTGCAATGGTACGTAGCCGAGCAAATTGAGGAAGAAGCCGTAGCCCGCACCATTTTGGATAAAATAAACCTAATTGGCGACGATAAAGGCGGCCTGTACCTATTCGATAGGGACGTGCAAAACCTAACCGTTAGCACGGCAGCGGCCACTACGCCTGCAGAGTAAGCAATACCTGTATATAGAAGCAAGCCTTATTTCTTACATAATTTCATGTTTATACTTCGTTAAAAAAGCACATTCATAAAACACAAAACCCTTGTAAATACGAGGGTTTTGTTATGTTAGCTAAAAAATTATATTGTCCTGATGCTTTTACACTACGCTGGGTAAAGTCGAAATATCCCATTATTATGGGCTTTCATTATCAATTATCATGGTTAAATTTTAAAATATTTCTTTACTTTGTATAGAAATCCACTTTAACCCTTATGTTCGACGATATTATAGCAGCAATTCCCTTCGGGATTATCCTGGCCTTTACCATTGGACCGGTATTTTTTGTCCTGTTGGAAACCAGTGCTACCAAAGGCTTTAAAAGCGCTTTAATATTTGACTTTGGTGTTATGTTTGCCGATGTTATTTTTATTTTAATTGCCTTTTTTAGTACCAACAAATTGTTGGATAAAATTAAGGACGATCCTAATTTTTTAATATTCGGCGGGGTTTTATTGGTCGCTTATGGTATTATTTCTTTTATAAAAACATCAAAATCGTTTCGCGAAATCGTTAGGGAATACCATCGTGTTGAAATTAAAAAAGGCTACGGCAAGCTGTTCCTAAAAGGCTTTTTGTTAAACTTTATAAATATTGGCGTGTTATTGGGCTGGGTGGCCTTTATTATTTTGGCCAATTCGCTAACTAGTTCGCAAAACGGGGTCGTGGTGTTTTTAAGCACCATTTTAATTGTTTATTTTGCAATCGATTTGTTTAAAATAGCCGTTGCCAAAAAACTAAAAAACAGGCTTACGCCCCGGTTAATATTTAAAACCAAAAAAATTATAGCCTTGGTTATCCTTGGTTTTGGCGTATTGTTGTTGGTTCAGGGTTTCTTTCCAAAAGAAAAAAAATATTTGGAACAAAAATTCGAACAGATAAACCCGTTAACCGAATAAAAAAAGCCTCCAAAAAAAGGAGGCTTTTTCTTGAGGCGTCGAGCGGAATCGAACCGCTGTAGCAGGTTTTGCAGACCTGTGCCTAAGCCTCTCGGCCACGACGCCAGTTTTCCAAAATAGTTAAAAACCCATTCGGACTGCAAATGTAAAAAAATTTTTTATCTAAAAAAGCATTATTTCTTTCGTTTTTCAGCCATTTTAATAGTAACCATTTCTACATCGCCACCAATGGGCGGGTTAATTTTACTTACCCAAACCGTGGCTTTGCTTACCAATTTATCTTCGGCAAAAATGCGCTTTAAAATACGCTTGGCAACCGTTTCAAGCAGGGCCGAGGGTTTAGCCATTTCTTCCTTTATAATGCGGTTTAGCAATACGTAATCTACCGTATCGTGCAATTTATCGGTTTTGGCCGATTTTTGTAAATTAGCCTTCACCTCTAAATCCACACGGTAATCGCTTCCTATTTTGGTTTCTTCACTTAGGCAACCATGGTGCGCAAATACCCGTATATTTTCAACTTTTATAATACCCATTTTTCAGCTTTTATTAAAATTTGAAGGTTTTAAATCTTCTTTTTTATAGTTTTCATGTGTTAATATTTATTGTTTTTTCAAAGGACACATGGAACACCCGAATTAACATCCCGCTGTGTGATTGGAGTTTAATCATGGGGGTTTCATTTCAAATTAAAACCAAAAATGGCTAAAAAATAAATTTTTGCGCTTCCTTTGGTTCTATGGGCTAAAATAACTTGAATTTCTGTAATTTTGAACTTAATTTAGTTGAAATACACAGCACCTATGTCCGAAGAAAAAAAACCACTTAATTTTATAGAGCAAATTATTGAAGACGATTTGGCCAACGGCATGCCAAAAAGCAGTTTAAGGTTTCGGTTCCCGCCCGAGCCAAACGGGTATTTGCACATAGGCCACACCAAGGCCATTGGCATTAGCTTTGGTTTGGGCGAAAAGTACAAAGCGCCCGTTAACCTGCGTTTCGACGATACCAACCCCGCCAAGGAAGAGCAGGAATATGTCGATGCCATTAAGGAAGACGTGGCTTGGTTGGGCTATAAATGGGACAAGGAACTATATTCGTCCGATTACTTTCAGCAGTTATACAATTGGGCCGTTCAATTAATCAAGGACGGCAAGGCCTATGTCGATTCGCAAACCAGCGAAACCATGGCCGAACAAAAAGGAACGCCAACGCAGCCTGGTACCGATAGCCCTTTTAGAAATAGAAGTGTTGAAGAAAATATGGATTTGTTCACCCGCATGAAAAACGGCGAGTTTAACGAGGGCGAACATATCCTGCGTGCCAAAATAGACATGAAGCACCCCAATATGCTTATGCGCGACCCCATTATGTACCGTATATTAAAAAAGCACCACCACCGCACCGGCGATACTTGGTGCATTTACCCCATGTACGATTGGACACACGGCGAAAGCGACTATATCGAGCAAATTTCGCATTCCCTTTGCTCGCTTGAGTTTAAACCCCACAGGGAGCTTTACAACTGGTTTAAGGAGCAAGTTTATGGTTACAGCAAAAATACTTATCCCAAGCTGCCCAAACAGCGCGAATTTGCCCGCTTAAACCTAAGCTATACCATTATGAGCAAGCGCAAGCTGCTTAAATTAGTAAACGATGGTATTGTAAACGGCTGGGACGACCCCCGAATGCCCACCATTTCCGGACTGCGCCGTCGTGGCTATACGCCCAATGCGTTGCGCAAGTTTGTAGAAACGGCAGGCGTTGCCAAGCGCGATAACATTATTGATGTATCCTTGTTGGAGTTTTGTATTCGTGAGGATTTAAACAAAACCGCACCACGGGTTATGGCCGTTTTAAACCCCATAAAAGTGGTTATAACCAATTATCCCGAAGGCAAGGAAGAATGGTTGGAAGCCGAAAACAACCCCGAGGACGAACAAGCCGGATTTAGAAAAATACCCTTTTCCCGTGAGCTTTATATTGAAAAAGAAGATTTTAAGGAAGAAGCAGGAAGCAAATTTTTTAGATTGAAATTAGGAGGCGAAGTACGCCTAAAGAACGCTTACATTGTTAAAGCCGAAAACGTAATAAAAAACGATAAAGGAAACATAACCGAAATACACTGTACCTATTCCGAGGACACCACAAAAAAAGTAAAAGGCACCCTGCATTGGGTATCCATAAAACATGCCGTAAAGGCCGAAGTTAGAGAATACGATAGGTTGTTTATGGACGAAGCCCCCGACAGCCACCCCGATAAGGACTTTTTGGAGTTTTTAAATCCCGATTCGTTAAACATTATCCAGGCTTATGTAGAGCCCAGTTTAAAAGAAGCCAAAAAAGGCGATAGGTTCCAGTTTCAGCGTTTGGGCTATTTTAATGTCGATACCGATTCTGCTCCCGAACATTTGGTGTTTAACAAAACTGTTGGGCTGCGCGATACTTGGGCAAAACAATCGGCCGCTAACGCAGTTCAAAACAATGTGCAAAAACCCAATACGCCACCAAAGCGAAAGGCCATAGATATTATCCAGCAATTGGGCAAAAAATACACCAATTTGCCCGAAGCCAAACAAAACAAGGCAAAAGCCGAAATACAACAATTGGCGCAAGAGGTAAGCTACCAGGAGCTTCAACCTTTGTTCAATACCGCTGCAAAGAAGGTGGGTACCCGAATTGCCGTAGCCATTACCTTGGGCGTATTATTAGAAAAGGGCTTGCAAAAAAACAGCGACATAAACCATTTTATTACTAAAGCCTTAGAAGATGAAAACGGGCTTTTGGTGGATGAGGTTTCAAATTTTTAAATTATTTTTAGTGCAATCAACCTAAAATTCAAATACCATGGAAATAAACTTTTTGGCCATTTTAACAGCCGCTTTTTCATCGTTAGTCGTTGGTGCCATTTGGTACCACCCAAAAGTTTTTGGCATGGCCTGGATGAAAGCCTCCAACCTAACCGAGGAGCAGCTTAAGGGCGCCAATATGCTTAAAATATTCGGTCTTGTATTTTTATTGGCTTTCTTTTTGGCCTTTGCTCTTCAGTATTTAACAATACATCAAACAGGTGCTTTTGGCATGATTGGCGGCGATATGGAAAACGCCCTACCCTCGTACCAAGCCTTTATGGCCGATTACGGTACCGCTTTCAGGACCTTTAAGCACGGCGCTTTGCACGGGTTTATGTCGGGTGTTTTAATTGCCCTGCCCATAATAGGCATTAATGCTTTATTTGAACGCAAAAACGCCAAGTACATTTTTATAAATGCCGGCTATTGGGTGGCAACCATGATGCTTATGGGCGGTATTGTTTGTGCGTGGCAGTAAGGTTTTCGCAAATTTTTAACACAATTTAAGGCCGGGGTTCGTTACCTTGGCCTTTTTTATTTCCGCATTTGAAAACGTATCGTATTTACACTTCTATTAACAGCCTACCTAATACTTGGGATAGCTTGGTGCAGCACGATATTTTTTTGAAATCCCCGTATTTAAAGGCTTTGGAACAAACCACGCCAAGCAATATAATTTCTTTTTACGTGGGCATTTTTAAAAACGAAACCTTGGTTGGTATTGCGTACGTGCAACGGGTACAGTTGTATTTAAACGATATGTTTCGCGACACAAAAGCCACTTGCGTTCAGGATATTATAAAAAATATGCTTTCAAAAGTATTGCAGGGCAATATTTTGGTAATTGGCAACCTCATGCACACGGGACAGCACGGCATTTCGTTTAACGAGAAAGAAATTGATTTTTCTTCTTTTTTAAGCGAAGTTTACAAGGCTTTAACCGAAATTAAAACCTTGATAAAAAAAGAAACCGGAAAAACCATTCGCATGTTTGTGTTTAAGGATTATTTTAAGGGCGATGCCATTACTTTGGAAACCTCTTTTTTCAAGTCGAAAAAGCTCCACAAGGTTTTGGTACAGCCCAATATGATAATGGAAACAAACCCAAATTGGACAAGTTTTTCCGATTATGGCGCCGCATTAAACAAAAAGTACAGGGACCGATTTAAACGCGCTAAAAAAAAGTTTAATGGCATTGTAAAACAAGAACTGGACTTAGGTGAAGTTGAAAAAAATTCGAATACCCTTCACAACTTATATTTAACCGTTTCACAAAATGCCAAATTCAACACCTTTATTCTGCCCGAAAATCATTTTTTTACCTTAAAACAAAATTTAAACGATAATTTTAAGGTTTTCGGTTATTTTTTAAATGGCGAATTAATAGGGTTTTACACCTTAATACTAAACGGCCAAAATTTAGAAACCTACTTTTTGGGTTATAACGAAACACAGCAATACCAAAACCAACTGTACCTAAATATGCTTTATGATATGGCGCAATTTGGCATTGATAATAATTTTAAAAACATTGTTTATGCCCGTACCGCTATGGAAATTAAAAGCTCGGTGGGGGCAAAGGCTTTTTCTATGGTTGTTTACCTAAAGCATACCAACATTTTTGTTAATGCCATTTTGCAATCCGTTTTCAGGTTTATGAGTCCCAAGCAGGATTGGGTGGAACGCAGTCCGTTTATAGGGATTAGGCGTAAAATTTAATCCAGCTTATCTATAAGGTTAAGCGTATTTTCTTTCTCTAATTCCGAGAACGAATTATAATTTTCTATCCAGTTTTTTATTAACTTAAAACTCCAATTTAAATCGATATGTTCTTCATTTAACAACGTTTCTATCGACAGGCGTATATCATTATTGTCCTGTTTTTCGATTATATTAAGTAAATACTTGCTAAAAAGTTTTAGTATTTCTTCGGCTTTGGTTAAAGTTATAGTATCTATTTGTTCCAATTCGTTTTTTGCCTTATCGAATTTGTTGCTTATAAGTAGTACTTCTACAAGTTCTAATCGAGTGGAAGCATTTTCCGGGTCTAATTCTTTGGCTTGATATATATAGTCTTCGGCTTTATCGAAATTGCCTAAATCGATATAATTATAGGCAATAAGCGACCTAATTGTAGCCGATTCGGGATAATATGCTATGGTTTTTTTATACGCATTTATGGCTTCTTGATGGTTGCCCGTGGCTTCGCAAATTTGGATTTTAATACTCCAAGCTTCTACTCTGGGGTTTAAGGAAAGACTTTTGTTTATATCCTCTAAGGCCAGATCATACTGTTCTTTTTTTAAATAGTAGTTTGCCCTGTTTAACAAAGCTTCGGGGAAAAAAGGTTCAATACCCAAACTTTTATTATAATATTTTAAGGCTAACTCAATATCAGGATTTTCTTGATTAAATACGATTGTTCCCATATTGCACCATACTACGTGTAGGTTTTCATTTAACTCCAACGCTTTTTCATAATACCCTAAAGCTGTTTTGTAAGATTCCGGAGTGTCTTGAAACACATAAGCATTTCCTATTCCACTATATATTTCGTGGTCTAAGGAATCTAACTCCATCGCGCTAAAATAATATGTTTTGGCTTCATCGTATTTCCCCAAGCTTATTAGGTTTACCGCTATATTTTTTAGTGGGGATGTTTCGGTGCCGTCCTGCGAGTATTTAATCTCGTTTTTATGGCATTCAATCGCTTTTTGGTATTCTTTTATATCGTTGTAAGATAAGCCTAATTTGTGCCAAACTATTTTGTCGTGTTTGTTATATTTTAGGGCTTCGGTAAAATAACAAATAGCCCCCATTCGGGGTAGTAGTCGCGATACAACTCGTTTCCTTTGTTTTTAAATAACGAAAAGGCTTCTTGATAATTTATTTCAAAAACATCAAGTTCCAAATCCGAAAAATTTTCCTCTAATTCTTCTGGGCTATAATAAACATCGCTGTTCTCAGTACTATTTCCTTTTACCACTAATGGTTTTTGGGGATGTAAAAGTCCAAACACCATTGAAAACATAGCTGTAAGTACAAATTTCATTTTGTTTTTAGAATAAAATTAGTCTTTTTTATTAAGATAACAAATCTTAACTTTGAAAGAAAATACATTGTAATGAAATATTTAAAGTTTATCATATTGTCAATATGTTTATTTGAAGGGTTTATTTTGCACGCACAAATTAAAATTGTGGAAATAGGGGCTGCATACACTATTGAAGAAGCGCTTGCAAACCCCGAGGAAATAAGAAAAATGCACCTTACCAATCAATCATTAAAGGAATTGCCCGAGGCAATAGGCAAGTTGGTTAATTTAGAGCATTTATCGTTAGAGGGAAATGAATTAAGCACGCTTCCTTCCTCGTTTGAACAGTTAAAAAACCTCGAAATTTTAGTTTTAAACAATAATAATTTTTCCGAGCTGCCCAATGTTTTAAAGGAGCTTCCCCGTTTAGAGGTGCTTAGGTTGGATGGTAACTTATTGACTGCTTTACCGCCTTGGATAAATAAATTGGACAATTTAAAAACCTTAACAGCAAGCCATAATAAAATAGCGTACTTACCAAAAGAAATAGGGGCACTTAAAGACGTGGAATGGTTGTATTTTGAGAATAATGTTATTACGGAACTTCCTAATGAAATAGGGGCGTTAACCAATGTTAAAAGAATGAGTTTTAAGGAAAACCTAATACCTAAGCTACCTAAAAGCATAGCTAAGCTACAAAACCTTACTCATTTTGATGTCGATTCCAACAAATTAACAGAAATCCATAGTGTGTCGGAATGTAAATCGCTACAAGTCTTGCACGCTTCATTTAATGGAATTACCGAAATACCAGAATCGTTTACCAATTTGGGTAATTTGGTTTCATTATACCTCAACAACAACAACTTATCGTATTTACCCCAAAAATTTGGAAACCTATCCAAACTGCAATACCTTGTTTTAAACCAAAACACAATAGAGAAATTACCAGAGTCTTTTGGCAATCTAAATAATCTTGTTTGGCTTTACGTAAACGACAATATGTTAAAGACACTTCCTGAAACTATGGGTTCATTTTCTAAATTAGAAGTTTTGGCATTAAGCAATAATAGCATTGAGGTTTTGCCGGATACTTTTTTTAAAGGTATGGATTCATTAAAAACCTTATACATCGACAAGGAGGTAAAAGCCAATATACTTGGGAAGGTAACAGTAAACTTTATGTAATCCGGTATGTAATTTAACATGAAAGCCCATAATGGGCATACTTCGGCTTTGCTCAGCATAGGTTTGGCAGGGTAAAATTTGATACCCACCGAAATAATTAAATAACTGAACCACAAGTTCTTGGTAAAATTTAAATAGATGAAAAAACGGTTATTAATTTACGTGTGTATTTTACTTTTTTTTGAAATTAAGGGTCAAGAAAACGAAATCTATTTTATAAACGCCCCAACAGGTTTAATTATAAGGGACCTGCCCAGTTTAAATTCTAACAGAATAGGCAAATTACCCTATGGCAGTATAGTTGAGCTATTGGAAGAAACGGAATTTAAACAACGAATAATCGATAATAATGATACAATAAATGGCATTTGGCTAAAAATTAAGTACAACAATTATCCTTTTATTGTTTCCGAATCGGAATCGGAATACGGATATGAACAAGAAGGTTATGTGTTTAGCGGCTATGCAGAAAAACTAAATAAAGCCCAAATTAAAACCAAAGAATTAGATAGTTTGCAATTCTATAACCTTTTTACGGAGCCAAAACCGTATAAACATACCACAATAAAATCCGAAGAAGAAGCTAAAAAACTATTAGCCTCTAACGTTAAATGGAAAACTATTGAGCATTTGGGCAATGTAATTAGTGAAATAAACCTAAATACCGGACAAACACTACATATAAACCAAAAAAGTAACGATTATTGGTTTGTAGCTTATTACCCCCTTGAGCAAATTATACTTTTCGAAGGCGGGCATTCAAGCGACTATTCCATTTCACTTAAAACGGGCGAATCGCTTAAAACAGTTGGAAACCCTGAATATATCATAGAATCGCCCAATAAAAAATTAAGGCTAAACGGGTGGTTTCCCGGCCAAGAATGCAGCAGCTATTTTTTTCAGGAAAAACTAGAAGATAACTATAGATATTTAGCAAAATTTGGGTGGGGAGGTATAAACGGTGAAAACGTATGCTATTTTAATAAATTTTGTTGGGTAAGCAATAGCGAATTTGTTTACAGCTACACCGATTATTCTAAAAGTATTGAAGTTGAAAAGTACGTTATAGGAAATATTGTTATAAAATAAATTATCCTAATTTTACATAAAAAAACCTCTATTTTTTTACAAATTTAGTACTACCTAAAATATTGCCGTTCCTATCTTTAACTATAAAAACATAAGTGCCAGCCATAAAATTAGATACATTAATTTGAATTTTATTTAAAGTTATTAATTCGCTATAAACCAATTGGCCGGATATGGAATAGATATTGGCATATACATTTTTTTTAGGAAGATTAACATGTACAACATCTAAAACAGGATTAGGGTAAAGTACTAAAGGAATAGGCTTGATTTTTTCAATTTCTTTATCAAAAGACAAAACAGATAAAAACGAAACATGAACAGGTTTAGCGTTTTCGGCATCCATTACCATATACGCTACATGGTGTTTTGTTTTTGGGTCGTCCGTCCACCATTCGTAGGTTACGCTTGGAAATTTTTCCTCTTTATATTTATGCCATATGTAATTTGAATATTTATAATAAGATTCGGTAATAATTAACGCTCGTTTAATGCGCAACGAAAAAAACTGTCCCCCGGGTAATTTAACATCTCCCCAAGCATCTGCAATATAGCTATGCTCGTAAGTTGTAATACGCTTAATGGAGTCGTTATTTAGCTTGTTTTTATAGAGTACATCTTCTTTTTTAAATGTTTCTTTATGTTGGTCCAAGTAATCTAATGGATATTTTAAAACCGTTCTTTCTTCTAAATGAATCTTTTTTTCCGAACTTAAAAAATACCCAGATCCTTTAAGGATTAATTCATTTTCGGTATAATGAAAAAACGAAGCGACACTATCGGTTGAAGTTAGCGTAATTGCAATATTGGAAACCGATTTAAAATCGTTGTAAAATAAAGTGTTTCTAACATCTGCAATATTTATTGTATCCAAAGAATTTTGATGCAGCAATCTAAAATCCCACGTTTTATTCTCGCCCTCGCTACCGGGCGTTATAATCGAGTCTAAATTATTGTCGTAATATTCAATAACAGAGTCCCCAACTGAAATAAAATTTGAATAATCCAAGGTTATTTGGCTTAATCCAGTCCCGTGGATTAAGAAAAAATTTATGAAAAGGAGTTTACAGATAGAATTAAAATCCATATTCACCAATTTTGCATAACCGCCATTACTCCTTCTTCTTTTTAGCCTCTTTCATGGCTTCGCCAATTTGGTTGCTGGCGGTAAAGCTGGCCACCATATTGTTTAGCATGTCGCTACCGGCCTGTGGCGAGTTGGGCAATAAAATCAGGTTGCTGTTGGTTTCCTCGCCCAACGATTGCAGGGTGTCGTAATGCTGCGTAACCACGATAAGGGCAGAGGCCTCTTGGCTGTTAATACCCACGCGGTTTAGCACCTCGACCGACTCTTCCAAACCTCGGGCAATTTCGCGGCGTTGGTCGGCAATACCTTGGCCCTGCAAGCGTTTGCTTTCGGCTTCGGCCTTTGCTTTTTCAACAATTAAAATGCGTTGGGCATCGCCTTCGTACTGGGCGGCAATTTTTTCGCGCTCCGAGGCGTTAATGCGGTTCATGGCCGATTTTACCTGCGCATCGGGGTCTATATCGGTAACCAGGGTTTTTATAATATCGAAACCATAATCCAACATGGCATCGTTAAGTTCGGTTTTAACGGCTATGGCAATATCGTCTTTTTTAACAAACACATCGTCCAATTTCATTTTTGGCACTTCGGCACGCACCACGTCGAACACGTAACTGGTTATTTGGTCGTGCGGATAATCAAGCTTGTAAAAGGCATCGTAAACCTTTTCTTTTATTACCTTAAACTGCACCGAAACTTTTATGCGTACAAACACATCGTCCAAGGTTTTGGTTTCAACAATAACGTCCAATTGCTGGATTTTTAAACTTAAACGCCCGGCAACCCTATCTAAAACAGGAATTTTTAACTGAAGCCCCGATTGGCGTATGCTGTGGAATTTACCAAAACGCTCGATAACCGCAGCCGTTTGTTGTTTTACGATAAAAAACGAGGAGATTAAAATAATTAATCCGAAAAAGATAATAATTGGAAATAAAAAGCCCATAACAAATATTTTTTAAGTGTAGTTTAAATTAAGTACGAAATTTACGTAATTATTTTTGTATTACATTATTTTTTTAAGTGTTTCCAAAAAAATTAGATACTGGGGGCTGTCGTGGTGGCTGAGCTTGTCGAAGCCACCAAAAAAACATTACAAAACCCCAATAACCCGCTCGATACGTTTTAAGGTTTCGTTTTTGCCAATTAAAAACATAATGTCGAAAACATCGGGGCCTTGCAGGACGCCAACCAAGGCCAGGCGTAGGGGCATCATAACCTTTCCAAAGCCAATATTGTTACTGGTTATCCAGTTTTTTATTTGGTTTTGTAGTGTTTCGGCCGTAAAATCTTCAATACTGTTAATAATAGATGTTGCTTCTTGTAGAATAGGTTTTGTATCGTCCTTAAAGGCTTTTTTGGCTGCTTTTTCGTCGTAGCTCGTTGGGGCAATGAAGAAATAATGGCTCAATTCCCAAAAGTCGCTTACAAAGGTGGCACGTTCTTTTATTAGGCTAATTACTAATGAAATGTAATTTAGGTCTATATCATTACGGGGCGTTTGTGCCGTGGTAATCTCTTTGTTTGTTGTAAATTGCTTCGTTTCGTTTGCAATAACGTTAAGTTTTTTTTCTAAAATGGGTTTAAACGCTTCGGCCAAATCGTCGTTATGCTGTTCCTGCATGTAATGGTGGTTAAACCATTTAATTTTATCGGGGTCGAAACGTGCGCCCGATTTGTTTACACGCTCCAAGTTAAAGGCTTCTGTTAGCGCTTCCAACGAAAAAATTTCCTGTTCCGTTCCGGGGTTCCAGCCCAAAAGTGCCAAAAAATTAACAACGGCATCGGCAAAATAGCCATCTTCACGATAGCCTCGGGACACATCGCCGTTGGGCGGGGTATATTCTAACGGAAATACCGGAAAGCCCAATTTATCGCCATCGCGCTTGCTTAGTTTGCCTTTACCCGTGGGTTTTAAAATAAGCGGAAGGTGCGCAAATTGTGGCGTTTCCCAGCCAAAGGCTTTATAAAGCTGGTGGTGCAACGCTAAGGAAGGCAACCATTCCTCGCCACGTATAACATGGGTTATTTCCATTAAATGGTCGTCTACAATATTGGCCAAGTGGTAGGTAGGCATACCGTCGCTTTTAAACAATACTTTATCGTCCAAAATGTTGGTATCGATTTTTATATCGCCACGGATAATATCGGTAAGGTAAAGGGTTTCATCTTGTGGCGATTTAAAGCGCACCACATAATCGTCGCCAGCCTGTAATTTGGCTTTAACGGTTTTTTCACCTAACGAAAGTGAATTGTTAAGCGCTAACCTATTATGCCAATTGTAAATAAAGGTTTCGCCTTTGGCTTCGTACTCGCCGCGGTGTTTGTCCAATGCTTCTGCTGTATCAAACGCATAGTAAGCATGGCCGGAGGCAATTAGTTTATCGGCATATTCTTTATACAAATGTTTACGTTCACTTTGTCGGTACGGGCCAAATGTTTCGTTTTTTCCGGGGCCTTCGTCGTAGGGTATTTTGCACCAGTTTAAGGCGTCGATTATGTATTGTTCGGCACCTTCAACATAGCGGTTTTGGTCGGTATCCTCAATGCGCAAAATAAATGTACCTTGGTGTTTTTTTGCAAATAAATAGTTGAACAAAGCAGTACGAACGCCGCCAATATGTAGCGGGCCGGTAGGACTTGGCGCAAAGCGCACACGAACGTTTTTAGTCATGTTGAAGGTTTAAAATGAATGTTTAAGTTGCACCCCGAAAAAAACCGCATTGTTTTAATAGGGGTTTTCTTTTTCACCTTTATTTTTTTAAAAAGGTCGAAACCGCCAATTGGTTTCAGGTGGGACAAAGATACAATTAACACATAATTATAAACAGTATACCAAAAAAATTGTAGTTTCGTAGGGAATTATGACAAGCAATTTTAAAACCATACAGGACAAATTAGAGGCGTTTATAAGGCGGTACTACACCAACGAACTGCTTAAAGGCGCTATTTTGTTTTTTGCCATTGGGCTGTTGTACTTGCTGTTAACCCTATTCGTGGAGCATTTACTTTGGCTTGGCACAACCGCCAGAACTTTGTTGTTTTGGACTTTTATATGGGTTGAAGGCGCTTTGTTGATAAAGTTTATCGTACTGCCCTTGGCTAAGTTGTTTAAACTTAAAAAAGGGATAGATTACAAAGAAGCCTCAAAAATTATCGGCCACCATTTTCCCGAGGTTAACGATAAGCTGCTAAACGTGCTTCAGCTTCACGATAGCGACTCGCAATCGGAGTTGCTCTTGGCGAGCATTGAGCAAAAAGCGGTCGAGCTTAGCCCAATACCGTTTAAACTGGCCATTAACTTCAAACAAAATTTAAAATACTTAAAATATGCCGCCATTCCGCTTTTAATTATTTTGGCAACCTATGTTTCGGGGCATGTTAATTGGTTTAGCGACAGCTACAAACGGGTAGTGCATTACAACATGGCCTACGAGCCGCCGGCGCCGTTCCGGTTTTTGGTGGTTAACCAAACCCTCGACGCCATAGAAAACAAACCATTTACTTTGCAGGTTAAGGCTATGGGTAGTGTTTTGCCCGAAACCGCCGCCATTACCTATAATAACGAAACCTATATATTGCAGCAAAAGGGCATGGGCGAGTTCGAATATGTGTTTTCGCAACCAATAGAACCAATCGATTTTAAGCTCCAAGCCAACGGCGTAACCTCCAAGCCGTATACGCTAAACATTGTGGAAGTACCCTCGCTACTAAGTTTCAATATGGTTTTAAATTACCCAACCCACACCCAAAAGAAAACCGAAACCCTAAAAAGTACGGGCAACGCCTTGGTTCCCGAAGGTACCACCGTAACATGGAAACTTAAAACCAAGGCTACCAACCAAGTAAAATTGTATGCTAAGGATACCCTTAACTTTACCCAATCGGGACAGGATGTGTTTACGGCCAGTAAATCCATTTTTAATAATTTCGATTACAGTTTAAGCACCAGCAACCAAAACTTGAAGGATTACGAAAACCTTGGTTTTAAAATTAATGTGATTAAGGACGAATATCCCGAGCTAAAGGTTGAAATGAAAGTAGACACCACGGACAACCAAACCCTGTATTTCCGTGGGCAAGCTACCGACGATTACGGCTTAACCAAACTGCAATTGGTATACTATCCAACCGATAACGAGGCGCAAATAAACTCGAAAAACATAGCCGTTTCCAACACCAATGTAACCGCGTTTTTAAGCGCATTTCCCGATAATTTGGAAATAGTTGAAGGCGTTTCATACACAATATTCTTTCAAGTGTTTGATAATGATGTTGTTAATAAGCATAAAAGCGTAAAAAGCAACTTTTTTACTTACAGAAAGCGAACAAAGGACGAAGAAACCAACCGCCAACTAAACCAACAAAACGAAACCATTAAAAATCTCGATAAATCGCTTAACACCTTTAAGGAACAAGAAAAGCAATTGGAAAATTTATCGAAAACCCAAAAGGAAAAAAACCAGCTTAATTTTAACGATAAGAAAAAGTTGGAATCGTTTCTGGAACGCCAAAAACAGCAAGACGATTTAATGAAGCAATTTAACAAACAGCTTCAGGATAATATTGAAAAATTAGACAATAAAGAGCAAAACGACACTTTTAAGGAAGAACTGAAACAACGTATAGAAGACAACGAAAAGCAGTTGGAAAAAGACGAAAAGCTACTTGAAGAACTAAAAGAATTACAGGATAAAATAAACAAGGAAGAGCTGGTAAACAAGCTGGACCAACTGGCCAAACAAAACAAAAACAAGCAGCGTAGCTTGGAGCAATTGTTGGAGCTAACAAAACGCTATTATGTACAACAAAAATTAGATAAGCTAAAAGAAGATTTATTAAAAATAGGCATCGACCAAGAAAAGCTGTCCAATGCGCCCGAAACCGAAAACACCAAGGAAAAACAGGACGAATTAAACCAGCGTTTTAACGACTTCCAAAAACAAATGGATGCCTTAAAAAAAGAAGACAAAAAATTAAAAAAACCAATAGGTATTCCACAGGATAAGTTGGAAGAAGAAGACATAAAAAAAGAGCAACAACAAGCCACCGATGCTTTGGAAAAGCAGGAGGGAAGCTCATCGCAGGAGCAAAACCAATCCCAAAGCCCACAACAAAATATGCAGGATGCCCAAAAAAGCCAAAAGAATGCTGCCAAAAAAATTAAAAAAATGGCCGAAGGTTTTATGAGTGCCATGAGCGGGGCCAGTGGCGAACAGTTGGAGGAAGACGTGGAAATGCTAAGGCAAATTTTGGATAATTTGGTCGTGTTTTCCTTTGATGAAGAAGCGTTAATGAACCAGTTTAAATCCATAGACATTAACCACAACAAGTTTTCAACCTATTTAAAAAAGCAAAACAGCTTGCGCGAACATTTCGAGCATGTCGACGACAGTTTATTTGCCCTTTCGCTACGCCAACCAAAGCTATCCGAAAACGTAAACAAGGAAATTACCGAGGTATACTACAACATAGACAAAGCGCTCGATTTACTGGCCGAAAACATGCTGTACCAAGGCGTGTCCAACCAACAATTTACCGTTACGGCCGCCAACAATTTGGCCGATTTTTTAAGCGATGTTCTAGACAATATGGAAGCCCAACTTAACATGATGCCTTCCCCCGGACAAGGCAGCGGAAACATGCAATTACCCGATATTATCATGAGCCAAGAAGAACTTAACAAAATGATGGAACAGGGCATGAAGGAATCCGAAGGCAAGCAAGAAGGCGAAAAAGGCCAAAAAGAGGAAAAAAAGGAAGGTGAAAAAGAAGGGGGCGAAAAAGGAAATAAAGAAGGGCAGGGCAAAGAAGGCGAACAGCAGGGCGACAGTAATAAAAACAATGAATATCTCGAAGGTTTGCTTTTCGAAATTTACAAACAACAGCAGGATTTGCGCAACCAATTGCAGGACAAATTATCCAAAGAAGGCTTAGATGCCAATTCCAAAAACCTGCTTAACAAAATGGAAAATATTGAAATGGATTTGCTCAATAAAGGCTTCACCAAAGAAACCATGAACAAAATGCTGGACATAAAACACCAGCTTTTAAAATTGGAAAACGCCACCTTGCAACAAGGGCAGGAGGAAAAACGCGAATCCGAAACCACTAAAAAATCCTTTTCCAACGACACCAATAACGATTTGCCCAATGCAAAACAATATTTCAACACCACCGAAATATTAAACAAACAAAACTTACCTTTGCGCCCAATTTACAAAAAGAAAGTCCAAACCTATTTTCAGCAAAACCATGATTAGTTTTAATTACGAAACCAATTTTAGCCTAACCAACGAAACCAAACTAAGCACATGGATAAAAAACGTTATAGTTTCCGAAGGCTTTAAGTTAGAAGAAATAAACTATGTGTTTTGCAACGACGACTATTTGCACAAGTTGAATGTAGAATTTTTGGAACACGATACCCTAACCGATATTATTAGTTTCGATTACACGGTAGGCACCCTAATCCAAGGCGATATTTTTATTTCTGTTGAAAGGGTGGAGGACAACGCCAAGGATTTCAACGTCCCTTTTTTAACCGAACTTTACCGGGTAATGGTTCATGGCGTGCTGCACTATTGCGGCTACAAGGACAAAACCGATGCCAACGCAAAGCAAATGCGTAGTAAAGAAGATTTTTACTTAGCGCAAATGCTTTAATATTAAGTATTTCGGCGTACCTTTGCACTCCCAAAATTTAAAAAACCAAAAATGTTCCACGTGGAACATTCAAAACAAGAAACCTAACAATTATGTTTAACCAAGTTTACGATGTTGTTGTAGTTGGCGCAGGCCATGCAGGGAGCGAAGCTGCCGCTGCCGCTGCCAATATGGGAAGCAAAACATTGCTAATTACCATGAATTTGCAAAACATTGCCCAAATGTCCTGCAACCCGGCCATGGGCGGTATTGCCAAGGGGCAAATTATTCGCGAAATCGACGCTTTGGGCGGATATAGCGGCATTGTTTCCGATACTTCGGCCATTCAGTTTAAAATGCTAAACAAATCCAAAGGCCCTGCCATGTGGAGCCCCCGTGTGCAAAGCGACCGCATGCGCTTTGCCAAAGATTGGCGCTTGCTATTGGAGCAAACCCCGAACTTGGATTTTTTTCAGGATATGGTGTCCAGTCTATTGGTAAAAAACAATAAAGTAGTTGGCGTAAAAACGGCGCTCGGGGTCGAGGTAAAAGCCAAATCGGTTGTGCTAACCAACGGTACTTTTTTAAACGGATTAATCCATATAGGCGATAAAAATTTCGGTGGTGGCCGTGCGGGCGAAAGGGCCGCAACCGGCATAACCGAGCAATTGGTTGCTTTGGGTTTCGAGTCCGGAAGGATGAAGACAGGAACGCCGCCACGTGTCGATGGACGTTCGTTGGATTATTCCAAAATGACCGAGCAGCCCGGCGATGAAAACCCCGAAAAATTTTCGTTTTTAGACATAACAAAACCATTGCAAAACCAACGGTCTTGCCACATGACCTTTACCAGCGAAAAGGTACACGATTTGCTTCGCGAAGGTTTCGATAGGTCGCCCATGTTTAACGGACGCATTAAAAGTTTGGGGCCACGGTATTGCCCGTCTATTGAAGATAAAATAAACCGTTTTGCCGATAAGGACAGGCATCAATTATTTATAGAACCCGAAGGCTGGAATACGGTTGAGGTTTATGTTAACGGTTTTTCAACGTCCTTGCCCGAAGCGGTTCAATTTAAGGCGCTACGTTCGGTCGTAGGGTTTGAAAACGTAAAATTTTTTAGGCCGGGTTACGCCATTGAATACGATTATTTTCCGCCAACCCAATTGCAGCATACGTTGGAAACCAAACTTGTCGAGGGCCTGTATTTTGCAGGACAAATAAACGGCACAACGGGTTATGAGGAAGCCGCATCGCAAGGCCTAATGGCGGGTATTAATGCCAGCTTAAAAGTAGCCGGAAAAGAACCGTTTACCCTAAAGCGCGACGAAGCCTATATAGGCGTTTTAATAGACGATTTAATTACCAAAGGCACCGAAGAACCGTATAGAATGTTTACTTCCCGTGCCGAATACCGAACGCTTTTGCGCCAAGATAATGCCGATTTGCGCTTAACCCCAAAGGGGTATAGCATAGGTTTGGCATCCGAAAAACGTTTGCGCCGTATGGAGGAAAAACATAATAATGCCGAAAAATTTGTTCAATTTTTTGCCGAAACCAGTATTGCGCCCGAGTTGGCAAATCCGGTTTTGGAAGCTAAGGAATCGGCTCCGGTTAAACAATCCGATAAAATGTTCAAATTGTTTTCGCGCCCCAATATTACCATAGACGATATGCGAAAGTTTGATGCGGTCGAGCAATATATTAAAGCCCATAATTTAGATGGTGAAGAAATAGAACAAGCCGAAATACAGGTAAAATATTCCGGCTATATCAATAAGGAAAAGAACAATGCCGATAAACTAAGCCGATTGGAGTATGTAAAAATCCCTGATAATTTTGATTACTCGCAAATAAAATCCATGAGTTTCGAAGCGCGCGAAAAACTTAAAAAAATACAGCCCAAAACCGTATCGCAGGCTTCCCGAATTAGCGGGGTATCGCCCAACGATATTTCGGTGTTACTGGTATATATGGGGCGGTAGTTTTGGTTTCAGGTTGAGGGATTAAAATAAGAATATCCCTGTGCCCTTGCTTGTCAACGAACAGATAGCACGAAGGGTTCGTATATTGGAAAAAGTGGCTTCGACAGGCTCAGCCACCACACATATTAACGGAAGCTGAGCTTGTCGAAGCCTCCGTGCAATGCAATTTATCATAAACATATAAACTAGTGTCACGTCAACCTAAAATTAACGGATAAGATTGCTTCCTCCTTTGTCGTCGCAATGACGTCATTGCGAGAAGGAGGTGCGACGACGAAGCAATCTCTATATTAAATTTCAGAGTTGACATAACATTAGTACCCCATGACTTTAAAAATGTTCCACGTGGAACGCATCAATTTTTGTAAATAAATTTAATTGTGAATCCCAATTATTCCAAAAACAGTGTTTTAAAACTCAACGATTATTCGGTTTCGGGCGAAGCGTTTCAGCTTTATAAAAATCTCGAATTTGGTTTTTTGGAAACGCACCCCAAGCCAAACCAAGATAAATTACCCGACTATTATAAAAGCGAAAATTATATTTCGCATACCGATACCAAACGTAATGTTTTTGAAAAACTATACCATACCGTTAGAGCATTCGCTTTAAATAGAAAAATAAGATTAATTTCAAAATATACCTCGCCCGAAAAAAACCTTTTGGATATAGGTTGTGGCACGGGCGATTTTTTAAAAACCGCACAACAACATAATTGGGGTATTTTAGGAATTGAGCCAAATGCACAAGCCCGTACCATTGCCAATACCAAAACAAAAAATGCCGTATTTGCGCCCGATAAACTTTTAACCTTAAAACCCTCAACTTTCGATGTTATTACCCTTTGGCATGTTTTAGAGCATTTGCCCGATTTGGAAAATCAAATCGAAATTTATAAAGCCTTGCTAAAGCCCAACGGCACTTTAATTGTTGCGGTACCCAATTATAAAAGCTACGACGCCCAATTTTACAAACAGCATTGGGCGGCTTACGACGTTCCAAGGCATTTATGGCATTTTAACAGAAAATCCGTTTCTGCATTATTTTCAAAATATCATTTAAAAGTTACAAAAACAAAACCCATGTGGTTCGATGCGTTTTATGTGAGCTTGCTTTCGGAACAATACAAATCCGGAAAAATGAATTATGTTAAGGCTTTTATTATCGGAATGCTTTCAAACTTAAAAGCAGTAGGTACAAAAGAGGCTTCGTCGTTAATTTATGTGATAAAAAACATATAAAATCAATTTTAAGACGGCGTGAGCTTGCTTCTTCTTTTTAAAAACAATCCATAAGCCTTCTTTTTTAAAACGCCTTAAAACGCCTTAAAACACTTTGGTTTTTAATAGATTATTTAAATGAATGTTTAAATTATTCATAATAAATATTTATAATTTAAAAACCACTAAAAAATATAGTTTACATAAGGTTAACTTTATTACATTTGTTCACAATAAAATTAAAATATAAAAATGAAAAATATACTTTACGTATTGGCTTTTGTATTTGCATTAACATCGTGCCAAAAACCCGCTAAAATTGGTTTTGTAGATAACGGAACCGTAATTAACGACTATCAGGAAAAAAAGGATTTGGAAACCAAGTTCGAAAAAAAGGAGGAAGATTTCAGAAAAAAAGCCGATAGTATTGGGCGTGCGTTTCAGCAAGAAGTGCAAGCAGCACAACAACAAGCGCAACGTGCCTCGCAAGCCAAGGCCCAAGAGTTAATGAACGGCCTGCAAATGAAACAGCAACAATTGCAGCAACAAATGCAAACCGAGCAACAGGCCTTGCAGCTTGAGTTTCAATCGCAAATTGATTCGGTAATAAATAAGGTAAAAACTTTTGTGAAAGACTATGGTAAAACCAACGGTTATACCTTTGTTTTGGGTACCAGCGATGCCGCTGCTACCGTTATGTACGGGGCGGACGAACACGATTTAACCCAAACCATTTTAAGCGCTTTAAACGAAGCCTACAAAAAGTAATAATTTTAGTGTAATCTTAAAAAAGCCCGGATTTTTCGGGCTTTTTTTATGTAGTTTTATCTATTTCATACTTCCAAATAAAATTTTTTATGCTTAAAAATTACTGAACGACTTAAAAAAATAAAGCTGTTTTTATAAACAAAAACACAAACTCTAATGGGTAATTTTAAGGCAGAAATGGACAAACTTATTTATATGGGAACATTTACAATTTCACTACCTTTGAAACCTTAAAACAGCAGCATTGACATTCACCTTCAACAAAACCGAAAAACTAAAAAGCAAAAAGTTAATCGAACAGTTGTTTGCCGAAGGGCAATCGGTATCGGCATTTCCGCTGCGTTTAGTTTTTATTCCTACAACTTTTCCTGAAAATATAAAAGCAAAAACAGGCGTTTCGGTAAGCAAGCGCCAGTTTAAAACAGCGGTACACCGCAACCGTATAAAACGCTTATTACGAGAAGCGTATCGGCTAAACAAAGCCCAATATTTTAACAACATTACAACACAATATGCGTTAATGATTTTGTACATTGGCAAAGAAAAACCAACGTTAAAACAAGTTGAAACCAGCATGAATACGCTATTTAGCAAGTTTAACAAAGCCATAATAAAGGCCTAAATTGGTTTTTTAAAGCACTATTAATCCAAAAAAATTAACACATGACGCTACGCCTTTCCCTTTTGTGCCTACTGGCATTGCCCCTAATGTTTACCTGTTCCAACAGCGATAAATCCGCTCATACGGAAAGCATGATGTTAGAAGAAACTGCCGTTGCCGACGCCGCTTACCAAGCTCCTACCGAAAGCCAACAAAAACTAATAAAGGAAGCCTATTTGCGTTTTGAAAGCCCAGATTTGGAAAAAACCTATAATCAAATTATACAAATTGTAAACCAAAACAAGGGCTACGTACAACACGATAACGAAACCAAATCGTACAACACCGTTACCCGAAATTTAACCGTTAGGATTCCCAGCAACGCCTTTCAAAATACCGTGGACGGTATTAGCAGCAACGTTGGTTTTTTCGACACCAAGCGTATTAGTTCCAAGGACGTAACCGAAGAATTTATAGATTTGGAAGCCCGCCTAAAAGCCAAACAAACCTTGGAACAGCGTTATTTGGAATTGTTGGGCAAAGCCAAAACGGTTGATGAAATGCTTCAAATAGAACGCGAACTGTCCAATATCCGAGAGGAAATAGAAGCCCAACAAGGCCGTTTAAAATACCTTGAAAACAAAGTATCGTTAAGCACTTTGGATATCGAGTTTTACAAACATACCGCCGAAAGTGGCGTAACGCAATCCTATGGGTCTAAAATGTGGAACGCCATAAGCTCGGGTTTTAGCGGCCTATCGGTATTTTTCCTTGGTTTGTTAAGCATTTGGCCATTTATCCTTATCGTAATTGTAGTAATATGGGCGGTAAGGCGATGGTTTAAAAAGAATAAAAAATAAAGTCGCATTTATTTCTAATTTTGTACCAATTAAAATTTAAACGTGTGAAAGCCCATAATGGGCATTTGGCAAACAATAGCCATTACCCGCCAAAATAATTAAATAATTGAACCATAGGCTCTTGATAAAATTTAAATAGATGAAAAAATTACTTCAAAAACGAATTATAATCCCCGTACTGGCAAGTGTAATATTTTTAAGTACCACGGCCTTTAAAAACGATTTTTTTGAAATTGCCAAGCAGTTGGAAATATTTACCACCCTGTTTAAGGAACTCAACATGAACTATGTTGACGAAACCAACCCGGGCGACCTTATGGACACCGCCATAAAAAGTATGCTTACCAACCTGGATCCTTACACCAATTTTATGAACGAACAGGACGTCGAGGCCGCCCGCATTAACAACACGGGCGATTACACCGGTATTGGCGCCAAAATAAAAACCTTAAAAGATAAATTAATTGTTGTCGAACCCTATAAAGATTATCCAGCCGATAAAGCAGGCCTTAAAGCAGGCGATGAAATTATTAAAATAGGAAATATCGATTTACAATCGTATACCGAAGATGCGGGCGAACTCCTTAAAGGCGAAACCGATACCGAGGTACAACTAACCTACAAACGCCAAGGCAAAACGCAAACAGCCACCATAAATAGGGCCGAGGTAGAAATAAAGGCCGTGCCGCATTATTCCATGGTAAACAACAAAACCGGCTACATTGTATTAAGCCGTTTTAACAACAAGGCCGCTGCCGAAACCAATTATGCCCTTCGCGATTTAAAAGCACAGGGCGCACAGCGCATTATACTGGATTTGCGGGGCAATCCCGGCGGCTTGTTAAACGAGGCCATAAAAATAGTGAATTTGTTTGTACCAAAGGGACAGTTAATTGTAACCACAAAATCCAAAGTAGACAAGTACAACAAAACGTATTACACCCAAAGTGAGCCCATAGATACCGAAATTCCAATCGTAGTGCTTATCGATGGCAAAAGTGCCTCGGCAAGCGAAATTGTTTCGGGCTCGTTACAGGATTTGGACCGTGCCGTTATCGTGGGTTCGCGCAGCTTTGGAAAAGGCTTGGTGCAACGCCCGTTAAACCTAACCTACGGTACGCAGGTTAAGGTAACCATTTCGCGCTATTACACGCCTTCGGGGCGCTGTATTCAGGCACTGGACTATTGGCATAGGGACGAAAACGGGCAAGCCGTTCGTGTGGAGCAACAAAATTACAACGAATTTAAAACCAAAAACGGCCGTAAAGTGTTCGATGGCGGCGGTATTTTTCCCGATGTTAGTTTTCCGGCTTCAAAAAACTCGGCTATTACAAACGCCATTTTAAATAACGATTTGGTTTTTAACTACGCTACCGATTATTACTACAAGCACGCCAATTTAAAAGATGTTAATACTTTTGAGCTTAAGGATTCCGATTTTTTAAATTTCAAAAATTATTTAAAAACCCATAATTTTACCTTTGAAACCCAAACCGAAAAAGCCCTGAACAATGCTTTTAAAACGGCTACAAAAGAAGAATTAAACAGTACCATAGAAAACGATTACAAAACCTTATTGTCCAATTTAAATACTTCGAAAACCAAATTAATAGACGAAAACAAAACCTATTTGCTGGAACAACTTACCGAAGAAATAGTAAAACGCTACGTGTACCGCGAAGGCCTGTACGACTATTACAAAACCCACGACGAAAAAATTAAAAAAGCAACCGAAATACTGGGCAACCCATCTGCTTACCAAAATTATTTGCGGTAGGTTTTGGGCGTAATTGGACAAAACATAGTATATTTAAACAGCTAAATTAAGCAATATTGCGCCTGCAAGGTTTTAAAAACCTTGCAGGTTTAAAATGCTGCTATTATTGTTTTTCATGCACGCCATTAATATCAACAAATTAGTATTTTCCACTCTGCTAAGCATAATTTGCTATATAAATGTGTTTTCGCAAAACACCTTGGTACACGATGTGTATTTTGAAACCAACAAACACCAAATAACCGAAACCGAGGAAATACGGTTGTTAACCTTTATATCCAACTTATCCGAAATGGATATAGCCTCCATTTCCATTTACGGGTTTTGCGACGATAGGGGCGCTTCCGACTATAATTTAAAACTATCCAAACAGCGTGCCCAAGCCATTAAAACCTTTTTTAATGAATACCATATAGACGACACCTTAATTAACCACATCGACGGCAAAGGCGAAATTTTAATAAAAGTTGTAGAAACCGAACAATTAGCCAAAATTAGGGGCTTAAACCGAAAAGTTGAAATTAGGGTTTATAAAAAGAAACAACCCGAACACAGTAACATTGCAAAAACGCCACATAAAACCCCAAAAACCACCGAACAACGCATAAAGGACAACCGTTTAAGCGTAGGCGATAAAATAGTATTCGACAATATTTTGTTCGAAACCGGGTATAGTACCATAGTACCGGAAAGCAAATCCACTTTGGACAGCATAGCCAAAGCCCTGGTAGAACGAAAAAATGTGTGTTTTACCATACAGGGGCATGTGTGCTGTACCAAAAACACTAACGATGCCATTGATAAAAGTACCCAAAAACAAAACCTATCGTTAACCCGGGCCCGTTTTGTATACGATTATTTGGCCGAAAAAGGTGTAAGCAAACGCCGTATGAAATACGAAGGCCTAAGCCGAAAATTTCCGCTTGGTGGCGATTCAAAATTTGATAGGCGGGTGGAAATTGTTATTACCGAAATACGGGAGTAAGCACCTTAGTTTTTATTTTTCAATTCTTTGGACTTAGTTTTGGACACTCTCTCTCTTTATCCGAAGAATCATTTGGTACTATTAATAACGTTATGAAACAAAAACACTTAATAATTTAAACCAAATGCCCAAAGTGGAATAACATTGCGGTATCCGTATTCAATATCGTCTTTTACAACAAACGATTTGCCTTTGTTTTCTATTTGATTTTGTGCTTTGTTTTTTCCTCCAACCTCAAACGTAAGATTATTAATTACAAAATCGGATTTTACTGCGGATACTACTTCGTTTTTTACACGCATTTGATTGAAAAAAAAGGTTTCCCTAATATTTCCAACATTTGATTTACCGCCAACCAAGTTGAAAATAATATTTGTATTATCTAAATATACCTTATCTACTTTTCCTAATCCTCGAATACCACTTGTTTGGTTGCGCAATTGTGCAATAAGCCCGGCTTTTTCCATATATGAAAAATAATCGTCCAAGGAATTCCGGCTTACGCCAATCATTTCCGATATTTTAGAAAAATTGGGCTTAAAGGGTACGCTTTCGGCAATAATGGCAAGTAATCGTTTTAATTTTCTGCCCGTTCCTACATTTAAATTTGCATATTGGGGAATATCGGATTCCAATGTTTGTACAATAATTTGCCCCAAGCGCAAATCCATTTCGTTTTCAATTCCAAAAGGATAATAGCCCTGTTTTAAATAGTTGTTAAATAGTGGTAGTGGATGTTGGATATTTTCGAGTTTAACGGCATTGTTTACAATTTGTTCAAAGGAATAAACTTTGGATTCGTAATTATGGTAGAGTTTTAAATATTCGCGAAATGAAAGCCCCTGTAATTTGTAAATTATTGCCCGCCGACTTAAATCGGCCGTGCCTTTTAAAATATCGAGTACCGAAGATCCGGTAAATACAACTTTTAGGGTGGGGAATGTATCGTAAATATTTTTTAGCTCGTGGGACCAGTTTTCGTATTTATGTATTTCATCTATAAATAAATGTTCGCCTGCATTTTTGTAAAAATCGTCCACTAAATCGAAAAGCTTGTTTTCACTAAAGTACATATCGTCAGCCGATACGTATAGGGCTTTTTTACTATCTAAATTTTCCTTGATGTATTGTAAAATCATAGTGGTTTTACCAACGCCACGAGCACCTATAATGCCAACCATTCGGCTATTCCAAGATACATTTTCGTATAAATAACGCTTAAAATTGGTTGTTGTATGTTGTAAAAGCGTTTCGAATTTTTGGTATAAAGTCCTCATGATTTTATGTGCTATTTTATACAAAGATATAAAATGCACAACACGTTTAACAATTTTTATATTTATTATTAAATTAAAAGTGCAATTATTTTACAAGCCGTATTAAAACCGGATATAATTTTTTTTTTTTCCTTTACTTGTCCTTATGGCAAAAATTATGGGAAGGCTACGGCATTTATGCCTATTCACTTACTTTAAACTAATAACCCCATAAACTAATACCCTTACAACCTAATCCTGCACAATAATATCCTTAGGGTCGTTTTTGTTAAATTCGGGCTGAAGGGTTACGTGGTTAATATCGTAATGCTCGTGCATTAAGGTTTCTATGGTATTCAATAAAATATCGAACTCGGTAATCGATAGGTTTTTGGTTAAATCCAAATGGGCTTCCAAGTGCAGTTCGGTGTCGCTCAAGTTCCAAATATGGATGTGGTGTATTTTTTTTACCTCGGGCAAATTATTAACCAAATTGGTAAGCTCGGTAATATTAATATGCTCGGGGGTAAAGAGCATAATCATTTTGGTCGAGGTTTTTAACAAATCGTAACCTACCCAAATTAAGTACAGGGCAATTAAAAAAGTAAGCAGGCTATCCACCCAAAACAGCTGGTAATATTTCATTAACAAACCGCCTATTAATACGGCCACGCTGGCCATCATATCGGTTAATAAATGAATGTATGCCGATTTTATATTGATGCTGTTTTCGGAATCCTTTTTCAATAATAATACGCTAAACCCATTTCCGGCAATAGCCAATAAGGCCAGCCAAATAACAAGGTTGGATTCTATGGTTTGCGGGTTATTAAAACGCTCAACAGCTTCCTTTATTAAAATAACGGCCACTATAATAAGAGTTGCCGCATTTACAAAGGCCGCCAATATTTCGGCACGTTTATACCCGAACGTTCGGTGTTTTGAGGCTTTCTTTTTAGATAATTTTGAAGCAATATAACTTACCAAAAGCGACAGGACATCGCTAAAATTATGCAGGGCATCGCTAAGCAGCGACAAGCTGCCCGACAACAAACCGCCAATAACCTGGGCAACCGTTATTACAATATTTAAAAGAATGGAAACCATAAGGTTTTTATCTTTCAAATTATGGTCGTGCGTATGGTTATGCGAGTGCGAATGGCCCATTTAACAAGATATAGGTATTTTATCTATTCGGTTTTGGTGGCGCCCCCCCTCGAAAGGCGTACTTAAAAATACATCGACCATTTCCAAAACCTGCTGTTTTGCGGTAAACCGTGCCGGAATACACAAAATATTGGCATTGTTGTGACTTCGTATTAGGTGTACAATTTCCTTGTTCCAACACAAACCGGCACGTATTTTTTGGTGCTTATTGGCCGTCATGGCAACACCATTGGCACTACCGCAAAGCAAAATACCAAAATCGGCATCGTGGTTTTCAACATCGTTGGCTACGGGGTGTACAAAATCGGCATAATCTACACTGTTTTCGGCGTTGGTGCCGTAATTTTTTACTTGGTAGCCTTTGCTTTCCAAATGCTGGATAATGGCGAGTTTATATTCGGTTCCGGCGTGGTCGTTTCCTATTGAAATTTTCATGTTGGTTGTGCTTTAGGGTTTGTTGGCTACAAAGGTAGCAAATTAACAATGTGTATTATCGTTTTAATTACTTGTTAATAGCTGTTAACAGTTTTTTAAATTAAAATTTAGAAATTCCATTTTTTTTTCCAATCAAAAACCAAAATGGAATTACCAAAAATTTAAGCCCTTTTTTCTAAGTATATTTTAAGGGTGAAAAAGAAGATTAATAAACACAAAAACCTTAAATAATTATAAAAAATAGCACTCCCATTTTGGTTGTTAACAACTGTTTAAACAAACTTAAAATAAACTTAAAATGAAGCGCTTAAAATAATCTGCATTGTTAATTAACTATTAACAGAATGTAAATATATTGTAATCAAAATAAAACTTAAAAAAGTTATGCCCGATATTAACAACCTATAATAACCAACATTATTTTTTTTAAAATTTTAAAAAGAAATTACTATTATTATCAAGTTGTTTATAAGTCTATTTTTGTTTCATTTTAACTTTCGCTAACATTAAAAATACAGTTTGTTAATTATTTAATTGTACCTTTGCCCAAACAAATAGCAAAATACTTCACCTACTATTACGCTATTTTATAACAAAATTCCTTTACCTTAGGAAGTTTTAAATCGATTCATAAAAAAATAAATGAGCAAAAAACATAAACGGAAATCCAATAAAGGCATTTCCAACCTTACAGTTACTATATTAAGTATTTTAAAAAAGGACAGGACCCAAACCTTCAACTACAAACAAATAGCGGCAAAACTTAACGTAACCGATGCCAGCAGCCGTAACCAGATAATAAAAACGCTGGCCAAATTGGCTGCCAAGCAAGAAATAGAAGAAGTAGAACGCGGCAAGTTTAAAATAGCCATAAGCACCCAATACCATACGGGAGTTATTGAAGTATCGAGCAAAGGTACGGGCTACGTTATTTGCGACGATTTTGAAGAAGACGTTTTTATAACCCAAAACAACATTAACAAAGCTTTGGATGGCGACCAGGTCGAGTTTTACGTGTACAACCGTCGTAAGCGCGGTAAAATGGAAGGCGAAATAACCAATATTATAAAACGCGCCAAAAGCGAATACGTTGGCGTACTACATGTAAGCGAAAAATTTGCCTTCCTTATTCCCGACAGCGGCAAAATGTACAAGGATATTTTTATTCCCATAAACAAAACCCTAAAAGCCGAAGATGGCGACAAGGTATTGGTAAAGTTGGAAGACTGGCCCGATAATGCCGATTCGCCCTACGGAAAAGTATTAAAAGTATTGGGCAAGCCTGGCGACCACAATACCGAAATACACGCCATTCTGGCTGAGTACGGCTTACCTTACGAATTTCCGTACGAAGTTGAAGACTACGCCAATAAGCTGGACACTTCCATAACCCCCGACGAAATAGCCAAGCGCCGCGATATGCGCAACACGCTTACCTTTACCATCGACCCAAAGGATGCCAAGGATTTCGACGATGCTTTATCCTTCGAAGTTTTAAACAATGGCTTGTACGAAATAGGTATACACATAGCCGACGTATCGCACTACGTACAAGAAGGCACTATTTTAGATGAAGAAGCCTACAGCCGTGCCACATCGGTATATTTGGTCGATAGAGTCGTGCCCATGCTGCCCGAAATACTGTCCAACAACGCCTGTTCCCTTCGGCCGCACGAAGAAAAATATACCTTTTCGGCCGTATTCCAAATAAACAACAAGGCCGAAATTAAAAACCAATGGTTTGGCCGTACCGTAACCTATAGCGATGCCCGTTTTGCCTACGAAGAAGCCCAAGCTATTATCGAACAAAATTTAAATATTGAAGTAAGTGAAGCATCCAAAATAAATACAACAATTCCAAAAGAAGTTTCATTAACCGGAAACGCCTACCAAACCCAAAACGAAATAGCCTACGCCGTTTTAAAACTAAACCAACTGGCCCAAATAATGCGCAAAAAACGCATGAGCTCGGGCGCTATTTCGTTCGATAAGGTCGAGGTAAAATTTAATCTGGACGAGCAAAACAACCCAACCGGCGTATTTTTTAAAACCAGTAAGGAGGCCAATAAACTAATCGAGGAATTTATGCTCCTGGCCAACAAAAAAGTAGCCGAATTTATAGGCAAGCAATCGCCAAAGAAAACATTCGTGTACCGTATACACGACGAGCCCGACGTAACCAAGCTCACCAATTTACAAAACATCGTATCAAGGTTTGGCTATAAACTAAACTTTAAGGACCGCAAAACCACATCGGCTTCGTTAAACAATTTATTAAAAAGCGTAAACGGCACCAAGGAACAAAATTTGGTCGACACCCTAACCATCCGCAGCATGAGCAAGGCCGAATATTCCACCCACAATATAGGGCATTACGGCTTGGCATTCGACTATTACAGCCATTTTACCTCGCCCATACGCCGCTATCCCGATGTTATGGCGCACCGTTTGCTGCAACATTATATCGATGGCGGAAAATCGGCCAACGAAGCCACATACGAAGAAAAATGCCAACACTCCAGCGATATGGAAAACCTGGCCACACAAGCCGAACGCGACTCCATAAAATACATGCAAATAAAATTCATGCAAGACCATAAGGACCAAAACTTTGTGGGCGTAATTTCCGGCGTAACCGATTGGGGCATTTACGTAGAAATAATCGAGAACAAATGTGAGGGCATGGTAAGCGTGCGCGACATGACCGACGACCATTATGCCTTCGACCAAGACCAGTACGCCATGATAGGCCGCAGCACCAAAACCATGTACCAATTGGGCGACGAGGTTATCGTACGCGTAAAAGGCACCGACCTAATAAAAAAACATTTGGATTTTACCCTTATCGGCAAACACGAAAATTAAAACATAACTTTTATTTGGGCGTTACCCTACGCAAGCTCTGGGTCGGGCTATCCGCTGCAAGTCCTCGCTCGTACTTTGCCCTTTGGCCAGAGCCTGTCTAAGGCTCGCTGTGGGCTTTCCGCTACTATCCCTAACGCAGGGCAAAAAGCTAACAGTAAGCATTAACGCAGGGAACAGTTTAGTAAAAACATAGCAACTACCACCCCATAAACCAAAAGCCTACAATTATAAATTTTTCATAAATAAAACCACATCGGAACAATAATTGATAATTTTACCATTTAAATTAAGCTTAGCATAAGTTCAGTTTAAAAAACTAAAAAATGAACTGGATACTACTAACCATTGCCGGACTTTTTGAGGTTGCCTTTGCCTTTTGTTTGGGAAAAGCCAAGGAAACAACCGGCAGCGACATGTACCTATGGTACATTGGTTTTTTGCTAAGCCTAAGTATAAGCATGGCGCTTTTAATAAAAGCCACCCAATCTTTGCCAATAGGCACGGCCTATGCCGTTTGGACGGGAATAGGCGCCGTAGGAACCGTTTTGGTAGGTATTTTTGTATTTAAGGAACCCACTACATTTTTAAGGCTATTGTTTTTAACCACCCTAATACTGTCCATTGTCGGGCTAAAAGTAGTATCGCATTAATGTAAATAAAACAACAATAAATAGTAACCCATGAAAACCCTCGTAAAAGTATTTGTATTATTAATAACCACGGTATTAACGGCACAATCGGCCATAGAAAAAACCGTAGGCGAGTTTAACGAACTAAAGGTATACGATTTAATCCAGGTACAGCTCGTAAAGTCTAACGAAAATAAAGTTGTAATTTCAGGTACCAATAAGGATAACGTTGTTGTTAACAACAAAAACGGCATACTAAAAATAAAAATGAATATTGAAAGTAGCTTTAGTGGCGACGATACCAAGGTAATTTTATACTACACAGCATTAGACACTATTGATGTTAACGAAGGTGCCAAAGTTTTTAGCGACGATGTTATTAAACAATACGAAATAACCCTAAAAGCCCAAGAAGGCGGTATAATAACATTGCCCATTTTTACCGATTATTTAAATATTAAATCGGTTACGGGTGGTAATATTGAGGTTTCAGGAACAACAAAAAGCCAAACCATATCGATAGTTACGGGCGGTATTTACAATGCCAAGAACCTACAAACCGAAAAAACCGACGTAGCCATAAAAGCCGGTGGCGAAGCCTATGTTAAGGCCACTAAGCAAATGGATATAAATATACGTGCCGGTGGTGATGTTTACGTATACGGAAAACCCAATACCGTTAACGAAAACAAGGCTTTGGGCGGCCGTATAAAATATGTGGATTAAATTTAAAACGTATTCTTCAATATAAAATTAAGATTTTAGTTCTTGTTCCGGGTTATTTATAAGGCTTGGAAATAGCGAAAAACCATGTTTTAATGCTATTTTTTGTAGTATAACAATGGCCACGCTGGAACCGGGTACAGCTTGTAGGCCAATAAGTGCGAGTACTTTTGTAAAATCGATAGATTCGGTTTTTAAAAAGCTAATTTGTTGAGGTGTTACGGGTTTGTTTTCCAAAAACAGGAGCAGTATTTTGGCGGCCACGTAAACGTCTTCACCTTCAATTTTAGCATCGGTTTTTATGTTTCCAAAGTCTTTGGATGTTTTATTTAGCGCTTGGGAAATTTGCTCTTTTACTTTTTCAAAATCCATATTAGTTTTCGGTTTTAATGGTTTTATCAAAAATATTAACACCGCCCTTAACGCCAAAATCCAATGTTGTTACCGGATATGCAATAGAAATATTTTCTTTTTCAAAACGCTTTTTAATACGTACGATAGCTTCGTTCATACCCTTGCAATAATCGTCGTTCGATTCGAACTTCACCCAAAAGCGCAGCATAAAATCGTAGGTAGAACCGCCAATATCGGTAAAATAAAAATCGATGCCCTCGTCGGGCAAATATGTTTCAAAATTTTTAACTTCGTCCAAGGCCGTGTTTCGTACGTGCTGTAAATCGTCGCCATAGGATACGCCGCTTTTTAATATAATGCGGCGTTTGCCCAAAGCCGAATAATTGGTAAATGTACCGCTGTAAATAATTTGGTTTGGCACGAACACCTCTTGTCCCGGTACGGTATGTATTTTGGTAGTAATCCAGCCTACTTCGATAATGTAACCATATTGATTGTCTATACTAACCCAATCGCCCGGTTTAAACGGGCTTTGTATTTTTAGCAATAAGCCTGCAAATAGGTTGGAGGCAATATCCTTAAAAGCAAACCCCGCCACAATACCAACAATACCGGCACCTGCCAAAATGTGGGTTAAAAATTTTTCTAACCCGGCAACTTGAAGCGCCAAAAAAATACCGGATAGTAAAAAGAAAAAATAAATAACCGTGGCCATTATTTTAGCAATATCCGATTGTTTTTTAATGGTTCGGGCATAAAATGCCAAGCTAATACGCTTGGCCAACTTTGCCAAAAAAATAAAGGCTACAAGAACAACCAAGCCCAAAAGCAGTTTTGGTAATTGGTTGGCGGTTGCCAATTCCCATTGTTTCAATATGGCTTCTAAACGGCTTATCGAGTTATTCATTTTTTAATGTATTTACTGCTTAAAAATAGGATATTTAAATTAAAATATGTGCTTTTTAGGGTTATACCAATTTCACATCAAAATGAGCCTTATTATTTCGTTCTTTTGCGTTTATGCTTCGTTAAAAAACATCGCCGTAGCGGTGCTATGCCTCAATTTTTTGCCTTGCCTAAACACAAAATATTCAAAATAATTTAAGGCTCATTTCGAAATAAAATTGGTATTACATTGAATTGTTTTTCTTGTTTATATCGGCCATTAACATTTTTTGGTCTATTTGTACGTGTTTTATGGGCTTATCGGCTTTAAAACTATAGGTTGGGTAGGCCCAGGCCCAATCGGGCAATGTGGTTGCCGTTGTTGGTTTTTCGCCTCGCATCATTTGCAGTGGAATATAAAAATCCTGTTTTTTGCCGTCGGTATAGGTTACGGTTATGTCTATGGGCATGGGCATTAGCCCAATACGTTCCAAGGTTACGGTATTATTATCAATAGTTTTAACGGCGTAATCTATGGTGTTGGTGGTTTGGCAAAAATCGGTTAGGTACCAATCGAGTTCCAAGCCCGATACCTTTTCGGCTATACGCATAAAATCGTTGGGCGTAGGGTGCTTAAAGGCCCATTGGTTATAGTATTCAACCAGGGTTTGTTTTAAATTTTCTTCACCTATAACGTAGCCTAATTGTGCCAAAAACACTTCGCCTTTACTATAAGCGGAAGCCCCGTAAGTTCCATTAAAATTATAGCGGTCGGCTTGTGTGGTTAAGGGTTGTTCTTTTCCGGAATTAACCAATTTAAAATAGCTTTCGTAGGCACCGTCGGTTGGGTTTTCCTTTTTTTCGTTCATAACGGCGTTCATGGCCCAATCGCTTATATAACTGGTAAAACCTTCGTCCATCCATTCGTGCTTGGTTTCGTTGGTGGCCAATAAAAACTGAAACCAGGTATGCGCCAATTCGTGCGCCGTAACGCCAACCAAACTGCCAAAACTGCGCTGGCCGGTAATTAAGGTACACATGGCGTACTCCATACCGCCATCGCCACCTTGTATAACCGAATATTGCTTGTATGGGTAAGGTCCAATATTATTGCTAAAATAATCCATTAGTTCGGCCACTTTAGGCTGAAAATCTTTCCAATACTTTAAATATTTGGCTTCAAGGGTGCTTTTGTAATAAAAATTTAATGTAGGCCCATTGGGCATTTGCAGGCTTTCGTGGATAAAATCGGGGTCGGCCGCCCAGGAAAAATCATGAACGTTGGGTGCATTAAATACCAATGTTTTCTTGTTGTTGTTTAATGCCGATTCGCTTTCAAGATAACCCGTTCCGCCAACGACGTAATTTTTATCGATATGGAGTGTTACGTTAAAATTGCCCCAAACGCCATGAAATTCACGGCCAATGTAGGGATCGGCATGCCAACCCTCGAAATCGTACTCGGCCATTTTGGGGTACCATTGCGTCATGGACAAGGCAACACCTTCTTTGCTGTTTCGTCCCGAACGGCGTATTTGCACGGGAACTTGTGCATTAAAATCCATATTAAAGGTTACGCTCTCGCCAGGGTGTATGGGTTTTGCTAAATCGACCTCCAAAATAGTCCCAACGGTTTCGTGCTTTAAGGCTGTACCGTTTTGTGTAAGCGTATTAACCTTAATATAACCAATTTCGTTTGGTTTTAGGTTGTTTATACGGTTGCCAACCCTGGAATCGGGGTCCGGTATGGTGCGCGAGCGCACGTCCATTTCGCTACCCGGTTGAAAGGCGTTAAAATACAAGTGATAGTACACACGGCGCAGCACGTCGGGTGAGTTGTTGGTATATACCAAGGTTTGTTTTCCCTTGTATTTATAGGTGTTTACATCCATATCGATGTCCATGGTATAGTCGGCATGTTGTTGCCAATAGGTTGCGTTGGCTTGTGCTTGGCTTGGTAGCGGTATTGCCGGTTTTGTGGCAATGGGCGGTGCCGTTACCATGCTTTGCGATGTTTTGCACGAAACCAAAATGGTTGCAAAAAGCGATAAGGTTAGTAAACGTTGCATGTGTTTAGTGTTTGTGAAAGTTTTCGTAGTGGTTAAAATTTAAAAAGAGGCCAATATAAGCCTCTTTCAACTAAAAAATTAATGGTATTAGTTTGTTTTTGCTGCCATGATTAAAGCATTGTAGGCATTTACAATACGGCCTGTTTTTGTAAGTTGGTTAAATGGTTTAACATTGTTGGTATCGCCACCCACTACAACTTTATTATTTAAGGGCAAGCCGGAATTAAGTATGATTTGCTTTACCTGTGCGGCCGATAAATTTGGGTATTGCGAACGGATTAAAGCCGCAATGCCCGCAACGGCGGGAGCAGCCATAGAGGTACCGCCTTGGGCTTTATATTCGTTTCCGGGCATTGTGGAATAAATTTGGGCGCCGGGCGCAAATACATCAACATTGTTTTTGCCGTAGTTGGAAAAATCGGCCACCATATTCGAACCGTATTTTGGGTTTAGGGCACCAACTCTTATGTAAGTATCCGATATTTCCTTAAAATTTACGTTGTCGTCGGGAAAGTTGGGCTCGGTATCAACATTTTTACTTTCGTTGCCCGCAGCGTGTACAAAAACCACATCGTTTTTGGAGGCATAGGCAATGGCATCCCTAACCCAATCGCTGTGCGGCGAGTAGCTTTTGCCAAAACTGCCGTTAATTACTTTTGCGCCGTTATCTACCGCATACCTAATGGCCAGGGCCACGTCCTTATCGTATTCGTCGCCGTTGGGTACGGTTCGTATGGCCATAATTTCCACGTTATTGGCTACACCGTTTGCGCCTTTGCCGTTATTGCGTTCGGCGGCAATAATACCGGCAACGTGCGTACCGTGGCTTTCGCTTTTCTTTATATTTTTTACGTTTCCGTTGCCGTAGGCTTTATCGTTTAAATTATTAATATCGTCCCCGGTTTTTCGGCCTTTAAAGTTTTTGTTTAAGTTAAAGTTTAGGCGCTCGTTAATGCTTTCCAGCCCATCTGCTATTTCGGTTTTGGCTTCGGTTAGTGAGTCCATACCGTTGCTGTACATGTATTTTGCTATTTGTACGGCTTGGCTTAGGGCTTCGTCGGTAGTGGTTATGGCATTAACCTCTTCTTTTGTGTAATTTTTTTTGCCAATATGTTTTGCAAGGGCATCGTCGGCCGCCGCTATTTGCTGATAAATTTGGTCGTATTGGTTTTTTCTGTCCAACCACAATTGGTATTCGGAGGCGTACTCGGCCTGCGCCCTGGCATAATCGGGATTACTGGTATTTCCGGTGTTTAGGATACGTACCATTTCCAATTGTTCGTCGTAACCATCGCCAAGGAAATTCCAACCGTGAACATCGTCCACATAGCCGTTTTTATCGTCGTCCTTGCCGTTGTTTGGTATTTCGCCCTTATTGGTCCAAATAACGTTATTTAAATCCTCGTGGTCTATATCTATGCCCGAATCGATAACGGCAACAATAACTTTTTGTCCTTTTTTGTTTTTTATAATATCCTCGTAGGCCTTATCTACGCTCATGCCGGGAATGGTATCCTTAACCAAATCCAAATGCCCCCAGTTGTGTTCCTCGGCTTCGGTAAGTTCTGCAACTTTTAAAGGTGAAGTGTCGATGTTTTCAACAGGAACAGAAAGAATTTCGGAAGTACCGCCACAACCGTAAAACAAGGCCGTTGCCAGTACTGATAATGATAAAAATTTAATGGTTTTCATTCTATCTAATTTGAATTAGTCTATGTTTATAAATTGGTAAATATATTTTCTGAAGAAAATGTTTCGTTAAGCCGTACGCCCCGTTCGGTATGGCTTACCGTAATGATTTGGTTGTGGGCATCATGCTCTAAAAACAAGTAATAATTTTGGTTGGCTGCCGTGTTTAAAAAGGTTTCTTTTTCACCTAAAGTCAACAAAGGCCTTGTATCGTAACCCATAACGTAAGGTAGCGGCAAGTGTCCTGCGGTTGGTAGCAAATCGGCCATAAACGCTATGGTTTTGTCTTGGTAACGTATAAGTGGAATCATTTGTTTTTCGGTATGCCCGTTGGCAAAAAATATGTCGAAACCAAGTTCGGAATTTTCTAAAATAGCCGCTTTTGGAAGGGGTATAAATTGCAATTGGCCGCTTTCTTCCATGGGTAGTATATTTTCCTTTAAAAATGAGGCTTTTTCACGTCTATTTGGGTTTGTAGCCCATTCCCAATGGTTTTTATTGCTCCAAAAACGGGCATTTTTAAAGGCGGGTTCGTAGCCTGTTTTGTTTTTGTTCCATTGTATGCTTCCGCCGCAATGATCAAAATGTAAATGGGTTAAAAACACATCGGTAACATCGTTACGGTTAAAGCCGTACTTGGCCAAGGATGTATCCAAAGTATCGTTGCCCCAAAGGTGGTAGTACCCAAAAAATTTATCCGATTGCTTGTTGCCCATGCCGTTATCAATCAGCACAAGTTTGTTCCCGTTTTCAATTAATAAACAGCGCGAGGCAATATCTATCATGTTGTTGGCATCGGCAGGGTTGGTCTTGCTCCAAATGCTTTTTGGTACAACGCCAAACATGGCGCCGCCATCAAGTTTAAAATTACCGGCATTTATAGGGTACAAATTCATAAGAGCGTAAAATTAGTAAAAACTATTGTTATGGGCTGAATTTGTTAAGAATATATTAAGAAGCCCGGTTTTGGTTTTGTGGTTTCGGGTTTCAAGTTTGTTGGGTATTATTGGGCAAATCGGCATATTTGTTTAAATTAGTCGTTTTTAAAACACGTTTGGTATGTTAGAATTAGCAGGATTAATTATATTGGGAATTTTGGCACAATGGGTAGCTTGGCGGTTTAAGCTCCCTGCTATTTTACCCTTAATTTTAATTGGCTTGCTGGCAGGGCCTATTGCCGCAACCTACCTTTCGGCCGATGGCAGCAAGTGGATAGAACCCGTTTGGAACGGCAAAAACGGCCTGTTTCCGGGCGAAGGCCTGTTTAATTTTGTATCCTTGGCCATTAGTATTATTTTATTTGAAGGCGGCCTAACCCTAAAACGCGACGAAATTAAAAACGTAGGCCCCGTTATAACCAAACTTATTACCTTGGGAGCGGCCGTAACCTTTTTTGGCGCGGCTATTTTGGCACATTATATTTTTGGGCTAACATGGGAAATGTCCTTTTTGTTCTCGGGATTGATTATTGTTACCGGGCCAACGGTAATAACACCTATTCTTAGGAATATTCCGCTTAAAAAAGATATTTCAGCCGTATTGAAATGGGAAGGCATTTTAATAGACCCCATTGGTGCTTTGGTGGCCGTACTGGTGTTCGAATTTATAAGTGTCGAAGGCGCCAGCGGCTTTACAAAAATGGCGCTAATCGAGTTTGGCAAGATTATTTTATTTGGCACCACCTTTGGGTTTACCTTTGCGCACGCTTTGGCTTTTGCCATAAACCGAAAAATGATTCCGCATTACCTATTAAACGTAGTATCGCTTTCCACGGTACTTTTGGTGTTTGTCGAGTCGGAAATTTTTGCCCACGAATCGGGCCTGTTGGCCGTAGTGGTTATGGGCATGGTTTTGGGCAATGGCAATTTAAAAAACATAAAAGAACTGCTTTATTTTAAGGAATCGTTAAGCATCCTGCTTATTTCAATTTTATTTATTTTACTGGCGGCCAATATTAACATGTCCGATTTAATGTTGCTGTATAACTGGAAAACTTTGGCGCTTTTCGCTACGGTGGTGTTTATTATCCGCCCGTTGGCCGTGTTTTTAAGTACGGCAAAATCGAACCTTTTATTTAAGGAAAAACTATTTATTAGCTGGGTAGGCCCCCGTGGTATCGTGGCAGCCGGTATAGCCTCGTTATTTGGCAGCAAACTTATAAAACAAGGTGTGGAAGATGCCCAATACATAACCCCTCTCGTGTTTATGATTGTTTTGGGAACGGTTATACTAAACGCCACAACGGCACGCCTGTTTGCCAAATTGGTAGGCGTATTTTTAAAGCGAAGCGAAGGCGTTTTAATTATAGGCGCCTCCAAAATATCGCGGTTAATAGGTAAATATTTGGTCGATAATGGCAGGCATGTAGTACTTATAGACAGTAACCAAAAAAACATACAATCGGCACGGGCATTGGGCTTAGAAGCCTTTAACGCCAATATTTACTCGGAAACTTTGGAGGATAATATAGAATTATCCGATGTTGGCTTTTTAATGGCCTTAACCGGAAGTGCCGATATTAACAAGTTTGCCATTACCAAATTTAGCAAGCAGTTTGGCGAAAACGGCTCGTTTAGGCTTATTACCGCCGAGGAACTAAATAACGACGATGCCATGCCCAAAGAAGGCCTTTTTTCGCAAACCGTAGATTACGATTTGCTTACCAAAGTAGCCCGATTGTACCCCAATATAAACGAAATCGATATAAACGATAGAGCGCATTACGAAGCGTTAATAGAAGAAATAAACCATAACGACAATACAATTGCGCTACTTGTTAAGGATAAACGAGGGGTTTACGAAATTATATCGTCGCACAACAAAGCCATCGATAAGGTTGATAAGGGCTATAAACTGGTATATCTTGGAAAAACATTGCAAAAAAAAGACGCCTAAACCAAGGCGCCTTTTTTTGTGTTTATGAATAATGTGTTTTACCCTATAATTTGAAGGTTTGTAATATCCCTTGAAACTACTAAGGAATTATTACTGAAAGACACATCGCTTAAACTTACTTCTTCATTATCAACCCGGATGGATTTAACTTCAAAAGGAAGCCCGAATACGTTTACTTTTATGGTTGAATAAGAGGGGTCGAACTGCCCTCTTTTGTTCACACGGATAATAAGTTTGTTTTCCTTGCCTTCCAGGTTAAATTTCTTTAGGTTATAACGCCCTTTGGTATAATCGTAACCGTCGTTAGCGTCTTCATAAAGCTCGGAGTCTTCTTTGCCTTCTTTATAATATACACCAAGGGTAAGTTGGTCTATATTTTTTTCGCCAACAAATTGTTGTACGGGGTATTTTGGTATAACGGCGCCTGCTTTTATAAAAATGGGCATCGAATCCAAATCGGCATCGACCCACATTTCCCTACCGCCTTCAACAGTAGTTTTATCCCAGAAATTGTACCACAACCCGCGAGGGATGTACATACGCCGCCCTTTGGAATTGGGTTCGTTTACCGGGCAAACCAATAAGTGGTTGCCGCATACAAACTCGTCGGTTCTGTGGTGGGTTTGCATATCGTCCTGATCGAACAATACCAACGATTTTAACATGGGTATGTTATCCTGCGCATATTGGTAAAAAGTTGTGTATATATAAGGCAGTAGTTGATACCTAAGTTCTATAAATTTACGCACGATATTGGTAACTTCGGGGTCGAAGGACCAAGGTTCCTGTTCGCCATGGTCGCCGGAGGAGTGGGTTCTGAAAAACGGATGGAAAGCCCCCAATTGAATCCAACGGGTATATAGTTCGCCATTAGGCTGTTCGGCAAAGCCGCCAATGTCCGAGCCAGCAAACGAAAAGCCCGACATGGCAAGGCGTTGCGCCTGTGTGTTGGCTATTTGCAAGTGTTCCCAGGTGGCCACGTTATCACCCATCCAAGTTGAGGTGTAGCGTTGTGTACCCGAATATGCCGAACGGGTAATAACAAATGGACGTTTTGGATAAGTAAAGCGTTTTAAGCCATGATACGTGGCACGTGCCATTTGCATACCGTAAATATTGTGCGCTTTTCGGTGACTGCACGGGTTGCCGTCGTAATCGTGGCGTACATCGGGAGGGAAGGATTTTCCGGGTACGTCCATTACGGCGGGTTCGTTCATATCGTTCCAAACGCCCTTAACGCCAAAATCCTCGATAAGTTCCTTAAATAAACCAGCCCACCATTCGCGTACTTCGGGGCGTGTAAAATCGGGGAAATAACATTCGCCCGGCCATACTTTACCCTTCATATAAGGACCATCGGCACGTTTACAAAAATAGTCCTTTTCCAAGCCTTCCTTAAACACGCTGTAATCCATATCGATTTTAATACCGGGGTCGATAATAACCACGGTTTTAAAGCCGTCGTCGGCCAGTTCCTTTACCATTTGCTTGGGGTTGGGAAAATACTCCTTGCTCCAAGTAAAACAGCGGAAGCCTTCCATATAATCAATATCAAGATAAATGGCATCGCAGGGAATTTTCAGTTTTCTAAATTTACTGGTTATTTCCTTTACTTTCGATTCGGGATAGTAGCTCCATTTACATTGGTGGTAGCCCAAGGTCCATAATGGCGGTAGTTCGGGCGTTCCGGTCAGGTCGGTATAGCTTCTAACCACATCGGTCATTTTCGGGCCGTAAAAAAAGTAGTAGTTCATTTCGCCGCCCTGCGCCCAAAAGCTGGTAATGTTGCGGCGCTCGTGGCAAAAATCGAAATGGGTTTTAAAGGTATTATCGAAAAATATACCGTAGGCTTTACCGCTGTGCAAAGCCGTGTAAAACGGTATGGCTTTGTAAATGGGGTCGGTGTTTTTTTGAAAAGCGAACGAATCGGTTGCCCAATTTTCGAAACGGCGGCCTTTTAGGTTTATGTGTTCGGGCTTATCGCCCAAACCGTAATAACTTTCGCCACTTTGGGCTATTTTACTCATTTTAACGATGTCGCTTCCCAGCTCGTAGCTTTCTTCCCAATGGAAGCCCAGCTCGTCTTCGCAAATAAGGCTTTTATCGGCAACGTCGAAAAGGGCAATGCGCAAATCTTCCTTTTTAATATGGCAGATTAATTTTGCCGTTGTAACAATGTATTGCTCCTTGTCCTCGGTTATATCCAGTACGTTGTAGCCGCGGCTGGCGTTTTGGTCTATGGCATACGAAAAATCCTTTGCAAACTTTCCAACGGTGGAGTACCTAAACCTTAAAACGCTGTCGCGCAATATGGTAAGTTGCAGTATTACGTTGTTTTCGGTGGTAAAGTGCAGAACGTCTACATCTTTTTTATAATCGATTATTTTGGTGGGAAACTGGTTTCCCTTGTATTCTAATTCGGTGTTTAATATCATAAATTATGTTATTTTGTGTTCAACAATTCCATTGTAAGCTAACACGTTGATTAATCGTTTTGCCATCGGGAGCTAAAAAATTCAACTGGGAGTGGCACTAACCACTTCGCTGGTATTTTTAATATACAAACGGTATCTTATCCTTATTTGCCGATAGGCAAGCTCGCCGTGACAGCTACTTTTTGGAGGGCGCAAAATACTAAAACTTAAAACAATACGGCTTGTTTTATTTTGAAAAAAAACTTCTATGTGTTATGGTATTTTCAAAATAATAAGCTAATTGTTAAGAGTTTACTATGCGCTTTTAACAATTAGCTTATTGGGTTAAGATTTTGCTTATTTAAACTTGAAAACCGTTACGGCCAATGGTGGCAGGGTTATTTCGGCCGAAAAAGGTTTGTCTAACCAAGCATCTTGGGTTATTTTTATATCTTTTTTATTTGAAATGCCGCTTCCGCCAAAGGCTTTACCATCGCTATTAAAAATTTCGGATAATTTACCGCCTATGGGCAACCCGATACGGTAATTATGGTGAACGGTGGGCGTTAGGTTGCACACCACTACTACGTTTTCGTCGGGGTTGTTGCCTTTTCGTAAATACGAAATTACCGAGTTTTGGCTATCGCCGTAGTTTATCCACTCGAAGCCTTCGTGGGTAAATGGTTTTTGGTACAGTGCAGGCGTGGCTTTATAAAAAGCGTTTAGGTGCTTAAAATAGTTTTGGAATTTTTGGTGCGGCTCGAACTCCAACAAATTCCAATTAAGGCTGCCTTGAAAATCCCATTCGTTGTACTGCCCGATTTCACCCCCCATAAACAATAGATTAGTACCGGGGTGGGTAAACATATAGCCGTACAGGGTACGCAGGTTGGCAAAGCGTTGCCACTCGTCGCCCGGCATTCGGCCCAAAATGGAATTTTTGCCGTAAACTACCTCGTCATGCGAAAGGGGCAGCATAAAATTTTCGGAAAAGGCATAGGCCAAGCTAAAGGTAATATCGTTTTGGTGATATTTTCGGTACACGGGGTCTTTGGCAAAATACTCAAGGGTGTCGTGCATCCAGCCCATCATCCATTTCATGCCAAAGCCCAATCCGCCCAAGAAAACGGGTTTTGATACGCCGGGAAATGCGGTAGACTCCTCGGCAATAGTTTGCACGTCGGGAAAGGAGGCGTAAACTTCTTGGTTAAGTTCTTTCATAAAGGCAATGGCTTCCAAGTTTTCCCGGCCGCCGTAAATGTTGGGGTCCCATTGGCCGTCTTCCCTCGAATAATCTAAAAACAGCATCGAGGCCACGGCATCTACCCGTAGGCCATCGGCATGGTATTGGTCCAACCAAAAAATGGCATTGCTTATTAAAAACGATTTTACCTCGTTACGCCCATAATTAAAAATTAGGCTTTTCCAATCTTGGTGGTAGCCCCGTTTTGGGTCGGGGTGCTCGTAAAGGTTCGAGCCATCGAAAAAGCCCAAACCGTGGGCATCTTCTGGAAAATGCGAGGGCACCCAGTCCAAAATAATACCAATATTGTTTTGGTGGAGTTTATCGACCAAATATTTAAATTCCTCAGGATAACCAAAGCGCGATGTTGGCGCAAAATATCCTGTAATTTGGTAGCCCCACGAGGGGTCGTAGGGGTATTCCATTACGGGCATTAGCTCGACATGGGTAAAGTTCATGTCCTTAACATAGTTTACCAAATCGTCGGCCAGTTCGTAGTACGATAGCGAACGGTTTTCCTCTACGTTTTTTTTCCACGAGCCCAAATGCACTTCGTACACCGAATAGGGCGCATCCAAGGCGTTGTGCTTTTTGCGGGTTTTCATCCATTGGGCATCTTTCCACTTATAGGTATCTTCCCAAACTACCGATGCAGTTAATGGCGGGTGCTCGCTGCGCCGGGCGTAGGGGTCGGCCTTTTCGGTTTTAATATTGTTGTTGTGGCTTTGTATTTTGTATTTATATAAAGCACCTTTTCCTACGAATGGAATAAAACCTTCCCAAATACCGCTGGAGTCCCAACGGACGTTTAATTGGTGTTCGCCTTCAATCCAATAATTAAAATCGCCAATTACGGAAACTTGTTTTGCCGATGGCGCCCAAACGGCAAAATAGGTACCTTCGATACCGTCGACGGTAACGGGGTGCGACCCAAATTTTTCGTAAAGGCGGTAATGCTTGCCCGCTTTAAATAGGTTGATGTCGAAATCTGTGAATAAACTATAAGGTTTTACTTGTGCCATAAATGAATTGGTTTATAATGTTTAGTATTCCTTGTTACGGGAATTGTTTACGATTAATACTATACGGTAATAGCTATTATCGGTCATACAATTTACTTATTTTAAATATATGGAACGGTAGTGCGGGGTGCAGTTCTACATAGTTCCATTCGTTGTCCCAATAGTAACGGTTATCGGTTACCAAATCGTGCAACTTAACGGTTTGTCCCGCATGGATACCAAGCTCGTGCAAGGGTAATTGAACGGTTCCCTTTTGCGAGTGGTAGGCATCTAAACTTACAACTACAAGAATTTCGTTTGTTTTGGCATCGTTCCATTTGTAAAACGCCATAATATTTTCGTTTTCAACATAACAAAATTTAATATTATTGGTTTGTTGTAACGCTTCGTTGTAGTTTCTAATATAGTTAACCTTGGCGATAATGGTGGTTAGTTTGTTTTCAATACTCCAATCGTAATGCTGTACTTGGAATTTTTCTGAATTTAAATATTCTTCCCTGCCCACAAGCCCTTCCGAAAGCATGTACTCGTAAACCGGGCCGTAAATGCCAATGCTGGAGCTTAAAGTGCCGGCGAGAACGTAGCGGATAATGTGCATGGCTTCGTTGGCGCCTTGCAGCGGAAACGGGTTAATATCGGGCGTATTGGGCCAAAAATTGGGCTGCATGTACTCGCGCATTTCGCCTTTGGTAAGTTCTTCTACATAACCGGTAAGCTCGTGTTTGCTGTTGCGCCAAGAAAAATAGGTATACGATTGGGTATAGCCTTGCTTTGCCAACTGTTGCATAACGGGTTGGGCGGTAAAGGCCTCGGCCAAAAACAGCACGTCGGGATATTGTTTTTTAACTTCGGCAATAACCCAGTTCCAGAAATAAAATGGTTTGGTGTGTGGGTTATCGACCCTAAAAATACGAACACCGCATTTTATCCAATACAAAAAAATATCCAAACATTCGTTCCAAAGGTTTTTATAATCCTTGGTTTCCCAATAAATGGGCAAAATATCCTGATATTTTTTGGGTGGGTTTTCGGCATATTGTACCGTGCCATCGGGGCGCCATTTAAACCAATCGGGGTGTTGCTTGACCCAAGGATGGTCGGGTGCGGCTTGCAGGGCGTAATCCATGGCAATTTCCAAATCGAGTTCTTTGGCTTTTTTAATAAGTGCCTTAAAATCGGCAAGCGTGCCAAGGTCGGGGTGAATATCCTTATGGCCGCCATATTTCGAGCCCACGCCCCACGTGGAGCCTACATCGCCCGGCATGCTGGTTGGGGTGTTGTTTTTGCCCTTGCGGTTTACTTCGCCAATGGGGTGTATTGGGGGCAGGTAAACCACATCGAAGCCCATATTTTTTACCTTTGGCAAAATGCGTTGGCAATCGTTTAAGGTACCATGAACACCTTTTTGTTGCGAGGTTGAGCGCGGAAAAAATTCGTACCAAGTGCTAAAGCGCGCTTTTTTTCTATCGACATAAACTTGGTAGGTTTTTGATGAATTTTGAAGGATTTTCGAGGGGTTTTTAAAGAAAATCATATTCAACCTATCGGAAACCGCTTCGGTAACGGCCTCTTGGTAATGGGTTTTATCCTGAAAAATGATAATTAAATGCTCAAGGTAGGCCTTATCGTCCTTATTTACTTTTTTTAATAGGGGCTTAATGTATTCGGCGCCTTCCAAAAGTTCGGAAACCACGTATTGGCCGTCTTCAATTTTTCGTATAATGCCATAGCGCCAATTTAGTTCGTAATCTACCCAAGCATCGACCCGATACTCGTAAAAGCCTTGTTTGGTAACGGTAAAGGCGGCGTTCCATTCGTTGTTGTAGGTGGAGTCCATCCTAACTTCGGCCCATTTTTTTTCGCTTTCGTGCTTGTACATTACCGAGGCGCCAAGTACGTCGTGGCCATCGGCTACAATTTGGGCATTTACGTGTACTATTTCGTTTACTACACGTTTAATGTAAAATTCGCCGCAATTAAGGCTGGGCGACACGCGGTCGATGATAACTCTTTTTTGGTTTTGCATTATTTAGATGGGTTAATTGAAAGAAATAAAAATAATAAATAATGCGTTACCACATATGTTGATACATGATAAAACGCATTATTATAGTTTGAAATACGATTGAATTTACAGTACAAATCCGGAAGGAATGGTTGCTCCGTTTTTAACCACCACGATACCGTCCCTTATGCAGTAGGTATCGGTTTCGGTATCGGCCAGGTGTGTGCCGCCGTTAATCCGTACATCGTCGCCAATACGGCAGTTTTTATCCAAAATACAGTTTTTAATGTAGCAGCGCTCGCCAATGCCTAATAGGATTTCTATTTTGTTTTGTTCTATTTCGTCAAGGGTTTCGTAGTAGTCGGTACCCATCATATAGGTATTAATAACGGTAGAATCCTTACCAATTCGGGCCCGAATACCAATAACCGAACGCTCGATGGACGTTGCGCTAATAATACAGCCTTCGGAAATAACCGATTTTATTATCGATGTTCCGGCCACTTTGGTTGTGGGCAACATACGGGCGTGGGTATAAATACGTTTGTTTCGGTCGTACAAATCGAATTTCGGGATGTTGTCGGTCAAGCCAAGGTTGGCCTCGAAAAAGGAATGTATGGTCCCAATATCGGTCCAATAGCCTTCAAACGGGAAACTTATGGTTTTATGCTCGTGTATGGATTGGGGGATTATTTCCTTACCAAAATCGATGGTATCGGGATTTTTCATAAGTTCGACCAGCAAATCGCGATTAAAAATATAAATACCCATAGAAGCGAGATAATTACGGCCTTGGGCTTTCATTTCGCTACTAACTTCCGAGGTCCATTCGGGCAGTAGGTTGGCATCGGGTTTTTCTATAAACGAAGTGATAACATTTTCGTCGTTAGCTTTTAAAATACCAAATCCGGGGGCGTCGTGGGCGTTAACGGGAATGGTGGCTATGGTAATTTCGGCACCGCTGTCCTCATGGGCTTCAATCATTTGGTCGTAGTCCATTTGATACAATTGGTCGCCCGATAAAATTAGGGCATATTCAAAATCGTGCCTTAAAAAATGGTGCATGCTTTGGCGTACCGCATCGGCCGTACCTTGGAACCAGGTTTTGTTGTTTGGCGTTTGCTCGGCTGCCAATACATCGACAAAGGCGCTACTAAAAAAACTAAAGTGGTAGGTGTTTTTAATATGCCTGTTTAACGAGGCCGAGTTGAACTGCGTTAATACAAAAATACGCTTAATATCGGAATTAATGCAGTTTGAAATCGGGATGTCCACCAATCGGTACTTTCCGGCAATGGGTACTGCCGGTTTCGAACGTTTATCGGTTAGGGGGTACAGTCTGGAGCCTTGCCCTCCGCCCAGAATAATGGATAGCACTTTATTATTAATCATAGTATTTTGGTGTTTATTTGTTTAGTATTATGGTTTTATAGCAACGATTTGTACAGGGCTTCCACTTGTTTGGCAATGGCTGCCCAATCAAAATAATCTTCTACGCGTTTTCGGCCTTTTTGGGCCATGGATTCCCTAAGGGTTTTATCTTTTATAACTTTGTTTACGCCGTTGGCCAAATCCCTTGAAAATTTATCGGGATCTACGGGTTCAAAAGGCGCTTCGGTTTGTTGTTCCAAAGGCACCAAAATACCCGTTTCGCCATGAATAACTACCTCCTTTATACCACCTACGGCACTGGCTACTACTGCGGTTTGGCAGGCCATGGCTTCTATGTTAATAATGCCAAAGGGTTCGTAAATCGATGGGCAGCAAAATACATCGGCGTGCGAGTATAATTGGATTATTTTTTCCTTGCTTAGCATTTCGTCAATCCAAATAACGTTTTTGCGTGTTTTTTTAACCGCATTAACGCTATCCTCCATTTCCTTGGCTATTTCGGGGGTATCGGGCGCTCCGGCGCAAAGTACTATTTGCGTGTCGGGGTCAATATATTTTATGGCATTTACAAGGTGGATAATACCCTTTTGGCGGGTAATACGCCCTACAAATAACACGTAAGGCTTGGTTTTGTCTATACCAAATTCGTCCAGAGTAGCTGTTTTCGAAGTTACGTTATACTGTTGCAGGTTTATGCCGTTGTAAATAACTTTTACCTTATCGGGGTTTACGTTAAAGTGTTTTAAAACATCCACCTTGGTTTCTTCGGATACCGCAATAATGGCGTCGGCCATTTCTATGGCTGTTTTTTCCACCCACGACGAGGCATCGTAGCCACGGCCCAATTGCTCGCGTTTCCAAGGGCGCAAAGGCTCCAAGGAGTGCGTGGTTATTACCAATGGCGTGCCGTAACAAAGTTTGGAAACAATGCCCGCAAATTGGGCGTACCAGGTGTGGCAGTGTACCACATCGGCATCTACAGCGTCGCCGTTCATTTGTACACAGGTACTTAGGGTTTGGAACACCGATTTTAATTGCTTGTCGGCACCGTTAAAAGCAGGATTGTCGTAAGGATAGCCCGTAACGGTTAAATGTTTGGATTCTTCATTTTGGTCGCCAAAGCACCTGACGTCAACATCCATTAATTTCGATAATTCATCGGCCAGATATTCAACATGGACACCGGCGCCACCATAAACATAAGGGGGAAATTCCCTGGTATAAAAAAGTGCTTTCATATAGTATTTTAAAAGAGTTTTTCGACACTTTATAAAAAAGAAGCCAATTGGCTTAAATAACGATTTTCAAATTCTTTATTAAAAATAGAAGCTGTGCTTTGTGTTGGAACTAAAACACCTAATATAAAAATATGAAAGTTTGTTAATAAGTAGTCTTCAATTTTAAATGATAATAATTACATAACATGAACGGGATAAATGGTGGGGCCATGGCAAATTTCTGCGCTATTTTCAGCAGTTATTTCACCAAAACACGAACGAACAATTTTAGGTTTTACTCTTGTTTTTATGTGATATTTTAAGCTGAAAATAACATTAAAACTTACTTTTTATAAACATACGAAATATTTATTAACAATTTGTAAGTATGTATTTTTTTAAGGAAAATAAAACAGAAATGCAAAAACGACGAATTATTTATAAAAAAAAGTAAATAAACTTAAGTTTACTTTGAAAATTTTAAAATAAGAAGGCTTTTTAAACAAAAAGTTGTTGTTAAAATAAAAAGAAATCGTCTAAAAAAGAATATCATTAATGACAGGCGTCACTGCGAGCCTTCCTGTCGGCAGACAGGGTACGAAGCAGTCCCTCTGTTTTTATGGCACGGATACTTGGTCGCTACGCTCCTCGTAATGGCGGGCATTACTGCGAGGCACGAACGGACAATCTTTTTATTTTTATGGGTTTAAAATTAATCGTTAAGTTTTAGCACGGCCATAAAGGCTTGTTGCGGAATTTCAACATTGCCCACCTGGCGCATGCGCTTTTTACCTTTTTTCTGTTTTTCAAGTAGTTTTCGTTTACGCGAAATATCGCCACCGTAACATTTTGCGGTAACGTCTTTCCTTAGCGCCTTAATGGTTTCCCTTGAAATAATTTTAGCGCCAACAGCGGCCTGGATAGGAATATCGAACTGTTGCCTCGGGATAAGTTCCCTTAGCTTTTCGCACATTTTTCGGCCTATGGTTTGGGCATTATCGGCGTGTATCAAGGCCGAAAGGGCATCTACCGGCTGGGCATTCAATAAAATATCCAAGCGTACCAATTTCGAGGGCTTCATGCCTATGGGGTGGTAATCGAACGAAGCATAGCCTTTCGATACGGTTTTTAGGCGGTCGTAAAAGTCGAATACAATTTCGGCCAAGGGCATTTCGAAGGTTAGTTCGACGCGCTCGGGCGTTAAATACGACTGGTTGGTAATATTGCCCCGTTTTTCAATACAAAGCGACATAACGTTGCCGATAAAATCGGATTTTGTAATAATAGTCGCTTTTATATAAGGTTCCTCCACACGGCTAAGGCTGGATGGATCCGGCAAATCCGATGGGTTGTTAACAATAATGGTTTCGTCGGGGGTTTTGGTGGTATAGGCGTGGTACGACACGTTGGGCACGGTGGTAATAACCGTCATATCAAACTCGCGTTCCAAGCGTTCCTGTATAATTTCCATGTGCAGCATGCCGAGGAAACCGCAGCGAAAGCCAAAGCCTAAGGCGGCCGAACTTTCGGGCTGGAATACCAAAGAGGCATCGTTAAGCTGGAGTTTTTCCATTGATGCCCTAAGTTCTTCGTAGTCTTCGGTATCTACGGGGTAAATGCCCGCAAATACCATGGGCTTAACATCCTCGAAACCTGCTACTATATTTTTGGTGGGGTTGGCAAAATCGGTAATGGTATCGCCCACTTTTACTTCCTTAGCGGTTTTAATGCCCGTTATTAGGTAGCCCACATCGCCTGTTTTTACGCTTTGCTTGGCTACTTGCGTTAGTTTTAGCGTGCCAACCTCATCGGCGTAATAATCTTTATTGGTGGCTACGAACTTAATGCGTTGGCCTTTTTTTATTTCGCCGTTAAATACCCTAAAATAGGTTTCAATGCCCCGAAACGAGTTATAAACCGAATCGAATATCAAGGCTTGCAACGGGGCCTCAGGGTCGCCTTTTGGAGCGGGAATGCGCTCGATAATGGCGGCCAGGATATTATCGACCCCAAAGCCCGTTTTGCCGCTGGCATGGATAACGTCCTCGGGCTTGCAGCCCAGTAGGTCCACAATATCGTCGGTTACTTCTTCGGGGTTGGCGCTTGGTAAGTCTACTTTGTTAAGCACCGGAATAATTTCCAAATCGTTTTCCAAGGCAAGGTATAGGTTCGATATGGTTTGTGCTTGTATGCTCTGGGCGGCATCCACAATAAGCAGGGCGCCTTCGCAGGCGGCAATGGAGCGCGAAACCTCATAGCTAAAATCGACGTGGCCCGGTGTGTCTATTAAATTTAAAATATACTTTTCGCCATTGTACTCGTAATCCATTTGTATGGCGTGCGATTTTATGGTAATACCCCGCTCGCGTTCCAAATCCATATTATCGAGCAGTTGGTCTTGTTTTTCCCTTGCGGTAACCGAACCGGTAACGTCCAACAACCTATCGGCAAGGGTGCTTTTTCCGTGGTCGATATGCGCTATAATACAAAAGTTTCTAATATTCTTCATAAAATCTATACGTGGGTGGAATTTGCAAATATATATGTTTTTATATCAGCGTGAAAGAGCGGTAATGCGGAAAATTATTATCTTTGAAAAAAGATGGGAAAATCAAATGAAGCAACGATTTTATTTTGACACTTCTGTTTTCGGTGGCGTTTACGATTTGGAATTTGAGGAAGCAACGCTTCAACTTTTCGAAGGGGTAAAACTTGAAAAAATAATTTGTGTTTATTCAAGCCTAACCGAAACGGAATTAGTTAATGCTCCGAAAAATGTGCGCGAATATTTCAAAAATTTACCGAAAGAAAACAAAGAAAAGGTCAAAATAGATGATGAGGCAATTGCACTTGCTTCAAGATATATTGAAGAGAAAGTTGTTGGAAAAACGAGTTTTGACGATTGTTTACATATTGCAACCGCAACACTGAACAAAGTTGACATTTTGGTTAGCTGGAATTTTAAACATATCGTAAACGTTTATAGAATAAGAGGTTACAACTCTATAAATTTGAGAATGAATTATATACCTTTAGAAATTAGGTCGCCAAGAGAAATTTTAGAATATGAAGACTGAGGAAAAAAACAATGAAAAAGAGAAAGATTTTGATACGGTTAAAACTTTCAGAAAAATAAAAGACAAAATATCCGAAGATTTGTTTGGAAAAACGGCTGAGCAAATCAAGGAATATTTGACAAAAAACAGCCTAAAATTAAATGCTGAATAGTTTAGTGTTATGTCAAATTAAAATTGACGGATGGGATTGCTTCCTCCGTTGTCGTCGCAATGACGTCAATGGTAGAAAGAGGCACGACGACGAAGCAATCTCTATATTAAATTTCAGAGTTGACATAACATTAGGTTACAAAATCCCTTACTACGTACACATAACCGTACCGGTATTTGTTATAAACATACCATAAAACCAAAACCCTCCCATAATGCTAAATTGTTCAGAAGCCCGAATGTCTTCATTAATAGTAAGTATTTGTTTTCTTTTCACCTTAACAACCCATCCTTTGTTTTCGCAGGAAAAACAAGCAGTACCCGATATAGAAACCATTTATTTGCACACCGACCGAACCACTTATTTCGTTGGCGAATCGTTATGGTACAAGGCCTATATGGTGTACGCCTACAATAATTTGCTGTTTGGCCACAGTAATATTTTGTATGTTGAATTGATTAATTCCAATTCCGAAATTGTTACCCGAAACAAAACCCAAATGGTTGAAGGCATTGGTAACGGCGATTTTCAATTGTCCGATTCGTTGGGCATAAAACCGGGGAATTACGAGCTTAGGGCATATAGCAATTGGAACCGGAATTTTGGTAACGATTTTGTATTTACAAAAAATATTGAGGTTAAAGATGTGTATGAAGGTGCTTACGGGCAAAATAAAATTGTGAAAGCAAAGCCTAACCCCGCTAATGCCAATACTACCGAAACCCCCGATTTAACGGTTCAATTTTTTCCCGAAGGCGGTTCGTTACTTACCAATGTTGTAAATGTTTCGGCCTTTAAGGCTACCCATGCAAACGGCAACCCCGTTAATGTTAAAGGCACGGTTTACGACCAGGACGACACGCTAATAACCATGTTTTTAAGTGTTCATAACGGTATGGGAAAATTCCAGTTTACGCCGCTGGAAGGTAAAACCTATTATGCCGAGGTAGAAGCCGCAAACGGAAAAAAAATAAAAGTACCCTTACCAAACCCAAGCACATCGGGCTATACCATGGGCTGTAAAAAAACGGGATTAAAATACGTTATGGCCATAAAAACAAACCCCGAAACGTTTGGCAAAACCCCCAACGATTCGCTTACCTTGGTGTGCAACTCCAAGGGCATAACGTATTTTCAGGGCACGTTTCCGTTAACGCAAAAAAACTTGTCGTTCGAGCTGCCAACGAACAACATCCCCGAGGGCATTACCCAAATAACCCTTTACGATGCCCAACAGCGCCCGCAAGCCGAGCGTTTGGTTTATATTGAAAAACCACAAAACATAACGGTAAAATTGGTTAGTAATAAACCCTCTTACCAAACCAAGGAACAAGCTACCCTTACCGTTACGGCCAAGGACAAATCCGGAAAGCCCGTAGCCGCCAGTTTTTCGTTAAGCAGTACCGATACCAACGGCAAGCCCGACATGGGGCAAAACCAAAGCAATATTTGTTCGTATTTTTTAATGGAATCGCAAATTCGCGGCAAGGTGTTTAATCCCGGTTATTATTTTAACGCCCAAAATCCCAAACGTTTCGAGCATTTGGACTTATTGCTATTAACCCAAGGCTGGCGCGATTTTATTTGGAAAACACTTCCCGAAAACAGCAATACGTACAAAACTGAAAAAGGTTTTACCATATCCGGTAAGGTAGAACAGCTTTTTGGTGAAAAACCCAAAGCCGGGGCAAGCCTTTCCTTAGCCTTGATTAATGCCAGCGGCATGTCGGTTTTTTCTACTAAAAACGATAGTTTGGGGCAGTTTGGTTTTAACGATTTGTTATTTGTGGGAAAAACAAAAGCACTTATAAACTCCCGAAACGAAAAAGGCAAAAACAGGGGCGAAATAATATTGGATACCTTGGAGCAACCACCCCTGGACGTTACCTTTAAAGGTGTTGAAATGGGAACAGTTGCCTTGGCAAACGCCCATGCGATGGCCGAAAACGTATACCAAAAATATATGGCTTTTGGCGTAACGCCCGAAAACGTACTCGACGAGGTTGAAATTATAGCCAAAAAGAAGGACGAATACAAAGGCATATATGGCGAGCCCGATTACAGTTATGTGCCCGACGATAAAAGCCCGACGTTTAACGATATTTACGCCTTAATACAGTTTACCGTTCCCGGGGTTATGGTTAGCAACGGTACGGTTAGCTTTATGCGCTATAACGGGCCTGCCCATTTTTTGGTTGATGGTTTTCCGGTGCTAAGCCAATCGGATATTGGTTTTATAATGCCCGACGACGTGGCCAAGATTGATGCCATTAAAGGGCCTAAAGCGGCTATTTTTGGTTCGGAAGGTGCTAATGGCGTTATTGCCATTTACACCAAAACGGGCGAAATTAACCGACCAACACGGGGCGCGGCCCACTCAAAAACCGAAGAAATCGAGGGTTTTTACGGTTCCCGCATGTTTTATGCACCCGATTTAAACATTTCCGATACCGATAATTTAGATAACGATACGGCTATAAGGAATACCATTTTTTGGACCCCATACGTACACCCCGATACTACGGGCACAGCAACCGTAACCTATTTTAACAGTGCTGCCAAAGCCACCGTAAAAGTAACCTTGGAAGGCATTACCCAAAACGGAATTCCCGTAGTGGTAAAAACGTTTTACGAGGTGGTGAAATAGCAGGCGATTATTGTTTCTTGGCTTTAAATAATTTAATACTGTAACTTCCTTTTAGGGATACATAATGGTTTCCAAAACCTTTCGATATATTAGGGTCAATATCCAAGTCTTCAAATATTTTACTGTATTCAAAACTTAAATCAAAACGGTTATAAACTGAAACCCCAATCAAAGGCCTGATACCCGTGCTTAATTTTCTTTTCGCAGTAGAAACCGTGTAAATTCCAATTCCCAACCCAATGTAAGGACGTACTTTATTTTTAGTTAAATAATAATTTGCAGTAGGCGAAAAGGATAAAATATTAAATACACCAATATCGTCGGTTATTGGTTTTTCTTCAACTATTGCATATTCAATATTTAATCCAAACGACAAATTTTCATTATAATACCACTTTGGGTAAATGTGAAATCCCACGCCGGAATTTTCATTATTAAACTTTGATAAATCTTTATCAAAATATCTTTCAGGAAGATTCCATTGTAACCCAAAGTTTAATCTAATATCCTTTTGTATTTGTCCATAAGAGTAAGTAGTTAAAACAAATAGAAAGGCTGCTATAAAATATTTTATTTTCATGTCAAAATTACTATTTAGAATCCCACTTATCGAATTAATTTAAATTCCGTTTTTCAATAAAAAACCGTTTTAACAATTCTGAGGCTTCCTGTTCCATGATCCCACCTTTTATTACCGTTTTGGGGTGCAGTCTTGTTTTTAAATTAATACAGCCGCGCTCCTCGTCGCGGGCTGCAAATACAATATTGGAAATTTGGCTCCAATACAAGGCCCCCGCACACATTTGGCAGGGTTCCAAAGTAACGTACAGCGTGCATTTGTGCAGGTACTTGCCGCCCAAAAAATTGGCTGCGGCCGTAATGGCCTGCATTTCGGCATGCGCCGTAACATCGTTAAGTGTTTCGGTTAGGTTGTGGCCCCGGGCAATAATTCTATTATCGATTACAATAACGGCGCCTACGGGAATCTCGCCTTTTTCAAAAGCCAATACGGCCTCCTGCATGGCTTTTTTCATAAAATAGGCGTCGTTAAAGGGTTGTATCATGCTAATAATCTTAAAGGATGAATGTCAAAAATACAATTTCAAATGCTACATTTGTACTGCTATGCAAAAAATATTAAACCATATAAACTCGCCCGAGGATTTAAGGCGGCTTGCCAAAGAAAAGCTTCCAGACTTAGCCCAAGAACTAAGGGCATTTATTATTAATATTGTGGCAACCAAGGAAGGCCATCTTGGGGCAAGTTTGGGCGTTGTAGAGCTTACCATTGCCCTGCATTACGTGTTTAACACACCCGATGATATACTGGTTTGGGATGTTGGCCACCAAGCCTATGGCCATAAAATACTTACCGGAAGGCGGGACGCCTTCCATACCAACAGGCAAATGGGCGGTATTAGCGGATTTCCAAAACGAGGCGAAAGCCCATACGATGCTTTTGGTGTGGGGCATGCCTCAACCTCCATTTCGGCTGTGTTGGGCATGGCAATAGCCTCACAGTTAAAAGGTGATTTTGAAAAACAGCATATTGCGGTAATTGGCGATGCTTCCATAGCCGGCGGTATGGCTTTTGAAGGCCTAAACCATGCCGGTATAACCAATGCGAATATATTAATTATTTTAAATGATAATGCTATTGGAATAGACCCCAGCGTTGGGGCTTTAAAGCAATATTTAACCAATGTAAAAAAAGGGATTTTAAAAAAGAACAATATCATTGAGGCATTAAATTTTGATTATTCAGGCCCCATTGATGGACATGATATTGAAAGCATTATTGCTGAGCTAAACCGCTTAAAAACCGTTAAAGGACCTAAATTTTTGCATGTAATTACTACAAAAGGAAAAGGTTTAAAACAAGCCGAAGAAAACCAAGTAAGATACCATGCCCCGGGCAAGTTTAATGCCAACACGGGCGATATTATTGCCAAAACACCATCGGAATTTACAAAATACCAAGATGTTTTTGGGCTTACCTTGGTCGAGCTTGCCAAGCAAAATAAAAATATTGTGGGCATAACCCCGGCCATGCCCACGGGAAGCTCGTTAAAGTTTATGATGGATGCCTTTCCCGATCGAGCCTTCGATGTGGGCATTGCCGAGCAGCATGCCGTTACCCTTGCCGCTGGAATGGCGGCGCAAGGTTTGGTACCGTTTTGCAACATTTATTCTACATTTTCGCAACGGGCCTACGACCAGATTATCCACGATGTTGCCCTACAAAACCTACCCGTAATTTTTTGTTTGGATCGTGCGGGATTGGTTGGCGAAGATGGTGCCACGCACCATGGTGTTTTCGATTTGTCGTTTTTACGCTGCATACCAAACCTTATTGTTTTTGCCCCAAGAAACGAAATAGAATTGCGCAATATTATGTACACGGCGCAACTTGGCCTAAATGCACCCATAGCTATCCGTTACCCACGGGGCAGGGGGCATATTGTCCATTGGCAAAAACCTTTCGAACCTATTGAAATAGGTATGGGTACTACCCTTAAAACCGGTACCGATTTGGCCGTTTTAAGCATTGGTACTGTTGCCAAAAACGTAAGCGATGCCATTAATAAAAGTAAAAACGGTAACACTATAGCACATTACGATATGCGTTTTGTAAAACCTTTGGACGAAATTTTATTGCACCACATTTTTAAAACGTATCCCAACATTATAACGGTTGAAGATAATGTTGTAAAAGGTGGTTTTGGCAGTGCCATTTTGGAATTTGCCCAAACAAATAATTATAAAAACAACATTAAAATTTTGGGTATTCCAGATAGGTTTGTTGAGCATGGCAGCGTAACCCAATTGCAAAAAAGTGTAGGCTTGGATAGCGATGGGTTAATGCGGATTTTTGATGAGGTATTCTTAAATTATTCGTAGACTTTCCCTTATATAAAACAAAAACCCTTGCAAAGTATAAATTTGCAAGGGTTTTGCGTGGTCCCACCTGGACGAAAAACATTTTACTGGACTTTTTCATACATTGTTATAATTTCTTTTATAACTGGCTTTACTGGAGGATTTAAAGATAAATAAAAGAAAAGGAAATTAAACTTTTTAAAAATTTCGTCCCCCAGATTTGTCCCCTTTAAACTGGAAGGCTATATTAGCCAGTAGAATTTAAAATTTTGTTGTAATGCCTTCATTATCATTTGTTTTAAAAGACAAAAATTCAAAAGAGAGAACTCCAATCAATTTGTTATTCAGATTGAAAACTGGGAGAGTGAAGATTTCAACCAAAGAAATGGTTGAACCGACTAATTGGAATCAGAAAAAGCAGGAAGTTAGAAAAGATGATTTCTACCATCAAGAAATAAATAACAATCTTACAAAGTTGTATGATAATGCTATTCAAATCTTTAATGACTTTGTTGAAGAATTTAAACGAGAGCCAAAAATTTACAAAAATGAGGAAGGAGAAAAGATTGATGAACTCAAAACCTTATTTGATGAAAAACTATTCAGCAAAGATTTAACTGAAACCAACCGAAATAAGCAAAAAACCTTTTTTGAATTTTTTGAAGACCTTATCAAAGTCAGAGAAGAAAACAAAAAAGTTAGCAAAGGCAGAATCCATATTTATAACAGAACTTTGGAGTTATTAAAAGATTACCAAAAAGAAACTAATGATTTAGTTGCCTTTGAACGATTTGATGAGCAATTTTCAATGAATTTCAGAACCTATTTAGAAGAAGTAAAGAATTATTCAGCAAATACCATTCAGAAAAATTTTAAGGTTATTAGAGCCGTTTTAAACAATGCCTTTGCCAAAAACTACAATGTAAATAAGGAATACAAACTTTCCGATTTTATGCCTGAAGGAGAAGAAACTTTTGAAATTGCTTTAACTTTGGAAGAAGTTGAGGCACTTTACACGTTTGATTTCAGCCATAATAAGCGATTAGAAAGAACAAGGGATTTATTTGTAGTGGGTTGTTTTACTGGTTTACGCTTTTCCGATTATAGCAGATTAGGAAAAGAACATTTACAGGGTAGGTTTTTAAGTATTGTGCAACAAAAGACAAAAAAGAAAAACCCATTACCAGTAGTTATTCCAATATTAGAGCCAGTTAGAGAGATTTTTGAGAAATATTGTACGTCTTCAAACTAAATTGGACAAATTTGGATAAATCCATAAGGAGTATTTCGGGTTATAAATTTATTAATTTTTCTTGATTATACAATTGTCTTCTTTTTTTGATAGAATTGGTTTTGATCAATCTTCTTTTTTCTAAAATCTGCTCAGATCTTCCAAAATATACATCAGCCGGAGTCAGGTTTTTCAATGATACGTGGTAACGATTTCCATTAAAGTTGTTTACAAAATTTTCCAAAGCTTCGATGTGTTCTTCTGGGTGATAAAAATCGTACAATATTACCACTTATTTCATTTTTATGTGGTATTTTTCGATTTTCCAATGTTT
>JBKEDS010000046.1:0-98399 GCA_047975545.1 Flavobacteriaceae bacterium | reverse complement strand
GCAACACTTTTACCCTAACCGTTGTGTTTTAAGGTGAAATAAATTAGTTTTAAGGCGAAAAAAGTATGCTGAATGAATAGTATAGTTAAAATTTTATTTTCCATAATAATATTAGCAACAAGCATTAACAGTACGGCGCAAACCGACACCCTAATGCTAAAAAACAAGGATAAGATAATTGGTGAAATTAAGCACATGAAAAAGGGCGTGCTAACCATAGAAACCGATTATAGCGATTCCGATTTTAAAATTTCCTGGCTTGAGGTGCTGTCCATGTCCAGTTCGCAATTATATTTTATAACCCTTACCAAGGGCCAGCGTTTGCAAAGCCATATTAAGGCAAAACCCGAAAGCCCCAATGCTATTTTTTTAAGCAATGGCAGCGAGTGGATTAGTATTCCCATTAAAGATGTTGTGGAATTTAAGGCCGTAGAGTCTAATATTTTAAGCCGCATTACAACCAGTGTCTCATTGGGTTATAATTTTACAAAAAGCAATAATTTAAGCCAGTTTATACTAAACGGAAAGTTAAGTTACACGGGGTTCAAGTGGGAGTCGAACGCCAATTACGATGCCATTGTTAGCACCCAAGACCAAACCAACCGCTCCGAACGAACGGATGCCGGACTGGGTTTTCGCTATTTTATGCAACGCGATTGGTTTTTAGATGTTACGGCTTCGTTTTTGTCCAATAACCAATTGGACCTCGATTTACGTAGCAATGTTAGGGGCGGGGCGGGCAAGTTTCTTCTTCACAACAACAAACTTTATTTGGGCATTGGCGCCGGTTTGGCCTGGAACAACGAAAAGTACATAACCGTGCCTGAAGATAACCGAACATCGGCGGAAAGTTACGGCGGACTGGAATTTAACATGTTCGATATGGGCGATTTGGACGTGTATACCCGTATTTTATTTTACCCCAGCCTAACCGAAAGCGGTCGGGTACGTAGCGATATCGATTTCGATTTAAAATACGATTTGCCCTTGGACCTCTTTATAAAACTGGGGTTCACTTATAACTACGACAATAAGCCCGCGGCAGGGTTTAACAAATCCGATTACGTATTTAATACCACCTTTGGTTGGGAGTTTAATTAGAAGAAGCAAAACGTTATTTATAATTTAAAAACCTGTAAAAAATAAGAAGGCTACCTCTTTCGGATAGCCTTTTTAATACGTTTTTCGCTTGTGTAATTATCCCCGCCGTGGCGCAAAAGATTTAAGCCCCACGTGGGTAACAGCATGTAAAGCCGCATTATATACACTTAAATTGGGGTTTGGTACTTTGCCCTTGGCTATTTTTAGCATTTGTACTTCCCACCATGACAACATGGATACAAGGTTTAAATATTGCCATTTAGAGCGATTAATGTCGTTAGGGTACGTTTTGGTACTGCCATTAATTACCGCATTGGCAAAATTTGGGTTAAGTACCATAGGCCTGCCCACGCCAACCATATCTATGCCGTCGGCCAATGCTATTTCTATTTGGGATTTGGACTGAAACCCGCCTGTTAGCAAAACAGGAATATTAAGCGCCTTGCTGGCGCCCCTTGCAAAGTTTAAAAAATAGCTCCCGGATTGTCCTTCGCCCGTCATGCTTTGCGATTCGTAAGTGCCACCGGAAATTTCAATACCGTCCATGCCTATGGCTTCCATAAGTTTCATGGCTTTTAAGGCATCGGTTTCGGAATAGCCGCCCTTTTCAAAATCCGATGAGTTTAGTTTTATAAGTATGGGATAATCTTGGCCAACGGCCTTGCGGATACTGTTGTAAACTTCGGTTATAAACAAAAGGCCATTGCCCCATTTGTCCTGTCTTTTATTGTGTTTTGGTGAAAGAAATTGATTGATAAGATACCCATGGGCGCCGTGTATTTCAATACCATCGAAGCCCACTTCCTTTGCTAATTTTGATGTTGTTGCAAATTGTTGGATAACCCGTTTTATATCGTCTTCCGTCATTTCCCTTGGCGGTTTAAATCCCGAAGCCAAAGGCCCTGCTATGGGAATGGCCGAAGGTGCCATGGGCTGTGCGTTTAAAAACCGCGGTACTTGTTTCCCCGGATGGTTTAATTGTGCAAAAATCAGGCTTCCCGTTGGTTTAACGGCATTTACCCAAGTTTTAAATTTGCTTAAATCCGAAAGATCGTCTAATACTACATTGCTGGGTTCGCCCAGCGCATTTCTATCGACCATTATATTGCCCGTAATTAATAATCCGGCACCGCCTTTTCCCCATGTTTCATAAAGTTTGGAAAGCAGATCCGCTTTCGGATTTCCGTGTTTGTCGGCAAGTTGCTCCGACATGGCGGGTTTAAAAATTCGGTTTTTAACGGTTCTTTTGTTTAATGTTATTGGATTGTTCATGATTTTTATAATTAATAATTGGACGTTCGTATACAAATAATTCAAAAATTTTTATAATAAAGTTTTAAGGGTATTTAAAAAGTTGGTTGCTGGTGTGTTGGATTGTTCTACCTTACGGCGGATAAGCGTACCTTCGTAAGCATCGAAAATAAAATTGGCCAATTGTTCCGAGTCTATTTCCAATTTAATCGAGCCATCTTTTTTGCCCATATCGATAAGGGTTTGTACCGCAAAATGGATTTTTTGGAAAAAGCCGTTTATTTTTCCGGCCACGGCATTGTTATGCCCTGATATTTCCTGTCCTAAATTCCCTAAAATGCAACTGCTCAATAGGTTTTTGGAAGAGTTGGCCTTATGGAAATTCAAGGCTTTGGTAAAAAGTTGTATAATTTTATCCTTGGCCGTGGTTTCATTATCTACAAGTAAATTGCCTAACAAATTGGTTTTTAGTTCTTCTTCAAAATAATAATCCAAAACAGCAAGAGCAAAATCTTCCTTATTTTTAAAATAATAATGAAACGAACCCGTAGGAATTCCAACTTTTGAAGTAATTTGCCTAATACCTGTATTGGAATACGCTTGGGTGGAAAATAATTCGAGCCCGGCTTTTAATATGTATTCTTTCTGTTTCATGCTGCAAATATATAGACACTTGTCTATAAAACCAAATTTTTATTTGCTTTTTAATTTGAAGCTGTTTTATACCACTACTGTTTGTATTTAAGTGCCGAAGTAATTTAAACTTCCAGGGGTATTGGTTGGCTCTTCAAGGGTATTTATAATATGCTGTTGCCCATAACTTTGCCCTGTAATTAAACGCTAATTATATAAAAGTAATTCATAACCATAAAAGCAATATTACCATGAAAACAAAAACATTACCAATCATGATGCTATTAAGTTTATCCTTTGTTTTATCATGTAAAGAAAACCCACAGAAGCGGGCAGAGCAAAAAGCCCAGACCGAATACCAAAAAGCCGAAAAACATGCCAACAGTGCAGAGGAACATTTTGAAAAAAGCACCAATGAAGCAGCACAAGCCTTGGAACACGCTGCTATGGAAGAACGTAATGCTGCCATAGCCAGTGTTGTGGTACCCGAATTTAATAACCTTGAAGCCAATACCTTGGTTAAAAAAATAGGAAACCACGCCATAGGTTTTACTAATGCCAAAACCACGAAGGAAGCCGATAAGTTTTCAAATAAAATAAATGAAGACCTTACCCGGTTGTCTTCCAAAATTGAAAAAGGCCGTATAAGTAAAGCCGACGGAACCCAAATAAAAACGTATGCCATAAGGTTGGCGGCCGCTGTTGGCGGCGATTTGCAAACGTCGGACGTATGGTTTTTAAGTCTTTAACGATACTTAATAATAAGCTTTAAGGGGTATTTATTAACCGCATTGGGTTAGTAATCAAAGTGCCGCAAAATACCTTTGAAAGAACAAAAAACAATAAATATTAACACATGAAAAAAACAATTTTAATTACGGGAACCAGCAGTGGCATAGGTCGTACAACGGCTAAATATTTTCAGGAAAAAGGATGGAACGTTATTGCAACCATTAGAAACAATCCCGAAGAAGATGAAGCATTAAGCGCCTTGGATAATGTGCTTGTAACAAAGTTGGATGTAAGGGACTCGCAATCCATGGCAAACACCGTTACCAAAGGTATTGAAACATTCGGAAAAATAGACGTATTGCTTAACAATGCCGGGTATGGCGCTTTTGGCATATTAGAGGCAACACCGGAAGCAGCCATTCGCAAACAGTTTGACGTAAATGTTATTGGTACCCTTATGATGACCAAAGCAGTGCTGCCCCATATGAGGTACAACAAAAACGGCATTATAATAAACCTATCCTCCATGGCCGGAAAGGCAACATTCCCCATGGGGTCGTTATACCACGGTTCGAAATTTGCCATTGAAGGATTAACAGAGTCTTTAAGATACGAATTTGAGCCTGTCGGGATAAAAGTGAAATTGATAGAGCCCGGATTAATGGCCACTAATTTCGGAACGAGCTCGGCGGCCATTAACATAAATCCGGAACTTACCGAATACCAAAACATTACGGATAAAGTACTTTCTACCTTTGGAAGTATGAACGATGTGGCCTCGGACCCTATTTTGGTAACAGAAACTATTTACAAGGCAGCAACCGACGGCACAAACCAATTAAGGTATCCTATAGGTACAGATGCCGAAGGCATATTGGCTGCCAGAAAAAGTATGGAAGACAATGAATTTTCAGAATTTGTTAAACAACAGTATAGTTTAAGCTAAATACTCGGTTTATAACAGCTATTCACTGCCGTTTGTACCATCAAGCGGCAGTTTTTTATTCTGCCCAATGTTTACGCGCCCTGTTTTCCGTTGGGCATAAAGTAAACTTTTAAGGGTATAGGTTGGACTTTTACGGTTAAAACGTTGATATATAGTGTTGTAAATTTGTAGTGTGCAATTAAAACAATAAAAATATTTAAAACCAAAAACCATGAACACAGTAACATTTAACACATCAGGAAAAAACGCATTGGTAACCGGATCGAATTCTGGTATTGGGTTGGCCATAGCTACAAAATTTGCCGAAAATGGCATAAACGTTATTATTAATTCCTATACCGACAATCTGGAGGACCATGCCTTGGCAAAACAATTGCAGGACCAAACGGGCAGCAACGTGTATTACATTAAGGCCGACCTATCCAAACCCGAAGAATGTAGGCAATTGGTTAAAAAAGCCAACGAAAAACTGGGCTCGGTCGATATTTTGGTTAACAATGCCGGCGTACAGCACGTTGCGCCAATCGAGGATTTTGGTAGCGACAATTGGGAGCGCGTGGTATCCATAGACCTTTCGGCAGCGTTCCATGCCACAGCTGAGGTGCTACCAATTATGCGGAAAAACGGTTGGGGCAGGATTGTAAATACCGCTTCCGTACACGGCTTAAAAGCATCGCCACATAAAATTGCTTATGTATCCTCAAAACACGGTATAGTAGGCTTTACAAAAGCCGTAGCCGTAGAAACAGGGCCGGAACCCATTACTTGCAACGCCATATGCCCCGGTGTGGTAAAAACCGATATGGTCATGGGGCAGTTGGAGGACCAAATGAAAGCCACAAAATTATCAAGGGAAGAAGTCATGGAAAACGTATTCTTTTCAAGAGTGCCCTCAAAAGATTTTGTGTTGCCGGAACAATTGGCCGCTGCCACTATGTTTTTATGTTCAAACGATGCCGCCCAAATTACAGGGGTTGCTTTGCCTGTTGACGGCGGTATTACTGCTTTTTAAACCATTAAATTAATAGTAAAAACCAATTCAAAATAAAAAAATGAATCCATTAAAAACCAAAATCAAGTTACAGGTAGAAAAATTAAAAAACTTAGTACCCCAAAAGGTCGAACAACCAAAATTAAGTTTAGTACCCATAAAAGTGTACCAAACCCGAAACAAATCAGATTGAATAAAACCATAAAAAAACAGAAATCATGGGAAGCGTAAAAGATTTTTTTGGCATCCAGCCAAAAAGCACAGGAGATGAGCCCAAAGTTTATACCCCCTCGGACACCGCCTTAAAAATGACGGTTAATGCCCGAACCAATTACGATAACACGTTTTACAACGTTGCAAGCACCAGTACCAATTTAAAAATATTGATAATTGCTACCGAGCAGGACTGTTTGGAAATGGCTAACGGCAAACAGTTTTTAACGGGCAACAACCCGATAGAAATATTCGTGCCCATGCTGCATTGGCAACGGGCGGGGTTTAAGTTCGATTTTGCCACGGTAAACGGCAAGCCCGTAAAATTAGAGCATTGGGCAATGCCCGGGCAGGACGAAAATGTTGCGGATATTTACAACGGTTATAAGGATAAACTGGAAACCCCGCTAAGTTTAAAAGATATAGCCAACACCTTGGCAAAAACCAACTACTTTGCCGTTTACATCCCCGGAGGGCATGGTGTTCTGTCGGATTTGCCGTTTAGCACGGCTCTTAAAAAAGTGCTGTTTTGGGCCGTGGCAAACAACAAGTACATTATAGCCTCATGCCACGGCCCGGCCGCTTTGCTGGCCGCCAGTATAGACGAAAACGACAAGGATTTTTTGTTCAAGGGCTACCAAATCGTGGCTTTTCCGGACGGGACCGATAAAATCCTGCCCAATTTAGGCTATTTGCCCGGACAATTGTCTTGGTTTTTTGGCAAAGCCCTGGAAAGCCTTGGGGTAGAAATTGTTAACAAAATACCCGTAGGCCGGGTTTATCAGGATTTAAAACTAATAACCGCCGACAGCCCAATGGCCGCCAATAAGTTAGGGCGAATTTCATCCGAATTACTATTGGAGGACATTAGCTAAGTTGAATGCAAATTATTTTAAAAAAACAACCGAAAACCGAAATATAATTACCAATAATTCAGTAAATTTATAAGTCTTTATTTTACTTGAATTACCTAAAAATCAAAACATTAATAATAATTAAAATCAATCATCATGGGAAAAGAAAGCAGAACCATTCTTGGAATTTTAGCAGGCACCGCAATAGGCGTAGTGGCCGGCATTTTAATGGCTCCCGATAAAGGATCCGAAACCCGCAAAAAAATTGCAAACGAGGCCACCAATTTAAAAGACAAGGTTGCCAACGAGTTCGACCGCGTAACAAAGGACGTGTCGGAAAAAGTAAACGCCCGAAAAGCAACCTTGGACGACGAGGTGGAACACCTCGTGTCCAACGCCAGCTATAAGGCCGAGGACGTTATTTCTTCCTTGGAAAAAAAACTGGCCGATTTAAAAGCCAAAAACAAAAAGTACCAAAAAGCATAATATGGGACTAATCGATTTTATAACAAGTCGGTCCGGACAAGCCACACATTACGGTAACCTTTACATTAAATCTTCCGAAAAATATGTTAAGCTAAAAATTTTCGAACAGCTTTCCATTACGGTAAGCCTTGTTGTTAAGTTGCTTGTAATATGTGGCTTTGCCTTTATAGGCGCTTTGTTCCTGGCCATTACAACCGCTATTGCCTTGGGCAAGTTGTTGGGTGGCTTGGTTTGGGGCGCACTTGTTGTAGCGCTTCTGTTTTTCCTGTTTGCTGCTTTGGTGTACGGCTTTCGACAAAAAATCGATAACGCCATTGTAAAAAAACTATCCACAAAATTTTTTGAAACCGATGACGAACAAGCATAAATACAGCACGTTAAGTGAAGTTAAAGCCGACCTTAAAATATACCAATTGGAACGCAAAATAGCTTTGGAGCAACTAAAAAGCGTTAAGGGCAGCGTAACCGAAGAAGCAAGCGCCAATAAATTATGGCAGTTTCTTTTTAAACGTCCGGCTTTGGTAATGGGCGCCTTTAAGCTATTGCGACGAATAGTTTAAAACCCTAAAAATTAAAAAAATACGATTGGGCGTTTAAGGGTATCGATTGGGCTTTTAAGAGTATTTAGTGCTTTAAATGCAACTTAACTTTGCTGAAGAAATTAATTAATCATTTAAAACCAAATATTATGAAAACCAACATTATCAAAACAATCGGAAGAAGTATTAAAAACTGGTGGGTTCCCTTATTAATAGGAATCGTTTTAATCATTACTTCAATTTGGACCTTTATGTCGCCATTAGAATCGTATTTCGCTTTGGCCATTGTATTTAGCATTTCGTTTTTGGTTTCCGGCATTATGGAAATCTATTTTTCCATTGCCAATCGGGATGCCATCCCAAATTGGGGCTGGAACTTGGCCTTTGGCATATTAACCACCATTGTAGGGGTTATGCTTATTGCCAACCCTGCCGTTACCATGGTTACATTGCCTTTGTATATTGGCTTTGTCGTGCTGTTCCGTTCCATTTCGGCCATAGGCTGGGCGCTCGATGTTAAGGATTATGGCGTATCCAGTTGGAAAGGCCTGTTATTTACCGCTATTTTGGGCATTATCTTGTCTATAATGATTTTATGGCAACCCGCCGTAGGTGGCTTTACCTTGGTGTTCTGGACCGGAATGGCCTTTTTAATGGGCGGTATTTACAGTATTTACCTTGCCGTACAGTTGCGAAAATTGCACAAAAAAGTAAAAGACTTTCAAGAAGAAATAGATTAAGTTTCGCCTGTAAATTAGCAAGTACAAATCATTTTTTATCTAATGTCCATTATGGACTTTCATAGACGTTAGTTGTTTAGTTGGTATCCCTCGATATTTAGGTATTGGGGGATATTTTTTGGCTATATTCTTGATTGAAACGCAAGCAATCCGTTATTTTATATCACATTCTTCTAAAAAAAATTATCTATCTTAGGGGTTCAATCTAACCGTTTTTATGTGATAAGTTTTTTAATCGTCCTATTTTATATTGCCGTATTGGTAACCGTGGCCATTGTTATTGTAAACACCTCGACCACGAGTAAGGCGCTGGCATATTTAATGCTTATTTTTTTGTTTCCGGTACTGGGCTTAATCGTATATTTTGCCATAGGCCGTAACTACCGGACAAACAAACTTTATAGCAAAAAACTGGAAATAGACCGAAAGGCATTCCCCGAGTTGGAAAGGGAAGTAGGCGAATATTCCAATCAGGTTTTAACCAATTTTTCCCAAAAACTGGGCAATTTTTTTAACCTGGCCAAGTTTATCGAAATTAATTCGGTTATTACCACCAATAACCAATTGAAATTATTGGTAAATGGTGAAGAAAAATTTCCCGAGCTTATAACCGATTTAAAAAACGCAAAGCACTTTATCCACATAGAATATTACATTTACGAAAGCGATGATATAGGCATCCAAATAGCCGAAATTTTAAAACAAAAAGCACGGGAAGGTGTCGAGGTACGCTTTATTTACGACGATTTTGGCAGCAAATCCATCCGCAAATCCTTTGTGGCCAATTTAGTTAAAAGTGGCGTAGAGGCCTATCCGTTTTACAAAGTAAAATTATTATTGCTGGCCAACAGGATTAATTACCGCAACCACCGCAAAATAGTGGTTATCGATGGTCATGTGGGCTATGTGGGCGGTATAAACGTTTCCGACAAATACATAAACCTAAGTAAAAATAAGCGGTATTGGCGCGATACCCACCTGAAAATTACGGGAGCGGCGGTGTTAAGCCTTCAGCGGGTTTTTATGGCCGATTGGAATTTTTGCGCCAAACAAAACATAGGCGTAACCCAAAAATACTTCCCCTTAGAGCGTGCTTTCGATAATAAAACAGGGCAACTGGCGCAAATTGTATATAGTGGGCCCGATTCCGATTGCCCCAATATTATGTACGCCATGATACAGGCCGTTTTGTTATCGAAAAAAGAAATTTTAATAACAACGCCCTACTTTATCCCGGACGCCTCGTTTATGAATGCCCTAAAAATAGCCAGCCTGAGCAACGTTGATGTAAAAATATTGGTGCCGGATAAGTCGGATAACGTATTTGTAAACGCCACGTCCAACTCGTATTACCAAGAATTGTTAGAGGTAGGAATTGGGGTGTACCGCTACCAAAAAGGCTTTGTACATGCCAAAACCATGGTATGCGACGGGTTTGTGTCCACCATAGGAACCACGAATCTGGACCATAGGAGTTTCGACCTTAATTTTGAGGTAAACGCCTTTGTTTACAACGAAACCCTATCCGAAAACCTCCGCCAAAACTTTTATAACGATTTAAAACACGCCAAAAAAATCGATTTGGCCGCTTGGAAAAAACGCCCTTTGCTTATACGGTTTTCCGAGCGCGTAGTTCGGCTCATGTCGCCTTTAATGTAGTATCATGTCAAATTAAGTTTGGCTGATAAAATTCGTCCTCCGTTATCGTCGTCATTGCGAACGAAGTGAAGCAATCTCTACAATACAGGCAACAGACTGCTTCGTGCCTTGTCTGTTGATGGGCTGGTTCGCAGTGATGTTATCGCAAGAAGGAGGCACGACGGCAAAGCAATATCCAAACGAAATTTCAGAATTGTCAGGGTTGTGGTTTTTCGCCGTTTATTTTCTGTCTTCACTGTTTTTTTGAACTTTTAAGGGTAGTAAATAACCCTTTTGGAGTGGTTGTTGCATGGTACAAGCCGTATCTTTGTTCAACAAAACAAATTATAAACAAAATGAAGACATTATACACAGCGGCAACCGTGCTGCTTTTTACGGTTTTACAATCCTGCGGCAGTTTAAAGGATAAGGACAACACCCAAACCTTTTGGGTAAACAGCGAAAAAATACCTTGCGACGCCGGAGCGGGCAAAGCCCAATGCCTTGGTGTTTATAAAGGTGAAGATTTGGCCAATGCCAATTGGCAATTGTTTTACAATACCATAGACGGGTTCGAGTTTAAAAAAGGCGTTTATCAAAAAATAAAGGTAAAAGTGGAAACCTTGGACCCAGCCCAAGTACCTGCCGATGCTTCCACGCTTAAATACACCTTGGTTAAAGTGCTGGAACAAAAAGAAGACAAAAAACCGTTAACAAATGGCGATTGGGGATTAATACGCCTAAACGGCAATCCGTTAAGCCGAATGGTGGCCCAGCCCACCCTAACCATAAATTTGGAAAAACAGCAGTTTTCCGGCAATGGCGGCTGCAACAGTTACAGCGGCCAAATTTTAAGCATGGACCAAACCAATTTTAATTTAAGCCCCGTGGTTAGCACCCGCAAGGCCTGTATTAACAAAAATGTGGAAAACGAATATAACATTGCAGTTGGCCAAATAAAAACCTATGCGGTTACGGATTCGGATTTAATATTTTACGATGCTTCGGGCAACGAACTTTTGGCCTTTTTAAAATCGAATACCCAAGCCCATAGTAATTTGCACGATATATGGGTAGCCACAACCATAAACGGCAGCCCCATAAACCGAATGGTTGAACCCCCCAGGCTCGAAATTAACCTAACCCAAATGCAGGTTATGGGTACCGACGGCTGCAATAGTTTTAGCGGCAAAATAGAAACCGTTGGAAAAAACAATATAACATTTGGCATGTTGGCAAAAACACAAAAAGCCTGTATTAATAACAATGTAGCCCATAGTTTTAACCAAGCCTTGGCAAAAGTGGCCGCCTATAACATTGAAAACACAAGCCTAACATTTTTAGATAGTGAAGGCAACAAACTACTCACCTTTTTAAAGGTTGATTAAAACATTTTTTTGTTGTTAGTGAAAAAACTATTGGAGTGCGTAACGCCAAAACGTTACGTATTTCCAATAGTTTTTGGTTTTATAAAGGGGATTTAAATAAAAAAACACCTCTACACTTGTAGAGTTTAAATATTTGTTCTATATTGTGTAGAACAATATCTAAATTTATAAGAAATGCAATTAACAAACGCCGAAGAGGAATTGATGAATTACCTCTGGAAACAAGAGAAAGCCTTTATGAAGGATCTTTTAGAAGCGTATCCCGAGCCTAAACCCGCAACAACTACGGTGGCAACCTTGTTAAAACGCATGGCAAACAAAGGGTTTATTGCTTACACCCTTTACGGAAAGTCGAGGGAATATTACCCCTTGGTTAAAAAAAGGGATTATTTTTCTAAACATGTAAACGGACTCATTAAAAACTTTTTTAATGATAGCGCTACTCAATTTGCTTCCTTTTTTACCCAAGAAACTAATTTAAGTAAAAAAGAACTGGAACACTTAAAAACTATTATAGACAACGAAATTAAAAAGAAGTAAATATGATTGCTTATCTTTTAAAATCCAGTGCTTGTTTGGTAATATTTATGCTGTTTTATAAAGGTTTTATGGAAAAGGAGAGTTTCCATGAATTCAAGCGGTTTTATTTGTTGGGGGTTCTTGTACTGTCCTTTTTAATTCCCCTAATAACATTTACATATTATGTAGGGCCCTTTAATAGCACGGATAGTTATAGCATTGCAGACCAATTAACCGCATTTGCGCAACCGTCGGCCGGTTTAAATGCAACAGCTACGCATCTATCGTTGGCACTTGGGTTGGTTTATAGCCTCGGCGTTTTGCTATTCGCTTTTAAGTTTATTATTAATCTTTATAATATTTTCAAAAAAATAAAACAAAGCCCAAAGCAAAAATCCCAAAATATTGTTTACGTGCTATTAAGCCATTCCGCATACGTTTTTTAAATATATTTTTCTGAACAAGCAACAATTTGAAATGCAAGCTATTCCAAAAGAAATCTACTTGCACGAACAGGCCCATGCACGACAAAACCATAGTTTAGACGTCCTGTTGGTCGAGTTGCTGCAAATTGTATTTTGGTTTCATCCGTTAATATATTTCATAAAAAAAGACATTAAACTAAACCATGAGTTTTTGGCGGACCAAGCCGTAATAAACAAAGGGTTTAATACGAAACATTATCAAAAAATATTATTGGGCTATTCTTATAAAAACAACAATACCCAATTAGCATCATCAATTAATTATTCATCCATCAAAAAACGATTCACAGTTATGAAAACACACACATCAAAATTAAACATGTGGGCAAAAAGCTTAGTGCTTTTGCCCTTGCTGGCAATACTGGTTTACAGTTTTAGCGAGAAAAAAGAGGTTGTTAAAACCAAAACGCCCCAGATAACCCAGGAAAAAGCAAACCATACGCAAAACAATGTTGGGTTACGGGAAGCCTCCTTAGAGCAGGAAGGCGCAACAAAACCCCAAGTAGACGAGTACAATAAACTGGCAAAGCATTACAATGAAAAAGCAAGTGATGATAAAGGGTATTTAGTAATGAATCATAACGATTTTTTAAAATTAGAGAAATTGTACGGTTTAATGAGCGAACAACAAAAACAATCGGTAGAGCCTTTTCCCGATTTATCAAAATTACCGCCACCACCACCACGGGCAAAAGGCAATGGAAATTATCATTTTACATTTTATTTAGGCGAAGAAAATAATACTATTCGCTTCAATATATTTGGTTCCAAAAAAACAATTGAACAAGGGCAGGCCGAAAAAAGTAATCTCAAATCCCAAATTCAAAATTTAATAAATGGGCGAAAAATAAAACCAAAGCAAATTACGGCCACTATCAATGCGCCCAAATCGTTGACAACAGAAGCCGATATTTCTTATGTAAAAAATATTTTAAGGAATTTAGAAATTACAAAAGTTAACGTTGTTGATAAAGCACCTCCGCCACCACCTTTTCAACCCAAGTAAAAACAATTAATCAAGCAAAACTTGCTTATTTTAAACATTCCGTAGCAATATAAAGCTATTGAAACACACTTAATTGCAACAAGTGTATTTCAATAGCTTTCTGTTTTTAACTTAACCCTTTAGGGGCAACATTTAACCCTTTACAGCTAACAAAAACCATAAAAGCCCCATAACTTTGTACCATAAACAATAAGTAAAACCATTTAAAAACAAAGGCCATGAAAACCTTAACAAAAGACACAAACCGAATTAAAAACAATTCCAACCGCACCGACTGGAGCTCAACCTACAACAGGCTAAGCAACCTGCGAAACCGAAGCGGAAGAAAATCCAGTATTTTCGAATCCAGATTTTAATTAACCAAAGGTATTTTTTTACCTTTGCGAAGTAAAAACCAACAACAAAATGAAAACAACACTTAACATGGCAGCCATAGCGCTATTATTCGTACTTAACGCCTGCGCGCCAAGCATGAACGCCGTATGGCAAAAAGAAAACTATGCCGCGCGCCCATTTAAAAAAATAGCCGTAATAGCCATAAGCAAAAATTTAGAATACCGCCAAGAAATGGAATCGGCCATAATGACCAACATAAAAAAACAATACCCAAACGTTACGCTGGTATCGGGGCTAAACCTATTTCCGCCCAACGTTAAAGCCTCCGAATGGGAAGAAGGAAAAGTAGAAGCCCTATTAACCCAAAACGGCATAGACGCCGTACTAACCACATCGTTAATAGACAACTACACCACCCAAGATTTAGACTACGCCGGCGGAAGCTACTATTACCCCACCTACCACCGCGTTGGGCGCTATATGTTCCGCACCTACAACGGCATTTACGCCTCGCCCACCTACGACGTATCGCAAAACTACGTATTCCAAAGTAGCCTGTTCGACCTAAACGAAACCGGCAACAAGGAAAACCAATTAATATGGCAAGGCCAATCCAGCGTTGTCGACCCCAGTTCCATAGAATCGGCCTCCGGCAGCTACGCCAAAAACCTCGTGGGCTTTTTGGTCGACAAAAATTATTTTAAAGCACAATAAAAACCCCTTTTTTGCCCCAAATAAAAACGATGAAGCAGAACGGCCAAAACCATTTCCCCTTATCGTTTTCTTTTTTTGGCGTTCCCGCACCTATAAGGTTTTCAAAACCTTATAGGAGGGTCGGGCTTTCCGCTATATCTTTTATGCCTAATTTGTTTCGGCATCTCTTAAAAGCAAGGTAGCGCTCCATGTAAAAAAGCCTATTGCATGTTCGTTTCAGGCATAAAAGGATGCCGCTGCAATCCCTAACGCACCCACCGGCAAAGGGCAGCTTTAGTTTAGCTTAAGCGTTGTCGCGAAAAACCCGAAACCTAAGAACAATACCCCTACAAGCCAACTCCTTCCTTTATTTTTGGTGCAATTTCCAAACCATATTTATAGCCTATATGGTAAATTTCCTTAATCTTGCTCAAGGTAAAAGTACCGTAATCCTGCAACTCCAAGGGGTTAATAACCCAAGTGCAATCCTTTAACTTGTTTAAGGACTCGTATCGGTTGGTAATCCTGTAAGCCCTATCGGCCACATCAAGGGCCGAATTAAGCTGTTTTTTGGTTATTTTCCGTAAAGGACTTACGTAAACCCCCAAGGTTTTATCGGCTTTGTTTATTAAATCCTTTGTCGGGAAATTGTTAATAATACCGCCATCGGAATACAATGTGCCATCTATTTCAACCGGGGCAAAAACAAACGGAAACGCACAGGACGCAAACAAAGGTTTTAGCAATGGCCCCGAATCAAATACTTTTAATGTTCCTTGGATAATATCGGTTGTGGCTATTTGCAGTTCAACACCCAACGACTCAAAAGTCCTGCCCTCAAAATACGGTACAAAAGCGTTAAACAACTTTTCAATATTCATCATCCCGGGATGTTCCCAGGTTAGGGCGTTAAGTTTAAAAAAATTCTGTTCGTTTATTAGCCTAAAAATTTCATTGGCCGAATATCCGCAGGCATAAAACGCCCCGGCCAAAGCCCCTGCGCTTGTTCCCGCAATACAAGTGGGCTTAATATCGTACTCTTCCAAGGCTTGCAGTACACCAATATGTGCGGCGCCCTTAACGCCCCCGCCCGAAAGTACCAAGCCTAATTTATGTTTTTTCACCGTTACTTTTATATGAAATAAGGCTTTAAAGTATGAATTTTTAGATAATTTTTCAACTTAATATAACAATTAAAACCAGTATTTTTTGTATCATTACAAAACAAGCCCGATTTTTAACAAACTGGGCGCAAAGCCATTATGAACACCAACCAAATAGAATTTAAATTAGCCCGTCCCGAGCAATGGTACCAAGAGCTTAGCAAAAAACTGCCTGCGGTCGTGCAAAACAACAAACTTGTTTTTAATGCCGAGTTTGGCAGTGGCGGGCAAGAATTTTTGGAGGTCCAACCCGGGCTTTGGGGGCAAAAACTTACCTTTACGCTTTTGCACGATTTGGAACTTTGCCGAATGCCCAACGCCAAAAACGACTTTTTCCAAATCGATTTTTATCTTTCAAACGCCGATATTACCAGCGTTATTAACAACAAAACCATAACCCGGAATTTCGAAACGGTTAATATGGCGCTAACCTCTTCCATGTTGGCTTCGAAAATCCATATTCCCGCTAACAAAGCGGTAAATGTGTTTAATGTTTTAATTTCTAAGGAATGGTTGTTCAACAACGTAATTCCCGATTACGAAAACCTCCGCGAGTTTTTCAGTTACAACACCCCCATTTATTTATCCGAGAATTTGGATTATAGGTTGAAAGACTTGGTAAAACGCATCGACTTTGGGCATAGCAATAAAATAACGTCCATGTCCATAATCATTCAAATTGTCGACTATTTGTTTTTGAAATTTGGTGGTCGGGAATTGTTTAAAAACAAAACGGGCATTCATACAAGGGATTTTGAACAATTGGCCAAAATACGCGAACAATTGGACGCCAACCCGCAACAGGAAATACTATTAACCGATTTAGCGAGCGGTGCGGGCATGAGCCTATCGAAATTCAAGCGTTTGTTCAAGCAAGTATTTGGTACCACGCCCTATAAATACCACTTGCAAAATAAAATGGAAAAGGCCATGGAAACCCTAAAACAGGGCGAATACTCGGTTTCCGAAACGGGGTTTCTTTTGGGGTATTCCAACCTAAGCCAATTTTCCAAGGCCTTTAAAAACCAGTTTGGTGTTTTGCCAAGGGATGTAAAACCCATACATACCATAGATTAAAACAAGCAATGGCATTTTCAGGTAGGTGGGTAGAAGATTTTATGCGTACAAACGTAATAAAACAATCCGTATTTTAAATTTTGTTCGAGTTTTTTTCGGGCAGTTCTAATTACGGCAACGCTTGTCCAATAATTTACAAAATCGGGTTTTGTGTTTTTTTATATTAAAAAAGTGAAGTGTTTTGTTTTTAGTCTGAAATAACTTCTTTATTTTTAGCGTTCAGTAAAGTTTTTAAGGCTTTAATTTTTTTTGTAAAATTTCTTGCAATCGATTACATGGTTAATTTTTCAACTGTTTAAAAAATGAATGGGCTTATGAAATTTCTTCAGAAAAAAATCTAATAAAAGTAAAATAGACTTAAAAAACATAATCATAAAATGAAACACCCATTATTAAGCTTAAATCACACAGCGGAATGTTAATTGGGTGTTCCAAGCCAGCACTGAGTTTGACGGAGTGTGACTATTAAAAACAATAAATTTAACACATGAAAACAAGTTTTATCCACGACAATTTTTTATTGGAAAACAAATATGCCGAAGAATTGTACCACGATTATGCCAAGCGGCAACCCATAATTGATTACCACAACCACTTGCCGCCGCAGCAAATAGCCGAGGATAAAACCTTTAGCAATATAACCAATGTTTGGATTAATGGCGACCATTACAAGTGGCGTGCCATGCGTACTTTGGGCATTAACGAAACCTATATAACGGGCAACGCCACCGATAAGGACAAGTTTTTAAATTGGGCAAAAACAGTGCCTTACACCATGCGCAACCCCCTGTACCATTGGACGCATTTGGAACTTGCCCGATATTTTGGCATAACCGAGCTGTTAAACGAAAAATCGGCCGAAAAAATCTGGGAACAAACCCAAGCCCAACTAAGCTCTGGTACGCACAGTTGCCGCCAATTGCTGCAAATGGTTAATGTCGAAGTGGTTTGCACCACTGAAGACCCTATTGATACTTTGGAGTACCATAAAACATTGGCAAAATCCAATTATAATGTTAAGGTAAGTACAGCGTTTCGCCCAGATAAGGCCATTTTAATTAATGCCGAGGGCTATAACGAATACATCGATAAGTTGGCCAAAACTACCGAAATAAATATTTTAACTTACAACGATTTATGCGACGCCCTTATAAAACGAATCGCATTTTTTAATGCCAACGGCTGTAAATTGTGCGACCATGGCTTAAACCAAATTTATTTTGAACCCTATACCGAGGCCGAAGTAAAAACCATTTTTGAAAAGAAAAGAAAAGGGCAAACGCTTACCGAAACAGAAGCCTTAAAATTCCAAAGTGCTATATTGGTATTCCTGTGCGAAACTTATCATGAATTTGGTTGGGTGCAACAATTTCACCTCGGGGCTTTGCGCAACAACAATGCCCGTATGCACCGTATTCTTGGACCCGATACGGGTTGGGACTCTATTGGCGATTATTCGCAGGCCGAAAAACTATCGGCATTTTTAAATGCCTTGGACAGCAAGGATAAACTAACAAAAACCATTTTGTACAACCTAAACCCCGCCGACAATGAAGTTATGGCTACCATGATAGGCAATTTTAACGATGGTAGCGTAAAAGGCAAAGTGCAATACGGTTCCGGATGGTGGTTTTTGGACCAAAAGGACGGCATGACCAAGCAATTAAATGCCTTGTCCAATATGGGGCTGTTAAGTTGTTTTGTAGGGATGCTAACCGATTCACGTAGCTTTTTGTCGTTCCCCCGACACGAGTACTTCCGACGCTTGCTGTGCAACTTGTTGGGCGACGAAATACAACGGGGCGAACTGCCAAGCGACATGGAATGGATAGGCAAAATGGTAGCCGATATTAGCTATTTTAATGCAAAAGCATATTTCAGATTTTAAAAAAAAACATAATTATTGCTTAAATTTCCGAATCAACTAAAAAACATCACTCTAAATATTAATCATGAAGGAAACTACAACAACTACAACCAAGGCAACCAAGTACAGATGGCTTATATGCACGCTTCTATTTGCGGCAACAACCATAAATTATCTCGATAGGCAAGTGCTTTCCCTAACGTGGAAAGATTTTATAGCACCCGAATTTCATTGGACCAATAACGACTACGGAAACATAACCGCCCTGTTTTCTATATTTTACGCTGTTTCCTTGTTGTTTGCAGGTCGTTTTGTCGATATTATGGACACCAAAAAAGGGTTCCTTTGGGCTATTGGGGTTTGGTCTGTCGGTGCCTGTTTGCACGCTTTTGCGGGTATTGCCACTTCGGGCTATATAACGGGCGAGTGGTTTGTAGGATTCGAAGGCGCAAGAGAGGTTATTAGCACTATTAACGATACGGGCTTGGTTATTTCGGTAAGCGTAACCCTGTTTATTTTTGCACGATTTGTTTTGGCCGTTGGTGAAGCCGGAAACTTTCCCGCCGCCATTAAAACCACGGCCGAATACTTTCCTAAAAAGGATCGTGCCTTTGCTACAAGTATCTTTAATGCGGGAGCAACCGTTGGAGCTTTGGCCGCTCCGGTTACCATTCCTTTTATAGCCAAGGCCTACGGTTGGGAAATGGCGTTTATAATTATAGGCGCCCTTGGTTTTTTATGGATGGGCTTTTGGCAATTTATGTACGATAAACCCGAAAAAAGCGCAAAAGTTAATGCTGCCGAGTTGGAGTACATCCAACAGGATAATATTACCGATAGCCAAATTGAAGGCTATGTTCCCGAAAACACTAAAAAAGTTTCGTTAAAGGACTGTTTTAAATACAAACAAACTTGGGCGTTTGCCTTTGGTAAATTCATGACCGATGGCGTTTGGTGGTTTTTCTTGTTTTGGACACCAGCATATTTAAGCTCGGTTTATGGTATGGATTCTACCGAAGCTGCATTTCCACTGTTCGTTTTATACATGATAACGCTGCTTTCAATCATTGGTGGATGGCTGCCAACTTACTTTGTCGACAAAAAAGGCATGAACCCTTATGAAGGCCGTATGCGGGCCATGTTAATTTTTGCATTTTTTCCATTATTGGCACTTATTGCGCAACCTTTAGGGCATTACACGTATTGGATTCCCGTAATAATTATTGGCATTGCGGGTGCGGCGCACCAAGCATGGTCGGCCAATATTTTTACTACCGTGGGCGATATGTTCCCAAAAAAGGCAATTGCCACCATTACCGGTATTGGCGGTTTGGCGGGCGGATTGGGCTCTACCCTTATCAACAAAGGCTCAGGGCTTTTATTCGATTTTAGCGAAAGTTCAAATATGTCCTTTATGGGGTTCCAAGGCATTGAGGCCGGCTATTTCATTATCTTTTCAATATGTGCCGTTTGTTACTTAATAGGGTGGATAGTTATGAAAACCTTAGTCCCCAAATACAAACCAATAACCGATTTATAACCAATAACCCCAATAATAAATTTAACATATCAAGAATATAAACCTTGCGATGGTTGCTGTAATCATCACAAGGTTGGGTGTGGCAATTAAAAACCAATAAACATTAACACATGAAAAAACTAAATAGAGCAAATGTAGGCTTGGAAGACAAACTTCCCATTAAAATCGTGCAATTTGGCGAGGGCAATTTTTTACGGGCTTTTATCGATTATGCCTTTCAGGAACTAAACAAAACCGCAAACTTTAATGCCGGAATTGCCGTGGTACAGCCCATAGACAAAGGTTTGGTTAACATGCTTAACGACCAAGACGGCCTGTACACCCTGTTTATGAAAGGCGTTAAAAAAGGTACCGAAATTCAAGAAATAGAACTTATTTCCAATATTGTTAAAGGCATAGACCCTTATGCCAATTTCGCCGATTATTTAAGCCTGGCCAAAGAAGAAGCCTTAGAGTTTGTAATATCCAACACTACCGAAGCGGGCATTGCCTATGTGGCTTCGGACACCAAGGATATGCAGCCGCCAAGCTCGTTTCCCGCCAAGTTAACCGTTTTGTTATACGAAAGGTTTAAGCACTTTAACGGCAGCCCCGATAAAGGACTTACCATTATTCCCTGCGAGTTGATTAACCACAATTCCGAAACTTTAAAAGACATTATACTACAATATGTAATCGATTGGAATTTGGGCAACGACTTTAAAAACTGGATATTAAAGCACAACGCTTTTCACAGTACTTTGGTGGATAGGATTGTTCCCGGTTACCCTAAAGACGATATTGAGGCTTACAATGCCCAATTGGATTATCAGGATAACCTAATTGTTGCCGCCGAAGTATTTTTACTGTGGGTTATCGAAGGCAACGACACCCTGAAAGCCAAACTGCCATTCGAAAAAACCGGATTAGACGTAAAAATTGTTGCCGACATGCAGCCTTACCGCACCCGAAAAGTCCGTATTTTAAACGGGGCGCACACGGCAATGGTGCCGTTTTCGTTGCTTTATGGCAATAAAACCGTAAAACAAACCGTGGATAATCCGTTTACCGGAAGTTTTATCAACCACGCTGTTTTTAACGAAATTATAGACACCTTGCCAATGGACAAAACCGAACTAAACAGTTTTGCCGAAGAAATTTTCGACCGCTTCCGAAACCCGTTTATCGTCCATAACCTGTCCAGTATTGCATTAAATTCCATTTCAAAATTCAAGGTAAGAGTACTGCCCAGTTTGTTGGAATATGTAAGTATTCATAATAAAATACCGACTAACCTAACGTTTGCCTTTGCAGCCTTAATCCGGTTTTACAAAGGTACTTGGAAAGGCGAAACCCTCCCCGTAAACGATAGCGAGGATATTGTAAACACCTTTGCCGAAATTTGGAAAACTACCGATTACAACCAAATAGCCAAAAAAACATTAAGTATTGTAGACTATTGGGGTGAAGATTTAAATAAAATCGATAATTTAGCAGAAGCCATTGCATTAGCCTTAAAGGAAATTGATGAGAATGGTATTGAAAAAGGATTTGAAAATTACAGCAAAACATATTAAGCCATCAGCAATATGCAGAAAAAAATTATAAAAGTAAACCCAACCGATAACGTTGCCGTTGCCCTTGTAAATTTAAAAGCGGGCGAGGTTATTCCTTTTCAAGGCGAAAACATTAAGGTACTGTCCAATACAAAATCCAAGCACAAAATAGCCTTGCAAAAGTTCGAGGCTGGCGACCGCATTATCATGTACGGTGTACTGGTAGGTTCGGCCAATGGCGTTATTGAAAAAGGCGATGTACTAACTACCGAAAACGTAAAGCACCAAAGCGAAAAGGTAACCGGAAAAACCGAATCGTTTACATGGACGCCCCCAAACGTGGACAAATGGAAAAACCGAACCTTTCTTGGCTACCATCGCGAAGATGGCCAAGTAGGCACCGAAAACGTTTGGCTGTTTTTTCCCTTGGTGTTTTGCGAAAACCGAAATATTGAAATTTTAAAGGATATTTTCGAACGCGAACTTTTAAAACAAAAAACAAGCACACAACAAATGCTGTTGCGTTCCTTGGTAAGTGGCGAAACAGGCCAAACCGCATTTGAGGATAGAACCGAAAATGTGTTCGATAATATCGATGTCAAGTTTATAACGCACCCGGGTGGTTGTGGCGCCATTCGGCAAGATTCCGAAAATTTAGCCATGCTTTTGGCGGGCTATGTTAACAATCCTAATGTAGCGGGCGCCACCATATTAAGCCTGGGCTGCCAAAACCTTCAAATAAGTGTGTTTAAGGATGCCTTAAACGCCATAAACCCCAATATAAACAAGCCTATTTTAATTTTCGAACAACAACAAATGGGCACGGTGGACCAAATGTTAACTGCCATTGTAAAACAATCGTTCGAAGCCATAAAAAAAGCAAACCAAGCCGAACGCAAGCCCGCACCATTATCTAAATTAAAAGTAGGTTTGGAGTGTGGTGGTTCCGATGGATTTTCGGGTATTTCGGCCAACCCAACCTTGGGTGTGGTTTCCGATATGCTTGTTGCTTTAAACGGTACCACCATTTTGGCCGAGTTCCCCGAACTGTGCGGTGTAGAGCAGGAATTGGTAAACCGTTGCGTTAGCGATGCCGATGGTGAAAAGTTTTTACAATTAATGAAAGCCTACGAAAAAAAGGTAGTCGATGCCGGTTCGGGTTTCGATATGAACCCTTCGCCCGGAAACATAAAGGACGGCTTGATTACCGATGCCATGAAATCGGCAGGAGCAGCTAAAAAAGGTGGTACCTCGCCCGTGCAAGGTGTCTTGGATTACGGCGAGTATATTACAAAACCGGGCCTAAATTTACTTTGCACGCCCGGAAACGATGTGGAAAGCACAACGGGCTTGGCCGGCTCCGGTGCTAATGTGGTGTTGTTTACAACAGGCTTGGGTACGCCGACGGGAAACCCTGTTACACCTATTATAAAAGTAGCATCCAATACCGAACTAAAGGAAAAAATGCCGGATATAATCGATATTGAAACCGGTGCTGTAATCCGTGGCGAAAAAACCATTGACGAAATGGCCGACGAAATGTTGGATTTTATTATAGATGTAGCAAGCGGTAAGGTACAAACCAAGGCCAAGCTATTAAACCAAAACGATTTTATCCCTTGGCGACGCGGGGTTTCGTTGTAATATTACAAGGAAGTTTATAAACACGCCTTAATACTATTGGCAATCTCTATGAACTCGTTTGGCGTTAGCTTTGTTTTGTTTATAAAACGGGCATCGTCCATACTGTGCAGTGGAATTAAATGCACGTGCGTATGCGGCACCTCCAGCCCAATAACCGAAACGCCCACACGTTTGCAGGGTATGGCCTGCGCTATGGCCTTGGCCACTTGTCTGGAAAATTGCATTAAGCCCATATAGGTTGCTTCGTCCAAATCGAAAATCTTGTCCACTTCCTTTTTGGGGATGCACAGCGTATGCCCCTTGCTGTTTGGGTTTACATCCAAGAATGCCAAAAACGCATCGGTTTCGGCTATTTTGTAGCACGGAATTTCACCGTTAACTATTTTGGTAAATATTGAAGCCATTTGTTGTGGGTTTTGATTTCCCTAAATATAAAAGATTCCTAATAAAAACGCATTAGGAATCTTTAATTTTAGATTTTATTTTTTTTGTTTTGGTGAAATGGATATTACCTTGAAATTTCAATAATATCGAATTTCATAATACCGTTTGGTACTTTAATTTCGGCTACATCGCCAACCGATTTGCCCAACAGTCCTTTTCCAATGGGCGAATTTACCGAAATTTTGCCCGATGCTAAATCGGCCTCGCTTTCGGCCACAAGGGTATAGGTAACCTCCATGCCGTTAGTCTGGTTTTTTATTTTTACTTTCGACAGCACCAAAACTTTCGAGGTATCCAACTGCGACTCGTCTATCAAACGGGCGTTCGATAGGGTTTCTTCCAACTTCGAAATTTTCATTTCCAATAAGCCTTGGGCTTCCTTGGCGGCATCGTATTCGGCATTTTCGCTTAAATCGCCTTTATCCCTTGCTTCGGCAATGGCTTGCGAGGCTCTTGGGCGCTCCACATCCTTAAGCTGGTTTAGCTCGTCCCTTAATTTTTTTAGTCCTTCCGGTGTATAGTATGATACTTTACTCATAACTTCATCGTTTATTATAATAAATAAGCCGAACCTTACTTTAAATTTTTAGTAAGTGTTCAGCATAAAAAAAATCCCGCATGAACGAGATTGCTTTACAAATATACAAAATATTTAATCAATTCTTCTTTAATTTTTATTGTACATTACACCGTATAAATTCTTCGTTTATGAAACTTGGTTTTAACCTTCTTTTTGTGCTTGTTTTATGGGGTTGCAGCAGTAATAATGTGGATGAAAGGTGCAGGTACCTTATAGATAGGGATTTTAGCTTATCCATAGACCTTAGTCTACCTGAATATAGTGTGCTAAAAAGTGGGGGCAATTCGGTTTATATTCCAAATTATGGCGGAAACCATGGCATTATAATAGCCAGTACGGGGTTAAGTTTTCATGCTTGGGACGCCGCGGATCCCAACGATGTTTATAGCGATTGCTCAGTATTAAAAAATAAAGGGCTGGAAGCCACCTCCAATTGCGAAAACGGCAACACTTATAGTTTGGTTACCGGGCAGGCTTTGGGCGACGACACGCTGCATTGTACTTTAAAATATTACGCTGTTACGCAAAGTGGCAATACGCTTATTATTTCAAATTAAAACCTACAAGGTTTTTAAAACCTTGCAGGTTTGGAATATTCACTGTTTTAACCTTAAAATTTTAGGGTTAGCCCCAACAAAAAGTTAGTGGTAGCCTGCGGATAGTAGTAAACATAACCGCCACCATAATCGGTACCGTTGGAGGCGTATTTTTTGTTAAACATATTGTTTACCAAACCGGAAAACATGATAGATTTAAAAATTTTCTTCGGAACAATTTCATAATTGGCGTTAAAATCGCTCACGAAATAGTTTTTTAACGTACCCTGCTCATCTTCAATATTGTTTAAATACTGCTTTCCTACAAATTTACTAAACAAGGACAGTTGCAAGTTTTTAACGGGATAATAGTTAAACGCATTACCTATTATCACATTGGGAGAAAACGAAATATCGGTATCCCCAAGGTTAACAAGCTCATCATCTTCCGAAATATTAAAATTCCTGTTTTTGTTAGTGCTTAGCGCTATATTTGGTGCCATGTTAAATTTGTTGGAAAACCTGATATTAGCGTCGACCTCTAAGCCTAACCTATAACTTTTACCGCTGGTGGCACGAATGGGGCTTCCTACATCGTCCACCTCGCCCGTTAGCACCAATTGGTTTTGGTAAAACATATAATATATGTTAGAATTTAACTGAAACTTAGGCGTGCCGTAGCGCCAACCCAGTTCAATATCGTTAAGGGTTTCGTTTTCGGTAACGCCCGCCTTAAAATCATCGCGATTGGGCTCGCGGTTGGCACGGGCATACGAGGCGTAAAAACTGCTTAAATTACTGTGTTTGTAGGTTGTGCCAACTTTGGGATTGAAAAAACTAAAATTGGCATTGGTAATAAACTCATTTAAATCGGAATTAGTGCCATTGGTTTTATAACCCACAAAACGCCCTTGAAGGTCGATAAACCCGGTTAGTTTTTCAACTATTTTAAAAGTTGCTTTACTAAAAATACTGAAATCGTTTTTCGTGGCATCGCCATTATAGTAGCGGTCGCGAATATTGGTGTTTTCGGCCAGGTTGCTTCCCCAAATAACCTCGCCAAAATGGTTGCCCGAATAATTGCTGTACGATAGGCCCGAAATAATTTCCAAAGCATTCTTTTTATAAGTTACATTGGCATTGGCCACATAAAAATTGTTGTCCAACCAACGGCGCACGATAACATCGCTATCGTTTTCGATAAGGTTGTTAAAATCGGCGGCCGGTTCCTCGGGCTTGTACTGCTCAAAATACCCCTTGCCTTTGGTGTAGTTTAGCCCCAAGTTTGTGGACCAATATTTACTCCATTTTTCGTTCCAATGCAATTGGTAGTGGTCTTGCCAATAGTTATCGGTTTCGTTGTCGTAGGTGTACGGGTTTTGGCGGCGGTTTTCTTCCATTTCATCGGCGGTAAGGCCGTACCACGCTTGGTAGGTATGCTCGACATTGCCAAAGGTTATGGCCTTTATTAAGGTGTTATCGTCGGTATAAATACCTTGCAGGAAATACGATTTTAAATCGGTAAACGCCCTGTCCACATAACCATCGGAATAAATTTTGGAAAAGCGTCCCGACACCTCAAAATGGTCGTTCAGCAGCCCCGTACTTAATTTTACGGTATGTTTTCGGGTGTTGTAGCTACCAAAACTGTTGGCTATTTCGGCCGAGGCCTTTTCGGAAACCGCATCGGTAAGCACGTTTAAACTGGCCCCAAAAGCGCCCGAACCGTTGGTAGATGTGCCAACCCCGCGCTGTAATTGCAGGCTTTGTACCGAGGAGGTAAAATCGCCCAAATTAACCCAAAACGAGCCTTGGCTTTCGGCATCGTTGTACGGAATACCGTTAATGGTAACATTTACCCGGGTGGCATCGGTGCCCCGAACCCTAATGCTGGTATAACCTATACCCGCACCGGCATCGCTGGTGGTAACTACCGAAGGCAAAAAGTTTAGCTGCGTGGGAATGTCCTGCCCCAAGTTGCGTTGCTCCAATTGGGCTTTTGTTAGGTTGGAATGGGTAATGGGCGATGTGGCACTTACCCTTACGGCATTTACCAAAACCTCGTCCAATTGTTCGGTTTTGGTGGAATCTTGTTTAATTTGAACGTTTTGGCCCTGCGCATAAACAGCGACCGATAGCACGAAAAGTGCCAAAAAAAGAAATGTGTTTTTCATTACGATTATGAATTATAATCGAATAAAAAGAGGTAATTATTCTTTATGGTTAATAATTGATTTTTAACGAATTTAAAATTGAAAACAGCCTACGCGTCGACTATCTACCGATGCAAAAACGCATCGTTTTTAAATTCGTCCTTCCCTAAACAGCATTACCTGTTCCAGGTTCATTGGGTATGATCTCAGCCTTTTGGATTTTAGACTTTAGATTATGGATTATGGATTTCCAAACTTGGTTCGTAAATCGTAAATCCCAAAATCGTAAATCGGCAATCTGTATAAGCACCCCTTTTTGAGAACGCCACAAAGGTAAAAACAATTTGTAATTGGCAACTAGTGTTTTTATAATTATTTTTTTGAAAACTATTCTACGGACTGAAACCCATAAATTGAAAGTGCGTTTAAAATACAGCGTAATATTTGCGTACCTATATAGAAACAGACAGGTTTGTGGTCTAAAAAAAATAGAAAAAAAATACGGCAAAGCATAGTTTTAACTATTTTTGAAAACAAAAAGTGAAAACAAAAAACAAACATCATTCAATAAAAAAAGCGCTACTGTTTGTATTTGCTTTTTACCTTTTTCCTTTTGTCCTAACCGCCCAATGTGCCATGTGCCGTGCCGTGCTGGAAACCGAGCAAGGCCAAAACACGGCTGAGGGCATTAACGATGGTATTGTGTATTTAATGGCCATTCCGTATATATTAATAGGCGGTATAGCTTATTTTATTTACAGAAAGTTCAAGGCGTTAAAAAAATAATAAAAACTTTTTTTATAAGTGTCATGTAACAATTCTTTAGTAGATTAGTCTTATTTATATAATTACCATAACATATAGCCTAACAATACAACAACCATGCTGAAAATTAAAGATTTACACAAATCCTATCCCATTGGCGATTCCAGTCTGCACGTTTTAAAAGGCATAGACCTTTCGGTTGATGAGGGCGAAATGGTAGCCATTATGGGCTCGTCGGGTTCGGGTAAATCTACGCTACTTAATATTATAGGTATGTTGGACGAAGCCGACTCCGGCGATTATATACTCGATGGCGTACCCATTAAAAACCTTACCGAAAAAAAAGCCGCTATTTACCGAAACAAATTTCTCGGGTTTATATTTCAATCCTTCAACCTTATCAATTATAAAAACGCTTTGGAAAACGTGGCCTTACCCTTATATTACCAAGGTTTAAAACGGAAAGAACGTCAAGAAAAAGCGCTGTTTCATTTAGGAAAAGTAGGCCTAACCGATTGGGCGCACCACCTGCCAAACGAACTTTCCGGCGGGCAAAAACAACGTGTTGCCATTGCCCGGGCATTGGCCGCAAACCCCAAACTATTGTTGGCCGACGAACCTACCGGAGCATTGGATACCACAACATCCTACGATATTATGGCCTTTATCCAACAGTTAAACGACGAAGGCAAAACCATTTTAATGGTAACCCACGAGGAGGATATTGCCAATATGTGCAAGCGCATTGTACGCCTAAAGGATGGGGTTATTATGGAAGACAAAAAAGTAACCCAAGTTAGAGCCGAACACTATGTTTGATTTAGACCTTTGGCGCGAAATATTCCAAAGCATCAATAAAAACCGAACTCGAAGCCTACTATCAGGCTTTACGGTGGCATTTGCTATTTTATTGTTTGCTATTCTTTTTGGTATTGCCAACGGCTTAAAAAACACTTTTAACGAAGCCTTTGGTACCGATGCCAACAACTCCATTGTTATTTATCCCGGCACCACGTCCAAAGCCTATCAAGGCATGCAGGTAGGCCGGCGGATACAATTTAAAACCGACGACCGAAATTTTATCCTCGACGAATTTGGCGATAAGGTCCAATACATTACCTCAAAAGTAAACCGAAGCTCCTTTGTGTCGTACCGTGGCGAGGAAAGCACCTATGAAGTCCGTGGCGTTTATCCCGAATATATGTTTATTGAAAACAATAAAGTTGAAGAAGGGCGCTACATAAACTACAACGACATACAAAACCGAACCAAGGTAGTTGTAATAGGAAAAACCGTTGAGAACGATTTATTTTTAAAAGAAAAACCCCTTGGCAAATACATTAACATAGGCGGCATCCAGTATAAAATTGTGGGCGTTTTTACCGATGATGAAGGCGATAGCGAAGAACGCGTTATTTACATGCCCATTACCACAACACAATTTGTGTACGGCAATAACGATTATGTGGATATGATGCACCTAACCTACAATCCAGAAATGAATTCCGATGAAGCCCTGTCCTTTGGCAATGCCATTGTTTCCAAGCTAAAACAACGGTTCTCGGTAGCGGGTAGCGACCAACGCGCCATCCGTATTTGGAATATGGCCGAAGGCACCAAACAAATCGACATCATGACGGCCAGCTTAACCGTAATTATTTTGGTTATAGGGTTTGGCACTTTAATAGCAGGCATTGTAGGCATTAGCAACATTATGATTTTTATAGTGAAAGAGCGCACCAAGGAAATCGGTATCCGTAAGGCCTTGGGCGCAACGCCAAGGTCTATTGTGTTAATTATTATTTTGGAATCCATTATCATCACGGCCATAGCCGGATATGTGGGCTTGTTAATAGGTATGGGCGTTTTGGAGTTGGTTGGCCCCAGCTTGGAAACCTATTTTATAAAGGACCCGGGCATAAGCACCAGTTTGGTGGTTAGCGCCACCATAACCCTAATTGTTGCGGGCGCCATTGCGGGATATTTGCCCGCAAAAAAAGCATCGCAAATAAAACCCATAGTAGCCTTAAGAAACGATTAGTATGTTTAGATTTTTATTCGATAGGGACACATGGCAGGAAGTATTCGATAGCTTTAACAAAAACAAGTTAAGGTCCATCCTTACCATGGTTGGCGTTTGGTGGGGTATTTTATTGCTCATTGGGCTATTGGGTTCGGCACGGGGCTTGGAAAACGCCTTTAACCGCCTATTTGGCGATTTTGCCACCAATACCGTTTTTATGTGGGGGCAAACCACGGGCAAACCCTTTAAAGGCTTTCAGGAAGGGCGTACCGTGGAATTATCCTTATCCGATACCGATAAAATTGCGGCAAACGTCGAAGGCGTAGAGTTTGTGCTGCCCCGTAACCAGCGTACCGTAACGGCTACCAAGGATTTTTTAACGGGCAATTTCCGTATGGCGGGCGATTATCCGTTGTTGGACCAGCTTCAAAAGAAAAAATTAATCCACGGCCGCTTTATAAACCAAAACGATATAGACGGCAATAAAAAAGTGGTGGTTATTTCGGAAGATGTTTACAAGCAATTATTCGAAGCAAATGCCGAAACCATAGGCCAGTACATTGTTATTAACGACGTTAACTTTAAGGTTATTGGTGTTTTCGATGTGGGCAACGTTAATATGGGGCCATCTCAGGACATGCACATTCCGTTTACAACCTTTCAGCAAATCTATAATACGGGCGACAAAATTGGCTGGATGATGATTACGGGAAAACCCGAATACAACATCAAACAAATTGAACAGGATGCCAAACTGTTGCTTAAAAACCTTAACAACATCCACCCCGACGACAGCCGCGCCTTTGGCAGTTTTAACCTGGGCAAGGAATTTAAAAAAATGACCGGGTTTTTAACTGGCATGCAGTTTTTAACCTGGTTCGTAGGCATTGCCACCCTAATAGCGGGCGTGTTCGCCATTGGCAATATCCTACTTATTACCGTTAAGGAACGCACCAAGGAAATAGGTGTACGCCGTGCCTTGGGAGCTACGCCGTTCGAAATAAAACGCCAAATCGTGGTCGAAGCCGTATTTTTAACCATTGTAGCCGGTATTTTTGGCATTATTACGGGCGGATGGATTTTAATTTTGTTAAACACCATGTTCGGGCAGGGCAGCGAAGCCGCATTGGTAAACCCATCGGTATCTATCGCAGTGGTTTTTATAGCCCTAATTATATTAGTTATTTTGGGTACTTTAATTGGCTTGATACCCGCCTTTAGGGCTACCAGCATAAAACCCATAGAAGCATTACGAGAAGAATAATCAACCAAGATAAAAATGAACAAAACAGTAAAAATTATTTTAGGAATCGTTGTTTTAATCCTATTATTAATCGTATTAAAATACTTTAAGGACGCCAATTCCAAGGCTATCGAGGATTTTGAAGTTGAAGAACCATTCTACACCTCTATTAACACCAAAGCCGTGGCTACGGGAAAACTAAATCCGGAAGAAGAAATCGAACTAAAGCCCCAAATAACGGGAATTGTAGATAAAATTTTGGTAGAAGAAGGCGATTTGGTGCAAAAAGGCGATTTAATAGCCACCATTCGGGTAGTACCGGACGAACAAAGTTTGGTAAGTGCCAACAGCCGCATTAAAACGGCAAAACTTTCGTTTGATAATTCTAAAATATTGTACGACCGGAACAAAAGCTTGTTTGATAAGGGTGTTATTTCAACACAGGATTTCGAAAACAGCGAGTTGTCCTTCAATCAAGCTAAGGAAAACTTGGTCCAAGCCCAAAACGATTATCAAATTATAAAACAAGGCTCCTTGTCTGGTGGTAATATGGCCAATACCAGTATTGTAGCGCAAATTTCGGGAACTATATTGGAAATTCCCGTTCGCGAGGGCGACCAAGTTATTGAAAGCAACAACTTTAACGATGGTACCACCATTGCCACCATTGCCGATATGAGTGTTATGATTTTTGAGGGCAAGGTAGATGAGGCCGAAGTAGGAAAGCTTACCGAAGGCGAAGCTATTAAGGTGGTTATAGGCGCTATAAAGGACAAGGAATTTCCCGCTAAGTTAACCTTTGTAGCGCCAAAGGGCATTGAGGAAAACGGTGCCGTACAATTTACCATAAAAGCCGATGTCGATATTAATGCCGACACCAAAATACGTGCCGGGTACAGTGCCAATGCCGAAATAGATATTGAAGCCAAAGACAGTGTTTTTGCCATCAGGGAAGCGTTGCTTCAATATAACCGCATTACCGAAGCACCTTTTGTTGAAATATTGGAAGGCGAAGGCAAATACAAAAAAGTAGATGTAACCTTAGGGCTGTCCGACGGTATAAACGTTGAAATTACCGAAGGTTTAAAAGAAGGCGATAAAGTTAAAGTTTGGAACAAAGCCTCCGAAGACGATAACGAAGAAGAAAACAGAAGATAACAGATGAAACGTATATTATTTAAAATAACATTTGTATTAGTAGGAATATTGGTAAGTACAAGCCTAATGGCTCAAGATAAAATCTGGACCCTTCAAGAATGTGTCGATTATGCTTTGGAGCATAACATTTCCGTTCAAAAACTGGACAATGCCGCACTATCGGGGCAACAGGATGTAATTTCGGCCAAAGGCGGGTTTTTACCATCGGTAAGCGCCAGTGCCAGCCAAAATTTAGGCTTGGGTAACCAAGAGCTGTTTCAAGGGCAGTTTGCCGACCGCACAACGCACTCAACAAATATTGGAATACAAGTTCGTCAAAATGTGTTTAACGGGTTTAGAACGACCAATTTATACAAGCAGTCCTTGTTGGCCCAAGAACAAAATGCTTTGGAGTTAAACAAACTAAAGGACGATATTTCCCTAAACGTAGCCAATGCTTATTTAAACGTTTTATTCAATAAAGAAAATTTGGAAACTGCCAAAGAGCAAGTCGTATTTTCAAAAAAACAATTGGAACAAGTAAATAGTTTGGTCGATGCCGGTGCACAACCCAAAGCCAATGTTTACGATGCCGAGGCCACCCTGGCCTCGGACGAACAAAGCCAAACTGTGGCCGAAAACAATTACAATTTGGCGCTTTTAACCCTATCGCAAATATTGCAAGTATCGTATAAAGGTTTTCAAGTTGAAATGATTAATGTTGATATGCCCTCGTCGGCATTGCTTTACAACGACATACAACCCATTTTAGATTTCGCCTTCAGTAATCGAAACGAAATAAAAATTGCCAAAAAAGGCATAGAACAGGCCGAACTAAATACCGAAGTAAATAAAGCGGGATACATGCCAAGCGTATCGTTTAGCTATGGCTTTGGTTCCAATGTGTTTTATTCCAACTTAGCCGATAACGAAGCCTCGTTTTTCAATCAGTTAAACGATCAAAAGGCACATAGTTTTAGCTTGGGGCTTAACATTCCCATATTTTCGCAATTTCAAAATAAAACGGCCGTGGCCAAAGCCCACATCCAGGAACAAACTGCGCAGTTGGAACTGGAACAAGCTAAGTTGGATTTAGAGGCTACCATACAAAACGCTTTTACCGATGCCCAAGCCGCTTTTAAGGCTTACGAAGCCTCGAAAAAAGCCATGACCGCACAGGAACTGGCCTTTAAAAATTCGCAAGAACGTTATACCTTTGGCGCTATGAATGCTTTTGATTTGGAGCAGTCCAGGATTCAGTACATCAACGCCCAATCCAAACTAATTAACGCCAAGTACGATTTTATTTTTAAAACAAAAGTATTGGACTTTTACCTTGGCAAGCCCATTGTACTTAGCAACGACTAATGTTAAGTCAAATTAAAATTGACGGATGGGATTGCTTCCTCCGTTGTCGCAACAATGACGTCATTGCGAGAAGGAGGCACGACGACGAAGCAATCTCTATATTAAATTTCAGAGTTGACATAACACTAACCCCTTTTATATATTTTGATTTTAAGTATTGAAACCGCCACGACCAACTGTTCGGTTGCCCTATCCAAAAACGGCAAAACCATTGCCCTGTTGGAAGATTACGGCAACAACTATTCGCACGCCGAACGCTTACACGTATACATAGACCGTATTCTAAAGGAAACCAACGTGCAGCCCTCGCAATTAAAAGCCATTGCCGTAAGCAAGGGCCCGGGTTCGTACACGGGCTTGCGCATTGGGGTTTCGGCAGCCAAGGGCTTGGCCTATGCGCTTAATATTCCGTTAATTTCCGTATCCACTTTAGAAGCTTTGGCGCATCAGGTAAAAACCGACAAAGGTTACATTATTCCCATGTTGGACGCCCGCCGTATGGAAGTATATTCGGCCGTTTTCAACTTTCAATATAAAACTGTTAGGGCTATTGAAGCCCAAATTCTCGATGAACACGCTTTTGCGGAATATTTAAGTGAAGAACGTGTGTATTTTATAGGCAACGGCGTAGAAAAAACAAAAGCCCTTATACTGCACAAAAACGCTGTTTTTATCGAAGGCAAATTGCCATCGGCCAACGAAATGGGCGCATTGGCATACACTAAACACCAAAAAAACGACATTGAAGACGTTGCATATTTTGAACCGTATTACCTAAAGGATTTTGTGGCTTTAAAACCTCAGAAATAAAAAACCTCCAATGTTTTAAAACATTGGAGGCTCCTCATAAAAAGTTTAATAAATGTTATCCTTTTTTCTGTATTTCCACACTGTGCGGATATGGTATTTCAATACCGGCGGCATCAAGAGCCAGTTTTACGTTTTCGGTAACTTCAAAATAAACATCCCAATAATCTTCGCTTTTGCACCAAGGGCGTGTGGCAAAATTAACCGAACTATCGGCCAACTCCAAAACGGTAACCGCAGGAGTAGGGTCCTTTAACACTTTGGGGTGCGAGGTAAGCACGTTCATAATAACGTTTTTAGCTTGTTTAATATCGGAATCGTAGCTTACGCCAAAAACCAAATCGACACGGCGTGTACCTTCGGTAGTGTAGTTTATTATGTTGCCGTTGGACAGGGCACCGTTAGGCACAATAATTTCCCTATTGGATAGGCCGGTAAGTTTTGTGGTAAAAATTTCAATTTCCTTTACTACGCCTATGGCGCCTTGGGCTTCAATTAAATCGCCAACCTTAAAGGGCTTGAAAAGCATAATTAAAACACCTCCGGCAAAATTGCCCAACGAGCCTTGCAAAGCCATACCAACGGCCAGACCGGCTGCGGCCAAAATGGCGGCAAACGATGTGGTTTCTACCCCAAGTTTAGATAAAATGGCAAGGATTAACAATATTTTTAAGGTCCAGCCCAAAAGATTGGCCAAGAATTTTTGGAGGCTAACTTCCATATCGCGCTTTGCCATGACTTTTTTGGCGGCCCCTAATAGCCGTTTAATAACCCACGAACCTATAACCCATATAATTATGGCGCCTAATATTCTTAAACCGTACTCGGTTGCCAATGTAGTTAATTTGCTGTAATCGATGTTTTCAAAATTCATTTTTAATTTTAATTTTTAGTTTCGGATCCAAAGTTAAAATCCTAATAACGTTAATACTTTTATTTTAGGTTAAAGTTTGTTTAAAAAACAAACCGCCTGAAAAGTGCCTTTCTTTTTTTAAGTTAGGTGGCTGAGCTTGTCGAAGCCACCTAACTTAAACCACACTTTTCAAACAGTTTTCAATGTTTTTTGGAAAAAAAATGTTTATTCTATTTCAAAGGTTATTTTTAGGTTTACCCTAAACTCGGTTACTTCGTTGTTTTTAACAGATGCGCTTTGATCCTGCACATAAACCGAACGAATGTTTTTTACGCTTTTAGCGGCTTGTTTTACCGCTTTTTTGGTAGCGTCTTCCCAGCTTTTTTCGGAGTTTGATAATACTTCAATTACTTTTAATACTGCCATGATGTTAATGTTTTTTAGGTTTGTAAATTTTTAAAATATCCTTAAATATAAGTATTTTTTTAGACACTTTATTTTTTTAAAGGTCACCCATTAATGGCCTCAACCGTTTCAACTTTATCTTTCAGCATTTGTTTAAGCATGTTTTCTATACCGTTTTTAAGGGTAAAGGTGGACGATGGGCAACCGCTACACGCCCCCTGCAACAGTACGCTTACGTTTTTGGTTTGTGCATCGTAGGCTATAAACTGGATATTGCCCCCATCGCTTGCTACGGCGGGTTTTACGTATTCTTCAAGAATATTGATAATTTCCTTCGAAGTGTCGTCCAAAGCATCAAATTTTGTATCCAACTGTTGGGTAGATTTTTGCAAGGTTTCGGCGGCATGCGGTAATACAACATCCTTGCCCTGCTCGATATGCGCTTTTATAAACTCGCGAAGTTCCAAGGTAATATCCTGCCATTCGGCTATGTCGTATTTTGTAATGGAAACGTAATTTTCTTCAAAAAAAACACTTTTTACAAATGGAAAATGGAACAATGCCGTTGCAAGGGGCGATAGTTTGGCCTGGTCTATGGAGGTAAACTCGAAATGGGTGGTTACTATTTTTTTGTTCGATACAAATTTCATAACCGACGGGTTGGGCGTGCTTTCGGCATAAACCGTTACGGGTACTTTTTTGGTTTCGGCAGGAACTTCAACCACAATACCGCCACCGTTTAAATAGTTTTCTATTTGTTGGGCCACTTCGTTTTGTACATCGGGCCACTCCACGATGTTATAGCGCTCTACGGCAATAAAATTGCCCGAAATGTATACTTTTTTCACAAAGGGCAAATAAAATAATTCCTGTGCTAAAGGCGATGGTTTTGCCTCGTCTATATTGTTAAACTCAAAACTTTGGTGGTTGGTAATAAACTGGTTAAGCTCGAATTTTATAATGCTCGGGTTGTTGGTGCTAACTATTGAAATATTATAGGTACTCATGTTTTTAAAACTATTTTAGGCAAAAGTACTAAAAGAAACGTTTGGATATTAATATCTTTGGAAGGATATGCTAATATAAGCGTGAAATCGATTTAGTTTCAAGACGTATTTTGATTATATTTGAACGTTCCAAATAAATTTACCTACTTAACGACGTATTTATGAAATCGAAATATGTATTTTATTTAACAATAAGTATTTTTGTTGTTCAAAATATAACTTCCCAAGAAGGCTTACCTATTTACGCCGATTACCTTACCGATAACTATTACCTAATACACCCCTCGATGGCCGGTGCGGCCAATTGCGCTAAAGTTAGGATAACGGGGCGCCAACAATGGTTTGGGCATGAGGATGCCCCGAAGCTGTTAACCTTAAGCGTTAATAGTAGGGTTGGCGAATCGCCATCGGCATTGGGTGCTATTTTGTACAGCGACAGCAACGGGTACCACTCGCAAAACGGTGCTTATGTAACCTATGCCCACCATTTAATGTTTTCCAGAAGCGAAGTGGATTTAAACATGCTGTCCTTTGGATTAAGTGCCGGATTTCTTCAATATAAATTAGATGAAACCACGTTTCCTTTGGACGGTTACGACCCCATAATTTCCGGAGGTATAGAAAACGAAACCAATTTTAACCTGGATTTTGGGTTTTCGTACCAGTTTTTGGATTTTTATGCCCACGGTACCATAAAAAACGTACTGAACAATTCGGGCGTTAACAACGACATACAAATTACCAGCAACCTAAGGCGTTACCTGCTTTCGGCCGGCTATGTAATTAACGGCAACAGCAATTGGAGTTACGAGCCGTCCTTAATGTTTCAGTACAGGGAAGGCACTAAAGAATCCGGGTTGGATATTAACGCCAAGGTGTACAAGGATTTTGAATTTGGCAAAATTTGGGGCGGCCTGTCGTACCGCACCAGTTTCGATAGTGCCGAGAGCGATACCAACAGCAGCATTAACGGCGAGCGCTTACAGCAAATAACCCCTATTTTGGGCGTTAACTACAAACAATTTATGTTTGCCTATAACTACACGTACCAAACCAATTCGTTGGTGTTCGATAATGGTGGGTTTCACCAGTTTACCTTGGGCTACAATTTTAAATGCAGGCCGCAGCGCTATAAATGCAACTGCCCTGCTGTTAATTAATAACGAAACCACCTAAAGAAAGAATTTTCAAGGGGGGAAATAAAGGAATTTTTTTTGTATTTAGGTGGTTTTTGTTTGGTTATTAAAAGGTGGATAATGTTGCATACAGCCCCTTAACAGCAAACTATTACGTTTATTAGTGTACCAAAAAACCAACTACCAACCCTTCATTGGCTCGTATGTTGAAAACGGTATCGTCCTCAAAGATTAAATACTGGCCTTTTATGCCCACTAATTTTCCGGTGTAGGTTTGCGCCTTAACAATATTTAAACTTGTTGGTTTTTTTGGGTATTGCAGTACGGGAAACTCTAAAACGGTTTCGGTATTGCTTTCAATAAAATAATCTTGGGCTTCTTCGGGAATATACGGTTTTAGGCGGTCGCGCCATTCTGCCAAGTTTTCGTCTTCAACTTCATTTTTTAACATGGTGCGCCAATTGGTTTTGTCGCTAATATGTTCCTTTAGGGCTACCTCAGTAATGCCCGCCAAATAACGGTTTGGCACCTCGGCAATTTCAATAGCCTCGTGTGCGCCTTGGTCTATCCATCGGGTGGGCACTTGGCTTTTTCGGGTAACGCCCACCTTTACGTTGCTGGAATTGGCCAAATACACAATATGGGGCTGTAGTTGCACTTGCTTTTCGTATTCCAAATCGCGGTCCGCCTTGCCCAAGTGCGCCGTGCTTAGTTCGGGGCGCATAATCCAATCGGCGGCTTGCGGTACATCAAAAAAACAACTTTTGCAAAACCCTTGGCGATAAATAGGCCTGTCCAAACCACAGTTTAAGCATTGGTACTTAACAAATTGCAGGGTAATGCTTTTGCCCAACAATTGGTTTAGGTTTAAAAAATCGTTTTCAAAAATTAAATAATATTGAATGGGTTGCGAAAATTCGGTATCCATTTTTGTTAAAACACCTTGGTAGGTCATAAAAAAAAGTATTATTTTTAAAACCTTAAATATAATGTAAAAAATGGCAATCCCGATAGTAAATTCCATTGCTTCTTGGTTCTTAAAAAAACGGTTCCACCAAATCGAACTGTTTTTAAAATACCCCCACGAAGTACAAAACGAATTGCTGTTAAGCCTGCTGGATTACGCCAAGCATACCGAAGTGGGCAAAGCCTACGATTTTGCCTCGATTAAAACTTACGCCACCTTTGCCGAGCGCATACCCATAAAGGAGTACAACAACTTACAGGATGTTATAGAGCGTTCCCGAAAAGGCGAAAACAACCTCTTTTGGCCCACGCCCATTAAATGGTTTGCCAAATCGAGCGGCACCACACAGGCCAAAAGCAAGTTTATCCCGGTAAGCGAAGAATCCTTGGAAGACTGCCATTACGCCGCCAGTAAGGATTTATTGTGCATGTACCTTAACAACAATCCCGACGCCCAATTATTTACGGGTAAAAGTTTACGTTTGGGCGGTAGTAAGGAATTGTTTAAGGAAAACGGCACCGTTTTTGGCGATTTGTCGGCTATATTAATCGATAATATGCCGTTTTGGGCCGAATTTAGCAGTACGCCAAGCAACAAAGTATCGTTAATGAGCAATTGGGAGCATAAAATGCAGGCCATTGTAAACGAAACCATTAAGGAAAACGTAACCAGTTTGGCGGGTGTTCCTTCTTGGATGTTGGTGCTGCTCAATACCGTTTTGGAAACTACGGGCAAGCAAAATATTATGGAGGTTTGGCCTAATTTGGAAGTGTATTTTCATGGTGGTGTTAGCTTTACGCCTTATATTGAACAGTACAAAAAAATTATACCAAACCAAAATTTCAGGTATTACGAAATCTATAATGCTTCGGAAGGCTTTTTTGCCATTCAGGACAGGAACGATTCCAACGAACTGCTGTTAATGCTGGACTACGGCGTGTTTTACGAGTTTATCCCCATGGATACCTACGGTTTGCCCACCGAAAAAGTTATACCGCTAAGCGAGGTGGAGCTACATAAAAACTACGCCGTAATTATTACCACCAATGCCGGGTTGTGGCGCTATAATATTGGCGACACGGTTAGGTTTACCTCGTTAAGCCCCTACCGTATAAAAATTTCGGGGCGCACCAAGCACCATATTAATGTTTTTGGTGAAGAATTAATTATTGAAAATGCCGAAAGCGCCATAGAAAAAGTGTGTTTAAGCACCAATGTTGAAATTGTGGAATATACCGCCGCGCCCATTTTTATGGCAGACAAGGAAAAAGGTGCCCACGAATGGTTGATTGAATTTAAAACCCCGCCCAGCGACATAAACCATTTTAACGCACTTTTGGACGATGCCCTAAAATCGTTAAACTCCGATTACGAAGCCAAACGCTACAACAACATAACCCTTAACAAGCCCAAAATAAACATAGCCCGTACCAACTTGTTTTACGATTGGCTAAAGCTGAACAATAAACTGGGCGGGCAGCACAAAATACCAAGGCTTTCGAACACCCGTATTTATATGGACGAATTATTGAAGTTGAATGAATAAAAAAGAAGCCGTCTAAAAAATACATCATTTTCGAATTAAGTAGGTACTCCAACCTCCTAATTATCTTTCAACTAATTCAATATCTGGTTTCGGGGGCGTATCCATATCATGCCCCAAATAAAAACTTGTGTGTGCAGGTTGGTTGTACCCCACGTTTTGCCATGCAATGCTTACCCGATATAAAGGGTCGTGCATAAGCGTATAAACACGATAGTCCGTGGGGTGGGGTGTAGAAAATATAACCAGTTCGGTATTATCTTCATTTCGCCATATAATTTCCTCGCGCCAGTCGCCCAATATATCGGCAATAAGGCAAGGATTCGATTTTGTCCAGTTGTTGCTTCGTAATTGCATACCGTTGTAATCGTAGGCTTGTAGCAGCATATCGGTATTTTTGGTGTCTGGGTTCCATTTGGATATAACGGTTTTATCCACAATTTCCCTAAGCAAATCGCCATCCCACCATGCTACCATGTTAAAGCTTGTACCGTTTCTTCCTGCTGTGGGATAAACGTTGGAAACAACATCGCCTTTTGTGTTATGGATACCCGACCCGTTTGATGCCCAACTTTCGGCGCCCAAGTGGTTCGGGTCTATATCGGCAGTAATGCCACGACCAAAATCACCTTTTCCTGCAACATTCCATAAAACCGTTCCTGTTTTTGGATTCCTAAAATCGATAGCGGGAATAGTAGTGCCGTTGGCATCTTCGTGGCACATAAAAAATTCGAGTCCGTTTCGGGTTGGATCGAAATCGCCCAAATGGCCAGCATCGCCATGTCCAAATTTAGTGGAGTAAAGTCCTTTGCCATCATCATCTATGGCGCAAGACCCAAATTGTATTTCGTCTTTGCCATCGCCATCAAGGTCGCCTACGGCTAAATTGTGGTTGCCTTGCCCGAAATAAGCTTCGTTGCCCTTTGTATTGGTATCGAAAACCCATCGGGGTTTTAGTTTTCCGTTTTTAAAATCGAAAGCCGCCAATACGGTACGGGTGTAATACCCTCTTGAGAACACTAAACTTGGATGTTTGCCGTCAAGGTAAGCAACGCAGGCTAAAAATCTATCTACTCGGTTGCCATATTTGTCGCCCCATTCGCCTACATTGCCACGAGGCGGAATGTAGGGATGCGTATCAAGAAAAGCACCCGTTTCACCCGAAAAAACGCTTAAATATTCGGGGCCTTCCAAAATATAACCGTTTTTATTACGATAATCGGCATTGGCATTGCCCAAAATATGCCCTTTCCCATCGGTAGTGCCATCGGCCGTTTTACAAGCTATTTCCGCTTTTCCGTTGCCGTCCAAATCGTAAACCATAAACTGCGTGTAATGGGCACCGGCACGGATGTTTTTTCCTAAATCTATAGTCCATAAAATTGTTCCGTCAAGTTTTAAACCTTGAAGTATGGTACTTCCCGTATAACCTTTATGCGAGTTGTCGTGAGCATTCGAGGGCGACCATTTTAACACGATTTCGTATTGTCCATCGCCATCCAAATCGCCTACCGAGGCATCGTTAGCCGTGTAAAAATAATCTTTTCCATCGGGGAGTGAGGTTATCCTTGGAGCCGTAATAGGAATGGTTTTGTAAATATCGTTCCAAACGGAAACGGGTTGGGAAAGGCTGCCCTCTTTTCCGTTTATTATGGCGGAAACGCTATAAGTTGCATTAGAAACGGTGTGATCTATAAAATTGCCGGCACCTGTTATGGGGTGTTCATTTATTTTTTCCGCATCTCGATATACATTATATGCTGCATTTTTAAACTCGGTTCCCAAAATACGCCAGCTTACTAAAACCTGAGTACTGTTCTGCCTGACGGCCAAAGTGCCGCGATCTAAGTTTTCCATTTGCTTTTGGGCATAAACAGAAATAGAAAAACCAACTATAAGCCATAGAAGAAATAAGCGATTTATATTCATGGGATGAGGTTAACAAAGGTAAACTTAGCAAACCCCTACGAAATTACCATCCTGTACTGCCCTGTATGCAGACTTTTTTTCGATTTGTTTTGGTATACGTAAGGGATTAAAAAAAAGACTTTATATTTATATCGGTTTTAAAATATACTGAATGACCTCAATCTATAATTTTTTTCTTGATGCCTATCGGGACACGCCTACTTTTTTCATTGTTCTGGAAGCCATAGCCTTTGTGTTTGGTATTTTAAGCGTGTGTTATGCTAAAAAAGTAAATATTTGGGTGTACCCAACGGGATTAATATCAACTATTATAACCATTTATCTACTTTATAAGGCGGGTTATTTGGGCGATATGATGATTAATTTTTACTATTCCGTTATGAGTGTTTATGGTTGGTGGAACTGGGCAAGACGAAAGAACGACGCCCCCATTGTCCCCATTTCCAGAACCAATAAAAAGGAAAAGCTTATGGGCCTGCTCATGTTTATTGTTACCGTAACGGTAACATATTCGGTATATAGGGTATATGGTAATACTTTGGAAACAGCTAATTATATTGATGTTGTAACTTCAGGGATATTTTTTACAGCCATGTGGTATATGGCCACTAAAAAACTGGAAAATTGGACGCTTTGGATTATAGGCGATATTATTACCGTACCCCTATACGCTTACAGGGGACTGGGTATGTTGTCGTTTCAATATTTATTATTCACATTTTTGGCCATACAAGGTTACAGAGCATGGAAAAACAGTTTAAGCAACAACCCGCAAACTGCGTAAAAATAGTGTTGTTCGGCCCGGAATCTACGGGAAAAACAACATTGTCAAGGCAATTGGCACAATATTACCATTCGGTTTGGGTGCCCGAATATGCCCGCGAGTATTTGCAGGACAAATGGAACAACCAGCGCAAAACCTGCGAGCTTACCGATTTAGTGCCAATAGCCATTGGCCAAATGAAACTGGAAAACAAACTGGCGCAAAAAACCGATACGGTTTTGATTTGCGACACCGATTTATTGGAAACAAAAGTATATTCCGAAGCCTTTTACAACGGTATTTGCGACCCCGTTCTTGAAAAATATGCCATAGAAAACACCTACGATTTGTATTTTTTAACGTATATTGATACACCTTGGATTCCCGATGATTTGCGCGATAAGCCAGACCATAGGGAGGCCATGTTTTTGGCGTTTGAAAAGGCCTTAATTAATTACAATCGCCCTTACGTATTGCTAAAAGGCGGTAAAAAAGAACGCTTGGAAACCGCCGTAAACCACATAAACCGATTGTTAGAAAAAAATAAATAATGTTTACCGAACAAGACCTCGAACAAATAAAAACCCATGGGCTTACCAAGGAAAAGGTTAATGCCCAAATAACCCGAATAAAGTCCGGGATGGTCTTTTCTAACCTTGTGGAGGCCGCCACAATTGGCAATGGCATTATACGCTTTAGCCCCCAAGAACAGCAAAAGTTCATTGCGGATTACGATAAAAAACGCAACCATTTATCAATCGTAAAATTTGTGCCGGCATCTGGCGCCGCAACCCGAATGTTCAAGTTTTTGTTTCAATTTTTAAAAGAATTTGAAAGTGGCGACGAGCGAATCGGTACCTACGAACGAAAGCACAAAACCTTTTGGGTATTTCTTAGTGGACTTGAAAAATTCCCGTTTTATGCAGCCGTTATAAAAAGGATAAAAGCCGAAAATCCACTTTACGATAATTTGTCCTATGGCCAAAAATGTTTGGCTTTTGTCCATACAATGTTGGGTGACAAACAATTAAATTATGGGTTTTACCCCAAGGGTTTATTGCCATTTCACAGTTATAAAGATGGGGTAGTTACAGCGTTTAGGGAACATTTGTTAGAATCTGTTGTTTACGCCTCGTCCAACAAAAAAGCGCATTTGCACTTTACCGTTTCCGAAGCACACTACGATATGTTTAATACCGAACTGGAACATGTGCGCCCAAAGCTCGAAGCCGAAACCCAAACCGAGTTTTTGGTCGATTTTTCATTTCAAAAAAAGGCAACCGACACCGTTGCCATAACTGCGGAAGATACGTTGTTTAGGACTTCCGAAGGCAAACTGCTGTTCCGGCCTTCTGGCCACGGCGCATTGTTGGAAAACTTAAATGCCTTGAACCACGACATCATTTTCGTAAAAAACATCGACAATATTGTGGTTTACCATAAAAACAAAGTCGTTTCGGAATATAGAAAATTATTGGCAGGTGTTTTGTTGGATATTCAGGAACAGGTGTTTTCGTATTTAAGGATGCTTGATGAAGGTGAAGTTTCCGAAGAAAAAATACTCGAAATAGCCACTTTTGCATCAAAAAGCCTGCATGTAATTTTAGATGTTGATTTTGACGATTTTCCCAAAAACAAAAAAACAAGCTACCTGCACGATAGGCTAAACCGCCCCATTCGGGTTTGCGGCATGGTAAAAAACGAGGGGGAGCCCGGAGGTGGCCCCTTTTGGGTGAAAAACCAAAATGGCACCATAAGCTTGCAAATTGTAGAGTTTGCCCAAATTGATATTCATGTGAAACAACAACGGGAAATTGTAAAAAACGCCAGCCATTTTAATCCAACCGATTTGGTTTGTGGGGTAAAAAACTATAAGGGCGAAAAATTCAACCTATTGGATTATGTGGACCATAACGCCGCTTTTATTACAATGAAATCGCAGGACGGCACCGATATTAAAGCCTTGGAACTGCCCGGGCTTTGGAATGGTAGCATGGCGTATTGGAACTCTATTTTTGTTGAAATCCCGTTGGAAACCTTCAATCCCGTAAAAACGGTAAACGATTTGCTAAAACCTGCACACCAAAACGAGGCATGATTAATAAAGAGGCATTATTGAACGAACTTAGTTTTAAGGCCATTAGAAGTTCCGGGGCAGGCGGGCAGCACGTTAACAAAGTGGCTTCGAAGGTTGAATTGGCTTTTAACCTAACGGCATCCGAAGTGTTAGATGTTGAACAAAAAACGCTGCTTTCCGAAAAACTGCAATCGAAATTAACAAAAAACGGCATGCTTATCCTGCAATGCGGCGATAGCCGAAGCCAGCATAAAAACAAGGCCTTGGTAATTAATCGGTTTTTTGAATTGTTGGAGCGCAAATTAAAAGTCGATAAAATTAGAGTTCCTACCAAAGTACCGCGTTCGGTTATTAAAAAACGGTTAAAAAGCAAGCAACATTTATCCGATAAAAAAACGAATAGGCGGAAACCAAGTGTCGATTAAGGTTTAAATTCCCAGCCTTGTAGATGTATTGGTTTTTAAAACCTCACCCTTTTTGGGGTTTTGTACTTTTTTAACAAGAAAATAGGTAAAAAGCCCAGAAACCAAAGTGCAACAATTAAAGTACCCGTTGTTCCTAATGTTTCGGCTAAAGCTGCAATAAGTTTTTTTACCAACCCATTTCTTCCAGATGTTCTTAAAGTACCGCCATTTTCTAATTCTACGGCAGAAACATATACCATTACCGATATTAGTACAGAAAGCCCAAGTACGATAACTTGAGGGGCAATTTGTTTTAAAACCGAATAATTTTTCAAATCAACTTCCTTAAGGTTGGTTTTTAAGTACGAACGAATTTCGGAATAGGTGGTTTTGTCCAACTGAAATTCCTCATCGGTTGCTTTATCGTCCTTGTAGTTAAGTTCAATGGTATTATCGGTATCAATAAAAATAATTTCTTTTAAATCGTCGTACCTAATACTCTTCACTATGCCCAGGTTTTTAGCTTTTATCAGTTCGTTAATATTAACGTTTTTTTTTTGGTTTGTTAGCCAAATAGATTTCTCGGTAACGATAAAATAGCTGTTATCCAATTCAGTTTCGGAAATTATCCAATGCTTCATGTGTTAATGTTTATTGTTTAGAACTTTATTTTTCTTTTAAAAGAAAGATAAAAGCTGTCGTAGGTAAATGTAGCAAAAAGCAACCACACGACAAAAAAGCATACAGTAAGCAAGCCTGATGTTTTTTGATTTGTTTTTCAATACGGCTTAGCTTGTAGAAGTATCTTGCCTTGTGTTTAGGGTTTTACTTTTCTTTAAGCATAATAAGGCGAAATCATGATATAGACAATAACGCCCGAAACGGCAACGTACAACCATAATGGGAAGGCTATTTTTGCTATTTTTTTATGCTTTTCGAAATTGTTGGTAATGGCCCTAACATAAGTTATCAATACAAAAGGGATGATGATTACCGACAACAGTATATGGCTTATCAAAATAAAATAATACACGTATTTTATGGCGCCGTCGCCCCCAAATTTGGTGGAGTCGCTGGTCATGTGGTAGGCTACGTACATAACCAAAAACAACACCGAGCATACAATGGCGGTGGTGTTTAGTTTTTTGTGCAGGCTTATGTTTTTCTTTTTAACGGCTATAACTGCAGCTACCAAGAGTATGGCTGTTATGGCATTTATGGTGGCGTAAATAGGAGGGAGGAACGACAAAGGCGCTACATTGGGTATTTTAACGCCAAACAAAACCGCAACCACCAGAGGGATAATAACCGATAAGGCAACTATTAATTTATTGTATTTTTTGTCGTCTGTACTATTCATTAAGTAATAGTTTTATATCCTCCTTTAAAGCGGTTATTTCTTGCTTGTTGCCGTCTTCGTCTATATTTTCGGCTTCCGATACTACGCCATTATAGTAAATTATGGGGTTGCCGTAATCGTCTTTTCTGGAGCGTATAAAGCCGTTTTTATCGATTAGCGCAAAGTTGCCCGAATGCTCGAAACCGCCCGCCACATTTTCGTCTTGGGCCGTGTATAGGTTAAACCCTTCATTGGATAGTTTGTAAATTAACGTTTTGTCGCCCGTTAGCAAATGCCAATTTGGGCTGCTAATGCCATAACTTTCGGCGTAATCCTTTAGCACTTCTGGGGTATCGTGTTCGGGATTTATGGTGAAGGAGGCAATACCAAAATTGGTTTCGGCTTTAAATGCGTTTTGTACCTCGACCAAATTCTGGCTCATACGCGGGCAAATGGTGGGGCAGGTGGCAAAAAAGAACTCTACGATATAAACCTTGCCTTCGTAATCTGTATTGGTAATGGTTTTTCCGTTTTGGTCGGTAAACGAAAATGCGGGTACTTTTTTGGGCGTACCGTTAATTTCGATAAACGATAATGTTTGCGCCGTTCCTTTTTCTTTTTGGCCGGCAAAATTACTTCGGCTTTCGTTACGGGTTACGTCGTTATTGGTAATCCTGTCGACTATTTTGGGTACAAAAAGAATGCCAAACACCAAAATAACAAGTGCAATGCCTATGTACGAATAATTATTCTTCATCATTGTTGTTTAAATCGTTTGCCCTACGGGTCGAGGAGTCGAATTCGCCTTTTCGTTTTTGCCTGTACTCGGTAAAGAGAATGCGTAGGTCGTCGCTCATTTTATTTTTAATTTCGGCCACTTCTATACAATTGTAGCCGTACAGTTTTTTTATGGGCTTATCGAGTTCGGTCTCGCGCTCGGTGCGGTCGTCCAGCCTGCCGCGCTGGCTTAAATCCTTGTCGATTATGTAAATGTATTTTGAAGACAAATCGGGCTCAAGGTTTTCTTCAACCTTCAAGCTATTGTATATGTTTTGGATGGCTGGGTTGCTTCCAAAAACAAAATGCCAGTATTTTAAATCTTCATAGGTGTTTATTTCCGATTGTAGTTGTTTTACGGCTTCTTCCGTTCCTCTTGGCATCAAAATTACGATTTGAAATTTTTTAAAGCCTTTAAATTTATCGTATACCAATTCTTTTAAGTTTGAAGCGGTTATAACCTTGCTAATGGGGGTTGTGCCGAGAAAGCCCAAAATGGTAATATGGTCTTTCAGTAAAATGGTGTCCTGGGTTTGTGGTTTAAAGCCGTCGATTTCCAAAACCGAAGTGTTTACAATATCCAAGGGCGTGTAGTTGTGCGTGGCCGGATATAAAAGCAATAAAAACGTTACGGGAAGAAAAAATAGTATCCCTAAAATGCCATAACGTGTTGCTTTTTTAAAATCCATTGTTTTTATACTATTGTTTTATTTTAATTAAGCGTGTGCTTTTGCGGAAAAGTGAAATAATCATTTTTGTACGGACTGCTTCGTACCTCGCAGTGACGCCTAATTTCAAAATTATTCTATAATTGATTGCAAGTGCAAAAATAAAAAAAGGCGGTATAATTACCGCCCTTATATGTTTATTTAACTTTTATTAAAAATCGTGTTTAATGTAACCGTTGTCGAATACGTTAAAAACATAAGCGCCTTCTTCCAAAAGAATCCACGTTAGGTATAAAATATATATAACCAAAGTACCTACTACTACCATTTTAAGGAACTTAACCTCGTCGCGCATGTGCATGAAGTCCCAAGTAATGTAATAGGCCTTAACTATTGTTAGTATTATAAACACCCAGTTTAACAGTTTCATACCTAAAAAGTGCCCCATTAAAAACCCGGGTTTGTAAATACCCAAGATAACCTCTATTAAGGTTACAACAGAAAGGAATATTAAAACACCCCATATTTTTTGGGTATTCGATTTAAATTTTAAAGCGCCTCTAAATATTGCTAATTTATGATCTTGAGCCATTTTTTTATTCGATTAAAAGATTTATACCAAGTAGAAGAACGTAAACACAAACACCCAAACCAAATCCACAAAGTGCCAATACAGACCTACTTTTTCTACCATTTCGTAGCTTTTGCGTCGTTCGTAAGTACCAAGCAATACATTAAAGAAAATAATGCAGTTTAGCACAACGCCCGAAAATACGTGAAATCCGTGGAAGCCTGTAATGAAGAAAAAGAAATCGGCAAACAACGGCGCACCGTACTCGTTTGCTTTTAGGTTGGCACCCTCGACTACGGCCACTCCGTTTTTCTTCAACATATCCAAGGACTCGTTTCGGGACAGTACGGTTTTGGTACCGGCATCGGTAAGTTGTTGGGTTCTAATTAATACGTTGTCATGCGATTCCAATCCGTGTATAACGTCTTGTACCGTATAGGCTGGCAAAGCACCTTCTTTTACAAACCACAAGCCGTTTTTACGCTCGTGCTCTGTTCGGTCGGTTGGTGCGGCCACAACAAAATCGGCCAAGGCCACGCGCTTGCCATCGGTATCTACAAATTGCAGAATATTGCCGCCTTTGGTTTGTACGGCACCATAATCGCCCTTAATAAAGGTGGCCCATTCCCACGCTTGGGAGCCTAAAAATATTAAACCACCGATAATGGTTAAAAACATGTACACGGCAACTTTTGTTTTCTTTAAATGGTGTCCGGCATCCACGGCCAATACCATTGTTACCGACGACATAATAAGCACAAAGGTCATAAACGCCACATAAATCATGGGGTGTTCCTGCCCGTGCAAAAAGGGTACGTGGGTAAAAACCTCGTCGGCAATGGGCCAGGACTCTATAAACTTAAATCGGGAAAATCCGTAAGCAGCCAAAAATCCGGAAAAGGTTAAGGCATCCGAAACGATAAAAAACCACATCATCATTTTGCCGTAACTGGCCTTTAACGGACGGTTACCGCCTCCCCATGTTTTTCCTTCTGTTCCAGTTGTTATAACTGTTGCACTCATACTCAGTTGTTTAGTTTTTTTAAGGTTGAACAAAAATAATCAAATTATTTATCTAACAAAATATAAAAATAAAAACAGATATACCCAAAGAATATCGATAAAGTGCCAAAAGGTGGCTGCAAGGTCGAAACCAAGCCTTTTGGTTGCGGTGTATTTCTGTTTAAAATGGTTATAAATTACAACCAATAAGCAAATTAAGCCTACAATAACGTGCAAAATGTGCATAATAGCTATTAAGTAAATGTAGGACATGGTAACGTTGCTGGTCGGTCCGGTAAAATTATAGCCTAAGTTGATAATTTCTTTAAAACCGTAAAATTGGTTAAAAATAAATACCACGCCCAAAGTAAACGTAACCAATAGCCAGAGTGTTGTTGCGCCCCGATTATTCTTTTTTAAAGCCTGCTTGGCCAACAATAAGGTTAAGCTGCTTACAATAATTACAGCGGTGCTTATTAAAAAAGCGTTCGGCAATTTAAAGTCGTTTAGCCAATCGGGCCTGGAGCTGCTTACCACAAAAGCGCTTGTCCATCCGGCAAAGGACATAACCAACGATATAATACCAAACCAAAGCATCATTTTTTTTGCCCTGTTATTTTTTTCTTCGAAAGTACCTTGTGTTAAATCCATGATTTATCGAATAAATTTATCTATTACGTAAACAATTTGCACCAGCGTAATATACAACACGCTAACTAATAACAGGTGTTTTGCTGCGGCAACCGTCATTTTTTTTAATAATTCAACAGAAAAATACAGCATGCCCAGCCCAAGAAGGAAAACCACGATTGCCGCAACAATAGACAGTTGCAATGTACCCGTAACCCCAAAAACGGGAATTATGGATACCAAAATCGTCCAAATGGTATACATTACAATTTGTACGGCCGTGCCTTTGTCCTGCTTTCCTGTTGGCAGCATAAAAAAGCCGCCTTTTTTATAATCGTCGTACAGAAACCAACCAATGGCCCAAAAATGTGGGAATTGCCATAAAAACTGTAAGGCGAACAAAGTACCGGGTTCTATACCAAAATCGTTGGTGGCGGCTACCCAGCCCAACATAAACGGAATGGCGCCGGGAATAGCCCCAACAAAAACGGACAAAGGCGTTTTGGTTTTTAAGGGTGTGTACACACAAGTGTATAAAAAAATAGAAATGGCCCCAAACATAGCGGTTTGCTTGTTTATGGAATATAGAATGGCAATGCCGAGCAAAGTAAAAATGGTAGCAATTATAAAGGCGGTTGTTACCGTCATGCGCCCGGCCGCTACGGGTCGGTTTTTGGTGCGGTCCATTAAAGCATCCAAATCTTTTTCTATTATTTGGTTATAGGCGTTCGAGGCCCCAACCATAAAATAGCCGCCCAAGGCCAGTAATATCAAAGTTTTGTAGTTAACGGTGTCGACCCCAAGCAAATAGCCCGCTAATGACGAAAATACGACACTAACGGACAAGCGGATTTTGGTAATTTCCTTAAAGTCGGAAATAACCGAAGGCCTTGTTTGTAAAGTTTCCGTTTTACCCAATATCCCTTAATTTAAAACTCATTTTTGCGAGTGCAAAGATACTGTATTCATGTATTTGGACAATGAATTTAATTATTAAATTTTGAAGGGTGGGTTAGTGCTGAAATTTAAAAACCTACAAGGCGGGGAAGACCTTGCAGGTTTAAGCAAATAATTTACAGATAAATTAATCTACCACGCTAAATATAATGGGTAAGGCGTACATAACCGAAACATTTTTTTCGCGCTGTTTGCCAGGTTTCATTTCGGGTATAAAATTAATAACGCGTTGGGCTTCTTTTTCTAAATAGGGGTGCGGTGCCCGTACCTGGATATCCTTAACATGCCCGGTGGCATCTATTTTAAACTGGGTGTAAATAACTTGTTTGCCTTTTAGTCCCAGCTCGCTACCCAGATTGGTATCGAATTTTTTTTGAACCAATTTGGTTATTTTCTCGGACATGCACTTACGCCTGTCGTCGTTTGTTTTTTTACCTTCGCAACCGGGATAAATTGGTACGGCTTCTACCGAAAGAAAGGGAACAGTTTCGTTGCCTTCGTCTATATCGGGTTTTACCACAACGTTGTCGGGGCTTAAATCGGTTTTTGGGGTTGTTTCTTTAAATGGGTCTTCTTCTCTAAAAATGTCGGGGGTGTCGTTGGGGATTTCCTCAAAATCTGTTTGGGAAGGTTTTTTTGGAGCTTGCTTTGGGATTTGCTTCACTACTTTTTCAACTACAAAAACGGGCGGTTCGTCAAAATAAACTTCTTCCGGTGGGTTTGCCCACCCAACTTCGGGCATTGTGCTTTCAAACTTCATTTCCAGAAGCGAGTAGGCAACGAGCAAGCAAACGATTAGCCCAACCTGAAAATAAAGTGTCGTGTTTTTTTGTAAATTTGCATCGTGCTTTTGCGGCTTTGTTGCATCAGTCTCATTTTGCCGAATGAGATCGTGAGCTTTCTTAGGATTTCTCATAATGATTATAATTTAAATGTTAATATTATGGTAAAGTCACAATAAGCATACCAAAAAAAATCCCGTTACAAATTTTGTAACGGGATTTTACTTTTATAAGTATATTTTGTGTGCGGAGAGATTGCTTCCTCCGTTGTCGTCGCAATGACGGTGTCATGCTGTGAGTTTAATCCTGAACTTGGAAAACTATTGGCAGGGCGTAAGGCACGGTTACGGCTTTACCGCGTTGTTTGCCGGGCTGCATTTTAGGTAGCATACCTACAACACGGGCGGCTTCTTTTTCCAAACCGGGGTGCGGTGCACGGGCTTGTATAGCTACAACATCGCCGTTTTTGTCTATTTTAAACATTACGCTTATACGCTGGCGACCTGTTAAGCCCAAATCGCTGGCCAATTCGGTATTGAATTTTTTGCCAACAAAATCCTGTATTTTTTTGGACATACAGGCTTTTTTGTCTTTATCTTTTTCGCAGCCTGGAAAAACTGGTACGTTTTCAATTACTGCAAAGGGTACCTCAACGTCTTCTTCAACAGCTGCGGCAACTTCTACGTGTTCTACCTCAACAATTTCGGTTTCTTGGTCAACTTCGGTGGATTCTATAACGGTTTCTTCAATTTCTTCTTCGTCCTCGATTACCTCAATTTGCTCTACGGCTGCCGGTGGCGGTGGCGGTGGCGGCGGTGGCGTAGCCAATTGTTGGGTTAACGGGATTTCTTCTTCAATTTCGGCTTCCATATCCAACTGCGCTATTTCAATTTCCTGCTTGTCGTAGGTTTTGTGGTTAATGGCGTAGTTTGTTAGGAATAACATTAAGGCCAGCCCTAAGGCGAAATACAGTGAACTGTTTCGCGATACGTTGGCTTTCGGATTTTTTTTGGGTTCCATAATTTAATTGTGTTTCAGGATTGCTAAAATAACTATTTATTTATCAAAAAAACAAATCTTATTGTTTTTTAATTTGCCAATTCTTTTTTAGCGTAATAATTATTGTGGCTAAAAATACGCCTATGGTGTTTGCTATTATATCGTAAACTTCGGCGGCTCGGTATGTGGTTAACGTACTTTGTAATACCTCAATAACTATACCAAAAATAACCGAACCGATGGAGGCGTACCACAATGCTTTTTTATGCCCAAAATTAAACTTGTAAATAAAGGTGGCGTACCACAACAAGGTAAAAATAACATAGGCCAAACTATGGAATATTTTGTCGGCAAAGCTTATTTGTACCGGCACTACCGTATTAATTTTTATTAGGCAAACTGCCGTTAACGCCAGGGTGTAACCCAAGCTTGCCCAAAACACAAGTTTTTTAAGCACCTACAAGGGTTTTATAATCGTCGGCGGTCATTAAAGCGTCCAACTGGGCAAGGTCCGAGCATTTTACTTTAATCATCCAGCCATCGCCGTAGGGGTCGGTGTTTACTTTTTCGGGCTCGTCTTCCAAAAGGGTGTTAAACTCTATAATTTCGCCAGAAATGGGCAGGAATAAATCCGAAACGGTTTTTACGGCCTCAACGGTGCCAAACACTTCTTCGGCATCTAAGGTTTCGTCTACGGTTTCTACTTCAACATAAACAATATCGCCCAGTTCGCTTTGTGCAAAATCGGTAATACCTATGGTAGCAATGTCGCCTTCTACACTAACCCATTCGTGGTCCTTAGTGTATTTTAAATTTGATGGAATATTCATTATTGGTTGTTTTAATTTGTTTTCAGCAAATGTATTTATTCAATTTATAAATTCAAATATTATTGGATAAAAAGACAAGCTTGTTTTTGAACGTAAAAAACATGCAGTTTTTAATGTGGCTAATCCTTTTTCCTAAAAACGAAAATTATTGTAAGGATTGCTTCATTTTGTTCGTAATATCACAGCTTCAACGTACAAAAATCTAAAATCGTTGTTCGTTAATTCGTAAAAAGATTACTTCACTTCGTTCGTAATGACGCTATTTCAACAATCAAAAATTGTTAATTTCCAAAATTATATCTTAGGGTTATGCCCGAGCGTATTGTGGTTTGCGGGAATGCTGTTGAAATGGCGTATTCCGAGAAAGTATAATCGAAATAGAATATCCCCGTAAAGTTTTTGCTAAAAGCGTAATCGGCCGTGTATTTTAGCCCCCAAATGGTTTGTCCGGAGGTTATTTGGTTGTTTTCAAGGTCCAAGTAGCGGATAATGGTTTTGTTGTCCCTTACTGATATATCGGCTTTCATGTTTAAATCGCTTACTATTTTTTTTGTCGGGCCGGCCAGCTCGGAACTTATACGCACATCTTTTATACGGTAGCCCAAGCCGATAATGTATTCGTTGCCCAAAACCTCGGTAAGCAGGTTATTGTCGAAACTTAGCGACAGTAATCGGTCTTTTCTAACTTCGGCCAAAATTTTAACCGAGTTTTTCATTTCGAAATCTATTTTGACCAAAGGGCTAAACATTTCGGTTAAATTAATATTGCCATAAATGGTCTTGCTTTTGTAGTTTCCGGCTTGGTCGGTTACGTTGTTGGCTTGGTTGTCGTAGCTTACGCTATAATTGGGCTGTACATAATCTAAATTAGATTGGTATTGGTTTATGGTATACAACGAACGGTAACCGTGGGTTAGGGAAAAGCGTTTAAAGTTCTTTTTAAACCACGCCATTTTCATAAAGCCCGTGTATTTTAGGTCCCAGTTTGGTATTGGCACATCGCGAAAAGCCGAGGTGTTAACCTTTTCGGCATCGCGGCCCGTATAGGCTGCCAAAAATGAGGGCAGCAATACGGCTTGGCTGTTTTTGCCGTAGCCTTTGGGGTAGCCTTCGGTATCCACATCGTTTACGTCGGCACCATTGGCGGCGGCCAAGCGCCTGGCCACGATTAGCCTGTTTGCCCTAAAGTCGTCGAAAGCCTTGGACTGGGTTTCGTTACTTTTACTAAAAGCGGTTTTAATTAATATGGTTGAAATATTGAAGTTTCCAAAATTATTGGGCGTTAGGGCTTCGTACTCGTATTGCCCCGCATTGTTGTTTACCACATAATTTTCGGTGTGGTTTTTAAAATAGGCGCGGCTGGCCACCACATCGATTTTTAAATCGTTAGCGGGCTCGACGGTTGCCGAAACATCCAACTGCCGTGTATTGGTCGTGGCATATTGTTGGTTAAATTCGGGATACACGGTTAACCAGCCACGCTTGGCCGCCAAGTGCCTAACATCGCTTTGGCTACCAAAGGTAAAGCCCAAGGTTGGTTTTAGGGTACCTATAAAGCCCGGCGTATTTAAATAGCCCGGTAAAAACGTACCGTTGTTTTCGGAATAGTTAAACTGAATGCGCTTTACGCTGGTTAAGATATCAATACCCGCATTTAACAATTTTGAACTGCCCGAAGTTGTTTTGGTTTTAGGGGCTTTGTTGGCAGAGTTATTTTGGTTAGTAGCCGTATTAGAAGTTGTTTGCGTATTTCTTGATTTGGCCTTCGGTTTTTTAACCAAGCCAATGGTTTTGTAAAACCGGTTCATATCAATATTGGAATTAATATTGTGCGTATTGGCATTTTGTACGGTATTGCCCAAATTATAGGTTACGCCGTCCAGCTCTAAAGCGCCATACAAATCGGAGCCTTTTTGCCATTGGAAATTACCGCTATATTGATAGGTTGCATCGATAAAATCGAGATACGGAATTTTGTCCAAAGGCAATTTGTAGGTTATACCCAAGTCCTGAAATTGTCGGTTGGGGTCGCCAAAATCGAAAAAGCCGTCCCAAACATCCAGGGTTTCATCCTGTTCGCCGTTAATAATATTATCCTTAAAATAATTACGTACAATATTGTTGTTCGATGCCGTAAAGTTTAGGCTCAAAGCATCGGTTAGGTTGAAATTAAGCGTATATTGAAAATCGAACATATAGTTGCGGCGGAACAATTCGCCAATTCCTATATTATCGTCCGCAAGCTCCACTTCCCTAAATTTTTGGCGGTTAAACTGCCTGTTAATATCGGTATTAACGGTAAAACTGGCCGGAAGCGGGTTAAAGTTAAAGTCTTTTAAAAGTTTTAAATATTTACTGGTAAACAGCGAATCGTTGTTTTTAAAGGGTTCGAACCGCAACGGTTTAAAATTATAAGCATAATTGGCACCTGCCCGAACGGTTTTGTTTACCGAATTTTCAATTTCGAAATCGCGGTGTTCTACCTTGTTGTACGAATAATTTAAGGTGAAGTTTTCCACATCGTAAAATTGCGGTTTGGCTTCGGTAGTCCTTATTTTTTTAACCCCTATAAAATTGATGCTTTTACGCTTGGTATAATCTTCGGATACTTTTTTAATAGCATCGCGTTCGGCTGCGGAATTTGCGGCGGCCAATCGGGAATCTAAGGTTAAATCCTCGTAGTACTGGTCGTATTTTGGCGTGATAAGCTCTTCGCTTTGCGCATAATTAAACGGAATTTGTACGCCCCATTTTTTTGGCAATAGCTGACCTACGTTAACATTGGTTACTACATCGTATTGCTTAACATCTTCCAAGCTGCGTTGGCTTGGGCCTTGCTCGATGCTGCCAAAACCGGCCGTACTTTGGCGGCCTGTGGCACTAATGCTCATAAAATCGGCAATATTGGTATCCATACTAACAATGGCCGCCCAACCGCCTTCGTTATCCATGTCCGACAGCCGCAATTCGTTAAACCAAGCCTCGGCACATACGGGCGATACTATTGGTGGGCTGTCGTTAGGGCCATTGCCTATGGCATTTTTAACGCCGACCATTAAGGTCCGGATGTCGCCAAAGTTAGGATTTCCTTTTATGGCCACGCGGTGTTGCCCTAAGGTGTATTCGGAGAACTCATCCACCGGGGCTTCTTGTAATGTGCCATCTATAACATTGTAGAATGTGGGATCTTCGTTTGTTAAGGACATGTTGGATATGCCCAATGCTTTAATTTGCCCCAATATTTCAATGGGAAGGTTAATTTCGTTTTCTTCCGGCCAAAGTCCGCTTCGGGTGGTGGATTCCGATATTTTTAACGGAATTTCTATTTGATAGTAGTTTTCGGTAAGGTCGTTACCCATACGTATAAACCCAACCACGGTGTTGCTGCTGGGAATACCAAAACCTTCTTCTTCAAGGTGCATAAACATACGCATACGTTTAAATTGGCGCATGTCCAAATTTATGTTTTTGTATACGCCACGGGCATCTTGCGATTCTAAATTACAAACATTAACAACCAACGATTGCTCGTTTTGTTCTATTAAGGTATTGTTGTTGTACAGTTCTTCGGGTTCAATTCCCGGAGGGCGTTGGTAGCTGCCTTCATTTTCCAAAGTACCTACTACACCTACCGAAAAATCGGTGTTATCGTCTTCTGTATTCGTATCGTCGGTATCCAAGGTTTGGGTATAGCGTCGCCATTCGCTACGTACCAAATCCAAAGTACCAAAACGAAATACGGTTGGCTGGCTAAATTCTTTTAAATATACCCGTGCAAAACGAATAGATCTGAAATCGGTTATGCCGCCATATCGCTTATATTTTTGGTTTTGGGGTGATGAATTGTCATCAAAACGGGTTAAGGCCACATCTATGGGAATACGCACTTGGTACCATCGTACAGGAACGGATTGCCCGTTGGGAAGCGACCGTGTTTGCACTTTAACATCGGTTAAAAATTCTTTTAAGGGGTTGCTTTCCGGAAGGTTTTCCATAGCCGTTTTGTCCAACGGTAAATTTTGCCTTCTTATATCCAGTTCATACTCAAAATAGCTATCAATGGTATTCATGGTATTGTCCCGGTTAACATCCTCGACATCGGGCTGGGTGTTGGCACCCCTATCGGTATTGGAAAACGAATCGGGTGTATTGCCTTGAACACCGTTGTAATTTTTATAACGGTCGAAAATATTTCCTTCGGCATTTAAAAAATAGGTGTAATTGTCTCTTGAAGGGTCTGGGCCAAAATTAGCACCAAATCTTGAAATTTCTTCGGCATCGTCGTAACCGTCGTACCCAACATCTTGATTGGTGCGCTCATCGCCCGTACTATCAAACGCATACACCAGCGATTGGTTAAGCGGTACAACGGTACCCCAATCGGTCGGGGTTAACAAGTCTATATTGCCGTCTTTGGGCAAGCCGTTTTCGTATTGTTTTTTGCCGTCTTTTATAACGTCTTCGGAAATATTTCCGAGGTTAAAAACCAATTTACCACCGGGGTTAGATGGGTTTTCCAAAAATGGGTCTTGCATCCAAAACTCAATATACTCGACGTTTTGCTGTTCGAAATCGGTCGAGGTTAATTGGCGCATAATACCGCCCCATGATTCCTGCGGGTTATTAATAGTATTATTGGCCGTGTTGGGGTCGAAGTTATAAGGGCCTCTTTCTTGGGGGTAATAGGCCAAGTCGAGCGTGTATAGGGTTGTGCTTTGCCCCTGTACCAAATCGCGCTCGGGAAACAGCTCCCGAATAAATACCCTACTGTTGTATAGGCCGGACACATCGTTGTCCGACATGCCGCTTGGGCGTTGCCTGCTATAAAATATAGGGTCTATGGAGTACCAATTAAGCATGGCCCTGTTGTAGCCGTTTTCTATACCATTACCGTCGTAAGCCGTAGTGCCGTTAAGTTCCAAGGGCCTACTGGCCAAATACCACGATTGCTGTGTTTTTAGGTCGATGGCGTTTTGCGAGCCTTCAAAATCGTCGATATACGATGTGGCTTCGCCATTTAAGTTTGTTCCTTTTGGAGCACCGGGCGCCAAATATGCAAATTCGCCCCTAAGGGATAAATTCGACTCTACATCGGTGTCGATATTAGGCAGTTTGTTGGCCAAGCGGGTTAAAAACGGAACTTTGGTGGCATAATTACCATTAATGCCGAATATGGTATTGTTTATAGGTTCCGAACCGTAGTTGGCCTTTTGTGTTATGGGGCGTTCGTTAAGGTTTAACAAGGTACCGCCAATAAGGAAGTTTTCGTTAAATTGATGCTCGATGTTTACGCCCGTAAAACGTCGGGTTTGCATGCCAAAAACAGCATTGTTTTCGGTAGAAACCTCAATAGGGGTATTGGATGCTTTAAGCGCTTCATCTAAAATTTGCACCCTTCCGGCCATATAATCCACGGTGTAATCAATACCTTCGACCAACACCCGGCCGCCGGCCGTTACTTTTACCGAACCCCGGGGTACGTTAAACGAGCCAATAGGAATACCATCGTTTCCGGTAGATTTGTATCGGCCTTTTAATTTGAATTTATTTTTTTCGGGGCTTTGCAACGCTGCCGTTTTGGTGCTTTTATACAGAATATCGTAAACGTATTTGGCTTGGTTTTCGTTGTAGCTTGTTTCGTTATTGTAATCGCCACCGCCCAAAACGTTGAATAAGTATTCCCCAAAGGGCTCGGCACTGGTAAAAATAATTTTGCCGTTATCGGGAATTACGGTTATGCCGGGAATAAAATCGAAAAAGCCATCGCCCTTGGCCTGTGGGTCGTTGTTGTAATTTAGCTTGTCTAAATTAAACACCCGTAATAAGGGTGTATTTTGAATTAAATTATCTTCGGGAGTACTGCCCGTTACGGGGTTTCCGTTTATGTCCAAGGCAAAACTTCCGCCAACGGGCGTAATAAAGTTTAGGGGCGACGATTCGTTATAAAAAATATTGAGTTTAAAATCTTCTTGCGACAGGTTGTAGGCACCCGTATCGTAAATATTTTTCATCATTAAGTCCCAAATAGGCTGCGCCGTATTGGTTATACTGCTTTTTAACAGTTTTACCACTAAATTGCTGTTTACTACATTGGTAACTTGCCCGGAGGTATTGGTGGTAACATTGGTTGCATCGACCCCATCGGTGGCAAACTCGCCCACCTGGTGTACTTGCCCACCTACGGTATATTGAAAGGACACGGCCAAAACCTCATCGTTGTTTAAACGTTGTCTTAAAGAAATATAGCCTAATTGGGTGTTTAAGGTATATTCGGATGTGGTTAGTTTTCTGGCGTTTTCCAACTTGGCATAATCGTAGCCTTCGGCGGTATTGGGTACTGAAATACCCGATTGTACGGTAGAAACGTCCCTAATGGCTTCGGTAAGTTGCGAGTTGCCCCCACCTATATTTTCGGGGTCGAAGGCGTTGTTTTCGTTATCGGGGAAAGCACCCGCAGCACCAAACACATTAACGGCCGAGCCTGTTTTGTCGGTTTCGCCCAAATCCTGCAAGGCCACAATATTCCTAACGTTATTGGTGGAGCTGTTTCGGTTGGTAATCCAAACTTCTATCCTGGTAATTTGTATGCCTCGATTGTTTATGTAAGGGTAGTCTTTTAAGGCCTTATCGTAATTGTCCCTAAAATACTGGGCTAAAAAGAAGTGTCGGTTTTCGTCGTATTCCCGAATAAAAAACTCGAAATCCTGCAAGGTGCCGCCGCCTTGGGCCACCACGGTATTGCCTTCGGATTTTTGTTCGGAAAACACGCCCGTAATGGTTGTTTTTCCAAATTTTAGTTGTGCTTTTACCCCAAACAAACTTTGTGCGCCCGTAATGAGCGAACTGTTTAGCGGCATGCTAACGTTACCCACTTCTATTTTTTGGATGATGTCGTCCTCGGTTTGGGGGTATTCCAACTTAATTATATTTTGAAAATCGAAAGTGGATTGTGTATCATAATTGGCATTAACCTGAAGCCTTGTACCTACTTTTCCCAATAAACTCAGGCTAATGCGTTGGTCGAAATCGAAGGCAAAGTTACTTCGGTTTCTTGGAGAAAACATGGGGTTGTCCTGTTTAGTAAACAGTACGCCCAAATCCATCTCGACCGAACCTTGGGGGATTAACTCTATGGTGTTGCTGCCAAAAATAGACTCAAAAAAGTTGGAGTTTACATAAAACTCGGGCAATAGGTTTTTTTGGAGTTCTTCGGCGTTTTCCTTTTTGCCCGAAGCGGCATCGATTTTTTCTTTGTAGTAGGCTTTTAGGTTTTCCCGTGCTACAAGGGCGTAATATTCCTTGGGCGTTAAAATTACGGGGTAATTAATGTTGAAATCGCCTATGGTTTCGGTGTAAATATAACGGTCGGTAAGGGCGTCGTAAGTATATTTGGACTCGATGTTATTGGGGTCTGCGGTTTTAATTTCGCTTAAATTGTAACCAATGGTGTCCTGTTGCGCCGGGTTTTGCGCCCAACCCGTAAAAACGGAACAAAGCAATAACGCTAAAAGCGTTATGTTTTTTGGTTTAACAACGTGCCTATTAATTATTTTTAAAGTAAAGTTAGTTAGTTTCAAAATCGATTATAAATTTTTTAAAGCCTGTTTTATCAAGGTTTCCACCGTTGCATCGGGCTCCGATTTAATAATTTTATCGACAACGCGCTCGGCTTGCTTTCGGGCAAATCCAAGCACTTCTAAAGCAGATAACGCTTCATCTTTGTTTGTATTGTCCTTGGTAACGGAAACTTCGTTAACATCGTAAATTTTTATTACCTTGTCCTTTAGTTCAATTATTACCCGCTGTGCCGTTTTAACCCCTATGCCTTTTATGGATTGGATTAGGGTTACGTCGTTTGCGGCAATACCGTCGATAACCTGCTTGGGCGTTAACGACGATAGCATGGTGCGCGCCGTACTGGTGCCAATGCCGCTTACCGAAATTAACAACCTGAAAATTTCGCGCTCCAATAAAGACGAAAACCCATACAGGGTATGGGCGTCTTCTTTTATTTGTAAGTGCGTATATAATTTTAAATGTTCGGAATCGGGGATTTGCGAAAAGGTATGTAACGAAATATTAATGCCGTACCCCACCCCGTTACAGTCTATAACCACATCGGTAGGGTTTTTCTCTACCAGCTTTCCTTGAATATAGGTTATCATTAGCAGCTATTAATTAGATTTCAAATGTAATAAATTTATTTCATCTGTTACTACTTATTATTTCTTTAATGAAAGGATGGAATGTCCTATGTTGGTTTTACGGCATTTCACAAAAAAAATCCACGCCATAATTTATTTTGATGCGGCATGGATTGAGGTGGAAATACGATGGTTGTTTTTGGTTTTGAACAGTTGTGTTTAAAAACAAAATGTAGGCTTATTTTTTTGAATACTCTAAAGCCTGTTGTTCCTTATGTTGGGCATCGATAACGGCTATGGCGGTCATGTTTACAATTTCGTCCACACTGGCGCCCATTTGAAGGATATGTACCGGTTTGTTCATGCCCATTAAAATTGGTCCAATCGATTCTACTTCATTAAGTTCCTTCAATAATTTATAGGTAATGTTGGCCGAATCGAGGTTGGGGAAGATAAGCGTGTTTACCTTTTTTCCTACCAATTTCGAAAACGGGAATTTTTCCTTTAGCATTTCCGGGTTTAGGGCGTAATCGGTTTGCAGTTCGCCATCGACCACCAAATCGGGGTAATAGCGGTGCAAATAGGCAACGGCCTCGCGCACTTTTTCGGCCTTGGGATTGACCGACGAGCCAAAATTGGAGTAGGACACCATAGCCATAATGGGTTTCATGCCAAAAAGTTTAACCACTTGCGCCGTCATTTGGGCTATTTTGGTTAAATCCTTGGCCTCGGGGTCGAGGTTAATGGAGGTATCGCTTAAAAATAAAGGGCCGCGTTTGGTCATCATAACATTGGTGGCCGCAATTCGGTTAACGCCCTTGGCCATGCCAATAAGCTCGAACATGGGCTTAACAACCGACGGATAGTTTCTGGAATAGCCCGAAATTAACGCATCGGCATCGCCTTCGTTAACCATCATGGCGGCAAAGTAATTGCGCTCGCGCATGAGGTGCTCTGCGGTGTAAAGGGTTACGCCGCGACGTTGGCGTTGTTGCCAATATACTTTGGCATAACGTTTTTTACGGGGTTCTTCCTCATCGGTCTTGGGGTCTATTATTTGAATATCGTTGGCTTCAAATTCAATTTCTTCCATTAAATCCCGAATGGTATCTTTTCTTCCCAGTAAGATTGGGATTGCAATACCTTCTTCATAAACAATTTGGGCGGCTTTTATAACGGCCAACTGGTCGGCTTCGGCAAATACTACTCGTTTTGGCGCTAATTTGGCACGGTTGTGCAGCAATCGCACCAATTTATTGTCGGAGCCCAAACGTTCGCGAAGCCTGTCTTTATAGGCTTCCCAGTCGGTAATGGGTTCTTCGGCAATACCACTGTCCATAGCGGCTTTGGCTACGGCTGGCGGTACTTCGGCAATTAGGCGGGGGTCGAAGGGTTTTGGGATAATATATTCCTTGCCGAAGGTTAATCGGGTTTCGCCATAAGCAATATTTACCTGCTCCGGTACGGGTTCTTTTGCCAAACGGGCCAAGGCCTCAACGGCGGCCATTTTCATTTCCTCGTTAATTTTTTTGGCTCGCACATCCAGAGCACCACGGAAAATAAACGGAAAGCCCAATACGTTGTTAACTTGGTTGGGGTGGTCGCTACGTCCGGTGGCCATAATAATATCCTTTCGGGTGGCTACGGCTGTTTCGTATTTTATTTCCGGATTGGGGTTTGCCATGGCAAATACAATCGGGTTTTCGGCCATGGTTAATAACATTTCGGGCGATACGATATCGGCCATGGATAACCCAATAAACACATCGGCGCCTTTCATGGCTTCTTCCAAGGTGTCTATTTTACGGGTGGTGGCAAATTCGGATTTTTCGGCAGAAAGGTTTTCCCTATCGGTACGGATAACGCCTTTGCTGTCGAGCATAACCATATTTTTCCGTTTTGCGCCAAAGGCTTGGTACAATCGGGAACAGGAAATGGCCGCCGCACCTGCGCCGCTGATAACAATTTGGGCTTCGTCTATCTTTTTTTCGGATAGCTCCAAGGCATTAAGCAAGGCTGCGGCCGATATAATGGCCGTACCGTGCTGGTCGTCGTGCATTACGGGTATGTCGAGCTCTTCCTTTAGGCGTCGTTCTATTTCAAAAGCCTCGGGGGCTTTTATGTCTTCTAAATTTATTCCGCCAAAGGTTGGTGCTATGTTTTTTACGGTTTCTATAAAGGCATCGACATTTTCGGTATCGACCTCAATATCGAAAACATCAATATCGGCAAAAATTTTGAACAACAAGCCTTTGCCTTCCATAACGGGCTTGGAGGCTTCGGGGCCAATATTGCCCAAGCCTAAAACGGCTGTTCCGTTGGATATTACGGCAACCAAATTGCCTTTTGAGGTGTATTTATAGGCGTTGTTTTTGTCTTTTTCAATTTCTAAACAAGGCTGGGCAACACCCGGTGAGTAGGCCAAGGATAAATCCCTTTGGGTGGCGTAGCGCTTGGTTGGTACTACTTTTATTTTTCCCGGAGTGGGCTTGGCGTGGTATACCAAGGCTTCCCTGCGTTTGCTATCTTCGCTCATTAGATGATTTTTTACGATTAACCAACAAAGATAACAATACTGTTTATACGGGCATGTTGATGCGCTAACTTTTTAAGGAGAATTGCATTTTTTTAAAGTATTTGCCGTAATTTAATAATTCGAATTAAGAATTGTTACATCAATATTGAAATTGATTAAAAACCTGCATTTCAGTTATCTAAAGTTTTGTCGGCTTGTGAGTGGCTTATCACAAAGGTTTTTGCTGAAAGGTTGGCTTCCAACCGGGCCCAATCCTGATTGTTTTGCCACAAAATGTTCAGTTGGTTGTCGGGTGCTTTAGCAATGGTCATGGTTCCGGAAAAGGCTTTGTTGGTGTTTCGCAGTTTAATTAATTCCAATTGTTGCAGTACGGTCTTTTTTTTAAGGCCTTTTTCTATGTCGGCTAAAGTTAAATTGGTTCGGTTTATTTCTTTGTGGTTGGCACTTCCGCCTGTATCGGCGGCAGTATAATTGTTTTTCCCCATAAAAATATCTAAATACCAAATTTGGGGAATACCAGGCATGAATAACTGGATAGCCCTTGCCAGAAGCATGCTTTTTTCATCTTCGCCCAAAGCACTAAAAAACGTGGCATTTACCTGATAGTACGATATTTTTTTTCCCGTAGCATCGTATAGGTTTTTTACCCTGCCGCCGCGCGCTATTATGGTGCCCATAAGCGTTTCAATGGTTGTGTCGTCCAATAGCCCCTTATTATAAACACCATCGACCGCTTTGCCCTTTAAGTCGAGAATCGGGATGCCGTCGTGGCAACCCAGCATATTTACGGTTTTGTAGTCTTTTTTTATAATTTCTTCCGCCCAATTTATTAAAGCCTTGCTTGAAGCATATTCAATGGCGTGAAGGACTAATCCCGGTAAGAAAAAATCGTAAATGCAATAGCCTTTTTTTGCTACTTCGTCGTGAAGGTGCAACCCGTACTCGGCATGTATTTCGGGCAATAAGATTAACTTGTTTTTTGAGGCAATTTCTTTTATACGCTCCAAATATTGCCATGTTCCGGGTGTGTTAAAAAAGTTGGATTGGCCTATTTGCTTATGTAGGTACGCAAAGGCATCTAACCTTAAAATAGCACCGCCATAACGGGCTATTTTTTCAAGGGTTTCGGTATAAAATGCCCACACTAAATCGGATTTGGCATTAACGTCCATTTGTCCTAAAAAGGTTCGGTTGGCGTTGGCTATTTTTAAAATTTCTTTTTTATATGGCGAACAATCTTCAAAATCAATTTTTGAAATATCGTTTTTTCCGGTAATGGCTTTGTTTATGTTATGTGCCAATCGTTTGGCTTGATCTTGATTAAGTTCTTCAATGTTTAACAAATTTTCGGGCGTAATTTCAGAATAGGAAACCTGTTGGTAAAAGGTATTCCAATAGGGTTTTTCGGTGTTGTCGGGAAAAGGCACCTTTAAGATGGGAAGTCCCGATTTTCGCATAAATAATTTATCGAGATATGCCTTGTCGGGAATTATAGCACCTTCGTTGTCCATTGTTCCGTAACCTTGCCAAAAGCTATTCCAATCGATAAAAAAATCTTTGTATTTTGAAGCCTCACCTTTTTCCAGTAAGTCCTTAAATTGAGGTGAGGCAACCGACAAGTGGTTGAGGACAATGTCGAATTTTAATTGAATATTTAATTTTTTTAAATCTTCTAAATCGGTTTCGGAAACCAAATCCTTATTTAAATTATAGTCTATTATGGAGAATCCCCTATCTAAATCGCTATTGAAAACGGTAGGCAAAATGTAAAACAGGGAAAACACATCCTTAAACTCGGGTTTTTTAAGAACGTTAACCATATCGTGCAAGTTATGCCCGATACTATTGGGATAAGCATTAAGCATAACGCCGCTTAGAAAGTTGTTTGGAGTGTCCATATTTTTATAAAAGTTTTGAAATAATGTTAATATTGTCGGGCAGCCGTCCTACGTTTTGTAGTTTTAAAGCCGCCAGTTGCAAGGCTACGTCAAGGCATTTGCTAATAGGTTTGTTGTTTATATAAGCAAACAAAAAACCCGACCAAAAGGCATCGCCCGCCCCTGTTGCATCGAGAATACGTTCGATTTTAATGGCGGGACGTTCGATTACTGCCTTTCCTTTTTGTGATAGTTTTACGCCTTTGCTCCCCAAGGTTAAGCAAACCGTATCGACCCCGCACTTGTGGAAAAAATTGAAAATTTCGTCGTGGGGCAGTTTACGTTCGAACAGGCGTAGCATATCGTCCTCGCTAATTTTAACCAAGGGATTAAGTGCGCAATATGCGGTAATAGCCTGCAGAGCTTGTTCTTGCGATTCCCAAAGTTTTTGGGCATAATTAACATCGATACTTAATGTGCATCCCATGCTTTGGGCTTCTTTCGCCTTAGCCAAAATAGTTTCACGGGCAGGCGATTTGCTTAACGCAAAACAAGTGGTATGGTACACCTTGGATTGCAATAATAGTTTGGTAGGAAGCTGCTGTTCGGTAATGTGGTAATCGGCATCCCTAAAAGGCATAAAATCCGGTGTGCCATCAGTTCTGGATATAAAAATAATACTGGTGGTTTTATTGTTTACGGTTGCCATATTGTTTATGCCTACCCCAGCTTCGGTTAGGCGTTTGAAAATATAACTACCAAAACCATCGTTGCCTACGGTTGATACCATTTCGGATTTTAAGCCCAACCGGGCTACGTTCATGGCCACATTGGCTGGCGAACCGCCAAGATAACGGTGGTAATCCCTTGTATTGCTTATTTTAACCCCATGCTGGTGGCCTATAAAGTCTATTAGAACTTCGCCTATGCACAGCACGTCTATTGTTTGGTTATTGTTTTTCAAAGTTCGTTTTGTTTAATATTGTTCCTGTTTATTATTCTGTTTAAACATTTGCGCTGCTGGGTTGTTTAAGCCGCAAAGCCAACAAACCCGCAATTACAAAAAATACACCGCCGAATAAAATAGCATTGACGGCGCTATTGCCGAGCAAATGTTTAACTATGGGGCCAAAAGTTAGGGTTTGTATGCCCATTGGTATTACAATCATCATATTTAAAATACCCATGTACACGCCCCGACGTTCTTGGGGTACGATTTTAGATACCATGGCATACGGAATGCCCATCATGGCCGCCCAACCAATACCAAATAATATCATAGGTGCCAAAACCAACAACGAATCTTGTATATATGGAATACCGAGCATAGCAAAACCCGTTAGGAACAAACTGGCTACGTACACCCTTTTGCCTCCAAATTTTGAAGCAAGTGGTACCAGCGCCAAAGCAAAAACAATGGTAGAGATATTATAGGTCGTGTTCATTTTTGCGGCTTGGCTCAAAGCTTCCGACTTATTGAAATTCATGGATTCTTCGAACATAGGTGCTACAAATTGCCAATACACAAACAAGGCGTACCACTGAAACAGATAAACGGCCGACAGTTTCCACATAAATTTTGGCATATGTTTTACGGCATTTGCTATTTCTTGAAATGGTATTTTAATACGCTCGAAAAACGGCAGGGTTTTATGGTGTTTTATTTCTTTTAATTCTTCGGTTGAAGGTGGGTTTTCAGGTGTTTTTAATACCGACCACAAAATGGTTAGTACCGATAAAATAGCCCCGATAAAAAAGGAATAATACAACCATTGGGGAATACTGGTTGCTGTTTCGCTTCCGGTATTGTTACGGCCAAACCAATCCTGAAAAATAAAAATAGAAGCATTGGCCAACACAATACCGGCGCCTACGAATAAGCTTTGCATTTGATAACCAAAACTTAATTGTTCTTCAGGAAGTTTGTCGCCCACAAAAGCACGATAGGGCTCCATGGCCATATTGTTGCCCACGTCTAAAATCCATAACAACCCAACGGCAAACCAAAGTGTTGGGCTAAATGGGAAGGCAAACAGGCACAAGCTTCCCAGCAGTGCGCCTATTAAGAAAAATGGTTTTCGGCGCCCCCAACGGGGCGACCATGTTTTATCGGAAATAGCGCCTATTATGGGTTGCACTATTAAGCCCGTAACCGGCCCCGCAAGGTTTAGCAACGGTAAATCTTCATGATGTGCCCCAAGAAAGGAAAAAATAGGGTTAACGGCCGTTTGCTGTAAACCAAAACTGTACTGAATGCCCAAAAAGCCAACATTCATATTAAAAATTTGCCAGAAACTTAATTTAGGTTTGTGTAACATAATATTTTGTTTTTGTTACCGTAATAAAGAAGAAAAGGGAGCCGTGTGTTACACATGCTGCAATCCCTTTTCTTTTTAAATATACGCTATTAATTGTTTCTGTTAAAACTTGTATTGTACACCAAGGGTGATTGACCGCCCCGGAAGCGTTCTTGCCCTTACGTAGTTTACCTGTCCGCTTGTTATATTGGCTTCTTCAGCTTCGGTTACGGCAATAGAATCGAAAATATTATTGGCCGAAAGGTTTAGGTTTAGCGCATTTGTAATGCCTACGTTAACAAAGCCGTTTACAATTAAAAATCCGGGCATAACCAATTCGTTAGTGTCTTGGGTATACGATTTTGTTTGGCCTATAAAGCTTAGGCCTCCCGAATGTTGTTTTTCGCTTCCGAAGTTAATAGCCGGTATTACATTATAAATTAAACTTGGTTGGCGCCGTGGCGTATTTCCTTTATTGTCGCCCGAGTCTATTTCGGCATCGGTCCAGGTAAGGGCGCCACGTAAATTAAAGGCGTCGCCAAAGTTGTAAAAGCCTTCTAATTCCAACCCCATAGATTTGTAATCGTTTTCTATAATGCTATTTGAGGTTGCCTCGTAGCCCCCTTCTTCGGAAGTTTTGGCATAAAATGCCGTAGCGTAAATAGCACCATTATTCAAGCCCAATTTATATCCAACTTCGGCTTGGTTCATGAAATCAAGCGCATTTATTTTATCGCCATCCAAATAATCCAATCCGGCAAACAAAATGCGGTCGGCCTTTGCCGAAGCGCCTCGGCTATAACGGGCAAATACCGATTGGCGATTTTGGAATTTATAATTTACGCCCAACGAATACGATACGTAATCGTAATCGTAGTCTACCGCTGTTGGATAAGCCGTGTTAACGGCATAAACGCTTTGTTCGGGTATCGATATTTCGCCATCGTTGTTAATGTCGTACGTGGTTGAGGTGCCTTCGGTAAACGATCCTGCCACCCTGCCTTTGTCGTAACGCAAACTACCGTCAATAGTAATGTTATCGGTGGCATCGATTTCAACGTTAAAATAAGGCGCCGATACGTTGTATTGGGTGTCGTAATTCCGGTGCAAATTGCCCCAATCGGGTGTGCCGTAAGCCCATAGGCCATTTTCGGTTAATGCTGCTCCGGTAGCATCGTAAGCATTTATTAACTTGGCATTATCGTCGTTAACGTCTTGTAGGTACGAACTCCATAGCCAAGACATTGAAATATTTTGGATGGATTTAAAATAGCCCAAGGTAATATTGAAATTATCGAACTTTTTGGTAAGTTTAAAATCGTTCATAAAGTTGTTCAGGTTGTTCAGTTCTACATCGAACATGATAACTTTTGAAACTAAGGCATCGCTGGCTACGGCGGTGCCATCGGTATATTGCAAAGTGGTTCCTGTGCCAAAACTGTTGGCTATTGAAGACGCTGCGGCAACTTCGGAAGGGAATGGCGAGATAAACGTTCCGCTATTCATTGAAAAACGCCCGTTGTTGGTTACTTTCCAATTGCTACCCAAATCGAAGTTGGCTTCCATGCCTACCGAGGCACTAATAGGGTGCATACCATCCTTAACATCGCCCCGGCGCAGCTCGCCATTACCGCCCAAGCCAACGGTTTGCAGCAAATTGGCGGTGTGCAAGGAGCCGGTAGTGGCATCGAAATTTGGTGCATTGCCCCAATCGGGGTTACTATTTGTACCCGTAACCTTCATGGGCATTGGCAGGTAGGCTGCCGTATTATCGTTTAAATATTTACCGTAAACCCGTATTTTTCCGTTTTCGAATTCTTTGGTTAGGCTTATCTTAAACTGGCCGCCGTTATTGGCTGTAAAACCTACATCCCGTATGCCTTCGCCTACCCGATAAAAACCGCCGGTATGAAAATACAGGCCATTGCCTATTTTGGAGCCATAATCGAAATCGGTTCTAAAGGTGTTGTAATCCAATCCAAAGGTCGTGCCTATGGCACCGCCTTCATCTGTTCCTGTTTTACTAATAATGTTAATGATGCCTCCGGGAGCATTCGAGGTTAGGGTAGAAGCCGACCCGCCACGAATGGCTTCTATTCTGGAAACGTTGTAGTCGAATCGGGAAAAAATATCGGCCGTAGCAAAGGAAATATCGCCATAAAGTAAAATAGGCAAACCATCTTCCTGCAACTGCACGTATTTAGAGCCTCCGGACGAAATTGGTACACCCCGAACCGCAATATTGGCATTGCCTTCGCCCCCCGACGATTCGGAACGGATACCGGGAATGGTTCTGAAAATTTCGGCTGTTGAACGTGGTGCCGATTGCTCGATAGCCTTTGCCCTCATACTGGTTACCGATACGCTCGATTCGATTTTGGAACGCGGATTTACCACACCGGTTACAATAACCTCGTCCAAGGATTCGGCATCTTCGTCCATTACAAAATTCAGCGTTATATCGGTGTCGGCTACTGTTATACTTTTGGTGTAGGTTTTAAACCCAACGTAGGAAGCCGTTACGGTATAAGTACCTGCTTCAACGTTTTCAATGCTAAAGTTGCCATCGAAATCGGAAACGGTTCCTTTGGAAGTTCCTTGTAAAATTACGTTAACACCGCCAAGCGGTACACCCGATTGGTCGTTAATGGTTCCGGTAACGGACACTTGTGCAAAAGCCGTAACAGCCGAAAGGCATAACAGCAATACAATGCTCGATTTTAATTTTTTTACATTCATTTTGTCTTATTTTTTAGTTTGGATTTTTTTAAGAACAGGCGTTCTTTTTTTCTAAATTACAAATGAACCCTTATGGATTTTGGGATTTTATTAACTAAAACGTTTTAGAAAAGCACTAAAACGTTTTAGTTTTTAAATTTTTGGTTATATTGAATCACTCTATCTAACAAAAAACATGAAGCCCGTTACCTTAAAACAAATTGCCGAAGACCTAAACCTTTCCATAACCACTGTTTCGAAAGCTTTAAAAGATTACCCCGATATTGGTAAAAAAACCAGGGAACGGGTAAAGGCCTATGCCAAATCGTTAAATTACGAGCCTAACGCCTTTGCCGTTCATTTGCGCACCAAACAATCGAAAACCATAGGGCTTATTGTTCCGGAAATTGTACACCATTTTTTTTCCAGCGTTATTAAGGGTATTATTTCGCAAGCCGAAAAAAAAGGTTATTTGGTGGTTATCCTGCAATCGAACGAATCGTACGAACTGGAAAAAAAACAGCTAAGCCTGCTTTTAAGCCAGCGGGTTGATGGTATTTTAATATCGTTGGCCAACCAAACTTCGGATTTTAGTCACTTAAATGCTATAATAGCTCAAGGGAAACCTTTGGTTATGTTCGATAAAATTGCCAAATTGGTTAACTGCTCTAAAATCATAATAGACGACAGGCGATCGGCTTACACAGCAACGCAGCACCTTATTAATACCGGTTGTAAGCGTATAGCCCATTTTAGGGGGCCGTTGTTGCCGCAAAATTCCATAGACCGCTTTTTAGGGTATAAGAAAGCCCTTGAAGACCACGGCCTGGCTTACGACCCTAAGTTGGTTTACCTTTGCGAATGTGGCGATAAAAGTTTTGAAGAGGGGAGAAAAAGCGCCAAGCAATTATTAGAGGATCATAACGATGTCGATGGTGTTTTTATTAATACCGATATGGTTGCCATAGGCGCTATTACCGAATTTAATGCCCAAGGTATAAAAATACCCGAACAGATTAGTGTTGTAGGTTTTAGTAATTGGTTTATGGCTTCGGTTATTTCGCCTTCGCTAACCACCATAGACCAACCAGGCTTTGAAATGGGAAAACAAGCCTTTAAGCAATTGTATAAGGAGATAAAGCAGCGTAAAAAAAATGAAAGTTCTACACCAAAACAAATTGTATTGGAAACCAATTTGGTAAAGCGCAATTCTACGAAATATAGTTAAACTCGTTGTTTAATGGTGAGCCATGCTACTAAAAACACAAAAGCCAAGCAAAATTTGCTCGGCTTTTTGTTAAAGTTATAAATAGGTATAGGTTAGTCCACCAACACAATAACCTTATTATCTTTCATTTCAATAGTTCCGGAATTTATACTCAGGGTTAAAACCTTATCGTTTCCGGGTTGTTTAACAATGCTGGAATGTAACGTGTCCAAACTATTTTGCGCATGGATTTTAATAGTGCCTTCTTTTAAAAGCGACACGATAGCGGCGTGGTCCTTCAAAATTTGGAATTCCCCATTAACACCCGGTAGCGATATGGAATCGACTTCCGAATTAAACAATGTGGCCTCTGGCGATACTATTTCTAAATACATCTTTTTTTTAAGTTATGGGTTATTGAGTTATGGGTTATGAAGTTGATTTGAACTCCACATCCCGAAACTCTAAACTTGAATTACGCTTCGGCCAACATTTTTTCTCCTGCTTCGATAGCCTCTTCGATAGTTCCTTTTAGGTTAAAGGCTGCTTCGGGCAAGTGGTCCAATTCGCCATCCATAATCATGTTAAAGCCTTTAATGGTTTCTTTAATATCTACCAATACGCCCGGTATACCCGTAAATTGCTCGGCCACGTGGAAGGGTTGCGACAAGAAACGTTGTACACGTCTGGCGCGCGATACGGCAAGTTTATCATCTTCCGATAGCTCTTCCATACCCAAAATGGCAATAATATCCTGTAACTCTTTATAACGTTGCAATAACTCTTTTACACGTTGTGCGCAAGCATAGTGCTCTGTACCCAAAATATCGGCAGTTAAAATCCTTGAGGTAGAATCCAAGGGGTCTACCGCAGGGTAAATACCAAGCTCGGCAATTTTACGCGATAATACGGTTGTGGCATCCAAGTGGGCAAAGGTTGTAGCGGGAGCGGGGTCGGTTAAATCGTCCGCAGGTACGTAAACCGCTTGTACCGATGTAATAGAGCCTTTTTTGGTTGATGTAATACGCTCCTGCATGGCACCCATTTCGGTGGCCAATGTAGGTTGGTAACCTACCGCAGAGGGCATACGCCCAAGAAGTGCCGATACCTCGGAACCTGCTTGTGTAAAACGGAAAATATTATCTACAAAGAAAAGCACGTCCTTACCTTGTCCGTCGCCTGCCCCATCGCGGAAATACTCGGCAATGGTTAAGCCCGATAAGGCTACACGGGCACGGGCTCCGGGAGGTTCGTTCATTTGTCCGAATACGAAAGTTGCTTTCGATTCCTTCATTTTCGATTTATCTACTTTCGATAAATCCCATCCGCCATCTTCCATGGAGTGCATAAAATCTTCACCATAACGAATAATGCCGGACTCCAACATCTCGCGCAATAAATCGTTCCCTTCACGGGTTCTTTCACCTACACCTGCAAAAACCGACAAACCACCGTGGCCTTTGGCTATATTGTTAATTAATTCTTGGATTAATACAGTTTTACCAACACCGGCACCACCAAATAACCCAATTTTTCCACCTTTTGCGTAAGGCTCGATAAGGTCGATTACTTTAATACCGGTAAACAATACTTCGGTTGAGGTTGATAAGTCTTCAAATTTAGGAGCTCCACGGTGAATTGGCAATCCTTGTGTGCCTGCCTTGGGCAAATTTCCAAGACCGTCGATAGCATCGCCAATTACATTGAACAAACGGCCATAAACATCTTCACCAATAGGCATTTGTATTGGGCTTCCTGTTGCAACAACTTCGGTACCCCTACTTAATCCGTCGGACGAGTCCATGGCTATGGTACGTACAGAATCCTCGCCAATATGCGATTGTACTTCTAATACTAACGTGGAACCGTCGGGTCTTTTAATTTCTAATGAATCGTAAATTTTTGGAAGTTCAACTCCGGCACCGAATTCAACATCGATAACCGGACCTACTATTTGTGAAACTTTACCTGTAACTTTAGACATGCCTTATATGTTTAATATTATGCGTTTTAATTCAATGAAAACGGTTTGCGTTTTCGGCTGCAAAGATAATTTTTTTAATTTAAAATAAAACTTGTTTTTTAATATAGTTTGAATAAAAAGCCGACTTTGATAAAAAGTCGGCTTTTTAATATGATTTATATTGTTTTGTTATTGCAGTGTAGGCGAATAGTTGGTGGGGTAGCTGCCTATATCAACAAGGTTGCCCGAAGCCTCGAAATTAGAGCCAAAGGCCGTATCGATGGTTTTTAAAAACACATTTGCCAAATAGGCATAGCCGCGGGCGGTTAAATGCACGCCGTCCAAACTAATAGCGCCACCAGTAACCAAATTAGCATTTAAGTTGTAATTATTAGAGGTTAGCCCCGTTGCAGCCAACTCGGTTAACATGGCATTTAAATCCACCAAGGCAAGATTATCGTTACTGTCCACAATAGTTGCTATGGTTGTGTTGTAGGCATCGGTTGCAGTTTTAATGGCCTCTTGTTCTTCGGGGGTTAGCACCCATTTATCGGCTAAAGGTACGGCAACGCCATTTATGGTTTGTGCATTGCCCGGTACGGCTTCGGTACCAATAAAAGAAGCTGCCGATAACACCAATAAATCTTCGGCGGTTGCTTGCCGCATGTTTACCAATGCCGGGTTTAGGGCTGTTAAATCGGTTAGGTTTTCGTCTAAGATAACAACGGCGTTGCCTTCGCCTGCACTAAATGTAATGGTTCGTTTGGCAATTTCGGCATCGGCCATTTCCTGCGTAAGCGGGGTGTTTGCCACCAAGTAGGCAAAGGCTTGAACAATGCCCGCATTATAGGCACCGTATGCCGAAGCACTATTTAAATAAGCGGCGGTTGCGGCATCCAACGGAACCGGGTTGTACGGCACCGTAGTAAAATGGGGCAAATCCCTTACGTAAGGTACATTGGTTATAACGCCTTTTGCACCGCCGGAAGTTAAGGTTGAAACCAAATACGTAATTGTGGCGTTAAAACCAACGCCAACAGAACCGTCGACAGGCGTAATGGCATTAGAGCCATCGCCACCAGAAAGGGCAAAGCCCAAAACATCGTTCCCGCCAATTTCGGATAAGGTAAAAAAGCTTGGGCTTTGTGCCATAACATCGCCAAGTACGGTAGCCGAAGTACTGGAGGCCATTCGTATAAAATAAGGATTAGCGGTTTGCGTAGCCAAGTTTGCAGGGTTTCCATAGCCATTAAACAATAGGTGGTAGCTTTTGGCGCCCGGTATGCCCATATTTTTAAAAGGGCCTGTTGGGTTGTTTGCAATATCGGTTCCAACGGTTACTGGGCCAACAATACTTTCTAAAGGTACGGGACCGGCGCCTCCAAATACCAATCTGGGGTCGAAGCCCGGCAATCGGTTTCCGCCGTAGGCCAATCCGCCATAATTATCGTTTGTTAAGGGTTGCGCAAATGTGTTGCCGTCGAGCTTGGCAAACTGTTGCGATAATATATTGGGAAACGAATTTTCCTGTGCCGCCTTAAACAGCGCACCATCGGTATAGCCCGCGGTAAACGAAGCCCCAATGGCAACATAATTTGAAAAATCGACCGTACCCGAGCTTAGTTCCGGTAAAACGGTGTCCTCGGTGTATACGCCAAACTCTTTTTCAACATCTTCTATATCGTTACAGGCTGAAAAAGTGATAGCCATTGCTGCCAGCCAAATGTATTTTGTGTTTATAAATGCTTTCATTTATTTAAATTTTATCAAGAACTTGTGGTTCAGTTATTTAATTATTTTGGTGAATATCGAATTTTGCCCTGCCAAATACCCATTATGGGCTTTCATCTATTTAAATTTTACAAGGTAAAACGTTATTGTTTATCGTTTATGCTGAATGTTTTTATAAGTTATTGATTGTCCATGAAACATAGTACATCGACCCTATTCGCCCCGTGCCATAGGCGGTGTAATATTCTTTGCCCGTTAGGTTGGTGGCACCAAGTTTAAAGGTCGATTTCATTACAGGAACCTTGTAGCTTAATTGCGCATCTAACACATGGTACTCGGGTATTACGCCACTGCCAAAGGTGGCCTCCCAATAATAATCGTCGCTAAAGCGGTACGACACATTAAATCCTAAGTTTTTAACCACTTCCGGATTGCCAAACGAGGCTTTAAATTTATGTTCGGGCGTATTGAAATAAGTTTGAAAATCGGGGTATTTTTTTTGGTCGAAGTCTAATTTTGAATAGGTGTAGCTTCCGCTTAAATTATAATTGCCAAATAAGGTTGTTGAAAGCCCGATAGAACCGCCATACGAATTTACGTTAACAGGTGAATTGGTATAGGTGCCATAAGCCTGGTAGTCGCCGTTGGCAATAGCAGCCACAGATAGGCCACCATCGCCTGCATCGCCGTAAAAAGGAGCAATAACCACTTCTTGTGAAAGGAAATCTTTATAGCTGTTAAAATAAGCACTTAAATCCACCACCAAATAACTAAATTTGCCACGATAGCCTACCTCGAAAGCGGTTACTTGTTCGGGCTTAATTAAATCGGGGTTGGCAATTTCCAAAACGGCAGGGTTTCCCGATGCAGCCATGGCTTGAACCGAACTGGCGGTATACGAATTTTCGTAAGACGCACGTCCTGTTTGCGTTATGGTACTGCCCTGCCCCATAAGTTGGCCGCTTGTACTAACGTTGTAAGTACGCGAATAACGGTCCAAATTCGTTGGTGCAGACCCTACCAAGATAGCGCGTCCGGCATCCAAACCAATAAACAAATCTTGCGTGGTCGGGTTTCTAAATCCGGTTTGCACCGATGCCCTATAATTGTGGTTTTTGTTTACGGTTAAACCGGCCGAAAACCTGGGCGAAAAGAACCCGTCGAAAAACTCGGATTTATCGTAACGAATGGAGCCCGTTAATTTCAGATCCAGACTTTCGCTTAAATCTATATTTTTTTGTATTTGTGTATACACCCCAAATTCCGAATATTGAATAGAGCCGTTTTTATCGGTATAAATGGTTCCAAACGAATTTAAATCGTATTTCCGGTAGGAACCGCCCACTTGAATTTCGGCCCAATCGATTAAGTGGCTGAAGTTGTAATTACCATCGGCATGATAATAGGTTGACGCATCTTGAAATTTAGAGCCTGTTGACAAATCGGGGTCGTTTATGCTTTTGTTAAAGGCGGCGTTAAATTGTGGCGATCCCGGTAAATAACGCCCAGTATCGGCAGCAGCACGAGCGGCGGCATGGGCTTGTTCCTCGTTTGCGCCGCCAAGGGTTGCTGCGGCAAATTGGCCTATATAATCCGCAAACCATTGTTGGTCGCTTTTCCAAGCACGGTTAATATTAATGCCCGTAAATACCATATCGTAGGAATCGCCGGCCTTATCGGAAACAACATAGCCCCGTAAAAAGAAGTTTTTGTTTTTAACCTCGATTTTATGTTGTTGCTGAAAAAAGCCCTCAATATTATAACGGTTTGTACCTTGGTAAAGCGTGGCGCCCGTACCCACTTTCCCTACATATTGAATTTCAAAATCGTTTTCCCAAGGCCTAAAATACAAGCCCCAGTCGGCTTTTACGCTTTGGGCTTCGTAGTCGGTTAAATATTTTTCGTTATAGCCCGTTCTGCTCACCACAACATCGGGTATAATGCTAAGTCCTCCCGAAGCGGCATGTATGTTGGTGGATACCTCATCGCCATAAACATTTATACCGTCGTAATTTGTATTTGTGGCTCGGGTTCCTCCTATCGTCATCTTGTCGACCTCACTTGTTGCTGCCCAATCGGTGCCTTTTAGGTAGCCAAAATTAACTTTTGCGGCAAATTTTTCACTAAACTTATAAGCGGCACGAACGCCGTAATCGGTGTACAGGTTGTCGCCTGCAGCGTCCTGTACGGTTATGCCCTGTTTGTAATAGGCGCTTATGCCCGGGTAGTCAAACGGGTTTTTACTGCGCATAAATAAAATGCCGTTAAAGGCGTTGGCACCGTACAGTGCAGAAGAAGCGCCCGGTAGCAGTTCTACGGTGTGCACATCGGTTTCAATCATGCCCACCAGGTTCCCTATGGGGAAATTTAGGGCGGGCGTGGAGTTGTCCATACCATCCACCAACTGCATAAAACGGTTGTTGGCAAAAGTAGCAAACCCCCGGGTGTTAACCGATTTAAAGGTTAAACTGTTGGTGTTTACATCAACACCTTTTAGGTTTTCCAAATCGTCGTAAAAATCGACCGAAGCGGTATTTTTTATCTCTTTTAACCCGATGCGTTCAACCGTAACGGGCGATTCGAAAATACGCTCGGGCGTTCTTGAGGCCGAAATAACCACCTCGTCCAACGCAGTTCCTTCTTTTAAAACAAAGTTTAGGTTTTGGTTTGCCGATGTTACATCAATAATCACGGTTTCGAAACCAACACTGCTGGCCTGAAGCCTAAAAGGCAGTTTTTCACTGGTTGTTAGGGTAAAACGGCCATCGAAATCGGTTACCGTTCCAGAGCTGGTGCCCAAGATTATAACATTGGCTCCCGGAATGGGCTGGCTGCTATCGTCTGCCACAGCCCCCGAAATTGTAACTTGCGAGTACGACGCTACGCAAAAAAGTGCTATTAAATAGTTGAAAACTGTTTTCATGCAGTGTAATTTGTTTTTAGTTTAATTATTATGTGTTGATTAGTTCTTTTTTTTAAATGTGAAAACATAAAAAAATTACGCATATATAAGTTAAATTAATAAAAAATCAAATAAAAAACTGTTAATGCTCAAAAAAAATAGATAAAAAGACAATAAAGCCATTACCGATGGTTTCGATAATGGCTTTATTTCAAATTTGTATGTTGTTGAAATTTAAATGATAGAAGAAAATTACGCCTTTTCTTCAATATATTACTCTACCGTAACCGATTTTGCCAAGTTTCTGGGCTGATCTACATTTTTACCAAGCAAAACAGCAATATGGTACGATAGCAGTTGCAATGGTATTGTAGTTATTAGCGGTGATAAAAATTCCAAGGTTTCGGGAATTTCAATAACATGGTCGGCCAAGTTTTTAACTTGAACATCGCCTTTGGTAACAACACCTATAATTTTTCCTTTTCTGGATTTTATTTCCTGAATGTTGCTTACCACTTTTTCGTAATGGCCTTTTTTTGTAGCAATAACAATTACGGGCATGTTTTCGTCTATAAGTGCTATCGGGCCGTGTTTCATTTCGGCTGCGGGATAGCCTTCGGCATGGATATATGAAATTTCTTTTAGTTTTAAAGCGCCTTCCAAAGCCACGGGGAAATTATAGCCTCTTCCCAAGTACAAACAGTTTCTGGAGTTTTTGTAACTATTGGCAATGTTCTTAATTAAGGTATCCGATTTTAGGGCTTCTTCTACTTTTTTTGGAATCATTTCCAGTTCCAACAGGTATTGGCGAAATTCGGAGTTGCTAATCGTACCTTTGGCGCTTGCCAAGCGTAAGGCTATTAAGGTTAATACCGTAATTTGCGTAGTGAAGGCCTTTGTTGAGGCTACGCCTATTTCCGGTCCGGCATGGGTGTAGGCTCCGGCATGGGTTTCGCGGGCTATGGACGAGCCTACAACGTTGCAAACCCCGAAAACAAATGCGCCTTTGGATTTTGCTAATTTAATGGCTGCTAAAGTATCGGCCGTTTCGCCCGATTGCGAAATGGCTATAACCACATCGCGCTCGGTAATAATGGGGTTTCGGTACCTGAATTCCGAGGCGTATTCCACTTCTACGGGAATCCTGGCCAAATCCTCGAAAATGTATTCGGCAACCAAGCCCGCATGCCACGAGGTGCCACAGGCTACTATAATAAAGCGGTCGGCGTTTAATAGTTTTTCAACATTATCTTCCAGACCTGCCATTTTAATAATGGCTTCGTTCCTAAGCAAGCGCCCTCTGTACGTATCGGTTATGGCTTTGGGTTGCTCATAAATTTCCTTCAGCATAAAGTGGTCGTAACCGCCTTTTTCTATTTGCTCTAAGTTTAATTGTAACTCTTGAACATAGGGGTCTACAATGGAGTCGTCCTTGATTTTTCTTATTTTTATATCCTTATGGAACCGAATAATGGCCATTTCTTCATCTTCCAAATAAATGGCGTTTTTGGTGTACTCTAAAAAAGGCGATGCGTCGCTGGCAATAAAATACTCGTCGTCGCCAATACCAATGGCCAAGGGGCTGCCAAGGCGTGCAATTACAATTTCCTCGGGTTTATTTTTGTCGAAAACGGCAATGGCATAAGCACCTATAACTTGGTTTAAGGCAATTTGTACGGCTTTGCCCAGTTTTACGTTTTCCTGTTTTTTTATGTCTTCGATAAGGTTGATTAAAACTTCGGTGTCGGTATCGGATTTAAAGGTGTAGCCTCTTGTGGACAGCTCTTGTTTTAAGGATTGGTAGTTTTCAATAATACCGTTATGGATAATAACCAAGTCGCCTGAATTTGAAGCATGCGGATGCGAGTTAACATCGTTGGGAACACCGTGGGTAGCCCAACGGGTATGGCCTATGCCTATATTGCCATGACGGGTAATTTCCTTTTGGCTAATGGCCTCCAAATCGGAAACCTTGCCTTTTGTTTTGGATATTTTTAAATCTTTACCATCGAACAAAGCCAATCCGGCACTGTCGTAGCCTCGGTATTCAAGTCGTTTTAAGCCTTCTATTATTATGGGATAGGCTTCTCGGGTCCCTATATATCCTACAATACCACACATATTTTTATTTTTTTAGGTTATTGAAATACACATTGTTTTCAACTAAAATTTTAAAACGGACGTAAAAACTCAAGCCGTAATAAAACAAGCCGATTACTAAATGCTATAAAATAGTGGGAGAGGGATTAATTAGGGCTTTAATGGCCTGAGCCAAAATTACTAAATTTATTTAGTTTCCGTGTAAAAAATTTGCAAAGTCATTTTTCTGTCTTCGGGCGTTGCGTTTTCGTTCGTGCCGTGTATAATAGTGCCCCTTGGCATAATAACCGAGGCCGTGGGCACGCCCGTAACATAGTCGCCATTGTCGTCCAGCAACCTGGACATGGTGGTTTGGTTAACGTTGGTCGATAGTGTTAGGCCTATTTTTGTATTGGTCGAGTCCCGAACCAAGATGTTGTTTAAATGGTAGGTAAGCCTAACCTTGTATTTGGCATTGAGCGTATCGCGCTGGCTTAAGGTTAGCAACATGGAATTTAACGGATAGCTTGTGTTGGCCGAAACACTGGAGTAGGCCGTATAATCTGTCGTTGGGGCATTGTTTTTAACGTCGTAGGCATAAAGGCGGTCGTAGCGGTGGTAGTTGCTACCGTAGCTTCCCGTATTTAACTGGTCGTATTCGTAAACGGTTAACACGGCATCGTTAATAAGGCGTTTTAGTTTAAAGTTGCCGTTTTCGTCGGTTATATAATTGCCGTTTTTGTCGGTTTGACGGTATGTTTTTTTAAAGGCGTCTATGGCATCAATATATTCGCCATTGTATTCGGCTTGACCGGTAAATAAATCGACAATACCTATGGCGCCTTCACCGCCTTTTAGGTATAATAGCTCGTCGCCGTCGGTTGGGTTGCCGTCTGCCAAGGTTTGGGTATAAGTATTGGAAAAGGTGTTTAGTTTATAACCGGAAAACGTAAGGGTGTAGGTGGATTGTGTTCTTTCGCCTTCGGTAGAGGAATCCTTGGAATAGTAAATAACAATATTGGCACTGGTAGAGGCCAAGTTTAGCAAAATCATATTGCCGCCGTAGGTTGAGGCTTCGGTTTTAAGGTACAACCCCCTGAAATAATTTAAGAAATTGCTGGAATTGCTTAACACCACATCGTCCTGTTTGTCTATAATGGCTGCTTTCCAAAAAGCCCTGGACAGGGTGTCCCGAAATGAAGGCGCCAAATATTCGGTAGAGGCTATTTCGTCTTCATCATCATACGTGTTTAGGGTAATTCTATCGGGGCTGGGCACAAAATTTTCGTTGGAATAGATTAAATCGCCCTTAAAACTATCGAAATCGATATTGGTAGTTCCGTTGGAAACAATGCTATTGGTTTCCGAGGCGCTTTCGGCATCGGAATAATAATATTGCGAACCGCCATCGGCAGGGTTAAAATCCCTTAAAAAGTATTTGTTTTCAAAAATACTCAACTTAATGGGCGATTCTCCATCGCCGTAAAGCGAATCGCTAATGGTGTAAGTGGAATCGGTTACGGTGCGGTAATAATAAGGTATGGTTAAAACTACCGAGTCTATTTCGGGGTTGTCGCCAAAATCGGGATCGAAGCTCGACGGGGCAATTTGCGCCACGATATTGGCCGTGGTTTGCCCGTAGGCAGGGTCGTTGTACACGCCAAGCAAATTTGCGGGCAGGCCGTTTATTTGGGCATGACCAAACTTGCGGTTGTAGGCCGTAATGTTAACGTACTCCGAACTGGTGCTAAAATTGGTGTTGCCTTCGCCTATAACATCGCTGTCAATATTGGCAAAATCCTTGTCGCAAGCTATAAATGATGAAACAACTAATAAAAATACAATAGGGTATTGAAGGGCTTTCAATGTCTTTTTCATAAATTTTTTTCTGAATGTTTTTGGGAAAGGCTACAATACCGAATTGTTAAAAAATGCGGTGTAGGCCGGGCCAAAATCTTCCTTGTTTTTATATTCCAAAACGGGTTTGTTTGATGCCCCTATATAGGTGTTAAGTTCTTCGGGAATAGTTTCGGAACCAATAATTAAAGCATCGGAATAATCTACGGCAACTTTCATTAAATTGGTGTACGAGGGTTCTTCAAGAACATTAACGGCATCGTCGTTTATGGCGTCAAATTTAACCTTATTAATCATATCTTTATTTAACGTATTGTTAAAACTTTGATTATATACCGAAGTAACTATTTTACTGTCGGTAAATAAAGGCTCGTCTTTGTAATATTCTTTAAGATAAATAGGAAGCAGGGCCGCCAACCAACCGTGTACGTGGATAATATCGGGCGACCAGTTTAGTTTTTTAACGGTTTCTATAACGCCCTTGGCAAAAAAGATGGCGCGCTCGTCGTTATCGGGAAAAAGCTCGCCGTTTTCGTCGGTTAGCGTGGCTTTTCGCTTAAAATATTCGTCGTTATCGATAAAATATACTTGAATACGCTCTTTAGGAATCGAGGCTACTTTAATAATAAGCGGCATATCCAAATCGTTAATTACCAAATTAATGCCCGAAAGCCGTATTACCTCATGCAATTGGTGCCTGCGCTCGTTTATATTGCCGTACCGGGGCATGAAAATCCGTATTTGCCCGCCTTGCTGGTTTACCAACCGCGGTGCTTCAAAAGCCATTGAAGAAATTTCGGTTTCCGGTAGATAAGGCACTACTTCAGATGATACATACAATACCCGCTTATCTTTCACACGAATAAATTTAAGTTAAACATTTAATTTTTAGGTTTTCATGATACTTAGCAAAATAACCGAAAGCCTACAGGCCTATGCTTTTATTCATGCCCTTTTGTAGAGGCGATTATCTGGCTATACTAAATCCCTCTATGAGGGTTTCATGTGTTTGTTTTTATCGATTTAGAAAACACATTATTTTTTGTAAACCACTAACAATGTGTTTTTTATGTTGAAATCAAATAATTTTGCTTGCTTTTTGTTAAACCCTGTAAAAATTTGCTTTTACGGCTCAAAATAAAAAACCCTGCAAAAGTACAAAATTTTATGCAGATTGGGCGTAAAATATTAAGTTTGCACCTATTAATTTAAAAATGGGCGGTGAATATTTATTCAGAAAAACAACAGATAGCCAAAGCTATTAAAGCAATAAAAACCAAATCCGAAACCCTTGGTTTGGTGCCTACTATGGGAGCTTTGCACAACGGGCATTTGGCTTTGGTAAAAGCAGCCTTAAACGACAATAACAAGGTTGTGGTAAGCATTTTTGTAAACCCCACGCAGTTTGATAACCCGGACGATTTACAAAAATACCCCCGTACCTTAGAAAACGATATTGCCCTACTAAAACAAGTTAGCGATACCGATATTTTGGTGTACGCCCCTACGATAAGCGATGTTTATGGCAATAACCCAAAATCCGAAAACTTCAATTTTGACGGCTTGGAGTTTGAAATGGAAGGCAAGTTCCGCCCCGGCCATTTTAACGGCGTTGGCACCATAGTAAAGCGCCTGTTCGAAATTATTACGCCCGACAAGGCTTATTTTGGCGAAAAGGATTTTCAGCAGTTACAAATTATTAAAAAAATGGTCGAAAAGCACAAAATACCCGTAACCATTGTGCCTTGCCCCATTTATCGCGAAACCTCCGGCTTGGCCATGAGTTCCCGAAATACAAGGTTAAAGCCCGAATATTTACAAGCTGCCCCCTTTATTTACAACACCTTAAAAACTGCCAAAATGTACTTTGGCACAAAAAGTGCAAGTACAGTAACCGAATGGGTTGAAAAACAGTTTGCAAACCACAATTTATTAAAGTTGGAGTATTTTACAATTGCCGATGTTTCCACCCTAAAAACAGTAAAGCGGAAAACCAAAACCAAACAATACAGGGCGTTTATTGCCGTTTATGCCGACGATATTAGGCTAATAGACAATATTGCCCTAAATTAATTATCTTTGCCTTATGCAAATACAAGTTGTAAAATCTAAAATCCACAGGGTAAAATGCACCGGTGCAGAACTAAACTACATTGGCAGCATTACTATTGATGAAGATTTAATGGATGCCGCCAATATTATACAAGGCGAAAAAGTACAAATTGTAAACAACGATAACGGCGAACGCTTGGAAACCTACTGCATTCCCGGCCCGAGAAAAAGCGGCGAAATAACCCTAAACGGCGCCGCGGCCCGAAAAGTAGCCGTGGGCGATACCCTTATTTTAATTACTTACGCCTTTATGGATATTGAAGAAGCCAAAACCTTTAAGCCGTCTTTGGTGTTTCCCGACGAGGCCACCAATTTGTTAACATAAACGGTTTGGGGCCAACGTTAAAAAACCGATTAAAATTAATACTCCCTTTGCTCTTGGGTGTTTTTTTGGTTTGGTATGCGTTGTCCAAAGTTTCTCTTAACGATATTTTTGGCTATCTAAAAAAAGCCAATTATTTATGGTTGGTTTTAGGTATGTTCATGGGGCTGCTCAGCCACATGTCCCGAGCTTACCGCTGGTCGTTTTTACTGGTGCCAATGGGCTATAAAATTAAATATGCCAATAGTTTTATGGCCGTATTTGCAGCGTATTTAATAAACTACACCATACCAAGGGCGGGCGAAGTAGCAAGAGCAAGTATTGTGGCCAATTACGAAAAAATCCCGTTCGAAAAAGGTTTTGGCACTATTGTGGCCGAACGCATGGCCGATGTACTGGTTATGTTGGGTATTATTGCCGTAACTCTGTTTTTGCAATTCGATTTTATTTATGGGTTTTTATCCGAACGGTTCAACCCAATAAAAATATTAATCGGTCTGGGAGTTTTGCTTTTAATAGGTTTTGCTTTTTTATGGTTTTTAAAACGAAGCCAAAATAAAATAGCCTTAAAAATAAAGCATTTTGTTAACGGCCTGATAGAAGGCGTGCTTAGTATTTTTAAAATGAAGCACAAATGGGCCTTTATAGCGCACACGCTTTTTATTTGGGGCATGTATATTTTAATGTTCTATGTTTCGGCATTGGCTTTTGATGATTTAAAAGACCTTACGCTCGGTGCCGTTCTTGTAGGCTTTATAGCAGCCAGTTTTAGTATTGCCGCTACCAATGGCGGCATAGGCTCGTACCCCTTGGCGGTTTACGCTGCATTTTCGCTTTTTGGTATTGCCGAACAACCCAGTATGGCTTATGGCTGGATTATGTGGGCCTCGCAAACCCTGCTAATTATTGTATTCGGTGGACTGTCGCTTATATATTTGCCTATTTTTAACCGTTTAAAACCCAATAACCAATAACCAACGCATGGCTAAGGTAAAAACAACATTTTTTTGTCAAAACTGTGGTACGCAATTTGCCAAATGGCAAGGGCAGTGTACGGCTTGCAAACAGTGGAATACCATTGTAGAGGAAATAGTGCAAAAACCCGAAAAAAACGATTGGAAAACAACCGAAAACGGCACGTCCAAACGTGTATCGAAACCCTTAAAAATAGAAGATATTGATACTGCCGAAGACGCCCGATATAATACCTTGGATGGCGAATTTAACCGTGTGCTGGGTGGTGGTTTGGTGCCGGGCTCGTTAACGCTTCTCGGGGGCGAACCCGGCATAGGGAAAAGTACCTTGTTGCTTCAAATAGCACTAAAATTACCTTTTAAAACGCTGTATGTTTCTGGTGAAGAAAGCCAAAAACAAATAAAAATGCGTGCCGAACGCATTAACCCAAAACCCAATAACTGTTACGTTTTAACCGAGACCAAAACCCAAAATATTTTTAAGCAAATAGAAACGGTTGGCCCCGATGTGGTTATTATCGACTCCATCCAGACCCTGCACAGCGATTATATCGAGTCCTCATCGGGCAGCATTTCGCAAATAAAGGAATGCACCGCCGAGCTTATAAAATTTGCAAAGGAAACATCGACCCCCGTAATTCTTATCGGCCATATTACAAAGGACGGCACTATTGCCGGTCCAAAAATCCTGGAACACATGGTCGATACCGTATTGCAGTTTGAAGGCGATAGAAACCATATTTTTAGGATTTTGCGAGCACACAAAAACCGCTTTGGCTCCACCAACGAATTGGGTATTTACGAAATGCAGGGTTCCGGTTTGCGGGAAGTATCAAACCCATCGGAAATATTAATTTCGCAAAAGGACGAAGACCTTTCGGGCAATGCCGTTGCGGCAACTTTGGAAGGCATGCGCCCCTTGATGATTGAGGTTCAGGCCTTGGTAAGCACAGCGGTTTACGGTACGCCGCAACGCAGCGCCACGGGCTTTAACGCCAAGCGTTTAAATATGCTTTTGGCGGTGTTGGAAAAGCGGGCCGGATTCCGTTTGGGCGCAAAAGACGTATTTTTAAACATAACAGGAGGTATTTCGGTAGACGACCCCGCAATAGATTTGGCCGTGGTGGCCGCTATTTTATCGTCCAACGAAGATGCGGCCCTGCAAAAAGACGTTTGCTTTGCCGCCGAGGTAGGTTTATCGGGCGAAATACGCCCCGTACAACGGGTAGAACAACGCATTTTGGAAGCCGAAAAATTAGGGTTTTCAACCATTTTTGTATCGAAATTCAATAAAATTTCACTGAAAAATACCGCCATAAAAATCCAACGTATTTCAAAAATTGAGGATTTGGTAGGGTTTGTGGTGTAGGATGGTCAAATCCAAATAAAATAGGATACAAGCAAATTGGATAAATCGATGAGGCTCTTTGTTCTATTCATAAAGGCAGGTGCTTTATTATGGTAAATTATTGCTTTCATAATAAAGGTCAAGTTTGATTAACGTAAATTGCCCTGAAAATTCACTTTAGCAAATTAAGATATTATGTATATTTGCTAAACTTTCAAAGTAAAATACATAACACAACATTATCAATGAAATACAAACGCATCCTTTTAAAACTATCGGGCGAGGCCTTAATGGGCAACCGCCAGTACGGCATAGACCCCGAGCGCTTGGCCGAATATGCGCAAGATATTAAAACCATAACCGATAAAGGCGTAGAAGTAGCCATAGTTATCGGTGGTGGCAATATTTTTAGGGGCGTTGCGGGCGCCAGCAGCGGTATGGACCGTGTACAGGGCGACCACATGGGCATGTTGGCAACCGTTATTAACGGTTTGGCCTTACAAGGTGCTTTGGAACATGCCGGAATGCCCACCCGCTTGCAATCGGCCATAAAAATAAACGAGGTGGCCGAGCCTTTTATCCGTCGTCGTGCCATGCGCCATCTGGAAAAAGGCCGCGTGGTTATTTTTGGTGGTGGTACCGGAAACCCATATTTTACAACCGACTCGGCAGCCGTTTTACGGGCCATAGAAATTGAGGCCGACGTTATTTTAAAAGGCACCCGGGTAGATGGTATTTACAATGCCGACCCCGAAAAGGACAAATCGGCTATTAAATTCAACACCATAAGTTTCGACGATGTATTGCGAAAAGGCCTAAAAGTTATGGATACAACGGCTTTTACCTTAAGCCAGGAAAACGAATTGCCCATTATTGTTTTCGATATGAACAAAAAAGGCAATTTACTTAAAGTGGTTTCGGGCGAAAATGTGGGTACGGAAGTGAAATTGTAACCAGCTTTTTTGTAAAAAAGCCAAATTTATTGATATGATAAATAAAGCTGAAATACTAAATAAATTAAAAGAAATAAAGCCCATTTTGGTTAGGGATTATTCGGTTAAAAAAATCGGTTTGTTTGGCTCTTTCGCCTTAAATGAGGCAAAAGACAACAGCGATATAGATTTACTTGTGGAATTGGATAAGCCTATTGGTTGGGGGTTTTTTTCACTTGAAATTTATTTAGAACAAATTTTTGGGCGAAAAATAGATTTGGTAACAAAAAACGCCCTTAAAGATAGGATTAAAGACGATATTTTGAACAGCGTAAATTACGTTTAGTTTGGACAAGAAACGTTCTTTTTTAATGTATTTGGAATACATGCAACTTTCAATGTTTCGAATAACCGAGTATGTAAATAATATGGACGTTATAACGTTTAAAGCAGATAACAAAACCATTGATGCGGTAGTTCGGGATTTTGAGGTTATTGGTGAAGCTTTAAAAAAATTACCCAATTTCATAAAAAGCAAGTACCCTGCTATTCCTTGGAAAGAAATGTATTATCTTAGAAACAAAATATCACACGAGTATTTTGGCATAGACTATGATATAATTTGGGATTTAGCAACGAATTATATACCTGATAACAAAAAAAGATATAGACCGGATAATTGAAAAAGAATCCGAACAGCAAGCCTAATTTTCCCAATAAACAGAAAACAAAACCATGAACGAAGACATTCAATTTATATTAGACACCGCTAAGGAATCCATGGACAATGCCATAAAGCATTTGGAAAAACAATTTGCAAACATTAGGGCAGGAAAGGCAAGCCCCGCCATGTTGGGCAGCGTTTTGGTGGAGTATTATGGGGCGCAAACCCCGTTAAGCCAAGTAGCCAACGTAAATACCCCCGATGGAAGGACCATTACCGTACAACCGTGGGAGCGCAACATGTTACAAGAAATAGAGCGCAGCATTATGCTGGCCAATCTTGGGTTTAACCCCATGAACAATGGCGAAACCATTATTATAAACGTACCACCGTTAACCGAGGAACGCCGCCGCGATTTGTCCAAACAGGCAAAATCCGAAGCCGAAGATGCCAAAATCGGGGTTCGGGCAGCACGAAAGGATGCCAATAACGATATTAAAAAAAATGAAGACGTTTCGGAAGACGTAAAAAAGAATACCGAAATAGACGTACAACAAATGACGGACAAATACGTTAAAAAAATCGACGATTTATTTAGCGCAAAAGAAGCCGAGATTATGACGGTGTAATAGCCCGAATGTATTGCTGCGTCATTGCGATGAGGTACGAAGAAGCAATCTGTAAAGCCAATTTTATTCCGAAATAATAAGGCTTGTTTTGATGTGGAATAGGTGTAATTTGTTAACCAACAATGATTTGGCTCCTGGGTTTGCCGAAGGGAATGATTTTATATTTCTGAAGTTGAAAAAGTATGTTTTAACCTTGGCGGATTTTAGTGGAAACCTTGCGACCTTGTGCATAAATAATTGTTTTTCCAATTGTTAACAGCCTTTTGTGCTTATGCTTAAACGCATTTTCCCTATTTTAGTTTTTCTGTTTGTTGTAGCGGCACAAGCGCAAGAGTCGGCACTTGAAAAAACCGAACAAAAGCAGGACTCCATAAAAAAAGCCTATTTTCTTAAACACCTTGGCAACGGCTATTTTCCTACCAAATATTTTAATGTCGATTTACGCTATTTAATAAAATTTAACCAATACGAAGGCTTTAGGACAGGGCTTGGCGGGGTTACCAACAAAGCGTTATCGAACACCTTTCAATTTAACGGTTACGGTGTTTACGGGTTTCGGGACCAAAAATTCAAGTACAGCATTGGTGGCGGTTTTAAGTTGGGCAACACTTGGCTGTCGGCTGCTTATACCGATGATTTGCAAGAAACGGGAAGTACCGTTTTTTTAACCGACAAACGCCTGTTCCAGTTTTTCGAGCCCCGTTTGCTTAACATTAGTTTGTTCCACAAACACATTACCAAAGCCCTTGCCTTGGAATACGATATAACCAACCACCTATCCGCCGAAACCGAACTTGCCCTAAGCAATATAAGCCCGACCTACGATTATAGTTTTGTGGTGGGTGATGAAATTTATAGCAAATTCAATCTATCTACTGCCAAAATAGCATTGCAATGGAGTCCGTTTAGTAAATTTGAAATGTCCGAACAAGGCGTTGTTGAGGTAAAGGACGGCTTTCCAAAATTCACCTTTCAGTATACCCAAAGCATAAAAGATGCTTTTGAAGGCGATTTTAATTTTTCGAAAGTCGATTTTAGGGCCATCCAACGTTTTGGCAAGGCTGCCGATTATTATTCCGAATTAATTTTAGTAGGCGGCATGGCCAACGGCAATACGCCCTTAACGCATTTGTACCACGCCTACCCCAATAATATTAATAAAGAAACCATTATGCAGCGCTTTTCGGTGGCGGGCAACAACAGTTTTGAAACCATGTTTTTTAACGAGTTTTTTTCCGATAAGTTCGTTACCCTTCAATTTAAACATTACGTAAAACCCTTTCAAGTTTCCGAGCGCTTTAAGCCCCAACTGGTGCTAACCACGCGCTATGCCTTGGGCAACATTGCAAACCCCGAACGCCACCAAGGCATAACGTTTGGCTCGTTGGAAAAAGGCTATACCGAGTCGGGTTTCGAGCTTAATAAACTCTTTTTTGGTTTCGGACTAAGTTTTACCTACCGGTACGGCGCCTACCACTTGCCCAGGGTAGACGATAATGTTGCCTTTAAATTTACATTTAACGTTACTTTATAAGGTAATACGTTGGTTTTTTCTACCTTTGCCCAACTTTTACAAAAGGCATGTTAAAACTTTCTACAAAGCGTTTTTGGGATGTTGTCGCCCGACTAATTTTACGCAACAAAATTACCATACTTATTGGCATTGCCATTATTACGGTTTTGTTTAGCACGCAGTGGAAAAACATGCGCTTTACCTATACCGAGGCCAATTTATTGCCCGACGACCACGATGTTAATATTGTTTACAACGATTTTTTAAGCACTTTTGGTGAAGAAGGCAACCTAATAGTACTTGGCGTAAAGGACAGTACCCTGTTTACCGTAGATAAACTGAACGCTTGGAACAAACTGGCCGACGATTTTAAAAACTATCCCGAAGTCGATTTGGTGGTGTCCATAAAAAACCTTCAAAAATTGGTGAAGGACACCGAAGCCGAAAAATTTTTATTACAGCCTTTTGTTAGGGATTCCCTGTCGTCGCAAGCGGAAATTGAAACTTTGGAAGATGAGCTGTTTAACAAATACCCGTTTTACGATAATATCCTGTTTAACGACCATACCAAAACGGTGCGAACCGCCATTTACCTAAAAAAGGATATTGTTAACACATCCGAAAGGAAAGATTTTGTTATTGATAGCCTTTTGCCAAAAATAACCGCTTTCGAGGCCAAAACCGGGTTGGACGTTCGCATATCGGGCATGCCCTATATTCGCACCCTAAACTCGCAAAATATTGTAGACGAAATTGGGCTGTTTGTTGCCGCGGCCTTATTGGTAACATCCGTAATTTTCTTTTTCTTTTTCCGGTCGTTCCGTGCTACGTTTATCTCGTTAATCGTGGTTTGCATTGGGGTCATGTGGACCCTCGGTATTTTGGGCGCCCTAAACTACGAAATAACGGTTTTAACCGCTTTAATTCCACCGTTAATTATTGTAATTGGTATACCAAACTGCATTTTTTTAATTAACAAATACCAGCATGAGGTTAAGTTGCATGGCAACAAAGTTAAGTCGTTGCAGCGGGTTATTACCAAAATAGGCAATGCCACCTTAATGACCAATGTAACTACCGCCTCGGGATTTGCTACCTTTATTTTAACCGAAAGCAAGCTGTTAAAGGAATTTGGTATTGTTGCATCGTTAAGCATTTTGGCTATTTTTATATTGTGCCTGCTTATTATACCCATTATTTACACCTTTTTGCCCTATCCCAAGGAGCGCCATTTGGAGCATTTAAACAAACGCTGGATTGGAGGCTTTGTAAACTGGATGGAACGCATGGTAAAACACCACCGTATAGCCATTTACTGTACCGCATTGGTGCTTTTGGTGGCCAGTATTATAGGTATTTACCAAATAAAAATTTCGGGAAGTTTAATTGAAGACATGCCCAAAAACACCGAGTTTTTTAGGGATATTCGTTTTTTTGAAGAAGAATTTAACGGTATTATGCCCTTGGAAATCATGATAGACACCAAGCGCAAAAAGGGCGTTATGAAATTGGCCACCCTAAAGCGCATGGATGAGTTAGAAGAACTTATAAACGAAATACCCGAACTGTCGAAACCCATATCGGTAGTTAGTTTAATAAAGTACTCCAAACAAGCGTACTACAACGGCAATACCAAATATTACCAGTTGCCAACTTCGCAAGAAAGTAATTTTATTTTATCGTATGCCAAAAACTCGACCGCAAGTAACAACCTGTTAACGAGTTATGTGGATAGTACGGGACAATACGCCCGAATAACAACTTTTATGAAGGATATTGGTACCGATAAAATGGAACGTATCGAGGAAGATATCCAAATTAAAATAAACAAGCTGTTTCCCGCCGATAAATACACCGTTACCATGACGGGCAAGGCTATGGTGTTTCAAAAAGGTACGACGTATTTGGTTAAAAACTTGGTTATTTCGCTGTCGTTGGCCATTTTGCTTATAGCCGTTTTTATGGCTTATATGTTCCGGTCGGGGCGTATGATTGTTATTTCGTTAATACCCAATATTATTCCGCTGCTTATTACGGCCGGGCTAATGGGCTATTTGGGCGTACCCATAAAGCCATCGACCATATTGGTATTTAGTATTGCTTTTGGTATTTCGGTAGACGATACCATTCACTTCCTTGCAAAATACCGCCAAGAGTTGCAAGCCAACCACTGGAAAATAAAACCATCGGTTTACGGTGCACTTCGCGAAACGGGCGTAAGCATGTTTTATACTTCAATCGTGCTGTTTTTTGGCTTTTCGGTATTTACCATTTCCAGCTTTGGCGGCACGGTAGCTTTGGGCGCTTTGGTATCGGCTACGCTGTTGTTTGCCATGCTTTCCAATTTGTTATTGCTGCCCTCATTATTATTGTCGTTGGAACGCAGTATAGCCAACAAGGAAGTGCTTAAGAAACCTGCCATAAACATTATTCCGGAAGATGATGGGGAGGAAGAGGAATAAGGTTTTCAGTACGCTTTAATGTTTTATACCAATTTCACATCAAAATAAGCTTTATTGTTTTCAAAATATTTTGATGAGAAATTGATGTAAGTACAAAAAAAGCCCCAAGCAAAGAGCAGGGGGCTTCTTCTACTTAAAAACAGAAATTATTTTACTAAATATTTATTTAACAAAGGTGTTAAGCTTTCGGGGCTCCACAACTGGGGCGTATTCCTTGCAACTATATTGCCTTGTTTGTCGATTAATAAATAATGGGGTATTCCTGTGATATTGAATTTTTCGCATAAATAATTCCATTCGTCTTCGGATACTTTGTAGTGTTCGCCTTTTATATCGGGAATCATATTTTTGTATGCCGTTTCAGGTGAAGTAGGATTTGAAATATACACAAATACAATGTCCTTGCCCTTAAGTTCCTCTTTTAGCAATTTCATTTTTTTAATACCGCTAAGGCAGGGACCGCACCAAGTAGCCCAAAAATCGACAAAAACAACTTTGCCTTTGTATTTTGAAATTATTTCGCCAAATATTTTGTCGGCTTCGGTTTTCGGGGTTTCGTTGTACGTAAAATTGGTTTTGGTTTTGTTGGCTTCTATGGTAGCTTTTAGCTTGTTGTTTTCTATGTTTATAATTTGTGCTATTTCGGGATTTTCAATTAGTTTTTTGCCTTCTTCTATTTGCATATTTGTTAAGGGGGCGTAATTTTGAGTTGCATTTTCTAATACTCCTTGCAGGACCATAATGTCTGTGGTAAGGTTATGGCCCAAATGTTTCCAGATTTCTTTTGTGGCTTGCTCTAATTGCCTGGTTTCCTTGTAAGTGGAAATTTCATTATTGTATTTGTTGTATATTGCTGCTATTTTGTTGCTATTTTCGCTGTTAAAATTTTCAATTCGCTTTTTTTCTTCTTCGGACAGAAGGTTTTGTTGGTTGGTAAAAACTTCTTTTTCTTCGTTGGTAATGGCAGCATCGTTGAGATTATACTTGGCGATAAATTTGTCTAAAGATTCTAAACTTACCAAGCTATTTTTAGGGAATACAATTTTTCGTTCTTCTTCTGTTAGTTTTTTGTATATTATGTTAATTTTTGCATAGAGGCTATTTAAAACATTACTATACTGTTTGTTATAGCTTTCTTTCCGTTCCATGATTTCTTTGTTTTCTGATAGAAAGGTGTTAAGCTTGTCCAGCAAGTTCTTTTCTTCTGTTGTTGGTACAATACCGCATGCTTTTAGTATTGCTTCCAACTCATTATCATTAACTTGTAAATTTGCCCGAATGCCTTCTCTTAAAAAACCCAAATATTTTAATCGGTTGATTACCGAATCATATGAGTTTGTGTTTAAGGCTTTTTTATTGTTTAAAATATCGGGGGTTAAAAAATTTATGTAATTTTTATCTACCGACTTGGACAAATTACTACCTCTTGCATACATATCGTAGCTTAATATACGCTGGTAACATCTGTAGTTTACACCTTGGGTTAATAATTCTATGGCTTTTTTACTTATATATTGCTCTTTAGAAATTTTGTTTAACTGCTTTAATTCGGTATCTCGTATTTTAAGGCATTCTTCTTTATAGTCTTGGGGTGTTAGGGCTTTAATGTTCTCGCTTAAATCGTTGTATTTATAAATAGTACTTAGCAAACTGGGCATGCAATAGTGGTAGTCTGTGTTTAGTTGTGCTAAATCGCCGCTAAAAAATGATTTTTCAGGGGTAATTAATTGCCAAGTTTGTTTGTTGGGTTCAACGTATATCGCCCCCCTAAAATGCGGTAGTTGTACATATGCCGTTTGCAAAAAGTAACAAGGAAAGCTTACCGAAAAACCACCATCGTTATTAATAGTTATTAAATAGTAGTCTCGTTTTCCAGTAAAAATGTTATTAACAGAAATTTGCCCGGTTTTAGGATAGTTTTCGGTATAATTTTTAATTAAGCCGGAGAATGTGGCCATACCATTTTTTATGGTTGGTTGTTCTAAGGTTTGATCGTTAGGCTTAAAATTAGGCTTGTTAATCGGGGTTAGGCTGCATTTTATTAGTTGTTTTTTATTTGTGCCAAAGCTTACGGTATTATCGTTGTTTGTCTTGGCAAAAACAATTTTTTCGGTAGTTTCGTTTTCTAAAGTAAAAACGGTATAGTTGTCTTGCTTTTTTGCTGCTTTGTATGTCCATTTTATTTTGTCTATTACGGCATAATCGTAGTATAAGCTAAGGCGCCACAGGTTGCTGCCGTCGGCTTTTAACCAATTGCCCTGCATGCTTATTGGTACGGGCGAGTTTAAAAAAGTTTCAACATCTTTAATTCTTTCATTAGGATAGTTTTTATTGGCTTTGTATAAGCCACCGTTTTTACCGTTATAGCCTATTTGCAGATAGTTTTCGTCCCAGTTTTTAAAATAGAACATCCAATAATCGGTATTGTTTTTTACAACAAAGCGGTATTGTAAGGGGCTACCTTCGTTAAAATAAACAATATCCTCGATAGTGTATGGTTTTCCTTTAAATACAATAACATCATCGTTTAAATTAAACTCTAAGTTGTTTGTTTCATCGGTTGTAAACCATTCTTTTTTTAGTGTGTTTGGCACATCCTGTATCGCTGCTTTTTTGCCACCTACTGGATTTTCGTTTTTTATTAGTGTAATAGGAAGATTGTTGCCCAAATTATACTTTAATCTGTTATTGTCCAATATTTCAAACTTACCTTTTATGGTCTTGTTTGCCATGCTTTTGGCTTCAAACTCGTAGGTGTTTTCGTTAACTTTTGTAATGTTTTGGTATACGTAAGCTTGATAAGAATACTCTATAAAATTTTGGTTTATTAGCGTGCCAAATGTTTGTAGGGTCTAAGCCTCGGTATGCCATTCACCATTAATACTACCTGGTAAATTTGCGGTTTGGGCAAAGGTTAAATTAATAAAAAGTAGGAAAACATTAAAAGGAATACTTGTTTTTGTTAGGAAGCGATAGTTCATTTTTTTTGAAACGTGTTTTTGTTAATTATTTTCTTGCAAGTTATGCTTAAACAATTGGAAATAGGGTGGTTTTTTCGTCAGAAACAAGGGAGGAATTCGGACTAATCTTATATACGATAACTCTTAATTGTAGATATTCATATTAAAACCGAAAAAGGCATTAAAGCCAAGTAGCTTTTTTTATCTTTACAGTTCAAATTAAATTCCGATTCAAAACATGAAACCCTATACCGTTTCCGAACTCTTGTCGCAAGTCTTAAAACTAACCGAAGTTCACATATTAGGCTGGGGGCGCTCCTTTCGTGCCATCCGCTTTATTGCCCTAAACGATGTGTCTACCTTAAACAATATTCAATGTGTGGTATATTTTGAAAACTTTGACGAGGCCCTGTTGAAAAAAATAAATACAGGTGCCGCTATCCAGGTTGTTGGCGAATTGGTAGAAAGCCAAGGCCAAGGGCAATCCGTAGAAATTCAAGTAAAAGAACTAAAAATTTTGGGCGAGTGCGACCCCGAGACCTACCCCAAACAACCTAAAAAACATTCGTTCGAGTTTTTAAGGGAAAACGCCCACCTGCGTACCCGGACCAGTACCTTTAGTGCCGTTATGCGCTTGCGCTCGGCACTATCGTTCGCCATTCACAACTATTTTAACGACAATGGTTTTTACTACGTACATACGCCCATAATTACGGGCAGCGATGCCGAAGGCGCCGGCGAAATGTTTCGGGTTACCAACTTGGATGCACAAAACCCGCCAAAACTGGAAAACGGCAATATCGATTATGCTAAAGATTTTTTTGGAAAAGAAACCAACCTAACCGTTTCGGGGCAATTAGAGGGCGAAACCTATGCCATGTCACTAGGCAAAATATACACCTTTGGGCCTACCTTTAGGGCCGAAAACTCGAATACCTCAAGGCACCTGGCCTAATTTTGGATGATAGAGCCCGAAGTGGCCTTGATGGATTTGGCCGGAAACATGGATTTAGCCGAAGATTTTATGAAATCGGTTATTAATTACGTACTGGAACATAACACCGAAGATTTAACGTTTTTGGACAACCGCCTTCAGGACG
>JBKEDS010000061.1:0-2180 GCA_047975545.1 Flavobacteriaceae bacterium | reverse complement strand
TAGGCAAACAGGTATTCTTGTTCCCAAATACAGATTACCAACCGAAACCGAATGGGAATATGCCGCTTTGGGATTAAGCGATATTAGGGATTATAATGCTTACCGGGGTCGTAAAAAATATCCTTGGGATGGTCAATACACCAGAAGTGGCAACCGCAGGACGCAAGGCGACCAATTGGCAAACTTTAAACAAGGCAAAGGCGATTATGGCGGAATAGCAGGATGGTCCGACGATGGCGCCGACATTACCAATGCCGTAAAATCATACGAACCAAACGATTATGGCTTGTACGAAATGGCCGGAAACGTAGCCGAATGGGTAGCCGATGTGTACCGCCCTATTGTGGACGATGAGTTTAACGACTTTAATTACTACCGAGGCAACGTATACACCAAAAATGCCATTAATAAAGACGGCTCTGTAAAGGTAGTTTCCTCAGACGATATTCTTTACGACACCCTATCTACCGGAAAAGTGGTAGCCAGAAACCTGCCCGGCGAAGTTTTACAAGTGCCTATTGACGAAGAAGACACCTTTATGCGCACTAATTTCGACCGAAGCTATGAAGTTAACTTTAGGGATGGCGACAAACGCTCTTCCCGTTATTACGACCGTTACAGCGAAGACGATAGTTTAAGTCACGATGTTTACACCAGAAAAATGTACAATTCGCCAAAAAATATGGTAACACGGGATTCGTTGGGCAATATTGTTAAAGCCTACGATAAATCCAATTTAAGAACCTCTTTGATTAACGATGAAGTAAGGGTTTACAAAGGTGGTTCTTGGAAAGACCGCGAATATTGGTTAGACCCGGCACAGCGCCGTTATTTCCCCCAAGAAATGGCCACCGACTACATTGGCTTTAGATGTGCCATGTCGCGAGTAGGAAAAAAATCGACTTCGAAAATAAAAAAGAGAAATTAGTTTTTTATATAAAATCCAAAAAAAAGTCCTAACCTTGTTAGGACTTTTTTAATATTTTTAAATGTTCAAACTTAAATTTACAACTTTTGGAAATAGCACAATTACACCAGCTTTTTTTAACCTGTAACGCCGCCTGTACGGATACCCGAAAAATAATCCAAAACGATATGTTTTTTGCGCTCAAGGGCGACAACTTTAACGGCAACACTTATGCCGAACAAGCTATTGCAAAAGGCGCAAAATATGCCGTGGTAGACGACGCACAATACCAAACCTCGAACAGTATTATTGTAGTGGAGCATGTTTTGGAAACGCTTCAAAAACTGGCTGCTTTTCACAGAAAACACTTAAACATTCCCATTGTGGCACTAACGGGAAGCAACGGCAAAACCACGACAAAGGAACTTATTAACACCGTACTCTTGCAAAAATACCGCACAACGGCAACCGCTGGTAATTTAAACAACCACATAGGCGTTCCGTTAACGCTATTGTCCATGACCGATAAAACCGAAATAGGTATTGTTGAAATGGGTGCCAACCACTTAAACGAAATAAACTTTTTATGCCAAATAGCACAGCCCGACTACGGCTATATTACCAATTTTGGCAAGGCGCATTTGGAAGGCTTTGGTAGTATTGAAGGCGTTATAAAAGGAAAAAGCGAACTTTACGATTATCTTAAATTTCACAACAAAACTATTTTTGTTAACGGTAATGATGCCATTCAATACGAAAAAACCTTAGGAACCAATAGGGTTGTTTTTTCAGAAGAAAACCAATCTACCCAAAAAACAAACTTCAATATTAATTTTATTGAAGCCCAACCTAATGTAACAGTCCGCTTTAACAATACAACCGTAAATAGTGAATTGATAGGTGCTTATAATTTCAACAATATTTCGGCCGCCATTGCCATCGGGCTTTATTTTGAAGTTGAAACCGATAAAATTAAAAACGCCATTGAACATTACATCCCTTCCAACAATCGCTCCCAAGTAATAAAAAAAGGCAGCAACACCATTATTTTAGATGCCTACAATGCCAATCCGTCGAGTATGAAGGCTGCCCTGACCAACTTTAACGATTTAAAGACCGATAACAAAATTGTATTTTTGGGCGATATGTTCGAGTTGGGGAAAGCAGCCAAAACCGAACATGAAACCATTGCCGATTTTGCAGATAGCCTTAAGGTTGAAAATATTGTTTTAATTGGTGAAAATTTTCATAATACGACATACGCTTCACATAG
>JBKEDS010000051.1:0-2170 GCA_047975545.1 Flavobacteriaceae bacterium | reverse complement strand
TAGGCAAACAGGTATTCTTGTTCCCAAATACAGATTACCAACCGAAACCGAATGGGAATATGCCGCTTTGGGATTAAGCGATATTAGGGATTATAATGCTTACCGGGGTCGTAAAAAATATCCTTGGGATGGTCAATACACCAGAAGTGGCAACCGCAGGACGCAAGGCGACCAATTGGCAAACTTTAAACAAGGCAAAGGCGATTATGGCGGAATAGCAGGATGGTCCGACGATGGCGCCGACATTACCATTGCCGTAAAATCATACGAACCAAACGATTATGGCTTGTACGAAATGGCCGGAAACGTAGCCGAATGGGTAGCCGATGTGTACCGCCCTATTGTGGACGATGAGTTTAACGATTTTAACTACTACCGAGGCAACGTATATACCAAAAATGCCATTAATAAAGACGGCTCTGTAAAGGTAGTTTCCTCAGACGATATTCTTTACGACACCCTATCTACCGGAAAAGTGGTAGCCAGAAACCTGCCCGGCGAAGTTTTACAAGTGCCTATTGACGAAGAAGACACCTTTATGCGCACTAATTTCGACCGAAGCTATGAAGTTAACTTTAGGGATGGCGACAAACGCTCTTCCAGATATTATGACAGTTATAACGAAGACGATAGTTTAAGTCACGATGTTTACACCAGAAAAATGTACAATTCGCCAAAAAATATGGTAACACGGGATTCGTTGGGCAACATTGTTAAGGCATACGACAAATCCAACCAAAGAACCTCCTTAATTAACGACGAAGTAAGGGTTTACAAAGGCGGTTCGTGGAAAGATCGCGAATATTGGTTGGATCCGGCACAACGCCGCTATTTCCCACAAGAAATGGCCACCGATTATATTGGCTTTAGATGTGCCATGTCGCGCTTAGGAAAAAAATCGACTTCGAAAATAAAAAAGAGAAATTAGTTTTTTATATAAAATCCAAAAAAAAGTCCTAACCTTGTTAGGACTTTTTTAATATTTTTAGTTTTCTAAATTTAATTTACACCTTTTGGAAATAGCACAACTACACCAACTTTTTTTAACCTGTAACACCGCCTGTACAGATACGCGAAAGATAACGCAAAACGATATGTTTTTTGCCCTTAAGGGCGACAACTTTAATGGTAACACATACGCCCGGCAAGCCATTGCAAAAGGCGCAAAATATGCCGTTGTAGACGAAGCTCCATACCAAACATTGGACACTATTATTTTGGTGGATAATGTACTGGAAACACTTCAAAAACTGGCTGCGTTTCACAGAACATATTTAAATATCCCCATTATTGCATTAACGGGAAGCAATGGCAAAACCACAACAAAAGAACTTATTAATGCCGTACTTTCTCAAAAATATAATACTACAGCTACTGTTGGTAATTTAAACAACCATATTGGCGTACCCTTAACGCTATTATCCATGACTTCCAAAACCGAAATAGGTATTGTTGAAATGGGAGCCAATCACTTAAGCGAAATACAATCTTTATCTCAAATAGCACAACCCGATTATGGTTACATTACCAATTTTGGCAAGGCACATTTAGAAGGTTTTGGAAGCATTGAAGGCGTTATTAAAGGTAAAAGCGAACTGTACGATTATCTTAAAAAAAACAACAAAACTATTTTTGTTAACGGTAATGATGCCATTCAATACGAAAAAACCTTAGATGCCAATAAAGTTATTTTCTCCGAAGACAAATCAACAGCAAACTTTAATATTATGTTTATTGAAGCCCAGCCCAATGTTGTTGTTACGTTTAACAACACAACCGTAAACAGCAAATTAATAGGGGCTTATAATTTCAATAATATTTCGGCTGCTATTGCCATAGGTCAATATTTTAAGGTTGAAACAAACAAAATAAAAAAGGCTATTGAAGACTATGTTCCGTCTAACAATCGCTCGCAAGTTATAAAAAAAGGCAGCAACACCATTATTTTAGATGCCTACAATGCCAATCCGTCGAGTATGAAGGCTGCCCTGACCAACTTTAACGATTTAAAGACCGATAACAAAATTGTATTTTTGGGCGATATGTTCGAGTTGGGGAAAGCAGCCAAAACCGAACATGAAACCATTGCCGATTTTGCAGATAGCCTTAAGGTTGAAAATATTGTTTTAATTGGTGAAAATTTTCATAATACGACATACGCTTCACATAG
>JBKEDS010000026.1:0-31373 GCA_047975545.1 Flavobacteriaceae bacterium | reverse complement strand
TTTGTATGTTCTTCTTGGCTCATTGTTTTCTGTTTTTTATACAAATACTGAATTTGCTTGGCAAAAGTACTGCCATTATTATAAAATTGCCATTTTGTCACAAAATATTTCAACTGAAAACTATTAAAACATTGATTTTATAAATGATTTGGCTTAAATTCGTTTTCAATTTTTTTGGTTTTAATTATGAAAGCCCATAATGGGCATTTGACAGGGCAAAATTCGACACCCATCGAAATAATTAAATAGCTGAACTACAAGTTTTTGATAAAATTTAAATAGATGAAAAAAGTAAACACCGTAGAAGAATATATTGAAAGCAACGCCCACTTTGGCGAAGCCCTTAGCATTTTAAGAACCTTGTTAAACTCGACCGAACTGGAGGAAACCCTAAAATGGAACTCGCCCGTTTACGCCATTAACAACAAAAACGTGCTTGGCTTGGGCGCTTTTAAAAACCATTTTTGCCTATGGTTTTTTAACGGTGTTTTTTTGAAGGACGAAAAAAAATTGTTGATTAACGCACAAGAAGAAAAAACAAAAGCACTACGTCAAATGCGCTTTAACACCGTTGCCGATATTGATAAAAACGTGGTTTTGGCCTACGTAAAGGAAGCTATTGAAAACCAAAAACTAGGCAAGGAAATAAAACCCGAAAAAACAACAAAAAAGCCCGACGTTCCATTGGAACTAAAAACGCTTTTTAAAGCCAATACCGACTTAAAAACCAGCTTTGAAACCTTGTCGTTATCCAAACAACGGGAATACTGCCAATACATAAGCGAGGCCAAGCGGGAAGCCACCAAACAAACGCGTTTGGAAAAAATAACGCCCATGATTTTAAAAGGCGCCGGACTGCACGACAAGTATAAAAACTGTTAGGCCTTAATTTTTAATCGAACCTTAGTTAGATTAATACAAGATGAGTTCGGTATATGTTATGAACTCATCTTGTTTTTTTATAACAATCCGTCTTTTTTTTACAATTACTTAATTGGCTACTCCACCACAACCCGAATGCCCTCGCTATGGCTACTAAACTCGGGAGCGTACATGCTTTGTATGGTTGTAATGCCATTGCTCATGTTACCGGAATTGTTAACCCTTAAATCGTATTCGAACACGTAAATGCCTTTTGGCAAACGGTCGAAAAAGAAGTTGGTACTGGCGTCCTTCGTGCTTTCGTAATAGCCAAGACCGTCCTGCCATTTGTATTGCGATAGTACGTTAATAGGCTCGAAGCCGGCAGCCCGCATATCCTTCATGTGTATAAATTCCATGCTTCGGTCGGCACGCAACTCAATACGTACCCGAACCAAATCGCCTACTTTTAAACTTGTTTTAGAGCTGATTTCCGAAAGTTGTTCGCCTTTGTCCGTATTGCGTTTTAAGAATAGCTTTTTCTTTAATTTAAGTGGTGTTTCGGACGAGGTAATTTTATCCAAATCTTCAAAATATTGCCAATATAAGGCACCCCAAGCAATACCGTTACCTTTTTTGGTTAGGCTTACCTCGGCCATTTTTGGTTGGATTTCGGCAGTGTTCCACGAGGTTTTAAAATAGCCTGTTCCGGCTTCTACCTTGGTATTTTCTAATTTTGATGGTGCTATTTTTTCACCGCCCATAACCACATCGACCATATCGGTTACCGACAACCAATCGCTGCCCTGCAATAATAAGGCGTAAACCGCTTCGGTTGTGGCTTTGGTAGTTTTCCATTGGTTGGTTTGCTTGTGTTTTAACAACCAGATTTTTAAGTTATCAACGGTTTGGGTATCGTTTTCAATTTCCGAAAAGGCCTCTATTAGCAAGGCGTGCGTTTCAATAGGTGCTTGGTACCAGTACCACGAGCTGGTGTTTTCTTTCCAGTACATGCCCAGCTCGTCGTTGGTAACGCTGTTTTCCCTTAACGATTTTAAAATTTTTGCCGAAGTAGCTGTATCGCCCAAACGCTGAGAAACCAAAGCCATAAGCCCTTTGGCGTAAAGCGAACGGCTTAACCAATAATTTTGTATTTGGGTGTGGTAATATTGTGTAACATGTTCAACTTCCTTCGATTTTTTAATTTCGAAAAAAAAGCTGCGCATATACAAATAATGCAATTGGGTATAGCTTAGGTGGTCCTTGTTTAAATCTACTTTTGGGTCATATTTTTTAAGGTCGTTATATTCCTTTACAAACTGGTCGTCTAAGTATTTTACGGCTTTTTTTATGGTTTTATCATTAACGGAAGTATTTACGCCCAATTTGCTTAAATGCCCGAAGCCCGTAATAATGTGCTGGGTAATATAGCGGTTTTCGTAACCACCCTTAAACCACGGCCAAGCACCCGAGCGCATTTGGTTGCTTTCCAATTTATTAATGGCCGATTGCAGCTCGCTGTTCATTTTATTTAAGTTGAAAAGCAGGGCGATACGCTTTTTTTGTTCGGTTTCGCTTTGGGCATTGCGCAACCAAGGGGTTTCCTGAATTAAAATGGATTTTAGTTCTTCGTTTTTTTCAAGATTGCTCAATAAAGCCCCTTCCGATTCCCATTGTTTGAATACCTCATGAATCCTTGGGTTCGAGTTGGCAATATGGCTGGCCAAGGCATTGGCATAGTAACGGGAAAAGGTTTGCTCGTTGCACTCGTAAGGGTATTCCATTAAATACGGTAAGGCCTGAACGGCGTACCATGCAGGATTTGAAGTAACCTCTAACGTTAATTGATGGTTTTTTAAGCTCGTGGAAGTGTTGTTTTTTAGTTTGTCCAAAACAAATGTTCGGGTTTCGTTGCTTTTAATCCACATGGGCAGGGTTTCGGTAACCAACATGCGGTTGCTTAGTACGGGCAGGGCGTTTTGTTCGCCATCGCTAAAGTTACCTGCTTGCGCCACTATTTTATATTGAACGGCACCAACGGTATCGGGTACGGTTAATTGCCACGATACTTGGGTATTGCCCTTGGCGGGAATGGCAAAGGACTCCCCCTCTAACTCCCCCGAAGGAAGAGGACTGGGCAAGTTTGCGGATGCTCCCGGATGGAAAGAACTGAGCAAGTTTGCGGTTATGTCTTGGCCTGTAATGGCATCGGTAAGGATTAACTTAGCTTGGCCCGATAGGGCTTTTTCGCTAAGGTTTGTAATTTTGGTGCTTATGGTTATTTGATCGCCTTGGCGTAAAAAACGCGGCGCATTGGGGGTTACCATAAGTTCTTTTTGCGTAACCGTTGTTAGGGTTTTGGTAGCGCTTTCCAAGGTTTTGGTATGTGCCAAAAGTTGGAGCTTCCATTGTGTTAGCGCTTCGGGCGTTGTAAAGCTAAAACTTACCTCGCCCTCGCTATTGGTGCGCAATTGCGGAAAGAAAAATGCGGTTTCCTGTAAATTTTTTCTAATTTGAATATTGTCGAAATTGGGTTTGCTTTCTTCTTCGTTTTTAGGTGAAGTTTCATTTGGTTGTTCGGGCGAAGCATTTTCATTCAAAACTCTCAAATCAACGTTCTGACTAAAGGGAACGGCCGCCTCCTCAACTTCCGCTTCATCGGAAACCATTTTGGCAGCCCCCACATTCGCCGATTTTTCTTGTCGGGCAAAGCCAACGGTTACCACTTCATCTAAAGAAGCAAAATCTTCATTTAAATATATTTTAAAGCTGTTATGGTTTCCGATAGTTATTTCTTCAGCAACATACCCGACGAAGCTAAAAACTAATATGTTGTCTTTATTTGCTTTTATGGTGAAGTTTCCATCAAAATCGGCAACTGCACCTGCAGCCGTTCCTTTTATCTCGATGTTAGCTCCCGCAAGAGGGCTGCCCTGCCAATCGAACACGGTTCCGGCAACGACCCCGTCTTTTATAGCGGCATCGTATTTGGATTCGTTGGGGCGGTGCTGTTGTTTTTGCCTAAGTACGTTTATATAACGATTGTACTGCCACGAACTGTTATTTATATCGAACCCGAACCAGTTTAACTGGTCGTACTGCTGGGTGAGGTAATACGGGGCGGAAGGCAAATTATAAACCCTAAAGTTACCAATGCCAAAACTTTGGCGGGCATTGCTTTGGTTATAACTGTAATAACCGGGGATGAAAATGGGTGAAAATGCCCAATTGTGCGGTTTAAATTGGTCCAGCGACACATCGTACATACTGGCCAGCAATTCAGCCGAAACCTTGTCGCCTTTTGGTCCTTTTATGGTAAAACTCCACGTTTCGTCGGTATTGGGCTGTAGTTTGTCCCTAAACGTTTTGGTTTCAATATCCAGTTCGGTTTTGGGATAAGGTACGGCAATAAGCTCCACGCCCGATTGAAAACTATTAAAGGCCGAAAAACTATACTTTATGGCAAAGCCGCCCAAATCGGCCGCTTCAACGGGAACGGCAATGGTTTTTTTATTGTTGTTAAGCGTAATGATTTGCGTGCTTACAACCTCGTGGTTTTTTTCAACATTAACGGTAATATTTAAATTTTCGGCCGCCGAGGCAAAGGTTATTTTGGCCGTTTCGCCAATGCTATAACTTGGCGCATCGGTGGTAATGCTAAACAGTTGGTTATCGGCAAGCTGGGGGTCGTTATTGCCGTAAAGGGTTGTTTTTATTTCGTCCTTTACTAATTGCCCGAACTTATCCTTGCTTTCCAAGGTAATAAGGTACAAGCCCGACGGCCAGTTTTTAACATTACCCAAAGCGAGGTTTTTATCGGTTTCGGTGTTGAAGGCTTTTTCTAAAAGTAGTTCGCCTTTTTTCCAGTTTTCGGGATTATACTCGTTGGAATAGGCATCGTGCGGAAATAGGGTTTTAAACTCGGTTTCGGTATAGTTTTGGTAATCGGCCGCTGCCCATGGGCGGGGGCGCAAAACCTTACCGGGCGCTTGCAATTTGTATATTTTTATGGTGCCATTGGCGGGTACAAACTCGCCATTAAGGTTTTTGGTATCTATTGCAATACTATGGTCTTTTTTGTCCTTATCTAATTTTTCGGCAATAGCCATACTGGCCGTTAAAGCGTGGTAGCCCACGTTAACAATGCTTGTGGCGCTTCGGGTTTCGCCGTTTAGGTCGGTAACATCGGTGGTAATTTCGTAATTAAAAACAGGCAGGCTGCTTTTGTGCACACTTTGGTCGGGCAGGGCTTTAAAGGTAATGCTAAATTCGCCTTTGTCGTTAGTGGTGGTTTCGCCATGGGTAATTTCTTGTGGCTCGCTATTAAACCAAGGTTTGTACCAATAATACCAGCGCGGGTATTGTACGTTTCGGCGTACACGGTATACCACTTTGGCATCGGTTATGCTGCTACCGGCATAGGCCAAGGCCGTGCCGTTTACCGTTACCGAATCGTTAACTTTAAAGGTTTCGGTTATGGGCGTAATCTTGGTTTCGAATTTTGGGCGTTTATATTCTTCAACCGAAACAAAACAATTACCGTACAAGGTATATTTACTGCTGCTTAAATCGATACGGTAGTTGCCGTTAAGCCCCGAGCTTGGTAAAATAAACTCGCCCGCAACCGAGCCAAATTCATTGGTTACAAGTTCTGTTTTGGCAACTTCTTCATTATTCACATTAAACAGCCGTACCGTAACGGGCGCATTGGGCAAAACATTGGATTTTCCGACTTCCGAAGTTAGGGCAATGGCCTTAAAATGTAAGGTTTGGCCAGGGCGGTAAATACTGCGATCGGTAAAAATAAAACTGCGGTAGTTGGTCGTGTTTTGGTCTTTGTCGTAGTAGCGGTTTATGTAATAATCGCCAAAATAAGCCGTGTCGTTTTGGTGGCTTATTTTAACGGATATATTTCGGTACCTATCCTGCATTTTTTCAATTTTAACCTCACCGTTTGTATTGGTAACATAGTTTTTGTAGCTAACCCTGTTTGAGCCGTAATCGGTATATTTTAGCTGGATTTCGGCCTTCCCCAAAGGTTTTCCGCTACTGCGGTCTATGGCCTGGAACAACTTGTATGCGCTGTAATCGGTTTCAACCAAAACAATATTGGTTATTTGTACGGTATTAAAAGCGAAAATAGTAGCATTATTATTGGTGGCGGCCACAATTACATACGAGCCGTTTTTAAGTTTCGGGATGGCTATTTCGGTACTGTGCTGCTGGTAGTCGTTTTCGTTTTTTAAATTGCTTTCCCATTGCGCCGAAACGCTTAACGATTCAATAAATTTCTGCTGTTCGTCCTGGCGGTAAATATTGTTAAATTTTTCAAGCTGCGTTCTACTAAGGGCATAAGCCTTAAAACTTGCCTGATCCAAGTTGCTATATTGCACCAATAATCGGCCGTGTTGCTCTATCGGCAAAAAGTTTTCGGTTAAAATATTGAGGTTGGGCAACGTAATTTGTGCTTTTAAATAGGTACACTTTTCGGCGGCCTTGCTTTCGGGAAATTCCAAAATTACGGCATTGCAAATATCCAAGGCTTCCTTGGCTTTCCAACGGTATTCGTCCTGGGTATTGGGCTGGTATTTTTTGCTTTCTTGGTAATACAATAAAGCCATTTTATATTGGTACAAACCCGAAGCGGCATTACTTTTTAATTGCTCGCTTTCGGCCTTTAAGGTGTTTAACAGTACGTTTTCTTTATTATTGAAAATGGCATTGGCGGTTACAAAATCCAAGCGCTCCATGTTTACCTCGGCAAGGGCTCGGGGGTCTTGGTCGTTTAAGTGAAATTGAATTAGGTTTTGGTATATTTTTAAGGCATGCAGTTGCAGCGATGTGCTATCGGGCGAAACAATGTTTACATGGGTGTACGTTTTTGCATCGGATAGAAAATCGGGATTATCGATTTCGAACTTATAAGCGGGCTTGGTTATTTGGGTTTCGTTGGTTTTGTAAAAAACCAGGGCGTTGTGGTTTAAAAAATCGAACAATGTTGGCCTGTATATTTTAGAGTTTTTTTGAAGGCTCAACAAGGCATCAAAAGTACTTAACGGCTCCAATTGTAGCATTAAGCCGTTTTGTAGCGAGTTTTGGTAGTATTGGTGCACTTCGCCAAATAGGGTTTGCAGGTCCCAGGTGCGAAAATCGTCGGCATCTACTTTTTCCTCGGTTTCGGTACGGTTATACAATTTCCAACGGTTTTGCACACTGTACTGCCACAACATATTGGCCAGCATGTTTTGCAAAATATTTTTTACGGGAAATTCAGCTTTTTCAATTTCTTGTTTAAAATCGGTTACTACTTTCAACTGGGCGTTTTCTTCCAGAACCAAAGCAAATTTGCTTTTAAAAAGCATGGTTTTTATTAGTTGCGGTTTGTTTTTGTCCTTTTCGGCCAGTTTGCCAATATCCTCGACAATTTCCAAGGCCGATTTTGGTAAACTGTTAATTTCAAACTGTTCAACTTTATTCCATAAACTATTGTAGTCGGGTGTTTGCGCTTGCGAAAAATGGGCAAAACATATAAGCATAATACCGGTATATAAATATTTCATGTGTTAAATTTATTGTTTTTAATGGTCACATGGAACTCCCAAATTAACATTTCGTTGTGTGATTTAAGCTTAATCATGGGTGTTTCATCTTGTTCGATTTTGTAGCTAAAATACCTTTCAAAAAATGTTCCAAAAACACCAAATGAGCAAAAGGTTTGTTTCAGCGAGTTAAAGTAGTTATTTTTTGGGTGAACGGGTGATGTTTCTTTTAAAATTGAAGGGAAAAAATAAAATTTTAAATTTCAAAAAAACAAAACCTTTTCGGAAATTTGTACAAACGTCGCTATTATGGATTTATTCAACCCAACATTCGATAAGCACAAAAACTGGTTGCCATTTGATGGCACCGTTAATTATTATGGAAAAATTTTAAGCAAAGCGCAATCCGATTTTTATTTCAACGAATTAATGCACAACATTGCATGGAAAAACGACGAGGCTATTATTTTTGGCAAAAAAATAACAACCAAGCGAAAAGTGGCCTGGTATGGCGAAAAACCATTTGAATACACCTATTCCAATACAACAAAACTTGCCCTGCCATGGACGAAAGCATTATTAAATTTAAAACAACTTGTAGAACAGGAAACAGGCGAAACCTACAACTCGTGCCTGCTTAACCTATACCACGACGGTAGCGAAGGCATGGCCTGGCACAGCGATGGCGAAACCGATTTGAAAAAAGACGGCGCCATTGGGTCGTTAAGTTTTGGTGCCGAACGGAAATTTGCTTTTAAACATAAAGAAAACAAAGTGAAAGTGGAATTGGTTTTGGAGCACGGAAGCCTTTTGGTTATGAAGGACACCACCCAAACCTTTTGGATGCACCGCCTACCACCTACCAAAAAAATAAATTTGCCAAGGATAAACTTAACATTTAGGACTATTGAAAAGTAAACCAACCAAAATTATAACAATAAAATAAATGTTTAGGCACCAAGGCAAAAGCAGGACATTAAAGCACAACTTCAGGATTGCCACCATTTTATCGTTTGTTGCCGGTATTGTAAACGTTACGGGTTTTTTGGCCTTTAAGCAACTTACCACCAACGTAACGGGGCATTTTGCACTTTTTATTAACGATGTTGCCAATTTCGAGTTTTGGAAAGGCATTGTGTATTTCCTATATATTTTTGCCTTTTTATTTGGTTCGTTTTTATCGAGCTTTTTAATTGAAAAATTCAAGGAAAACAAAAAGCTAAACGTTTTTGCCCTACCCACTTTTGTTGAATGCCTTATTTTAACGGCAATTGTTGCTGCCAATTATTTTACCGAACTAAAGCACACCAATTTAATTGTTTGCCTGCTCCTTTTTGCCATGGGGCTGCAAAACTCGTTTGTTACCAAAATTTCGAACGCCGTGGTACGCACAACGCACCTTACCGGGCTGTTTACCGATTTGGGCATTGAGCTATCGCAACTATTTTTCCCGAAAGCCCACCCGCATCAGGACAAAATTAAAGCCACCATTAAACTTCGGGTTTATATTATCTTGTCCTTTTTTCTCGGCGGTTTAATTGGCGGTTATTTGTATTCGAGATTAAACTTAAAACTAAATACTTTAATTCTTGGCGCTATTATTTTGTTTTTAAGTTTACTTTACGACGATTTTAGGTACAGGCTAATAAAAGTTAGACGAAAACGAAGCCAGAAAAACGGTATCTTGTAAAAAATGAAAGCAAAAACAACCTAATCCACCACAAAATCCATAAAACAAAAATGCTAAAATACAGCCTTCCCCTACTTTCATTTTTACTGTTTTGCTGCAATACTAAAGTTAGTAGCGTAAAACACACCGAAATTCCCACACCAAAAAATGTAGTTTTTATTTTGGCCGACGATATTGGTGCCGAGTGGATAGGCGCTTACGGTTGCACCTCGCAGCAAACCCCAAACATAGACCATTTAGCAAACCAAGGGTATGTGTTCGACAATTTTTCGTCATTACCGCTGTGCGCCCCTTCCCGACAAACCATTTTAACCGGCACACACCAATTTAGGCGCCACAAATACGGCAACGTTATGCCCAATGGCAGCCCAACATTTTTACAAATTTTAAATAATGAAGGTTTTAAAATAGGATTTTACGGCAAATGGGACGGCTTTGACCGCAACATAGACCTTGCCGATTTTAAAATTGACGATTATGCCGTTTTTAACCAAGGAAACCGCAGGTTTTGGCAACCCGAAATAAAGGAAAACAACCGCATTAAAACCTACGACAAAACCGATTACGGCCCAGATATTTATAACGCAAAACTATTAGATTTTATATCGGCCAACAAAAACCAAAAATTCTTTGCCTATTACGCCATGGCATTGGGGCATTGGCCTTTTGTGCCCACGCCCGACAGCAAAAACAAAAACGAGACCAATTGGCAAACCAATTTTACCGATATGGTTAACTATGCCGACAAACTTATCGGGAAAGTTACCAAACATTTGGAATCCTTGGGCATTGCCGACGAAACTTTGGTTATTTTCACCACCGATAACGGTACTTATCCCGAGCTTACGGCAAAATTGGCCAACGACAGCATTGCCAAAGGCGGTAAAAGCTACCCCATTTTAAGCGGCCAGCACGTGCCGTTTATCGCAAGCTACGGCAAACATTTTAAGCACAAGCGCATTAACCATCTGGCCGATTTTACCGATATTTTTCCAACCTTAATGGATGTTGCCCAAGTAAAAACGTTGCCCGAAAATTACCCCAAATTAGATGGCGAAAGTTTACTGCCCTTTTTATTAGAAAATAAACCCCGTAAAAAAGAATATACGCTTTCCTATTTTGGGGCCAATAATTTTCGCGACGATATGCGGGCACTGCACATTAGGGACAAAAACTGGAAACTGTACAGCGATGGTAGGCTTGTAAACCTAAACAACGACCCCAGCGAATATAAATTTACCCTTGGTTTTAACGAAAATAATACCCAAAAAGAAGCCCGTAACAAACTGCAAAACCAACTTGACCGCTATAAAACCGATGCTAACTTTAACTATGTTGAACATTTAATTGCTACCGAAAACGGTAAGATAATAGCATGCTGGAACCCACATCTGGTAAGTTTGAGCAACACTACCGAATTTACCATAGATTTCACCCCTTTTGTAACCCAAAACACCAATTACAAGTTGGAAATACAGCATTTTAAAGGTGAAGGCGGTGTTGAAGTATCCAACGTTAAACTTTTAAAAAACAATACCGTAATAGCTTCCGACAACCATAAAAGCCACAGCCAAACCGAATACAAAAACACCTACCAGTTTTTAGTTACCAAGGCACATTCGGTTTATAATTTAAACTGTAATCAAGCATTGGATACAACGGCACAATACGCTTTAAAATTTACCGTTACCCAAACACAAAAAGGCGATTCGCAAGGTATTGTTAGGTTTTTTGAAGAGTGATAAATTTTATTTTTTATTTAGTAATGCCCTTTTAAAGAATAAACATATAGCTTTTCATCTTGAACAAAGTACACAAAACGATGTTCTTTATTAATTCTTCTGGACCATTTTGGAGCTAAATTATACTTTAAGGCTTCAGGCTTTCCTATTCCGGAATACGGATTATCAATAGTTGATTTGATTAATTCCGATATTTTTTTCAAGATTGCCTTATTTCCAGTCTTTTTCCAATGTTCAATATCCTCATCAGCTTTCGGAAGAAAAATTATTTCCATAGGCTGTCAATTTCTTGAATTGTTATTTTTCGTCCTTTTCCTTTTTTTAAATCTTCATCTCCGTCTTTAATTTTTTTTACAAATTCAGGATTATAAGGGCTTTCTTCCTTGGAAAGTTCAAATTTTATCTTAAGCGCTTTCATAAAAGCCTTAATAGCTTCTATTTGAGAAGGATCCATTGTGTGAGCTTTTATATTAAATGTTTCCATTTTTTAGATGTTTATTTTAACAAAGATACTAATTTTATCGCTTCTCTTTTGCCCTTTCAACCTTTAAAAACTCCAATCCTTATAACTACCGGAGGCTTCCAATCTGTTTTCCAAAGTATCGTCCAACTGCGGAAAAAAATCGATACCCGTTAGTTTTTCGATGGTATCCACAGGCACGACAAACTCGTACAGCGGTTTTTTGGAATCCTTATGGGGCAGTAAAAAGGCAATCATTTTGGTTTTGCCCGAACTGGTGTCTATTAGCACTTTATAAAATTGGTTGGGCACGGCTACGTGTTCGCTGCCTATTGTTTCCAGTCCTTTTTCCAATACGCCGCCCGTTACCACAAAAACGCCGTTGTACTTGCTTGCCCAATACCGTACTTTTTGTTCCAAGGTATTCCAAATTCCTGAATTAAAATCGTGGTCCTGCGGGCTTATGTTACTGGTTAAAAAAGTTTCGTCGTAAGCCGATTTACTGTAGCGTTTATCGCCCGCCGGGCATAAGTGGCCACGGTCGTAACCCGAGTTTTTATAGTTGCGCCAATCGGCCGCACCGGTTTTTACGGCTTTATCAACTTCAAAATACGGCCTGTTGTAATTGGTATTGGCCAAGTGTTCTTTTTTTAGCTCGTAGGCTACCCATTCGGCTTGTTCGTAAGGTTCGTTATAGGATAAGGAATAGCCCTGATGGTGAACAATTTGCCCCGTGGTGCTTGTAGGCAAAAAATGTGCCTTGGTTTCGGGTTTTACTGTTTCGCCTTGTTTTTCAAATTCGGTTTTTTCTTCCTGATTTAAAACATGCTCGTAACCGTATACGCCTACAAGTAGTAAAAAGGCTATTACAATGTATATTTTTTTATTCTTCAAAACTATTCCAAAACAAATTCTAAAGGTTCGCCAATAGCACCGTTGGGAAAACCAATTCCCAAATAAGCCGAAATGGTTGGGGCTATATCGGTAATTTGGGTTTTTTGCAAGGTTTCGCCATGCTTAATACCTTTTCCGAAAAACAGTAATGGTACATGGGTATCGTAGCTAAAGCCCGAGCCGTGGGTAGACCCTGTTTTGGAATACGAAATAAAAGCGGGATCGTACACAAACAGCACATCGCCCGAACGCTTTTGGTTATACCCTTTTTCCAGCAAACTTTCCACGCCATCGGCAAAATTATGGGTGGCCATGGTTGTGGCGGCGTAAGCTTTGTACACACTGCCAAAGCCTATAATTTCGTTTACTATGCTTTCCTGTACGGCACTGAGTTCCTGCCCCATTTTCTTAATTTTATCACGGTTTAAAAAAATCTGGTCGTTGCTAACGTTTTCAACCAAATTATTGTCCTTGTACTTGTTTTCCAAAAACGCTTTTAATTTTTCTTTATTAGTTGAAGTATCAACATAACCCGCCGGGATATTTACGCTTTGCAAATATGCAGGCACATCCACGGCGGCATGGTCGGCGGTTAAAAATAGGGTGTAATGTCCTTTTCCTACGTCCTTGTCCAAGGCCTTTAAAAAGCGTTCGATATCCAAATCCAAACGAATGTAGGTATCTTCGATTTCTTTGGAATTTACGCCAAAATTATGCCCGATATAATCGGTACTCGAAAAACTTACGGTAAGCACATCGGTTATATTATCTTGCCCCAATTGTTCGCCCGTTAAGGCAGCAATGGCAAAATCGGCCACGATACTGTTGCCGTAGGGCGTGGTTTTAATAATGTCGAAACCGTTGTTTTGTTGGCTTAAAGCCTTTAAATCGTAGGGAAAGGTTGCGGTTTCCTTGCCTTTAAACCCGCCTTCAAAATTATTCAAATCATTACCACTTTCGGTGTAGCTTTCAATATTATAATAGGTGTCCCAAGGTTTTAGATAGGATTCGGCTGTGTTCGATTTATTAAAGGTTTCAACCCATTTTGGCAGTTCGTTCACATAAAACGTGCTGGAAATAAAAAGTCCTTTATCCTTTCCGTAAAACCAATAAGCGGCATCCGCCGTATGGCCCGCGGGAAGAATGGCGCCCCTATCCTTTACCGAAATACCAATGGTTTTGCCCCGCATTTGGGTAAACAGTTTGTTTTCGTCGGCAAAGGTCGTGGTTTTCATGCGGTGCGGCGACATTTGTCCGTCCTTGGAATCGGCACCCACGGATTGGTAATTGCTATCGGCCACGCAATACACCATGCTCTTGGCTTCCTTATCGTACCAGTCGTTAGCTATTATGCCGTGGTATTTTGGCGTTGTTCCCGAAAACACCGAAGCATGGCCCGGTGCGGTTTTTGTAGGGATATAGTTAAAGTGGTTGTTTTTACAATTAAACCCTTCACCCATTAAACGTTTAAACCCGCCCTCGCCGTACTTGTTATAAAAACGTGTTAGATAATCGTAGCGCATTTGGTCCACGATAATGCCCACGACCAGTTTGGGGCGATTGTTATTATCCGATTTGTTTTGTGCGCCAATAGGTACTGCCAATGCAACTGTTACCAATGCACAAATAACTTTTTTGAACATAAATTATGGGTTTTAAACTTCAAAAATACGGTTTTTAAAACATCATTATTCAAAATTTAAGATTAAATCCCCCTAACTTTTTTTACTTTAGCGGTATTAAATTTTATAATGGTATACTTACGCAATATAGGAGGCTATTTTTTAATGGTTATTGAAATGTTTCGCAAGCCCACCAAATGGTCGGTAATGAAAACATTAATATTAAAGGATATTGACGATTTGGTTGTTGGCTCATTGGGCATTATAGCCTTTATTTCATTTTTTATCGGTGGGGTGGTTACCATACAAACCGCACTAAATATTAGCAACCCGTTAATACCGCGATATTTGGTGGGCTTTGCCACCCGACAGTCTATAATTTTAGAATTTGCGCCTACCTTTACCTCCATTATCATGGCCGGAAAAGTAGGGTCCTACATTACCTCCAGCATAGGTACCATGCGGGTTACCGAACAAATTGATGCCTTGGAGGTTATGGGCATAAACTCTATTAACTATTTGGTTTTCCCCAAGGTTATTGCCTTACTATTGTACCCTTTTGTTATTTCTATTGGTATGTTTTTGGGCGTTTTGGGCGGATTGGTAGCTTGTATGATTGGCGGTTTTGCTACGGTAGACGACTATATTTACGGCATCCAAACCGATTTTAACCCGTTCCATATTACCTATGCCTTTATTAAAACCTTTGTGTTTGCCTTTGTTTTGGCAACCATTCCTTCGTATTACGGTTATTTTATGAAAGGCGGCGCACTTGAGGTTGGCCGTGCCAGTACAAAATCGTTTGTTTGGACCAGCGTTGTTATTATTGTTTTAAACTATTTACTAACCCAGATGCTTTTAAGTTAATGATAGCGGTTGAAAATTTACACAAGTCGTTTAACGGCACAGAAATACTTAAAGGTATAAACACCACTTTTGAAAGGGGAAAAACCAACCTAATTATTGGGCAGAGCGGCTCCGGAAAAACGGTTTTTTTAAAATGTTTGCTCGGACTTTTTAATTATGAAGAAGGCAGCATTGCTTACGACGGCAAAGTTTTTGCCCAACTTTCGGAAGACGAAAAACGAAATTTACGTGCCGAAATTGGTATGGTATTCCAAGGCAGTGCGTTGTTCGACTCCATGACCATTGCCGAAAACGTCATGTTTCCGCTGCGCATGTTTACCAAACAAAGCAAGAGTGAAATGGAAGACCGTGTAGATTTTGTTTTAAAGCGCGTAAACCTTGCCGACGCCCACAATAAAATGCCCAGCGAGGCCTCCGGCGGTATGCAAAAACGGGTAGCCATTGCAAGGGCTATTGTTAACAACCCGAAATATTTGTTTTGCGACGAGCCCAATTCGGGCCTCGACCCTAAAACAGCTATTGTTATAGACAACTTGATTAAGGAAATTACCGAGGAGTACCAAATTATTACCGTAATAAACTCGCACGATATGAACTCGGTTATGGAAATAGGCGAAAAAATCGTGTTCCTTAAAAACGGCCTAAAGGAATGGGAAGGCTCCAAGCATACCATTTTTAAAACCGATAACGCCAGTGTTACCGACTTTGTTTACTCCTCCAACCTATTTAAAAAGGTACGGAAAATGTATTTGGATGAAAACGGATAGCCACTAATTTTCCCGTTTTACCACCAAGCTATCTAATTTGTACTTAACCTTTAACCAATCTTCCAACTGTTTTTGTTTATTGGGTATTTCGCTTTCGGAAATTAGCGATTTGTCCCATTCGACCATAAATACCGAAACAGTATCGGTTTTTTTGAAATTGCTTACTATTTCATTAGAAAACGCAATGGTTTTTAAGGCGTTGTAGTTTATTTTGGCTTCTTTGGTAAAGGCTTCAAAAGGTATCGAGTTTCGCTCCAACTTTTCCAGTTCTTTTAAGCGGTTTTCCAAATATACGATGCGTTGGCTTTGCGATAACAAATCCAAGGAGTCCCGATAGCGTATTTGTTCCATATAACGCATGTTGTCCAAGTTTTTAGATTTGTTTTGGTTTACAATAAGCTCGGTGTTTTCGCATCCGGCATAGTTTTTCAACCTATCCTTTAGCAAAGCAATGGTCGATTCGGGTATTTCGTCCAAGCCAAAGGTATTTAATTCTATTTTTGAGGTTTTGTCGTCGGTATAATGAAACGATACATTCTTTTTAATAAAATCGGAATGGGGTAAACTATTCAATTCTTCATTAATAAAACGTCTGGCATCGCTTTCAAAACGGGTTTCGCGCAGTACGGATAAAAAAGTTAGTACGGCAGGCACCATAACCACAATGGCCAAAGCGGTTGCTATTCGCGAAATGTTTCGGCGTTTTTGCGAATTGGCGTACCTAATCATGGGGAAGCGCAACAGTTTTAACACCAAAAACGTAGCAAGCGCAATAAAAATGGTATTAATGGTAAACAGGTACATAGCGCCCAAAAAGTAGTCCATATTGCCTTTTGCAAGCCCGTAACCCGCTGTACAAAGTGGCGGCATTAAGGCCGTGGCAATGGCCACACCAAATATTACCGAGGCTATTGTACCCCGTTTGGTGCGGGCTATAATTAAGGCCAAACCACCAAAAAAAGCAATAAGCACATCGCGGATGTCGGGCTTGGTGCGCCCGAGTAATTCCGAAGTGTCCTCGCTTAACGGAAATAAATAGAAAAACAAAAATGCGGTTAATAAACTTAGTACAATCATGGTGGCCAGGTTTATTAACGATTTTCGCAAGGTATCTACATCGTTAATGGCAATGGACAAACCGGCACCCAAAATAGGCCCCATTAACGGCGAAATTAACATGGCACCGATTACAACAGCGGTAGAGTTGGCGTTTAAGCCTATGGAAGCCACAAGGATGGAGCAAATTAAAATCCAAGCCGTAGCGCCCTTAAAGGCTATATCGGCCTTTATGGCACTTATGGTGGCATCCCTATCGGTATCGTCCCTAAAATCCAACAACTCGCTTAAAAAGGTTTTTACGCTTTTCATTAAGCCTTGGGCATCTTCCTTTATGGCTTTTTTGGATTCTTCGACATTTTGGTCTTTTTTAGCCTCGTCTTCAGAAAAATTAAACTTGCTTTCTTCCATTTGGTTGGTTGTGATTGTTAAACACGAAGATATAAAATAAAACTAACGCTTTTCAAAAAAAAATAAATTTGAAAAGTATTGTTTTTGTTATTTTAACAGCTTCTTATTTTTCTGTTTTTTATCCGTATTGCTCGCCAAATTTTGCCTTAACTTGCTGCAATATCTTTTTTATGTCTTGTTCTTTGGTTTTTGGGTAAATTAGCAGCACATCTTCTTCATCTACAATAATATAGTCCTGCAAACCATCGACCACCACGATTTTATGGGCCTTGGTACGTATCATGTTGCCCGAGGCTTCTTCTGCCAAAACCCTTGCCCGAACTACGGCGTTATTGTTGGTGTCCTTATTTAATTTGTCGTATAGGCTGCCCCAGGTACCAAGGTCGTTCCAATCGAATTGTGCCGCTATAACGTATACGTTTTTCGAGGTTTCCATAATGGCGTAGTCTACCGAAATGTTTTCGGCCTTCGGGTAGTTTTCTTTTATAAAATCGGGTTCCCTATTGGTATTGTAAACCTCGATTCCCGGCTCAAATAACTTATATAGGTTGGGTTGATTGGTTTTAAAGGCTTCAACCACGCTTTTTGCGCTCCACATAAAAATTCCGGCATTCCATAAAAAATTGCCTTGGGCTATAAAACTTTTAGCGGTATCGTAATCGGGTTTTTCACGAAATTGATTGACTTGTTTTATTTCGGTATTCGAATTTTTATCAAATTCGATATAACCATAGCCTGTATTTGGAAATGTGGGCTGGATGCCCAAGGTCATCAAGGCGTTGTTTTTGGCACAAAAATCGAAGGCTTGTTGTACGTTTTCGGAAAAGGTTTGTTCGTCCTCAATCCAATGATCGCTTGGCGCTACAATCATAACCGCATCGGAGTTTTCCTTTTGTATTTTTAGCGAAGCGTACAAAATACATGGGGCGGTATTGCGCATGGCCGGCTCCAAAACCACTTGGCGCTGCGATACTTCGGGCAATTGTTGCAGCACCAGATTATTATAACGCTCGTTGGTGAGAATAAAAATATTTTCCTTGAGAATTAAACGGGCCAAACGCTGAAAGGTTTTTTGCAATAAAGTATCGCCCGTACCCAACATATCGTGGAACTGTTTTGGGAAATCCTGCGTGCTTACCGGCCAAAACCGCGAGCCCACGCCGCCTGCCATTAATATGGCGTAATAGTTTTTATTCATTGGTTTGTTTTAGTTTTTAATTAGTTCTACTTCGGCATTGGGGTTAAACAAATAGAGCCGCCCGGTTTTTATTTCCAAGCATTCAAAACGCTTCACTCTTTTTTGTTTCATTTTAAAAATCCTTCCGTTATTTAACTTGAAATGTTGTCCTGTTGGGATTTCAAAAATAAACGTTTTATCGTTAGGGGCATCAAACTGTTTTAACGCCAAGGATAATTTAGCGTCGGTATCGCTCGATGCCTTTGGGTTTTTAAAATGGTTGGCTATTAAAGGTAATATTTCAACAGGGAATACTTCGGGGTTAATAAAGGGCAGCATTAAATGCTGGAAGGTACGCTTCCACTCTACCCCATGCGGTTTTATAAACCTGCCGTAGGCCTTGTAAGCCTCAAAATGTGCTATTTCGTGTATTAGGGTTATTAAAAACCTGTATTGGTTTAGGTTTGAGTTTACCGTTATTTGGTGTTTGCCGTTGGGCAATTGTTTGTAATCGCCATGGCGGGTTTTGCGTTCGTTTTTTATTTTAACAATAAGGTTGTCGTGCCGTAAAAGCCGTAATACTTGTACCGAAGCGCTTTGGGGCACAAATTCGTTTATTGTTTTTTGCATGCTGCAAAAGTAGTGGTTTTAGAGCAAACGGTGAAAAAGACTATGCGATTTCGGGGCAAAAATCTAAATTAATTTTGCATTAACATAACTGTTTCCTATCGTATTTTTATAATTGGGTAAAAAAACCAAAACCACAAAAATTTTACCGCCATAACAGAAATTACAGCTTTATTATACTGCAATTTAATAGGAATCCTCTTTTAAATAATTTTTTTTACCGTTATTACAGTAAATATATTAATGTTTATTGTTTTTTATTCCTTTATATTATAAAATTAATTATTTTTACCGCATAAACAGTAAAAATGAGCGATTTTAATTTAGGTGAGTTCGTAAAAATCCACCGCAAAAAAGCAGGGCTTACACAGTTGGAGTTGGCCAATCTGGCAGGAATAGGAAAAACTACCGTTTTTGACATTGAAAAAAACAAAAAGTCTATTCGTTGGAACAACCTTTTAGCAGTACTCAACGTTTTGAATATAAAAGTAGAATTAAAAAGCCCGCTAACCAAATAGTTGTAAAAATGGGAAAAGCAATAGTAATGGTTCATGGAAAAAGAGCAGGATTGCTAACAGAGGTTTCGCCCATAGAATATTATTTTCAATACGATAATGATTATGATGGAGAAGCAGTTTCTTTGACCATGCCTACTAACCATAAAAAATATGGCTACAAGTCGTTTCCGCCTTTTTTTGAAGGTTTATTGCCCGAGGGCGTAATGTTGGAAGGATTACTGAAAATTGCCAAAATAGATAAAAACGATTATTTCTCCCAATTAATTGCTACCGGGGGCGATTTAGTAGGAGCCGTAACAGTTAAATTGACAGAAGATGAATAAATGCCCCATTACATACGAATTATGCGGCAACAATAAATACAGCAAAAAAGGACTTAAAATGATAGCGCCCAAATTAGCCTATTTAAACGATTTGCCCTTTACAGCAGCCGAACTAAGACAAGAAGCAGCCAACAGCACTAAAAAGCTATCCATTCAAGGCATACAACCCAAGCTAAGCGCTTCAATTTCAGTAGTTCATCAAAAATTTAAGATTATGGACCAATATGGAACGTACATAATAAAACCTCAAAACGATTTATATCCACAGTTACCAGAAAATGAAGACGTAACTATGCGAATGGCAAAAGTATTTGGCTTGGAAGTTCCTTTTCATGGCATGGTTTACGGAAAGGATAACAGTCTGTCTTATTTTATAAAACGATTTGACCGCTATGGAAAGGGCAAAAAATACGCTACCGAAGATTTTGCACAGTTAACAAGTAATACACGAGATACAAAGTATCGTTTTACAATGGAAAAACTTATTCCCGTAATCGATGAATTTTGTTCGTTCCCCGCAATAGAAAAAGCCGATTTTTTCAAGCGGGTTCTTTTTTGCTTTATTACCGGTAATGAAGATATGCACTTGAAAAATTTTTCATTAATCACAAAAAAAGGAAAAACAACATTAGCCCCGGTGTACGATTTTTTAAATTCAAGTATAGCGGTTAAAAATCCCAAAGAAGAAATCGCCCTAACCCTAAAAGGAAAAAAAAGCAACCTAAAGTCTACCGATTTTATAGATTATTACGCTAAAGAGCGATTACAATTGAACGATAAAACAACAGCAGCTATTTTGAAACAAATAAAAAATACAGCCCCAAAATGGAAAGCGTTAATTGAAATTTCTTTTCTTTCAAACGAAATAAAAGAGAAATATTTTAAAATGCTGGAAAGTAGACTGAAGTTGTTTTAACTACCCCGAGTTCGACTGTTAAACACTTGAAATACAATTTATTGACAGTGCGAATATACGATTAGGTATTTAAAGTGATTTAAATTGAGCGCAACCACTTGACTTACAAGGTGTATTGTTGCTTTAAAATATCGTTATATTGATGTCGGGTTAATAATAAGAGTAAACATGGTTTTAGGCAATAGCACGAAGTCTTTTATTTTTTATAGTTTTGAATGTAGGCCTCGACTCTACCTCGTCGATCTCGGCACAAGCTGCTTGCCCCAACAACTCTCACGACATTAAAAATTAGCTTTTTATATTGAAATATATTAATCGAACTCTCATGTAAACTATGGTGTAGAGTTAGAAACCTGCAACAATTTACCGTTGTAATATTTATTTCCGTTAAGTGAAAAATCGGCTATATAATTTGCCATTTCCAAAGCTGTTGTGGAGGCCTTATAACCTGGAAATGCCTCCTCCAACATTTCGGTTTGTACGGCGCCCAAAGCCATAACGTTAAAGGCAATACCCGAACCTTTATACTCCTCGGCCAAAAGTTCGGTTAAGGTTATTACGGCTGCTTTACTGGAACTGTAAGCCGCCAATCCGGAAAATTTTAAACTGCCCTGCACACCGCCCATCGAGCTTATGGTTACTACATGGCTGCCCGATTTCATAAACGGTAAAACGGTACGGGTTAGCTCGGCAACACCAAATACATTGGTTTTGTAAACGGTTTCAAAATCGGCTATCGTAATTTCAGAAAATGGTTTGTTTATTAAAACGCCTGCATTATTTACAAGAACATCCACTTGCTGCCAATGTTCGTTTATAAATGTTTTAACCGTTTTATAGGCACTGGCATCGCTTAAATCGAAGGGAAAAGTTGTTACATTTTTCAGGTTTAAACTTTTTACGGGTTTTTCGTTTCGCGAAAGCGCCAAAATATTATGTCCTGCTTTGTCTAATACTTTTACCAACTCAAGACCTATCCCCCGACTTGTTCCTGTTATAATAATGTTTTTTGCCATTTAAGTTGATTTAGTTTTTTTTGAAAAACGGAAAACTGCCTGAAAAAGTGCTTTTACCATTACGAAAAATTTTAAATTTTGAAGTAATCCGTAACTCAATATATAAATTTCCAGATTTCTTCACTATGTTCGGAATGACGCCTTTTCAGACAGTTTTTTTATATCATCTGCTTTTGCAGAACTGCTATACCAACATGGTTACGGGGTTTTCAATATAGCCTTTTAAGGTTTGAAGGAATTGGGCGCCCGTTGCGCCATCGATAGTCCTGTGGTCGCAGGCCAAGGACAGTTTCATGGTATGCCCCACTACAATTTGGCCATTTTTTACCACCGGTTTTTCCACAATATTACCTACCGAAAGGATGGCCGAATTGGGCTGGTTGATAATGGATGTAAACGTATCGATGCCAAACATACCCAAGTTGGAAACCGTAAAGGTACTGCCCTCCATTTCGGCTGGCGTTAGTTTTTTGTTTCTTGCTTTTCCTGCCAATTCTTTTACTTCGGCACCTATTTGCGGCAAGGTTTGCTCGTTTGCAAAACGTACTACGGGAACCACCAAACCATCCGGCACGGCTACCGCCACACCAATATGTACGTGGTTGTTTAGGCGCATTTTATCGGCAAACCATTGCGAATTTACTTGTGGGTGCTGCTTTAACGCCAAGGCGCAAGCCTTAACCACCATATCGTTGTACGATATTTTGGTATCGGGAATGGTATTGAACTGGGTACGGAACGCTATGGCATTTTCCATATCGAACTCGACCGTTAAATAATAATGTGGTGCGGTAAATTTTGAATTGGTTAATGCCTTGGCAATGGCCTTGCGCATTTGCGAGTTTGGCACGTCCTCAAAATCTTCTTGCCCCGCTGGTACAAACTTGCCAACGGCAGCAGCACCTTGGGCGGGTACAAAGTTTTCCACATCGTATTTGGTTACACGCCCGTTTTCGCCCGTACCGTGCACTTGGGCTAAATTAAGCCCTTTTTCCTCGGCTATTTTTTTGGCCAATGGCGAAGCAAAAATACGTTCGGTTGAAATGCGCCCCACTTGCTTTGCGGGTTTTGGCGCTTCCTGTTTTGGAGTGGCCTCTACCGATACGGCTGCTTTCGGGGCTTCAACTTTTTGGGTTTCGGCTTTTGCAGGGGCAGGTGTTTCCCCCGCTGCAGCAGGTGCTGCTACCTTGTAATTTGCAGCAATATTGGACACGTCGGTTCCGGCCGGGCCTATAATGGCCAATAATGAATCGACCTTAGCCGAATCGCCTTCGTTTAAACCAATATACAGAAGGGTTCCCGATTGGAACGACTCGAACTCCATGGTAGCTTTATCGGTTTCTATTTCGGCCAAAATATCGCCTTCTTCAACCGTATCGCCTACTTTTTTAATCCATGTGGCTACGGTACCTTCTTCCATGGTATCGCTTAAACGCGGCATGGTTACTACCACAACGCCTTCGGGCAGTGCTACTTGGTTTTCTGCTTCGGCAGGCTTTTCTTCTGCTTTGGCTGGAGCAGTTTCGGCTACGGCTACGGGTGCAGCATCTTCCTTTACGGGAACGGTTTCGGATTTTGCCCCGCCGCCGCTTAATAATGCGGATATGTCTTCGCCTTCTTCACCTATAATAGCAAGAAGTGCGTCTACTTTTGCGGTTTGTCCTTCTTGAATCCCAATGTACAAAAGCGTACCTTCGTTAAAGGATTCGAATTCCATAGTGGCCTTATCGGTTTCTATTTCGGCCAAAATATCGCCTTCTTCTACTTTATCGCCTACTTTTTTTAGCCAAGAAGCAACTGTTCCTTCTTCCATTGTATCGCTTAAGCGCGGCATATTTACTACTACTGCCATATGTTATAATTTTGTTTGAATGAATGGATAATCTTCTTGTTCGTAAACCACATCGAACATTACGTTTTTTTCGGGGAACGGCGATTCCTCGGCAAATTTTTCGCATTCGGCTACACGGTCTTTCACCCGTTTATCGATAACTTTTAAATCGTCTTCGGTGGCGTATTTATTTTCAAGAATAACATCCTTTACTTGTGTAATGGGGTCTATTTTTTTGTACTCCTCAACTTCTTCCTTGGTTCGGTAGTGTTGGGCATCGCTCATGGAGTGGCCTCTGTAACGGTAAGTTTTAAGTTCTAAGAAGGTAGGGCCTTCGCCTCGCCTGGCGCGTTGAATGGCCTCGTCGAACGCTTCGGCTACTTTTACCGGGTTCATACCGTCTACCGGGCCGCTTGGCATATCGTAGCCCAAGCCCAGTTTCCAAACATCGGTATGGTTAGCGGTACGCTCTACCGAAGTACCCATGGCATATCCGTTGTTTTCGCATACAAATACTACCGGTAAGTTCCAAAGCATGGCCAAGTTAAAGGTTTCGTGCAACGAGCCTTGTCGTGCGGCGCCATCGCCAAAACAACACAAGGTTACGGCATCGCTACCGTGGTATTTGTCGCCAAAAGCTATACCGGCGCCTAAGGGGATTTGCCCCCCAACAATACCGTGGCCGCCAAAAAAGCGGTGTTCTTTTGAAAAAATGTGCATGGAACCGCCCAAGCCTTGCGAGGTTCCCGTGCCTTTGCCGTAAAGCTCGGCCATAATACGCTTGGGGTCCACCCCCATGCCTATTGGCTGAACGTGGTTTCGGTAGGCCGTTATCATTTTATCCTTGGTTAAGTCCATAGCGTGCAAGGCGCCTGCCAATACCGCTTCCTGACCGTTATACAAGTGAAGAAATCCTCTTACTTTTTGTTGGATATATACTGCAGCAAGTTTGTCTTCAAACTTTCTCCAGAACAACATGTCTTCGTACCATTTAAGGTAAACCTCTTTTGTGATTTTTTGCATCGACTACTATATAGGTTTTAATTAAGCAGAACACAAAAGTAATACATTAAGGTCTTTTGAAAAAACCTTACCCTATTAAAGTAAAAGAATTACCAAAAATGAAAGGATTTTAAACCAATCTTGCATTTTTAGCAGGCTTTTTTAACGACCTCTTTTGGTTCTAAAATATTTAGCGCTAAAATTACAAGATATTTTGGATTTATTAAAATATTTACAGCATAGATTTGTTGAACATTAAAGGCAAAAGGTTAGATAATGAGTGGGATTTAAGCACTTGCCCCGTTTCGCCCATGAAATAAATTTCGATAGGATGGCCTTGTTTTATCTCGTATTCTGCAATCGATTGCCGACATGCGCCGCACGGCGGTACGGGAATATTGGTGGTTTGGTTTTGCGAAGCCGCCGAAATGGCCATTTTTAAAACCTTAGCGTTGGGGTATTGTGCACCCGCATAAAATATGGCGGTACGCTCGGCGCACAAGCCCGATGGGTACGATGCGTTTTCTTGGTTGCTACCTGCTATTGTTTCGCCATTATCCAGCAAAAGCGCTGCGCCAACATAAAAATTGGAATACGGCGCATAGGCTTTTTGTCGGGCTTCGATGGCTTTTTCCATTAACGGCAGGACGTCCTCGGGCATTTCGCTAATATCTTGGTATACTTGAAAGGTAGATTGTATGGTTATTTCTTTCATGCGTTGGCTATTTTTTATTTTAATGGTCGCATTCGGTTTTAATTAATATGGCTATTGGGGAATTACATAAAAAAAAAGCGACTAAAATAAGTCGCCATGTGTGCCTGTATCTAATAAAAGTAAAATTAATTCTGTATCATTTTGTTTCCAAACCAAAAGCCAGTCGGGTTTTATATGGCATTCCCAACAGCCTTTGTAATTTCCTGTTAGTTTATGGGGTTTGAATTTTTGTGGCAGCTTTCCGGTTTCTTGCAATATATCTAAAACTTCTTGTAGCAATAGTAAATTATAACCCCGTTTCTTACACAGCTTCAAACTTTTTTTAAACCTATGCGTTACGGTTAATTTGTACATTTACCCTAATACCTTTTTAAACAAATCCTTGCTGTTTTCGTAAGTGGTTGTTTTTTCTTTCTTTTCATCGTCAAGAGCTTGCTCAATCCCGCCAACTTTTTTAAAAACGCCTAAAGAAAGAACATAATCAATAGTTTTTTTAGCTATTGGATTTCTTGCATCGAACTTTAATGTTATTTCTGCCATTAGTTTTTAATTTTTACACAAATATACAAAAACAGCACTACAACCTAATATCTTTTTCCATACTCTTGACAACGAGGCCAAGGCATTTGAAAAACACTTCAGATTTAAAAAGCCAACTTAATATTCCACATAGGTTCCGGCGCCTATATTAAAGGTAAGCGAAAAGCGCAGGGTATTTTCTAAAGGGCTTTGTACTTTGGATGTTGAAAACAAATACGAAATATCGATATTTACAATGTTGGCCTTAAAGCCCGCACCAAGTGCCATGAATTTTCTGGCGCCTTTTTCTTCACTTTCATTAAAGTAACCGGCACGGAACGCAAAGGAATCTTCATAGGTATACTCGGCTCCCAAGGCCCAGGTAAATTCTTTTAACTCTTCGCTAAACCCGTCGGGGGCATCGCCAAACGATTTAAACATGCCTTCCAAAAAGCCAATATCGTTGGGGTTGTTTCCTTTATAAATGTAATTTTCCCTTCCTGGTACAACAGTGCCCAGTTCATCTACGCCTTCGTCGTACTGGCCATTGCCATTGCTATCGGTATAGTTATATTCGGTGGCATATTGCGGCGGTGTTGGCACCAAAAGTTTGGTTACTTCGGCCGTTAAGGCCAACTTGTTGTAGTTATCAAATATGAAGTCGAAACCGCCCCCAAGGCGTAAATTGGTGGGTTGGAAACTTTCCTGCCCACCATCGTCGTACTTAAATTTGGGTCCTACGTTTTGAAGCGCAAAACCACCGCGCCAACGGCCGTAAAAATCGGAATATGGAATTTCTTCACTTTGATAATATCCCGAAATATCGACCCCAAAGGTATTGGCGGCCGAGGAGTCGCCCGAGCCGTCGTCCAGCCTTAAATCGGAACGCATATAGCGCATGGCTACCGACATGGCAAATTGGTCGGACAGGCGCAAAGCGTACGAGGCATCTAAAGTTAACTCGTTAGGGCGTTGTATTAAAGGGTCTTGGTCGGCGGTATCGCGAAATTCGATATCGCCAAGCGAGAAATATCTAAAACTTGCGGCAAAAGCACTTCTTTCATCTAAGCGGTTAAAATAGGTTACGTTTCCCAAAAAAATATCGTTAACCAATTTGCTTAAATAAGGCGTGTAGCTTACCGCAATGCCCGATTTGGTTTCGGAAAATGCGTATTTCGAGGCGTTCCATTGTTGCGAAAAGGCATCGACCGAGGTGGCTACCCCCATATCGCCCATGGACGCTGCACGGGCATCGGCCGCTATTAACACAAAGGGCAATCCGGTGGTTACGGTTCGGCGGGCATCGCTTGGTATTTCTACCGTTTGTGCCGTTGCCCTTAAAACAAAAACAAAAGCTATTAAAAGTAAAAGTTGGTTCTTCATGGATGGATTAATTTTTTATTTCACAAATATAATTTTTTATTAGAGTATTACAAGTTTCTGTATTTTTTCGACTTTTTTATTTATTAAAGTAGATTCTACCGTTAGTTTGTACACGTAAACGCCCTTGCCTATTTTATCGCCAAAATCGTCGCGGCCGTCCCAAACAATATCCCTTGACAGCGAACTGTTTACTACGTTTCCACCAGAGGTTTGCCCACTAAGTGTTCGTACCAACTTGCCCGAAACGGTAAAAACTTGTATTAAAACGTTTAAAGGTGCCGAACTATTGTGGTTAAACCAAAATTCGGTATAATTAACAAACGGGTTGGGGTAATTAAGCACGTTGTTAACGACTAATTCTTGGTCTTCATCATAAACTACAAACTGGATTTCGGCAGTTGCCGAATTGTTGTAAACGTCCCAGGCCCGCAGGGTTAAGGTATGGAGTCCCGGCTCCAAATCGTGAAACGGAAAGGTTACGAGGCCTTTTTGGTAATTGTCCAACTCGGTTTCGTAATAATCGTTTAGGATAAATGGGTTGGTTTCGTCGCCATCGATAAAGGCCACAATATCGTGCCCAATGCCGCTTGCCGTATTTATGCCATTTAAATCTTCCAAATACGCCAATAAAGTAGGCGATTCGTTGGTAATACCGCCCGATACAAAACTTTCGTCGTTCATGTAAAGCGTTATGGTTGGGCCGGTGTTGTCCTCGGCGGCATTTTCGTTAACGCCGCCTATTTTCACGGTATTAATGCTTGCTCCTGTTTGGTCCTCGGTAATGGATTCGTTTTTGGCATAGAAACTTACTTTTCCAAAGCCCACGGGAATACCAATATCCTTTGGCACTACAAAATCGAACTCGAACTGGCCATTGGATATGGTGGATTGCCCCCTGAAAATAATTTCGCCTAAAGTTTTAAAATCCAACCTTACTACCTGCCCATTCAACCTTATTCCGTCGTTAGCCAAGGTTTGGCGCTCTATTTCTTTATCGTAAATGGTTGTTGAAAGTGTACCATTGTAATTGCTAAGTAAATTGCCCGACACATCGACCACTTCGCCAGCCAATTTTATATGGCTCAAAGCTTTTAAGGTATCGGTAGCTTGGGCTATTGGCACATCGTTTATTTTGGTTAATCGGATGTTGGGTTGGGGAAATGCCAGTTTCATAGCGGGGTCGCCCATAAAAAACACCATTGCTTTTTGCGATTCCTCCGATATGGACGCATCGTTTTTTACTAAACGTAAGGCTTCTGCCATGGAGGGGTATTCGTAATCGGGATACGTATCGTTATTGCTGTACGAAAACAAATACTCGCCCAATTTACTATTGAAGGGTATGGCAAAATTAACATTAATCTGCCGTGTTGTGGTAATAAGCCCCACGGCTCCCGCTGTTTTGTTCCAATAGGTAAACTCGCCCGCTGTTTGCCTGTACGGGTTATCGAAACGGGTAAACTCGCAGGTTACGGCAACAAAACAGTTCAGTTTATAATTATTATTAAGGTTATCGGCATCGGTTTTTAAAAATATACGTTCTTGGGCCAAGCCTTCTTCGCCACCATGCCCAAAATAATTAACCACCAAAGCTCCTTTGTCAATGGCATTACGCAAAACGGTGTTAACCTGCGGATAGCGTTCGCCGCCCGCCAAAACTTCCTGTTTGTAGGCATCGGAATGTATTTTAACGGCATTCATGAAGGGTTTGGCTGCCATTACCGCATTTGCGGCATTATCGATGGTTTCCTGCAAAACACCTTCCCAATTTTTGTCGACATCGTCGGACACGACCACAAATCTGTTCCGCCAAGGTCCAAAGGCTTCCTTGGCGTAATAGTCTTCAATTTTATCGACCATTTCTTTGGCTTGTTGGGGAGATCCGGCCAAAATTCGGCCTACGGCTATATCCAATTTATCGCTTGGCCGCATGGTGCCCTCGTTAGCATCCATCATACCAAAAAAATCGTCGGACACATAGGATGTTTCTATACTAAAACTACTAAGGGCATGCCAAGACGGTACTATATTGGTGTTGTTTGGTATTCTGTTTTTATAGTCGAAAGAGCTATCGCCAAACAAGCATAAGTATTTAAGCCTGTTTTCTGAACTACTTGCATTATCATACACATATTTTACCATATTTCGTATGGCCGCAATATCCGGGTTTCCGGAACTAAACTCGTTATAAATTTCGTTTAAGCCCAAAACCCTAACGTTTAAACCGTTTTTATCGGTATTTATTTGTGCCAAACGCTGGGCTTGTGCCAACATGTTATTGGGCGCTACTATAATATAATCGACATCTTGGAACTCGCCCAAACTGTTTAAAAAAATAGTACCTTTTATATTTTGGTTGCTTATTGAAGTGGTATTATCGGCTTTAGGCTCGAAATATCCCGAAGCCCCCATTGCTACATAGGTTTTTAAACTGCCCATAGTTGCCTTAAAACTGAAATTTGAAGTATTTTCGGTATTGGAAACACTCGACACGTTAAAAATATCGGTAATATCCCAAACTTCTGCCAATTGCTGCGTATTGGTTAAATTGTATTGGCAAATGCCCGAAACCATTGTTACGTCCTTGTTTTTAAATTGAAATTGCTGCCCCCCGAACCGCAATTGTCGGGTAGCCTCAATGGCTATGTAATCCAGATAGCCCACTACACTGGGGTTGCCTTGGTTGTCGTAATCCAAAGTAACGGCAATTGTGGGCAATGCCACCTGCACTTGCCCGTTATACGCAGCGTCGTTGCCTATATCTGGGCTATTTACCGCCGTCATGGACAAATTGGCCACCGAAGCGCCGTTTACCGAAACCTGCATAGCCGAGCTTGTGGTTGCGGTTGCGGCCACATAAACCTTTAAATTTACAGGAACGGATACATCTAAATCGGGAAAATTAAACTCGAAGGTTTTACTGGTTTCCACATCGAAAGCATCGCCAAACCACCTGCGCCCCAAATGCCCAATGTTATGCTCATCGATTTCATGGAATTGGTAATCTTGAAAGGTGTTTATTTCCAAATCCACCACCCCAGCAGGCTCACTTAGGGTTTGTATACGCTTGCCATTACCTGGGCTTACGTTAACATAATAATAGGTTTTATCGGTATAACAATTAATGTGGGTATTGCTTTCGGCATTGAAATTTTTAGGGCCTTTTCCGTAAAACAGAATATAGTCGTTATTATTAAATACGCCATCTCCTTCACCTATAAACTTAACGGCATTTTCCTGTACATCCAAAGGATAATTGGCTGCATTGGAATACGGCAGCATATCGCCGCCATTACCGTAAATTTTAATGGTTCTGGGGTCTATATTGTTCACATTAACACCCAAGCGCCCGAGGAAATTTTTGGATAGTTTGAACACCCCCGTAGTATCGATATAAAACCGGTACCATTCGCCCGAACTTAGCACCGAGTTTGTTATTGCCGCTGTTTTGCCCGCTTTTACCGTCCCGATTTTATCCGAACTCCCACCAACAGCATACAAAACCGTAAATGAAACCACTTTTTTGTAGCCCGAAGCACCATCTTTTATTATAGGCGAAAGCGAAAAAAACGCATACCGCTTGTCCCTTGCCACGGAATTGGTTAAACTATACTCCAACTGTTCGGGTATTGAGGTAATATCCAAATCGAACAATTCGCTTTTTTGAATTGATGCGTAAGCCACATTGGTTACCGTAATGGAAGATTCCACAACGGGACTTGAAGTTTCCCATTGCGCCACAAACTGAAGGCCTTTGTTAAAATTGAAATTAAAAAAAGTTTCATCAAACGCCGGAACGGTTATGGAATACGAAGCCCCCGATATTTTTTTTGAAGCCCCCCATTGCAACTTAAAATGCTTTTGCTGCCCAAAAACGAATACGCTGCAACAAAACAGCGCTATAAAAAGTGTTCTTCCCATTAACAACTAAACGTAAACAGAGCCGCTTTATTATCAATAAAACGGAATCATTAAAAAAACCTTGTAAAGGTACAATAATAAATTAGCTTTACTAACGTTAATAAACCACGAAACCAATTATCAACACCCAATATAGTGTGGTTTGCAATATGGCTGTTAAGATTTTAGCCTTCAATCGTAAATTAAAAAAAATCACTTGTGGTGTTAGGTTTAATTATTAAATTGCACCGCCAAAAATGGTTAGTTTACTTAAACATATAAAAATGAAAAAAATAGTAACATTCAAGGTTTTACTAATTTTAGCTTTAGCCGCAACAATATCCGGCTGTAAAAAATCCTCGACCTCAAGCAACATATCCAGAGGTACAGGATGGCAAATAAACTCCCGCGATGGCGGTTTTCAATACAACACCAATTATAAGGAACAAGAAGCTTCGCCCGGTTTGGTGTTTATTGAAGGTGGCACCTTTACCAAAGGCCGCGTACAGGACGACGTTATGCACGACTGGAACAACA
>JBKEDS010000034.1:0-50061 GCA_047975545.1 Flavobacteriaceae bacterium | reverse complement strand
CGTGTAGGGCGAAGTGCCGCCGCTTACCGTAACGTCTATCGCTCCCGTGGCGTTGCCCTTGCAGTCCACGTTGGTTTGGCCGTTGGTGGCAAGTGTTACCGTTAATGTTCCGGGTTCGGTGATGGCAATGGCGCTAGAAAAAGTCGCCGTACAGCAATTTCCGTCCGTAACCGTAACATAAAAGCTCACTCCCGACAGGAAGCTTATATAGACCGTGGTTGCTCCGCTTGTCCACAAATACGTATAGGGCGAAGTGCCGCCGCTTACCGTGACGTCTATCGACCCCGTGGTGTTGCCCTTGCAGTCCACGTTGGTTTGGCCATTGGTGGCAAGGGATACCGTTAATGTTTCGGGTTCGGTCATGGCAATGGCGCTTGACAAAGTCGCCATACAGCCCTTGGCGTCCGTTACCGTAACGTTATAGCTGCCTGCTGTTAATCCGATTAGTGCCTCGGTGGTTTCACCGCTTTCCCACTAATACGTGTAGGGCGAAGTGCCGCCGCTTACCGTGACGTCTATCGACCCCGTGGCGTTGCCCTTGCAGTCCACGTTGGTTTGGCCGTTGGTGGCAAGTGTTACCGTTAATGTTTCGGGTTCGGTAATGGCAATGGCGCTCGACAAGGTGGCCGTACAGCCCTTGGCGTCCGTTACCGTTACGTTATAGCTGCCTGCCGTGAGGTTGCTTATATCCTCGGTGGTTTCACCGCTTGTCCATAAGTACGTATAGGGCGAAGTGCCGCCGCTTACCGTAACGTCTATCGACCCCGTGGCGTTGCCCTTGCAGTCCACATTGGTTTGGCCGTTGGTGGTTAGCACTACCGTTAGGCTTTCGGGTTCGGTGATGGTTACTTGAAGTGGATTTATGGTTGAACAGTTATTTCCATCCTTCACATAAACAGTATATGTATTTGCAGATAATCCATTAAAAGTTCCTGTTGTGTTACTATTGCTATAATCACTATACAAACTATAAGTATAACTTCCGCTTCCCCCTGAAGCTGTTACACTAAATACCCCATTATTTCCACCTTTACAAGAAACATTTGTAGGCAAACCGTTTAAACTTAATGATGGACTTTGGTTTATCGTTAGGGTTACCGCTGTTCGCCCCGTGCTTTCGCAACCCGTTGTACTGTTTTTTGAAGCGGCGTAATAGGTTACCGTACCCACAGTATTGCGGGTTGGGGACGTTACGACTGTGCCACCCGTGGCCGCCGTATACCAAACTACCGTGGCACCCGATGGCGCCGTGGCCGTGGCCGTTAGGGTTTGGATTGGGCTGGACTCGCATTCGGTTTTGTTCCCGCCACTGGTCGGGGCTGTGGGCGCTGCGTTTATCGTTAAGGTTACCGCTGTTCGGCTCGTGCTTTCACAACCCGTTGTACTGTTTTTTGAAGCGGCTTAATAGGTTACCGTACCCACAGTATTGCGGGTCGGGGACGTTACGACTGTGCCGCCAGTAGCTGCCGTGTACCAAACTACCGTTGCACCCGAGGGCGCCGTGGCCGTAGCCGTTAGGGTTTGGATTGGGCTGGACTCGCATTCGGTTTTGTTTCCGCCACTGGTAGGGGCTGTGGGCAAGGGATTTACGGTTAAAGTTACTGTTGTTTCTTGAGGACAACTATTTTTAGGACTTGTTACTTCAACTTTATACACATTACCAGACATTGCCGTTGTTACATTGCTCAATTGTAAGGTTTTTGTCGCCCCCAAAACCGTTGAGGGATTAGACGCCAAATACCACTTGTATATTAACCCCGTTTCGGTTGGGGCTGAATTTGTATCGTCACTTGTGCTTCCCGTTGTTCCAAAATTGGTTACTTGGGTAAACGTTGCATTAGCTGTAAATTGCACCGTATTACCTTGGCAAACAGGTTGCGTAGGCAAAGCTGTTATACTGCTTAAAGTGATTGTTTCACTGGTAGTTACTGCCGTTGTATTGGCTTGGGGACTACCCGTATTGGTGGGTACGCCATTGGTACCTACTGCCCCTTCATCGGCATCGGCGAGATTGCTGGAACTTGTTAAATTGGATGCTGTAAAATCGCCCCCCCCTTCAATAGCATCGGGACAACCGTCGTTATCGGAATCGACATCGAGGTAATTTAGTATACCGTCCTTATCAGTATCGATATTACAGTAATCGAATGCCAGGATAGGGTCGTCAAAATTCAAAGTCACGGTTTCGCCCCCTATATTGTAAATGTAAATACGAACGGTGTAGGTAGTATTGGAAGTTAGGTAATAATCTTCATTATCGAAAGCCCTTCTTCCTACGGGATATGTTCCGCCCCCTTCGCCCGCTATTTGGGAAATTGTACCCAAAATTGTTGAATTGCCACTAAATCCATTGTTGGAAACCGCAAAAGTTGCCGTAAACTTGGGGTTTGTATTTACCCGGTTTAAAAGCCCGAACCAATCGATATAGGCATCGAAATTGCCCGTTATGGTTTTAAAACTAAACTGTAAATATTCGTTATTGGCTATGGCTTCGGAAAGCGAGCTTGAATTAACGCCCGTAATATTAAGGCTTTCGGAGGCGTTCCATGTTGCCGTAACACCACTTGTACTAATATTGGACACGGTACTTGCCGTAATTATATTTGCAATGTTTGAATTTGAAGGCGACAACGCACTGGTTTCAAAAGGATAAGAAATCCGTACCACATCGGGGTCGCCCACTGGGCTTGTATTATTGCCATAAAATTCGGTATCGTGGCAGCCTTCGTTAACATCGAGAATACCGTCGTTATCGTTATCGAGGTCGCAGCTATTGCCAACGCCATCGGCATCGGAATCGGTAAACAAGGTACTTGTTGCATTACATGCATTGCATTCTTCTGCTTGGGTCGTACTATTTTTTGATGAGCCTTCACCCTGCGACAATCCGCCATTGGGAATACCGGAAGCATTTACTGTTCCTATTTTAATTTTTCCCGAAGCATCAATATCGTTAAAGGTGTAAGTTCTTGTTCCCTCTATGGCATCGGGGCAGCCGTCGTTATCGGAATCGGTATCAAGATAATCGGGCGTTCCGTCGTTATCCGTATCGAGGGCATTACATTTTTTTAAGCCGTTGAACAATGTAATGTTTCCGCTTTGGGCAGCAGAACTTGTATCGGCCATTATATATTGTACTTCTATAGAAGCCACGTTTTCTAAATCGGGATGCACGGTTAAAACCACTTCGGGGTCGTTGTGGGGCGCCCCTCCCCCAACTCCGCTAAATTTATTATTTCCAAGATATGTGATAGAAGATCCCGCCGTGAAATCGGATGGTTGCAAATTATAGATGGTTCCATCGGCAAATTTTATGTTTACCGTAACCCTTTCGGAATTATTCCCTCCCGAAGCAGTCGACCCTCCGTCGATATCGCCAATTTGAAAGCTCGACAGTATAATTGGTTCGCTAAAATTTAATGCCGCTATAATAGGAACTTTGGGGTTTTGGCTATTATGCGGAATAACCCACCCGTTAAATTGACCATTGGTTCCCGTAGAATTTGTCACATAACATTCGGAAGGATTATCCATTTGTACGGTAGCCGTAACCTCTATATCCCCAAACGAATAAGGATTGTTCCCTATAATATCCGTATTAGGCGCAGCCCAATTAAATACAGTAGAAGTACTGCAATAACCTTCGGTTGTATCGAGAATGCCGTCGTTGTCGTTATCCAAATCGCAATCGTCGCCTACCCCATCGCCATCGGCATCGGTAAACAGGGTGCTTGTTGTGTTACAGGAATTACATTCGGACGCTTGGGTTGTACTATCCCTTGACGATCCGAGCCCTTGCGACAAGCCCCCATTTGGGACACCATTGGCATCTACACTTCCTGTTTTAATGTGTCCGGAATCGTTTATATCGTTATAGGTATAGTCCCTTGTACCCTCTATGGCATCGGGGCAGCCGTCGTTATCGGCATCGGTATCCAAATAATCGGGCAGGGTATCGCCATCGGTATCGCAAGCCATGGTAATTAAAGGCCTTGCAAATGAATTTATGATGTACCCCGCATTATTTTGCAACAGTTGGAAAGACACCGATTTTATGCCATTGCCAACCGTATTGGGTATACCAATAAAGTCGACCACGGCATCGGCCTGTGTATCGCCCCCTGCGATAGAAGGCTGTAAGGCATGGTAATCGACCGTGTTATAGTTGTACATTATTTTTTTTGGTGCGTTTAACGGATTTTTCAGAATAAAATCGACGTTATTATATACCGCACCATTATTAAGGGTTATAACAAAATTTCCAATTACTGTTTTGCTGTCCGGATTTAAATAATTTAAACTTCCCAAATACAAGGACATATCGTAAATCGGTTGGTTAAAAGTAATTTTGTAAACCGCCCCTGCATTGGCATCGGTATCGCCCTCGGCAAACACAAAATTGGGCGATGCGTGCGTTTGGATTTTTCCGTTGGCATCGGTTGTAAAGGTTGCGTTTATGGCCGTGCCATTAATGGTTGCCGTAGCCGTTGTGTTTGAACTGGTTACAGTACCAACTTCGTAAGCGTAACATTCGGTTGTGTTTAGGATGCCGTCATTATCGACATCGTTATCCACCAAATCGTTATAGCCATCGCCATCGGTATCGGTGTGGGCAATAACGTCGAAATCGGAAATATTCATAATATCACCACCGTAAGTGGGGCTTCCGCCGTTTTTAATAACATAGCGAAACTCATCGCCCAATACGCCATTGGCACCTATGTTGAACACCAGGACATCGTCGTTGCCCGAGGTTGGCGCCGAGCTGTACTTTAAAACACCATTTAGGTAAACCTCGAACACACCACCTGTTGCCCTTGTTCCGCAGCAATCGTTACGTTTATTAATGGTGAAATGCGAAAGCAAAGCCGGGGTATTTAGTTTGTAACCAAAACCCCAATCGGCTGTTGTAAGCCCTCTTATTATACCGAAACATTCTGAATTAACTTCTTCGTTTTGGTCGAACAAGCCTGCCGGGGTACCCCAGTTTTGTACCGCATTATATAACGTAAAACGACTTGAATCGAAACCACGAACGACCGAAAACTGTAAGTTGTACGGGTATAGGCTTAGTTCGGGTATATTTTGTTTTTTTCCTATTTCGAGAACCCAATCGCCATTTGCGCCCGTTATATTGCTTGAGGCCGAAATAGAAACACCGAGGTTTTTTTCTAAATACGAAACTGCTTGTAGCCCGGCTTTGTCTTGCGCAAAATTGCAACCATATATATTGATGGCTTTTATGGTTTTGCCAAGCCCTTCGACTTTCATTTTTATAAAAGCTGCTATTTGGGGCGCATTGTACCATTTATTATTAATGAAAAGCATGCCCGGTTTACCGTGCGAAAACAGATGGTAAGTGTTTTCTGTTTTAAAGTTGTTGTAGGCTTTTGTTATGATTTGCTTATCATGCAGAGCACTATCGACAAATAGGGCGTTGCTTGGTGCCGGGCTTTTATCTTCTGCTTTACAGCCGTTAGATGCCCAAATATTATAAACTGCACTTAAAAGCAAAATTGCCGTAATTAGCGTACGGCCTGCCCTTACGGTTTTGTTTTTGCCCGTAATACTAAAATGTACTGTTGCATTCATATTACTCTTAATTATTTAAATTGGGGGGGTTACTGTTTATTGTTGTTTAATGGTTGTAAAAAAACCTTGTTCTTTTTAAAAACTTGAACGAAATTATAGAGAATGACATTGGTTGGTTATACAAGGCTTTTCATTTTCGATAAAATCGTTTATACTTGGGTTTATGTTTTATTATCTTACTTATTTTTCAGTAGTGGTGTTTTGGTTTTTAACAGCGCTTTTTAAATACTTATATCATATTTATTAGGGCATTGATATTTTTAACCCCAAATTTTCGTATTAGGTTTTGCCTGTGGGTGTTTATGGTGTTTACCGATATTTGCAAATGCTCGGCAATATCGGTACTGGACATGCCCTCGGCTATTAAATTTAAAATTTGTTCTTCCCTTGCCGTTAGCACTTTTTTGCCCAGCAGGACGTTAGTGAGTTTCTTTTTAAACTTTTCCAGTTTTTTTATCTTGGCCAAATCCTGCAAATGGTGCTTTATTTCTATTTTGGGGGTTGGGGAGGTGCCATCTAAATCGGTAATGTTGGTAAAGGCTACCAAAAACACGTTAAGCAGTTTGTTTTGGTTTCGGTCGGGTATAAAAACCACATCCCTTAAAAGTGCAATGGGCTTATCCTTTAAGGTTACGGTAAAGCGCAATTGGAATAGTGGCGACTTGGCTATAAAATTACTGGTTTCCAAGAACTTAAAACACATCCTGTCGGCTTCGAAAATCCGGTGCAAGTGTTCTTGGCTTACGGCATTTACTATTTCGTAAACCGACTCGTTGCTGCCTACGGGAAATTCCAAATTAAAATTATGGCTATAAACAACCGGGTTTTCGGTATTGCTTAGGTTCATTACGGCAATAAAATCGGGCTTGTTTATTTCGACATAACTTTCGACCCAGTATTTGTAATCGTCGGCCGAATAGTAGTCCTCGAAAAACAAATCGGATTTGTAAACATCGAACAGTTGCTTGAAATCATATGGGGGTGTCATGTTTTATTCTTTTTTGTTTTAATATATGGTGAGAGGATTGCTTCAGTCGTGCCGCCTTCGCGATGACGCTTAACTTCAAAAATCTAATATCGTTGTTCGTTAATCTAAAATCGTTGTTACACAGAGGTTCGCCGAGGTTTTTCACAGAGATTCGCTGAGCTTAAAAATCGTTGTTCGTTTTTAACATAGGGATTGCTTCAGTCGTGCCGCCTTCGCAATGACGCTTACAATTCCCTCAATAGGGAGGTTGTGTTTTTTACGTTAAATTTTTTAATTAAATTTTGCCTATGCGTGCTAACCGTATTTTTTGATATTTTTAGTGTTTTGGCAATATCGTCGCTGGTTTTCCCCTCGCCTATTAGCACCAATATTTCAAGCTCGCGGGGCGTTAGTTCTTGCTTAATGGATAATTGGGCATTAATTTGGGTTTTTAGGTTTTCTAATTCGTTTTCGAAAAAAGCATGCTTGCTCCTTATATATTTTATATCGAACATGGGTTGGTTGGCCACCCCGAGCAAATTGGTAACATCGGAAAACGTTACCACCATTAGCATATGCTGCTTTTTGTTTAAAATTTTGGGAATAAACCTAATATTGCGCAACAACGATTTTTTTTCGCCATTGGCGTAAACAACCGAAAACCGCAGCTTAAAAACGGCTTGCGAAATAAGGTCGAGGTTATTGTACGCAAACGCGACACTTTGCTTATCTATTCTGTATATTTTGTTCAGTTGGTTTTTATCCACAAACCTTAAAATATCCTTAAGCTCGTGGTTGTCAAGTCCCAAAAAACCCAAATTGTAGTTTTTGTAAAACTGCAAGGGCCATTCGCTTTTTAGGTCCAGTACCGCCACGTAGTCGGGTTTGTTAAAACCTATGTCGCTTTCCAAATAAAATTTATAGTACTTGTAATCTACCGCATCGGTTTTTACGTTGTTATTGAACGAAGCGGATAGGTTAAATAAATTGTAGCAGCCCATGGCGTTGGTTTATTTGTTTCTTTCAACAAATTTAATTTGGGATATTGCCGTAAAGGGATATTATTCGATAACCAAGGGCTTTGGTGTAGATAATTAGTTATTTACTGGCGACGAGTGGTTATTTAAGCATATATTTCACCATAAAACTACTTATTTTAAAATATTACAAACTAATAATAAACAGGCTTTACAATACACCGCCTTTAATTGCAAAGCACCAAACACTGTAAGTAATTATATATAATTAGCGATTTTAACACTCCATTAATCGACCAAAACAAACCTTTAATCGTAATTAAATAACTTTTGAACTATAAACAGAACCTTTTAATCGATGTTTTTTATAATTTTAAAAAATATTTAATAATAGCCCCGTACATGAAAACACTTTCTTTAATGCTTATAGAAGATGACGAAATAGAACAAATTAAGTTCGAGCGGGCATTAAATAAACTGGATTTACCGCACAAGGTTACAACAGCAAAAAACGGCGAAGAAGCCATGGACACCTTAGGCACCTTAACGGCAAACCTCCCGAACATTATTATAATGGACCTAAACATGCCAAAAATGAACGGCCTGGAGTTTTTAACCGCCCTAAAACAAAACGGGTGCTACGGGCATATTCCCATTATCGTGCTAACCACTTCGGAAAACAGAAAGGACATTGTAGAAACCTACAAACAAGGTGCCGCCAGCTATATTGTAAAACCCCTAAAATACGAAGATTACGTAGCACGCATAAAATCGGTTGTAAGCTATTGGGGCATGAATGTTTTTAACATCTATTAAAAATTAATAGTTAATTAAAATTAATTTTCGCCCCCCTACTTTTTTACGCTAAAAAGCATTAGTTTTGGTTAGTTATATCTTTTGTCGTACAGAAGATAAATTATTCATCCCCAAATGAAAACTAACAAACCCAACGGTAAAACCCGTGTACAAAAAAATGAAATTAAAAAACGTGTTTTAAGCACTAAAACAACGCCTATTTTAAAAAGCCCGGCACCCAAACACCTACTACGAAACCTGTTGGACGCCTATATTCTTATAGATTTCGAGGGCAATGTTTTAGAACTTAACGATGCAACCCTTACCCTTTTTGGGTACTCCGAGTTTAAGCCCTTTAACGTAAAAAAGCACACCTATTACAAGGACGAGCACTTAAACCAACTTTTTTTCGACACCATATTAGAACAGGGATTTTTCAAGGATTTTGAAGGACGCATGGTTACTACAAAAAACGAAGTTAAATGGGTATATTTAAACGCCAATATACAGTACGACGAACACAAAAACCCGCAAGGCATACAAGCCATAATACGGGACATTACCGAACATAAAAAAATATACGAAACCGCCCAAAAAAAGGAAAACGAACTAAATATTATCCTCGACAACGCCCCAATTGGCATCCTGCTTACCAATGGGCGGAAAATTGTAGAATCGAACAAAAAAATAGAAGCGCTTTTAGGGTACAGCAAAACAGAACTGCTGGACAAAAACATGCTTACCCTAACCGTAAAGGAAGATATACCAAAATCGCAAGAACTTATAGATACCTTGGAACGGGGCGAAGCCGAATCGTTTCAAGTAGAAAAACGCTACATAAAAAAAGACGGCAGTATTTTGTGGGCAAAAACAAGGCTTAACACTTCCAGGAACTCATTGGGCAAAAGGGATTTCAATATTTTGCTAATAGAAGACATAACCGAAAGAACACGGCAACAACAATTGCTTATCCAACAAAAACACGAGTTGGACTTAATTTTGGAAAACTCCCCCTCGGCCTACGGGCTAACCGAAAACAACTATTTTATAAAATGCAACTTGGCCCTAAAAGCACTTTTGGGCTACACAAGTGCCGAAAAAGGCACACTTTCCATTATAACCCTAACCGATAAGGACGATGTAGAAAAACTTACAAAAAACATAAAAAACCTAAATTCGGAAAAACAAAACAGTTTTCAGTTAGAACTAAAACTTATTAAAAAAAACAGGGAAAAAATTTGGGTTAAAATAAAAGCCTCGGCCGTACAAAACAGCTTAAACCACAATAAATACATTGTTTATATTATCGAGGACATTACCCAACAACGCAAGGAGCAGCTCGTAAAAACCATTATACAAAACGCCACCCTGCCCATTGCCAACAAATTCGATATTTACGAAATAGCCAACCATTTGGCCAACAGTATATCGCAATATTTAAACACCAACTACTGCACTATTAATATTATTAACAACAATACGCAATTTATTGAAGAAGTTGCCTCTACGCAACGAAAACCCGACAAACAGCGCCACCCCGTAAAAACCCCAATAAAAATAGGCCACGGCATTATTGGTTTTGTGGCCAATTCCGGCATAGCCGAAATTATTAACGACACCTACAAGGCCCCCCGATATATTACAGAAAAAACCACCATGCTTTCCGAAATCGTTGTTCCCGTTATAGACCACGGCCAAGTTATAGGCATTATAAACGCCGAACACAAAAACCGCAACCATTTTACAAAAACCAACCTAAAAATATTACAGCAAATAGCCGAAAACATTTCATTAAAACTAAAAAACGCCATCCAATACAGGGAAACCTTAGTGGTTCAGAAAAAAAACCAAGAACTACTAAAAAAATTAAAGCAAAACAACGACGAACTAAAGGACTTTGCACATATTGTTTCGCACGACCTAAAATCGCCACTACGAAGCATCGACGCCCTACTGCATTGGCTTAAGGAAGATTTTAGCGACTATTATAAAAACAACGCCTACGCCAATAAGGTTTTTTCCAACATAGACATTAAATTGGAACACATGGAAAACCTTATCGACGGTATTTTAAAATATTCCAGCATAGGCATTACCGATAACACCAGAAAACACAAGGTAGACTTAAACCTTATCTTGAAAAACATAACCAATATTGTCCAAATCCCAAGCCACATCAACATCCATATAAAAAAACAACTCCCTATAATAAACGCTTGCGAAATTAGGATACATCAACTATTTTTAAACCTTATAAGCAATGCCATAAAGTACAACGACAAGCCCGTTGGCCTAATCGAAATCGATTTTAAGGACAACGGCACCCATTGGCAATTCGGGGTAACCGACAACGGCAAAGGCATACCCAAAAAATACTACGATAAAATTTTCGATATGTTCCAAACTTTAGACGAAAACACAAATTCCACCGGCATCGGGCTTTCAATAGTCCGTAAAATAGTAACGCTTTACGATGGCGAAATTTGGGTAAGCTCTAAAGAAGGAGAAGGAAGCAGTTTCTATTTCACCATTAAAAAATAAGTTTTATGCCCCAAATAAAACCCAATTTAAACTATATTAAAAAAATTGCCGATGGCGATAACAATATAGAACGCAAGCTAATAAGTATTATAAAAAACGAATTTCCAACCGAAAAAAAGGAATTCGAACAACAGTTGCTCGATAAAAAACTAACGCAAGCCAGTTTTACTGTCCATAAATTAAAACATAAATTTGTAGTTTTAGGCTTTGAAAGCCAATACGAACTAATAAACAATTTCGAAAAACAACTACAAAACAGCAACACGGCGCTATTACCGGAATTTAAAACCATACTATCGCAATTGGAACTGTTTGTAGGCCAACTATAACAACCAATCCTCCTTAAACCAACCAATAGCAACCATGAACTGTATTATTATAGACGATGACGAATTTGCCATAGAAATTATACAAAGCCTATGCAAGTTGGACAAAAGCCTGCACGTAAAAGCCAGCTTTAGCAATGCCATCGAGGCCATTAAATACCTTAGCGAAAACCACGGGGAAATAGATTTTATATTTCTGGACATACACATGCCCTCCTTTACGGGCTTCGAGCTTATTAAAACCCTAAACATCCCCTTAAAAATTATATTAATTACCGGCGATAAAAGCCTGGCCGTAAACGCTTTTGAATATAATTATATTATCGATTACCTAACCAAGCCCATAGACGGCAAGCGCTTTTTAAAGGCCATAGACAAACTGCGAAAAATAAATATTGTTGAACCGCAAACCGAACAAAGGGAAACCTCATTTTCCGAAAAAATATTTGTAAACATCAACAAAAAACTGGTCGGTTTGGACCTTGCCGAAATTAACTTTATCGAGGCCAAGGGCGATTATATTGTAATACACACCAATGCCAATAACCTTATTGTACACTCAAGCCTAAAAAAAATACAGGATGTGCTGCCCGAAAAAACCTTTGTTAAGGTACACCGTTCGTTCGTGGTTAATATCGAAAAAATTGTGGATATTGAGGATTACAGCATTTTAATAAACAAAAACGTTATTCCCATTAGCCGCTCGCAACGCAAGGTTTTAATGGAATATTTAACGCTGCTTTAAATCGATTTTAATTTATCACCTATCATGGTAATGCCCCCAAAACGAAAGTACCAAAACAATTATTTTTTCATCTTGGATTCTATAAACCAGTCTATGTCTATCAGTAATTCTTCTTGACCAAGTAGGAATATTGTAGTATTTTAGCCGTTCTGGTTTCCCTGTCCCTGAAGTTGGATGTTCCCTTAATTCGTTTAAAAGTTTATCTATTTTAACTAAAACTTTTTTGTCGCCCGCCTTTTTGTATTTTTCAATATCAGAATTAGCCGTTTCCGTTAATTCAATTTCGTAGCTCATAACCCTAAAAATTCTTTTTGCTTGGCTTTTTCAAGTTTTGTGGTTTTCCCAAGTTCGGCTTGCTTTATGGACGTATTGATTTTATCAACAAACGCTTCTTCCGTTAAAAACGTTTCATCATTATGTTTTCCTACCTCAAAACGCACTTTCATTTCCTCTAACAACGTTTTAAGCAAAAGCTTTTGTTTTTCATTTTTCGGATAAACTGTAATATGTTCCATAATTCATCAATTTACACAAATGTAAAAAAATTTCAACTATTTTTAGCAGCAATAAAAATTAACCGCCACCTTTCATTTCTCCGCAAAAACCTTAATTTTGCAATCCATTTGTAAAATAGGCTATGAGCTTTATAAAAGAAATCCAACGTCGCCGCACTTTCGGCATTATTTCGCACCCCGATGCCGGAAAAACAACATTAACCGAAAAGTTACTGCTGTTCGGTGGCGCCATTCAAGAGGCCGGGGCCGTTAAAAGCAACAAAATAAAAAAAGGCGCAACCAGCGATTTTATGGAAATCGAACGCCAACGGGGTATTTCGGTAGCCACATCGGTTTTGGCCTTTGAGTACGGCGGCACAAAAATTAATATTTTGGACACGCCCGGCCACAAGGATTTTGCCGAAGACACCTACCGGACCCTAACCGCCGTAGACAGCGTAATCGTGGTAATAGACGTGGCCAAGGGCGTCGAGGAACAAACCGAAAAACTAGTAGAAGTTTGCCGAATGCGCAACATTCCCATGATTGTGTTTATAAACAAGTTGGACCGGGAAGGAAAGGACGCCTTTGATTTGTTAGATGAAATTGAACAAAAACTAAACCTAAAAGTAGCGCCGCTTAGTTTCCCCATCGGGATGGGCTACGACTTTAAGGGCATTTATAATATTTGGGAAAAAAACATCAATCTGTTTAGTGGCGATAGCCGAAAAAATATTGAAGAAACCATAAAAATATCCGATTTGGAATCGGATGCGCTCAACAAACTCGTAGGCGACAAATCGGCCACAACACTACGAGAAGAACTGGAATTGGTAACGGGCATTTACCCCGAATTTAACAAGCAAGCCTATTTAAACGGCCAGTTACAACCCGTATTTTTTGGTTCGGCGCTTAACAATTTTGGTGTACGCGAATTGTTGGACTGCTTTATTGAAATAGCCCCAAAACCACGCCCCAAACAAAGCGAGGAGCGTTTGGTCGAACCCAATGAAGATAAGTTTACGGGCTTCGTTTTTAAAATACACGCCAATATGGACCCCAACCACCGCGACCGTTTGGCCTTTATAAAAATAGTATCGGGCAAATTCGAGCGCAACACGCCTTATTTGCATGTACGGCTGGGCAAAAAACTAAAATTTTCCAGTCCCAATGCTTTTTTTGCCGAAAAGAAAGAAATTGTCGACGTATCGTACCCCGGCGATATTGTTGGGCTGCACGATACCGGAAACTTTAAAATTGGCGACACCCTAACCGAAGGCGAAAACATCCATTATAAAGGTATCCCCAGTTTTTCGCCCGAACATTTTAGGTACATTAACAACGCCGACCCATTAAAATCGAAACAACTGTACAAGGGCATAGACCAATTAATGAACGAAGGTGTTGCGCAATTGTTCACCTTGGAGCTTAACGGCCGAAAAGTAATCGGTACCGTGGGCGCCCTGCAATACGAAGTTATACAATACCGGTTGGAACACGAATACGGCGCCAAATGCACCTACGAAAACCTAAACGTGCACAAAGCCTGCTGGGTAGACCCCAAAACCCAAAAAACCGAAGAATACCAAGAATTTAAACGGGTTAAACAACGCTATTTGGCAACCGATAAACAAGGGCAATTGGTGTTCCTGGCCGATTCGGCCTTTTCGTTGCAAATGACACAACAAACCTACCCCAATATTAAGTTCCATTTTACTTCGGAGTTTGAGTAGGGTTGTTATCTCTTTACAAGAAAAACGAAGGCTACAATACGTCACTGCGAGCGTAGCGAAGCAGTCTTTCCGTTTTATTATACGGATTACTTCGGTCGTGCCTCCCTCGTAATGACGCAGCACTACGAGCGAAGCAAAGCAGCCTCTCGGTTTCCATACGTCACTGCGAGGAACGAAGCAGTCCCTACGTTTTATTATACAGATTACTTCGTCGCTGCGCTCCCTGTCTGCCGACAGGCAGGCTCGTAATGACGGTTTTTTGCCTGTCGCACCATCGCTTTCAAAATTAAATATATTTACGAATAGCAATTGTAACAAAAATCGCATATATTCGTTTACATTTATACGATTTTTTAAACACGTAAAACGCAATATATTTTGGAACCCATACTAACGCTTAACAACCTAACCAAAAAATTTGGCCACCTAATTGCGGTTAACAATTTATCGTTTACCATAAACAAAGGCAATATTTACGGCATCCTGGGCCCAAACGGCAGCGGAAAATCCACCACCTTGGGCATTGTGCTTAACGTGGTTAACAAAACCGGTGGCGATTTTAAATGGTTTAACGGCAACACCACGACCCACGAAGCCCTAAAAAAAGTAGGCGCTATTATAGAGCGCCCTAATTTTTATCCGTACATGACCGCCGAGCAGAACCTAAAACTGGTATGCAAAATTAAGGGCGTAGCATTTTCAAAAATAGAAGAAAAATTAGAAATCGTCGGGCTTTTGGAGCGTAAAAACAGTAAGTTTAGCACCTATTCATTGGGTATGAAACAACGGCTTGCCATTGCTTCTGCCCTGCTTAACGACCCCGAAATTTTAATATTGGACGAACCCACAAACGGGCTCGACCCGCAGGGTATTCACCAAATACGGGAAATTATTAAACAAATTGCCCAACAAGGCACCACCATTTTGCTGGCTTCGCATTTGTTGGACGAAGTTGAAAAAGTATGCTCGCATGTGGTAGTCCTCCGAAAAGGCGTAAAACTGTACTCGGGGCGTGTGGACGAAATGATTTCCAGCCACGGCTTTTTCGAGTTAAAATGTACAAAGCAAACCGAGTTAATCGCACTTCTTGAAAAACATGAAGCCTTTACTAACATTAAGGTTTCGGATACTTTGGTAACGGCATTTTTAAACCAACCCTTAAATGCCGAAACCTTTAACACCTACCTTTTTAAAAACGGCATTGTGTTAAGCCATTTGGTACAGCGCAAGGAAAGTTTGGAAGAACAATTTTTACAACTAACCGACAAAAACTAAACCCATGCTGCGATTATTAAACTTGGAACTTCAAAAACTATTGTTGAACAGAACGAGCAAAGTGCTTATTTTTATTTCGTTTATCCTGCCGTTTTTTATCATTTTGTTATCATCGTTAAAAATTAATGTTCTTGGTTTCTTTACGATTGAATTGGGCGAACTGGGTATATTCAATTTTCCTATTATTTGGCATTTAACCACATTTTTTGCCTCGCAGTTTAAATTTTTCTTCGCCATTGTGGTGGTTAGCATGATTGGTAACGAGTACAGCAACAAAACCATAAAGCAAAACCTGATAGACGGGCTAAGCAAAAAGGAATTCATTTTATCCAAATTTTATGCCATCGTGTTTTTTTCGTTGGTTTCAACCTTGCTAATTGCCCTGCTTTCGCTTTGCATTGGCTTGTATTATTCCAGCTACAACGAATTTGGCATTATTATAAAGGAAACTAACTTTTTGTTGGCTTATTTTGTTAAGCTAATTGGATTTTTCAGCCTTTGTTTGCTTTTTGCCATGTTGGTAAAACGCTCGGCTTTTGCCTTGGCTTTCTTGTTCGTGCTTTACATTTTAGAATGGATACTTTTTGGGCTTATAGCATGGCAGGCCAATATGGAAATTGCCGAAAAAATCCAGAATTTCTTCCCCCTAAAATCCATGTCCAAACTTATAGACCAACCATTCCAGCGTATTGCCATGATGAAATTTCCCGACAAGGGCGAGCTTATGTACGATTATGCCGTACACGGTTATGAAATTGCCATTGTTTTGGGCTGGACGGCGCTATTTGTTTTTCTGTCGTACCAACTGTTAAAAAAACGGGATTTGTAATTGTTTTTAATAGATTTGTTATGTATGCCAAAACACATAACATTTTTAATAGTATTGCTAACCGCAATTTTTGCCAACGGCCAAAAAGAAGCCGCTAACTGGTACTTTGGCGATAATGCGGGCATACGCTTTAACGCCAACGGCAGTATTACACCGCTAACCAACGGGCAACTAAGTACCACCGAGGGCTGTGCCACGATTTCCGACACCAATGGTGATTTGTTGTTTTATACCGATGGCATTACGGTTTGGAACAAAAACCATACGCCAATGCCCAACGGTTACGGCTTGTACGGCGACCCGTCCAGTACGCAATCGGCCATAATAGTGCCACAGCCCCAAAATCCTAATATTTTCTATATTTTTACCGTAGATACGGCCACCTCGCAAAACGACCCCAACAACGGTTTTAACTACTCTATTGTCGATTTATCGTTGGATGGCGGTTTGGGCAGCGTTACCTCAAAAACAACAGGCTTTTAAATAATTGTTCCGAAAAAGTAACGGCCGTAGTAAAGGATTGCCAAACCCAATCGGTTTGGGTTATTACCTTTGCATCCAACGGTAAAATGGTATACAACGCCTACCCCTACAACACCTTTTATGCTTACGAGGTAAGTGCTTCCGGCTTAAATACAACTCCTGCTACCTCAACTTTTAATATCGATATTTTTGATAATCGGGGCTACTTAAAATTGTCGCCCAATGGCGAAAAATTGGCTTGCTCGAACGCCAGTTACGGTTTATTTTTATACAATTTCGACAAAACTACGGGCAGTGTTAGCAACCAGTTGGACATTCCTATAAGTTTTTCCAATAACGGCGCAAACCCGCAAATATCGTATGGCGTGGAGTTTTCGCCAAATAGCGAATTACTGTATATAACATCGTATTTTGAAACCGAGGACAATTCGCAATCGCGCGACCCAAACACACAGTATGGCGCTTTGTTGCAATATAATTTAACCCAAACCGACATTCCAAACAGCGAAATTGTTTTGGATAGAAGACAAACGTACCGAGGCGGCCTTCAACTTGCTCCCAACGGTAAAATTTATAGGGCCATGAACGCCACTTATCAGGACGGGCTTCCTTATTTATCGGTTATAAACAATCCAAATATTGTGGGCTTGGGCTGCAATTACAACCATAATGCCGTTGCTTTGGGACGAAATACCCGCCAAGGGCTACCACCATTTATCACCTCATTTTTTGCCGAAAAAATAGATATTATTGGCAACAACGCTACCTCAACCGAGCTAAACCTATGCCATGGCAATACCTATACCCTAACCGCTCCCAACATTGCGGGCGCCAGCTATAATTGGACTTTAAATGGCACACCATTACCCGATAGCGGCTACACTTTAAACATAGCTGCCGGAGGCGTTTACGAAGTGTACATAGACCCCAATACGGGCGAATGCGATAAAATGATGGAAGGCCTTGCCAACGTAATTTACCACAACAACCCTACGGCAAACCCATATACCTTGACCCAATGCGATGAGGATGGCCTTCCCGGCGGCACAACACGGTTTAACCTGCAAGAAGCCATTACCGAAATAACGGGAGGCGCTACAAATGTTTCGGTTAAATTTTATACCGATTTTAACGGGGTAAACGAAATTACAAATCCAAGTACTTACAGCCACAACGCAGGAACGCCCAACCCAATTTATGCAACTGTTTTTAACAACACGACCAATTGCTCGACTACCACAGCACTTACCCTTGCCGTTAGTTTAACCACCGTTCCCAACTTTACGGCAAATCCCGTTTGCGACGAGTTAAATTCCGAAGATGGCATTAATACCTTCAACTTAAACACTATTACTTCTGAAATACAAAACGCTAATAGCTTTACCTTTCCTATTGTATATTACGAAACTTTTGACGATGCGCTTTTAGAGCAAAACCAGCTAAATTCAACTTATAGCAACACCGTTCCATACAACCAAATCCTTTATTTTCGGGTTGAAAACGCTAATAATTGCTATGGCATAAGCGAAGTAGAACTTACCATAAACCCCTTGCCAAACATAGAAACCGAAGCCGTTAATTACTATTGCTCCAATTACTACCCCAATACCATTGCTATTGATGCAGGTATTTTAGACAACCCCAACGCCTATACCTACAATTGGTCCACGGGCGAAACTGGATACCAAATCGATGTTAACGAACCCGGTATTTATACGGTTACCGTTACGGACACCAACGGTTGCAGCAAAACGCGAACCGTTACGGTAGAGGCTTCCAACGTAGCAACTATTGACAACATCGATATTATTGACGCTTCGCAAAGCAACACCGTTACCGTTTATGCCTCTGGAAGCGGTAGTTACGAATACGCCCTCCACGACGAAAACGACTTAATTGTTGCCCCTTACCAAAGCAGTAACGTGTTTCAAAATATAAAACCCGGAATTTACTACGTGTACGTAAACGACACCAAAAACAATTGCGGTGCGGTAAGCCAGCGTATTTCGGTAATAGGTTTCCCCCATGCCTTTACGCCCAATAACGATGGGGTTAACGACACTTGGCAGGTTATTGGCGTATCGGCCATGTTTTACCCCAACACCGAAATTTCAATTTACAACCGTTATGGTAAACTTCTTAAAAAAATAGCACCTTTAGGACAAGGTTGGAACGGCACCTTTAACGGAAAGCCCCTGCCCAACGACGATTATTGGTTCGAGGTTAAGTTGGAGGACGGTCGGATTTTCAAAAACCATTTTAGTTTAAAACGCTAAAATTTTAAAATTTTCTTAAAACCAGGTTCTTGTAATACTAAAAACAGTTACTTTTAGTTAAATTAAAATTAATCCACCCTAAATTATTAATGATAGCAGTTTCTATCCATAAACGGCTGATTGTTCCCGTTGCGCTATTGGTATGCGCCTTGGGGTTTTCGCAATTAAGCAACAGGCATTATATTCCGCCAATTACCACAAATAATATCGACCAAGCAATCCCTACCGACCATTATATTTACATATCTACGCCAAGCACGGATGACGTCGATTTTACCATTACCCCAATAGGCGACACAGCCATAACAGGCACGGTAAGCAACGCCAATCCGTACGTACACAATATAGGCACAGGTTTTACGCAATTTATCGTTGACCCCAACGGAACAAGTAACATATTAGCAAACAAAGGCTATATAATTGAAGCCGACAACGCCATATACGTTTCGGTTCGGGTTAACTCTGCCAATCAGGCCGGAGCATTGGTAAGCAAAGGAGCTTCCGCACTTGGCAACACCTTTAGGGTAGGTGGTTTTACCAATACCAATAACAGCTTTTTAAGTTTTGTATCGGTAATAGCTTCCGAGGACAATACCCAAATAAGCTTTAACGATTTGCCAAGCGATATTGTTTTACAAAACTATTCGGGCAGCCTCCCCGTAAATATTACATTAAACGCAGGGGAAAGTTATATACTTTCGGCTCAAGGCAGTAATGTTGAAAAATTAATCGGCTGTTGGGTACAATCCGATAAGCCCATTGCCGTTAACTGCGGTTCCGCTTGTGGTGGTTTTGGAACCGACAACAGCAAAAAGGACTACGGCATCGACCAAATCGTGGACCTAAACCGTGTAGGCACCGAATACATTTTTGTTAAAGGCGAAGGTGGCAACACTTGGGAAAACATTTTAATAGTAGCCCATACCAACAACACCGCAATTACCGCAAACGGAACAACCTTAGCCACGATAAACGCAGGCGATTACTATGTTATCGAGGGTAATTATTACAGCAGCAACGACAATATGTACGTAACCACAAGCAGCCCCGTATTTGCTTATCAAGGTATTGGCACCGATGCCAGTAGGGAACAAAACCAAGGCCTGTTTTTTGTACCGCCATTAAATTGCGAAACCCGGGGAAACCTTAACAACATTGCCCAAATTAACCGTATTGGCAACACCACTTACACCGGGGGTTTGTCCATAATAACCGGAACCGGAACGGCCGCCACCTTAACCATAAACGGACAAGCCCTAAGCAACTACAACGTAACCGGGCCAAGAACCGTTACCGGAAATACCAATTATGTTACCTACAAAGTTACGGGGCTTACGGGAAATGTTTCGGTGGAAAGCGATGGCGAATTATACTGTGCCTATTTTAACGCCAACAACAATGCCACGGCAGGTAGTTTTTATTCGGGCTTCCCCTCGGCGCCAGAAATTAGCTTCGATACCGACGAATGTTTTAATGCCGTTATCCTAACAGCTTCCAACTTTAGTGCTTTCGACAGTATTGAATGGCTGTTTAATAATGGAAGTGGCTGGACAAGCACGGGCATAACCACCGAAACCTATACCGCTACCCAATTAGGCACGTATAGGCTTCGCGGCACGATAGCCTGCACGGGTTCCTCAATAGAATCGGATGAAATTGAAATTACCCAATTTAACACCTTAAATACGCCCCCTGCTTTGGTTCAATGTGAAGATGACGATGCCACAACAACCTCGACCTATTTTAACCTAACCGAGATTGAAGATAGTTTATATACGGGAACTTCAACCGTTACTTTTACCTATTATGAAAGTGAAACAGATGCCGAAACAGAAAACAACCCCATAAGCAACCCCACAGCATACGCCGCCGAAACCAGCACCTCGGTTTGGGCAAGGGCTACCATAATAAATCCCGATTGTTACGATGTTGCCGAAATTGTATTGGAAATCAGTTCCACAAACGCCAACAACGCAACGTTAAACGCCTGCGATAACGACGATGGGGTTACGGACAACCTTTTTTCGCCTTCAATTTAAATAATGCCAGTAGCGACGTGCTTAGCGGCTTGCCTTCGGGGTTGGACCTAACCTATTACGAAACCTATGCCGAAGCGCTTTCCGAAGAAAACCCCTTAACCCAATATACGGTTAACGTAAATAACCCCATAACGGTTTATGCCCGTGTTGAAAACAGCAATAATTGCTACGGTATAAGCGAAGTAACATTAAACGTTTATCCGCAGCCCGAAACCGAGGACGAAAGCATATTGTACTGCCTAAACCAATACGCCTATTACACCATAAATGCCGGCCCGCTTGACAACCCCAATAATTACACCTATTTGTGGTCCACGGGCGAAACCGGGTACAATATCGATATTGCCCAAGCGGGCATTTACACCGTTGCCGTTACAAATGCAAATAATTGTAGTAGTGAAAGAACCGTTACGGTGGAAACTTCCAACGTTGCCAGTATTGAAAGCGTTGATATTGTTGATAATACCGATAACAACACGGTTACCGTAAATGTTAGCGGCAATGGCAACTATCAATTTGCGCTGGTTAACGAGGATAATAATTTTGCCTTTCCCTATCAGGACAGCAATACTTTTGAACAGGTTTATCCCGGGGTGTATTACGTTTACGTAAACGATACCAAAAACAATTGCGGCTTGGCCACCCAGCTTATCGTGGTGGTTGGGTTTCCCAAATATTTTTCGCCAAATAACGACAGCGTTAACGATACTTGGCATTTAATTGGAATTGAAGAAATAGATACCATTTCGGTTAGTATATTCAACCGATATGGTAAACTATTAAAAACCTTAGATAACGTAAACGGCTGGAACGGCACCTATAAAAATGCCAATATGCCCTCGGACGATTATTGGTTTGTGGCCAACCTAATTAGAGATGGTAAAACCCACCGAATTAAAGGGCATTTTGCTTTAATACGCTAATAACTTATCAAAAATTAATACATTTTATCGATTTTATTTGCATTTCATGGGTTAAATTTTAACTTTGTAGTGTACATATACCCCAAAATATATGTACAAAGCCCAAAGTTAAAAATCTTAACCTACTATGAAACTAACTAAACTATTCGGTGTTATATGTTTTTGTGGCTACAATTTGGTTTTTTCGCAACAAATAAACATTGACAACACCATTCCATTAAAAACTTTAGTAGAACAGCATTTAAGCAGCGGCTGTATTGAGTTTTCCAACGTCAGTTCATCCGTAAACGGCAGTGCCGAAGGCTTTAACAGTTACGGGGCGTTTACCCGTGCCAACTCGACTTTTCCTTTAACCAATGGCATTGTTATTTCAACCGGAAATGCGGCATCGGGCGGAAACACCGAAAATGCGGCACATTTAAACCAAGGCTCGCCCAACTGGAAAACCGACCCCGATTTTGAAACCGCCTTGGATATAAGCAACACCGTAAACGCAACTTCAATCGAGTTCGATTTTATTTCGTATTCCGATACCGTGGAATTTAATTACGTACTGGCTTCCGAAGAATATTTTGCCAATTATCCCTGCTATTCTTCCGATGGCTTTGTGTTTTTAATTAAAGAAAACAACGGTACGGATACTTATAAAAACGTAGCCTTGGTACCCGAAACCAATACGCCCGTTACGGTGGGCAATGTACACGACAAAATTTTAAACCAGTGCGAGGCCAGCAACGGCCGTTTTTTTGAAGGCTATTATTTGGGCAATACCAATTTTAACGGCCAAACCAAAGTGCTTAAAGCAGCCACCAACATTAAGCAAAACACCTCGTACCATGCTAAACTTATTGTTGCCGATTACGGCCTAACCCCCGACCCCAACTACGATACCGCCGTTTTTATAACCGCCGGTACGACTACAAATTTAAATTTGGGCGAAAACATTAACACCTGCGCCAGCAGCGTAACCCTTAACGGCCAAGTAAAAAACCCTTTGGCCACCTATTTATGGTACAAGGACGGAGCGCTTTTAACAGGCGAAAACAGCCCGACTTTACAAATCTCGCAAAGCGGAACCTACCGTGTTAGCGTAAACCTGAACAATGCTTGTACATTAGAAGATGAAATTTTGGTAGTTTTGGAAAACGAACAAACCGTAAGCAACATTAGCGACTATCAATTATGCGATACCGATGGCGACAACCAAGAAACCTTTAACCTTAGCACCAAAAACGCCGAGGTTATTAATGCCATTAAAAATCCACCAAAAAACTACGCCGTAAAATACTATGCTTTTGAAAACGATGCCCGCAATAACACCAACAACATTACAAACCCGATAACAAGCGGGCCGACAACCATATTTGTAAGGGTGGACAATTTAAACACAGGATGCGTAATTTACGGCAATTTCAACTTGGTTGTAAACCCAAAACCCAATATTGTCCAGCCAACTCCGTTAAACGCTTGCGATAACGACGATACCCCGGACGGCATAACTTTTATCGATTTATCGGAAAAAAATACCGAAATTACCGCAGGGCAAAATAATTTAACGGTAAGCTACCACTATTCGCAATTGGAGGCCGACTCCAACCTAAACCCACTTAGCAATTACAAAAACACATTTGCTACCGAAACCCTTTATATTCGGGTAGAAAATACGGATACAGGCTGTTTTAACACCTCGGCAACCCTAACGGTTAACGTAACCAATGGCAATACCGAAATAAACCGTAGCGTACGCTACGTAAACGGTTGCGATACCGACCACGACGGGTTTTCGTACTTTAACCTAATAACCATTGCCAACGATATTATTGCCAACCAAACCCCCTACCTGCCGCCCACCTTTCATACAACGCTAAGCGATGCCCAAACGGACAGCCACCCAATTGCAAACCCCAATCACTATCAAAATACCGTTGAATTTACCCAAACTATATTTGTTAGGTTCGAATATAAAACCACGGGATGCTACACTGTTGTGCCCATAGAATTACACACCAATTTAGGCTTGTCGGCTACCAATTTGCATTTGGACGGTGTTGCTTTTTGCGATTATGATGGCGATGGTACCATTACCGTAAATCTTGCCGATTTAAAAGAAACCATTAAAAACGAACACCCCAACTTAACCATAACATTTTTTGAAACCACTGCCGACAGAACCAACAATATACCTTTAAACGAATTAGCGCCCTACACCGTTATTGGCGAAAAAACACTATACTTAAATATTGAAGGCGGATGCCGCGAAATTGCCGATATTGTTATAAAGGCAAACCCGATTATAAACTTTACGCAAACCGCCCCCTTTGCGTTTTGCGACACCAATAGCGACGGTATAACAACCATTACCCTTTCGGAAATGGACCAAACCATTACCAACGGCAATACCAATTACAGCGTTAGCTATTTTTTAACCGAAACCGATGCCAATACAAACACCAATCCGTTACCGCCTTTGTATTATACCAATTCCAAACCCTTATTTGCACGAATTAGCAGCAAAACGTCCGATTGCTACTCGGTAAGCCCGATTAATTTGGAAATTATTCCTGCTCCTGCCGTAACAAAACCAACAGACATTGTTATTTGCGACAACGATTTGGACGGTTTTTCTATTGTTAATTTAACCGATAAAATCCCCGAAATAGTTTTAAACCCCAATAATGTAAATTTCACATTTTACAAAAACCGAAGCAGTGCGGCAAACCAAATAAACGCCATTACCAATACGGTAGCGTACAATGCCAAAACCGAAACCATTTGGGTTAGGGTCCAATCAACCGCATCAAGTTGTTACAGTTTGGTATCGTTTAAAACCGTGGTTAACACAAACCCAGACATACCTACTATTTCATCTTACCAAATGTGTGTGGCCCAAGATGAAACCAAGGCTTATTTTGTTATGGCCACCAAAGATGCCGAGATTTTAAATGGCGATAAAAACAAGGAAATATTATATTTTGAAGATTCTGCCTTCACCAAATCCATCGACAAAAACACGCCATATTTAAGTACCGGAAACCAGACCGTTTACGTTAAAAAAGTAAACAAAACAGATGTAAACTGTTTTAATACGGCTTCGTTTACCATTACCATTGCGCCCAAGCCCATTTACAACACCAATTTTACCAATTTTGCCGCCGAATGCCAAAATGGGGTCACAACGCATACTTTCGATTTTGGTAGCAAACGTCAAGAAATGGCCTTGGGAAGCCCCGATAGTTTGGACATAAAATTTTACATAACCATGGACGATGCCGAAGCCAATGCCAACACTGCCCTACCCGATTATTACACTACAAAAGTGTTGCAAGGCCAGTTTTATGTTAGGATAGAAAACACGGCCAATTCGTGCAGTGTTATAGACGAAGTTAGGTTTACCACCTTCCCAAATCCGGTTATTACCAGCGCTTCTATTGCCCCTGTTTGCGATACCGATTACGACGGCACGGCTATTTTTGACCTTACACAAACCAACAAACAAATAGAAAGCATGCGGTTTAACGAGGTTAGTATTTCGTATTATGAGGATGAAGGCTTAACCCGGCAAATCCCCAATTCCGAACTTACCAATTATACGGTTTACAACAACAAAACCATTTATTTAAAGGCCGAAAACGTTTCAACAAAATGTTACACCTATGTTCCGCTTGAGCTTAAAGTTAATACGCCTCCGCAGTTAAATACCATTGGTACGCACCAAATTTGCGATAACGAAACCAATACGTTTCAACTTAAAAACATCGACAAATTAATTGTTAACAATACCAGTGCAGTTAACATAACATATTACGCCACACAAACCAATGCCCTTAATGCCAATAATGCTATAAGCGAATATTTCAACTACACTTCTGCCCAGCACACCATTTATGTTCGGGTTGAGGATAAAGCCACGGGATGCCCTGCCTTTACGTCGTTTACACTTCAAATAAACCCTAATCCAATCATTGTTAAACCAACCGATATTATTGCGTGCGACGATGATTTTGACGGTTTTCTAACGGTAGATTTGCCTTCAAAAAACAACGAAATATTAGGCGGTTTAAACCATTCAACCTTCACCATAACATATTACGGCAACCAAAATAATGCCGATACGGCTTCAAATGCGTTGGACAATGTGTTTTCGGCTTCAAATAACACCACCGTTTATGCCCGGGTGGAAAATAGGGTTACGGGCTGTTTTTCCACAACGCAATTCAATATTACCATAAACCCCTTGCCCACTATTCCGTTAAACGATAATTATACGCTTTGTGTTAACGATTTGCCACTAATTGTCGATGCCTTTACGGGAAACCCCAACGACACTTACTTATGGTCCAATGGCAGTACCAGCCCCGAATTAATACTGGACAACCCCGACGCTTTTGGCAACTATTGGGTTACGGTTACCACGCCCCATACTTGTACGTTTACCAAAAACATTGTGGTAAAACAATCAGGAATTGCCAATATCGATTTTACCACAAAAGTCGATTTTGCCGACCCCAACAGCATTACGGTAAACGTTAGCGGTATTAGCGATTACGAGTTTATTTTAGATGATGGCGACCCGCAAACCCACAACACTTTTAGCCATGTTGCCCTTGGGCTGCACACCATAACCATTAGGGACTTAAATGGGTGCAACGACGCCACAACACAGGTGTTTATTATTGATGCCCCAAAGTTTTTCACCCCTAATAACGATGGCTATTTTGATACTTGGCATATTGTGGGCATAGACCAACTCCCCGGTACGACCATTAGTATTCACGACCGTTACGGCAAACTGTTAAAAACCTTGGATTACGCATCCGTTGGGTGGGATGGCACTTATAACGGTTCCTATATGCCCTCGGATGATTATTGGTTTGTGGCCAATGTGATTAAGGACGGTAAAACGTTTAAAATTGAAAACCATTTCGCCCTAAAACGTTAAAAAATTCATTTCTACGCAAAAGACACTTATCTTTACTAACCTCAGTTGGTAAGGCATGAAATTTCTTTTACGTTTGGTTATTTATTTTTTGGCAAGCATTGCTTTTGCCCAAAACATTAAAGTGGATAACCATACGTATACACCACAAGAATTAATAGAAAACGTTTTAATTAACAGCAACTGCATTACCAATGTTAAGGTAACCAATGTAGTGGGCGGTAACTTTAACGGTACCGACCAAAGTTATGGCTACTTTAATGGCAACGGCTCCAGATTTCCCTTTACGGAAGGCATTGTGTTAAGTACTGGGCGATTGCTCCATCTTGAAGGCCCCAACAACACGCTAAGCGACGATACCGCCCCAAACTGGATAGGCGACACCGATTTGGAAAACGTCCTGAACGAACGCAATACCACCAATGCTACCGTTATCGAATTCGAATTTACGGCGTTGGCCTCGCAAATTAGTTTTCGGTATCTTTTTGCTTCCGAAGAATACCAAAAAAACAACGCTAATACGTGTAAATATTCCGATTTGTTCGGTTTTTTAATACGCAACGTAAACCAATTGCAATACACAAATATCGCTCTTGTTCCCGATACACAAACGCCCGTAAAAGTAACAACGGTTCATCCTGCCATTCCCGGAGGTTGCGCCGCACAAAACGAAGTATATTTCAATAGCTGGAACGATGCCTCGGCACCTATAAATTTTAACGGCCAAACCGCAATTTTAACGGCTACCGCAAGTACCGTTTTTGGCGAAACCTACCGTGTAAAATTGGTTATTGCCGACCAGACCAATTACCGTTACGATTCGGCGGTATTTTTGGAAGCCGGGAGTTTTCAATCGGAAATCGATTTGGGCACAGACCGCCTTTTGGCCACCAACAACCCGCTATGCGAAACCGAAACTTTGGTTTTAAACACCTTTCAAACAGGAAGCGCAACCTACAAATGGTTACATAGCGGCACCGAACTAATAGGCGAAACCAGCGCCACTTACCAGGTTACGCAAACAGGTACTTATACCGTGGAAGTTACCACCGGCACCTGCACATCCTATGGTAGCATTACCGTAGAATACGCCGCAACCCCAAACGCAAACAATACAAGCCTTTATGCTTGCGACAACAGCAATAACGGCATGGCACGGTTTAATTTAACCGAAGCCAATACAGCAATTTCGGTAAACGCCCAAAACGAAACGTTCCACTATTTTATAAATGAAGCCGAAGCCGTCGATGGCAGTACCACTAACCGCGGGTATATACAAAATCCTTCGGCCTTTAGCAACGAAACTACAAATGTGGTTTGGGCAAGGGTGGAAAACAAAGCCAGTTCAAACTGTTTTGCCATTGCCCAAATTAACCTTTCAACTTTAATGTCGCCCGAATTAAAACCCGACACCACGGTATTTTACTGTTTAAACACGCATCCGCAAACCATGACCTTAAACGCAGGTGTATTAAATGCTTCGGGAAACAACCCGTCGTTTCAATGGACTTTAAATGGCGTTGTTTTAGCTGAAACTACCGAAAATATTAGTATAAATGAAGTAGGAACTTACGGGGTTATCGCAACGTTTTCCAATTCGTGTTCAAAAAGTAGGGGTATTGAGGTGCAATCTTCAAATGTTGCGACAATAGAAACCATTGGCATTAAAAAGAATAACTCCAATAACACCGTAATTATTGAAGTTTCGGGCGAAGGCAATTATCAATTTGCTATTAACAATTTCAATTTTCAAAACGAAAACACGTTTTATAATGTTCCCTCAGGGTTCCATACGGCTTATGTTACCGATGTAAATGGCTGTGGGATTTCTGAAGAAAGCTTTTCAATACCGGGGTTTCCCGCTTTTTTCACGCCCAACAACGACGGCGTTAACGATAATTGGCTGCCCATTGGGGGCAATGCTTTAAATTATGCCAACTTTGCCATTAAAATTTTTAACCGCTATGGTAAATTCCTAATGCAAGTAGACCCTTTAATCGGCTGGAACGGCACGTACAAAGGAAAACCATTGCGTGCCGACGATTATTGGTATACCGCCACCTTACCCGACGGTACTGAGTTTAAGGGGCATTTTACTTTGAAACGATAACAAAAACCCCATAAAATAGAAACTCTATTTTATGGGGTTTTATTTTATACGGAATACTACTGTTATGTCAACTCTGAAATTTAATAGAGAGATTGCTTCGTCGTCGTGCCTCCTTCTCGCAATGACGTCATTGCGATGACAACGGAGGAAGCAATCCCATCCGTCAATTTTAATTTGACATAACATTACCTAAGTATCTTTAGGTAAATCCTTCTTGCTATAATTTTTACTTAGTAGCAGTAATAGGAGCGTTCAATTTTTCGCTTAGCTCCATGGAAATGGCCGAGCGCTCGTATTTTAGTTTGCCCGACATGGTTTCTATAACGCAGTCCTTATCGTTTAGTTCCAATAATTTGCCGTGCAAGCCGCTTTTGGTAATAACCCTATCGCCACGTTTTAGCTCGGCATTAAATTTTTTTTCTTTTTTGGCACGTTTCATTTGCGGGGCTATCATAAAAAAGTAGATAACCACAAACATTAAAATAAACGGCATAAATTGTCCTAATCCATCCATGTTCTGTGTTTTTTTTGGTTGTTATTTAAGTGTTAGCTTTTTAAGTTTACGCCGGATTCTTTTATAAAAGCGGTAATTTTAATTTCTTCCGTTCCGCTTTCGGTATTGGAGCTTACTATTATTGTTTTGGATACTTTATTGGTACCGCTACCGTTAAAGGTTACGGTAAACTCGCCCGTTTGGCCAGGCAACAAGGGCTCTCGGCTCCAGTTTTCGGGCACGGTACAACCGCAAGTGGGTTTTATGTTGGTAATAACCAATGGGGCCTCGCCCGTGTTTTTATACTTAAAGGTGGTTTCTACCTTGGTGCCTTTAATAATTTCGCCAAAATCGTGTTCTTTTTCCTCAAATTCTATTTTGGGGAATTTTGTTGCTTGTTCGTCGCGCTGTGCGGCTGCGGCCACATTGGCTTCGTCTATCTTGGCTGTTGCGTTTTCTTTGCACGAAGTAAACGTTACAAGGCTTAATGCTGCAATTCCTAAGGCTATATGCTTCATTTTTTATTTGTTTTAGTTTTAAGTTTCAAAAATATGAATTATTTAACCGATTGAAAACTTTTTTTGTTGTTATGCCCGGCTTCACCTTAAAAATTTTACTTTAAGGCAATTTCGAACAGGCTTACCTCGGCATTGTGGTAATGCGCCGGAAGTCCTGCCGTGTTTTTAAGTTTTAACAGCCCCAAAAAGGCAAATCCGCACTTTTGGTAATGGTTTATTAGTTTTGGGTTGTTGCCAACGGTATCCAAACGTACAAATAATTTGTTGTTATCCAAGGCGTATTGTTTTGCCCATTCCACTATTTTACCGACAAGGTTTTGCCCCCTAAATTGTGGGTTGGTGGCTATACGGTGGATGTAAACCGAGGGTTGGCTGTTTCGTTCCTCCCAAATTTGCGGGTCGCTAAAGGTTGTGGCCCATACGCAGGCTATTTGGCCGTTTTCAAGCATTTTCCATTGGCGGTTTTCGGCTATTTCGGTTTCCACCAAACGGCGCTCAAATTCCGGCCAGTGTACCTTGAATCTTGTTTTTTGAAAATCGGTGGCTATTTTATAAAGGTTAAAAATTTCGCCTATATCGGTTATGTTGCTGTTCGTTATTTCCATTTACATTAATCCCCGCCCAACTTTGTTTAGGGTTTTGGCTTGTTCGTATTCTTTTACCAATTTATCCAAAATACCGTTTATAAAAATACTGCTTTTTGGGGTTGAGTATTCCTTGGCAATTTCCAAGTACTCGTTCATGGTTACCTTAACGGGAATGGAGGGAAAATTTTTTATTTCGCAAATGGCCATTTGCAACAGCACATAGTCAATATTGGCAATGCGCTCGGCATCCCAATTTTGGGTTTTTTGGTCGATTTCCTTACTTATGGCCGATTTGTTAAGCAAGGTTTTTTTAAACAATGCTATGGCAAATTCCTTGTCGTCCAAATCCTTGTACAATTTTGGGGTAAAATAGTTGTCCTCGGGGTTTCGTTTTACCTTGCGCAACAGTTTTAAAATGGTGGTGTTTACGGTAGGCAAATCGTCCAACCAAGTTAGGTTTTTGTCTTCAAGATATTCGTAGAGTTTTTCGTTTGGCGCAATAATATCCTTAAATATATCGACAATAAAATTTTTGTCCTCTTTAAAATCCGATGTTCGGGTTTTCATGTACTCGGCGTACAGCTCGCTGGCGGTTATGGCCTTAAAAATAATATCGACATACTCGTCGTCCAACTGCCAATTGTTTATATTGTGGGTTTCCAACAAGTTATTAAGCTGAAAATTATTGGCAATAAGTTCCAGCACTTGGTTGTTTACAAATTTTTTGTTGGGGTTTTTATCCTCGGCGGTAGCAAGGTGTTTGTTTTGCTTTTTTTGCAAATCGCTTTCGGCACGTTTTTTTACGGCAATAAGCAAGGCCAAAATTAAAAGGTACAGGTTGTACATATTGTCTATGCTGAACAGCAGGAATTTTTGGTCCTTACTAAAATCGTCGCTCTCGCCGCCCTTAAAGGCATAAAGGGTTTGCATTACTTTTGTTCGGATATGTCTTCTGTTTAGCATAATTACAAAGAACTTTAATGTGTGAAATGGGTTTTTAAAGCGGCAAAAATAATACTATTTTGAAATATTTAAAAACATTGTTTGCCAACAAAAAAACTATTTTGCATTTGGAACGCCGATTACGGATAAATTTCAAAACATTCAATCTTTAGTCGAATTCCGAAATTTTTTTGGCTGTTAGCTTTTAACTTACGCCTTTTTAATTATATTTGCACCCGATTTCGGGCTAACCTCTGGCGAAAATCGTGAATGTTGTCCTGAATAAACCATTTTAAATGTAAAGACATGGAATCTTTAGTAAAATTTGTACAAGACGAATTTGTAGCAAAAAAAGAATTTCCGGAATTTGGAGCCGGGGACACCATTACGGTGTATTACGAAATTAAGGAGGGTAACAAAACCCGTACCCAGTTTTTTAGGGGCGTAGTTATACAACGAAGAGGCTCTGGCACTTCGGAAACGTTTACCATTAGAAAAATGTCCGGAACGGTTGGCGTGGAACGTATTTTCCCTGTTAACTTGCCCGCATTGCAAAAAATTGAAATTAACAAACGTGGTAAAGTACGTCGTGCAAGGATTTTCTATTTTAGAGGACTTACCGGTAAAAAAGCGAGAATTAAAGAGCGCAGACACTAACAGCACGTTACTGTTTAAAAACATAGAAGGCCTTGATACATTCAAGGCTTTTTTTATTAACAAAAGTTAATAACCACGGTTTATAACCCGTTGAAAACTAAATAGTTGTTTTTCTTGCTTTTTTACGATTTGGGTTGTATATTTACAACAGTATTAACAACAGCACTTGTGTTGGTTTCGCCTCAACAACGAATTTAAGGTAATACTAAATAAGATAACGTTCTTCTTTAAATTGTTTTTTGTGTTGGAACATGTTAAGGCATGGAAAAACCGAAACCGCAAAAGTACCGCAACCTTAAAACGGTTAAGGCAACCAAGCAGTTTTGGCCAAAGGCGAGGTATAAAGCCCGAAAAGGCTTACCCGATTGTGGCACGGCAAAACCAAAATCACAACACGGTTGTGGTTCAGGGCGGTGCTTGAAAAACAGTTTATTTTTCGAAACATTTTGGTAATAGGTCAATACATTTTGAAAATTACAACGAAATGTTTCTTTGGAATAGCAGGCCCAAGCCAAGTTATTTCAAAAAAAGCCATGTCAGCGTAGATTAAGTTCTAAGTGATATGGCTTTTGTTTTTATTGTATCCCACTACTTTTTTTAAATAAACCCCCACTCAAACTTGGCTTTTTTAAACATCTTTTAAAAGTTGCGCCTTTAATGCCTTTTACAATACTTATTAAACTATTTTAAGCCCCATTTTTGTATATTCGCCAAACAAAAACGATATCGCTGTATTTGTTTTCTTTAAAGCTGAATAATAATATAAAAGCCCATAATGGGCATTTGGCAGGCAGTGGCTAATACCAACCGATACAATTAAATTACTGAAGAAACAGATTGTTACAAAAATTTAAATAGATGAAACCCTCATTGAGGGATTTAGTATAGCCAAGATAATCGCCTCTACAAAAGGACATGAATAAAAACATAGGCCTGTAGGCTTTCGGTTATTTTGCTAAGTATCATAAAAACCTAAAAATTAAATGTTTAACTTAAATTTATTCGTGTGAAAACAAGTACTTTAATGTCTAAAATTATTTACACAAAAACCGATGAGGCGCCGGCTTTGGCAACACGTTCCTTTTTACCCATAGTTAAAGCCTTTGTAAAATCGTCTGGAATTGAAATTGAAACTAAGGATATTTCGCTAACAGCTCGTATTTTGGCAGTTTTTCCCGATTTTTTAAAACCCGGCCAACAAGTGCCAGACGATTTGGCCATTTTGGGCGAATTGGCAAAAAAACCAGAAGCCAATATTATAAAACTACCCAATATTAGCGCTTCCATTCCGCAGTTAAAAGCAGCCATTAAAGAACTACAAGTAAAAGGCTTCGGCATTCCCAATTACCCGGACGAGCCTGCAACCGACACCGAAAAGGAAATAAAATCGCGCTACGATAAAATTAAGGGCAGTGCCGTAAACCCCGTACTGCGCGAGGGCAACTCCGACAGGCGCGCCCCAAAAGCCGTTAAAAACTTTGCCAAAAACAACCCGCATTCCATGGGAGCTTGGAGCAAGGACTCGAAAACGCACGTGGCCACTATGGACGAAGGCGATTTTGCCCATAACGAAAAATCCGTTACCCTGCCCGAAGCCACCAGCATACAAATTGTACATACCGACAACAATGGCAACAAAACCGTTTTAAAAAACAATTTCCCGCTGCTGAAAGGCGAAATTATCGACGCCACGGTAATGAACAAAAAAACATTAGTTAGCTTTTTTGAAACACAAATAGCCGAGGCCAAAGCCCAAAACGTCCTGTTTTCATTACACATGAAAGCTACGATGATGAAGGTAAGCGACCCCATTATTTTTGGCTACGCCGTAAAAACCTATTTTAAAAATGTATTTGAAAAACACGGCGAAGTTTTAGAAAAAATAGGTGTTGACGTTAACAACGGTTTCGGAAATTTAATCGAAAAACTACAAGAGCTTCCCGAAGTCCAACGCAACGCCATACAAACCGACATTGATACCGCTTTAAAAAACGGCCCCGCGTTGGCCATGGTAAATAGCGATAAGGGCATTACCAACCTACACGTGCCAAGCGATGTTATTATCGATGCTTCCATGCCGGCCATGATTCGCACATCCGGGCAAATGTGGAACGCCAATGGCAAACCCCAAGACACAAAAGCCGTAATTCCCGACAGCAGCTATGCGGGCATTTATTCGGCCATAATAGATTTTTGCAAAACCCACGGCGCCTTCGACCCCAAAACAATGGGTACCGTACCCAATGTTGGGCTAATGGCACAAAAAGCCGAAGAGTACGGCTCGCACGACAAAACTTTTGAAATTCCTTCAAACGGAACCGTAAACGTTATCGATACCAATGGCAACGTACTATTAACACATGCCGTTGAAACCGGCGATATTTGGCGTATGTGCCAAACCAAAGACGCCCCCATACAGGACTGGGTTAAATTAGCCGTAACACGGGCCAAAGCCTCGCAAACTCCCGCCGTTTTTTGGTTGGACAAAAAAAGGGCCCACGATGCCGAACTTATTAAAAAAGTAAACACCTATTTAAAGGAACACGATACTACCGGTTTGGATATCCGTATTCTTTCGCCCGTAGATGCTACCCTGTTTACCTGCGAACGCCTTATAAAAGGCGAGGATACCATTTCGGTTTCCGGTAACGTATTGCGCGATTACTTAACCGACCTCTTTCCTATTTTGGAGGTTGGCACCAGCGCCAAAATGCTATCTATCGTGCCGTTAATGAACGGTGGCGGCCTATTTGAAACCGGAGCGGGCGGCTCGGCCCCAAAACACGTACAACAGCTTTTGGAAGAAAACCATTTGCGCTGGGATTCCCTTGGCGAATTTTTGGCCTTGGCCGTTTCACTTGAACATTTTAGCGAGGTTAACAATAATACCAAAGCCAAAATTTTAAGCGAAACCTTGGACGATGCCACAAGCAGGCTTTTAGAAAACCAAAAAAGCCCATCGAGAAAAGCGGGTGAATTAGATAACAGGGGCAGCCATTTTTACTTAGCCTTGTACTGGGCGCAAGAATTGGCAAACCAAAACCAAGACCAAGCCTTAAAAACCGAGTTTGCCCCCATTGCCAAAAAACTGAAGGAAAACGAACGCGATATTGTAGCGGCCCTAAACCAAATACAAGGCAAGCCTACCGATATTGGCGGATATTACGCCCCCACCGAAACATTGGCAAACCATGTTATGAGGCCCAACCCAACTTTTAATAATATTTTAGGTTAAAAAAATATACACCTCTTAATTAAAGCCCCGTATTGAATATGAAAATACGGGGCTTATTTTTTTGGCGTTACCCTCCGGCAAGCTACGGGTCGGGCTTTCCGCTATATCTTTCATATGTCGAACGTGTTTCGGTATTCCTTAAATGTAAGGTATTAACCCTGTAAACAATGCAATCCTTTTTGGTCGCTCTTGGCATATAAAAGGATGCCGCTGCAATCCCTAACGCAGCCCAATACCAATACAATATTTTTCACCTATAATACTTTCGGGCAGAAGATTGTTAAAAACAGGGTGTTAAAATATAGAAGAAACTAAATAAAATGTCATATAACTTCTATCGGTTGTCACGTTGAGCATTTGATATTAAGAGGAGCAAATAAAAATTTGCGGCAATATCGAAACGTCTCTTTTATTTATGACAAAATATATTTATTTGATTATAGAACTCTCGAATAGTCTAATATTATTTTTGGATTGGAAAATATCAAATCGGAACAAAGGAATATAAAAGCATCCTAAAAGAATACTCAATTAGGATGCTAAAATATTAAATGGAGATGAGAGAATATTAAATTGCTTTAACAAAATATTATTTTGGGACGGTAAATTTAATTTTCGACACATTGGAATATTCGGGCGATGTTGCCCCATATACCCTTTAGGATAATTATTTTATTTATTATACTCTTCATCACTCACAGTTTCCATCCATTCTACAGGTCCTTTTTCTACACCTCCTATGGCAATTTGAATAAATTTTGAGTTTTCAGCAGCTCCGTGCCAATGCGGAATATTGGGCGGGCATTTTACGGTTTCGCCTTTTTTAATGGTTTGCTTTTCGCTTCCTTTTTCCTGATAATAGCCTTCGCCATCAATGGCAATAATGATTTGTCCTGCCAGATGCAGATGCCAATTAGTTCTGGCACCAGGTTCGAAAGTTACGCTTCCTACTACATTCTGATTTATACTGTCGGGAAACGCCAGCATTTCTAAATACACCGTTCCTGTAAAATGGTCGTTTTCAATTTTCTCTCCTTTTGGAAAAAGTAAAGCAGATTCTTCTTTTTTATTTTCTTGATTGCACGAATTCATTATTATGCCTAATAATAGAATGGTTATGATTTTAAGTCCTCTCATTTCTTGATATTTTTAAAGATTGGTTTTGTAGAATGTTTCCAATTTATCAATAGCTTGGTTTACATATTCGGGTTTCCAATAGGTTTCGATATGGGTTGCACCGTTGATTAAAAACAATTCTTTGCTTTTAGCATTGGTGGCTTTAGGAAACGCATCTAATGTTAAATATAGGGTTTGTGCATTGCTACCTGCCATCATTAGTAAAGGTTGGTCAATAAGTTCGATTCCATCAGTAGCATCCCAAGTCATTAAATCCATCAAGCTGCTTGTGGTGTAAAGAAAAGTGGAATTGGAATGTGCATGAGTTCTAAAATAATAATGAAAACCTTGTCGGTAAAATAGTGTAGATATTTTCTCTAAATCTTCATCAGTAATACTATCTACGCCAGAATATGCAATCTCTCCTCCTGAATTTTCTTGTGTTCTGGCTTCGGAAGCCTGTTTTAATCTTTCTTGAATGGTAGCAACTTGAGAGTTTAAAAAGCCATTTCTTCTCACAACTCCTGTATTGAACATACTTAAAGTTGCCACTGCTTTAAAGCGTTTGTCTGATTGGACTGCTTTTAATGTATAACCACCGCCACCACAAATGCCTAAAGCTCCCAAACGTTCGGTATCGACTCCTGGATATTGCAAAATAAAATCTGCCATACCGTGAATATCGTCTACACGATTTTGAGGTTTGTCAACATTTCTTGGTAATCCGCCACTTGCACCTTGATAAGCAGCATCGGCAGTAATGGTAATATAACCGAGTTCAGCCAAACGTTGAGCGTACAGTCCTGCTACTTGTTCTTTTACACCACCATTTGGGTGTGCAATTACAATAGCCGGATAAGTTTTATTTGAATTAAAATTGGCTGGTGTGTAAACATTGGCTGAAATGTCTAATCCATTCAATTTATAGGTAACTGGATGGATGTTTACTTGCCCTTTAGCGTTCTTGGTTATGGCATTGGCATAGACCAATGTAAACGGGTTATTGTTTGGTGTGGAAACCGTGTTTTGTGCTTTTATATTTTGGGAAATCATAATGACTGCGATTATGGTGATGAGATGTTTCATTGTTGGTATTTTAAAATTTTAATTCAATAGTTTGGAAAACGTTAGATTTACTAATTTCCACTGTTCATTATCTTTATGATACACTTCTGTAACCATAAACGGATTGGTTACTTCGTTTCCGTTAACTTCGGAAAGCATTGTGATATGATTCCAAACAATCGCCATATCATTACCAAAAAGTTCTACATTTGTTTCGTGTATATCGGCTTTTTTATACCAAATAGTTCCATCGGCAATGACTTCAAGTTCTTTTTCTGTTCCCCAAGTTCCGCCCATGTGAACAAATTTGGCTTTCTCGTGAAAGTGGTTTTTAATTCCTTCACATTTTTATCAGCCATCCATTGCCATTTTTGATTAGATAGATTGATGATTTTAGCTTTTACATTCATAATTTCTTGTTTTACATAAGGCGAATGGTTTGACTTTATTTGTGATACAGCTGTATAAGTAAAACATATACTAACCAGAGTTACTATTAAAGCCGTTTTAAAGCATTTCTTTTTATTTCTTTTTTGGTGCTTCAACACCTGAAAATTGCAATACAAATTCCGGTAATCTCAAACCTTTAATTTCAATGGTATCAATTTGTTTGTTTAATGTACTCAATTCGTCATCGGTAAATTTTATATTGTCAGCTCCAATATTTTGCTCCATATGTGCCATTTGCGTAGTTCCGGGAATGGGAACGATAAACGGTTTTTGCGCCTGTAACCAAGCCAATGAAATTTGAGCAGGAGTTGCTTCTTTCTTTTCTGCCCACGTTTTAATAACCTCGACCAATTTTAAGTTTTGCGGCAGATTTTCAGGTGAATAACGAGAGGTGTTGGTACGAATATCTGAAGCTACAAAACGTGTTTGCTCGTCAATATTTCCAGTGAGAAGTTGACAAGCCAAAGGCCACCAAGGCACAAATCCAATGCCTAATTCTTCGCACAAGGGAATAATATCGGTTTCGGGGTCTCGAAATATCATAGAATATTCGTTTTGAATAGCTGTAAGTGGAAGTTCGGCGTGAGCGCGTCTCACCGTTTGAAGTCCGGGTTCTGATAATCCCCAATTTAGTATTTTGCCTTCGTCCATTAATTGTTTTACCGCACCTGCAACATCTTCAATTGGCACTTCGGGGTCAACACGGTGTTGATAGAGCAAATCTATTCGGTCTGTATTAAGCCGTTTCAGCATGCCTTCAACAGCCTTTTTAATGTGTTCGGGTTTGCTGTTCAGTCCCGGTAAACGTTGTCCGGTTTCTGAATCTATGTTCCACCCAAATTTTGAAGTAATTACCACATCGTTTCTAAAAGATTGAATAGCTTCGCCTAATATCTTTTCATTTTCAAACGGACCATAGGCTTCGGCAGTATCAAAGAATGTTACGCCTTTGTCGTAGGCTGTTTGAAGAATTTTTATCATTTCGGGTCGGTACGGTACAGTTGAAGTGTATTTACGGTGCATATTTTGAACACCCATACCAATAGCCGAAACTTCTAATTTTCCAAGTTTTCGTTTACCAGTTAGCGTTTTAACATTGTTGCTACTAACTGGGTTTTGTGGACTTTTTGCTAAAACATCAAAAGGCGTTAATGCTGTTGCCAAGGAAGCCAACCCTGCAGTTTTTAATAAATTACGTCTGTTCATTTTCAGATGATTTTAAAGTTGTTATTTGGCATATTGAGCAATCCATTCCACTTTTGCAGGGTCTCGGTGTTCAAAGAGATTACTTTTTTTTGTATCTAATTGTTTAATGGTTTCCATATCTTCCTGCGATAATTCAAAATCAAAAACATCGATATTTTGTTTGATTCTGGAAGGTGTTACCGATTTTGGAATCACGACAATATTTCGTTGAATCATCCAACGCAAGGTAACTTGTGCAACTGATTTTCCGTATTTAGCCCCAATTTTTAAAAGTAGGTCATTATCGAAAAATCCGCCGTGACCTTCGGCAAAAGGCGCCCAACTTTCGTGCTGAACATCAAACTCGCCCATTATTTTGTGGTCTTCTTCTCTTTGATGAAAAACATTGGTTTCAATTTGGTTTAAGGCAGGCGGAATTTCATTGAAACTAATTAAATCGACCAATCTGTCGGGATGAAAATTACTCACGCCAATGGCACGGATTTTACCGGCTTTATATAAGTCTTCTAAAGCTCGCCAAGAACCGTACACATCGTTAAACGGTTGGTGTAATAAATACAAATCCAAATAATCCAATTGTAGTTTTTCCAAAGAATCGGCAAAGGCCTTTTTGGCTTTTTCGTATCCGTAATCGGAAAGCCACAATTTTGTAGTGATAAATAATTTTTCACGAGGTATTCCACTTACTTTAATGGCATCGCCAACGGCTTTTTCGTTGCCGTAAGCCTGTGCTGTATCAATGCTTCTGTATCCCGCTTTTAAGGCTTCGAGAACACTTTTTTTACATTCTTCATAATCGGGAACTTGAAAAACGCCGTATCCGAGAATTGGCATTTTTACGCCGTTGTTTAATGTTACTGTTTGCATTTTTTATAATTTTTAATGTTGTTGTTTTATTGATGATACAAATGTCGGGGTTGTCTTTCAGCTTTGCGTTATACATCTTACGGTTTGTATTACCAAAATTACGGATTGCTGATTTTAAGCGGATTAATTGTTTACTTTTGTGCTATAAATATTGAGATATGGAACAAATTATAAATTTAGATTCTGTTTCGGAATACAGTAAAATGCGAGGTGCTGACACCTTACATCCTTTGGTAAATGTTTTGGATTATAAAGATTTGAAACCTTTACAACCTGCCACGTATAATTTTGGGTTTTATGCAGTGTACATAAAAGAAACGCTTTGTGGCGATTTGGTTTACGGAAAACAGAAATACGACTATCAAGAAGAAAGTTTGGTTTGTGTTGCTCCTAACCAAATTTTAAAGGTTGAATATTCTTTTCCTGATATTCATCCGAAAGGGAAAGTTTTGCTATTTCATCCTGACTTTATTCACGGAACGGCTTTGGGAAAAATAATGACCGATTATAGTTTTTTCTCCTATTCATCCAATGAAGCGCTGCATCTTTCAAATAAAGAGAAAAATATGATAGTGGATATGTATGATAAAATTGAAAATGAATTAGAACTCAATATTGATAAACATACCAAAACGTTGATAATTGATTATATTAAACTTTTGTTGAATTATGCTGCTCGGTTTTATGACCGCCAATTTATTACTCGCGAACACGTTAATAAAGGTATTTTAGAGCGTTTTGAAAATCTTTTAAATAATTATTTTTCTTCTGAAGATTTACAGTTAGCCGGATTGCCAACCGTTGGTTATTGTGCTGATGAATTACATCTTTCTGCCAATTATTTTGGCGATTTGATTAAGTAGCTCTGCCCAAGATTACATTTTAACGAAAGTTATTGATTTGGCTAAAGAACGGGGTTTCGATTTTGATAAATCTATTAGTGAAGTCGCTTACGAACTCGGTTTTAAATATCCACAGCATTTCAATCGTTTATTTAAAAAGAGAGCAGGCGTTACTCCCAATGAATATCGAAGTTTGAATTGATGGTTTAGCGCAACAAAGCATAAGCACAAAAAAACGAAATACCCAGGCGCTTTTAATATAAAAATTGGTGTACTCCCTTTCTCTTTTCAAATCATCCTCAAAATAATCTTATAATTAAGTTAAAATAGTTGTTCATTCGAACTTTTTAACCGATTTATTTTTAAATTGTAGCCTGCTAACATCATCAATCAAAACACATGTCAAAGAAAAAAGGTATCATTGGAGGGGCTTTGGCTTTGCTTCTTATCCTTCTTTTTTATGTCTTTAAAGGCAAATCCGACCAAGACGTTTCATTAACAGCAAAAGTGGTAAAAGGCACATTTCTCGACGAGGTTATTATCTCTGGCGAGGCCCAATCCACAAGTTCAAAACAAATAAACGGCCCCAGTAACGCCCGGCGGTTTGGGCTGTACCAAATAAAAATACAAGATTTGGTGGCCGAGGGTACCGTAGTAAAAAAAGGCGATTATATAGGGAAATTAGACGTTTCCGAGCTAAACGGCAAAATACTGGATGCCCAATTAAATTTGGAAAAAGCCGAATCCCGCTACACCCAAGAACAGTTGGACACGACGCTTACGTTAAAACAGGAACGCAATGCTATAAAAGACTTACAATTCAATATTGAAAAAAACCAGTTGGAACTAAAACAATCCGTTTACGAAGCCCCATCGATTATACGGCAATTGGAAATTGAAATTGAAAAACTAAACCGCGATTTAAAAGAAAAAAACGAAGACTACAACATAAAAAAAAGCCAAGCCAATGCCAGAATGATTGAAGTTGGCACCGAAGTTTCAAAATACAAAAAACAAATAGACGAACTTATGGAACTCCAAAAGGAGTTTACCATTTTTTCGGACGACGAGGGCATGGTAACCTACGTAAAGGAATGGAACGGCACAAAACGAAAAGTAGGCGCCACCATTTCGCCTTGGGAACCCGCTATTGCCAGCCTGCCCGACCTAACCAAAATGGAATCGAAAACCTATAGCAACGAGGTCGATATACGCAAAATAAAAACCAACCTGCCCGTAAAGGTAGGCTTCGATGCCTTTCCGGACATAGAACTGGAAGGCACCGTTACCGAAGTGGCCAATGTAGGCGAAAGCAAAGCCGGCTCGGACATTAAACTCTTTCAAGTACTAATAAAACTTAATGGCTCCAACAAAAACATAAGGCCCGGTATGACCACCTCGAACCGGATTTTAACCAACCAGGAGGACGATGTGCTCATGATTCCGTTAGAATCCATTTTCTCCCAAGATTCCCTAAGCTATACCTACGTAAAATCCGGCTTGTCCATAAACAAACAGCAAGTAGAACTAGGCGATTCCAACAACGAGGTTATTATTGTTAAAAAGGGATTGCGGGAAGGCGATGTGGTTTACCTAAACAAACCCGCCGATCTGGAAAGCAAAAGTATAACACTATTGCCTTAGTTATGATTAATAGAGTGTTGTTAGAAAAACTAAAGGCAAACTTTACCGAAGCGTTTTGGTTTATTAAAACCAACAAGGTACGCACCTTTTTAACCGCCTTGGGCATTATTTTCGGGGTGGCCTCGGTAATTACCATGCTGGCCATAGGCAACGGCGCCGAAAAGGAAATTTTATCGCAATTGGAACTCGTGGGCGTTAACAATATTGTGGTTACCCCCATACCCGACGAAAAAAAGGAAGACGATAACGAAGATGGGGAAGAAAGTGCCCAAACCGAAGCGAAGCGCTTTTCCAAAGGCCTCGACCTTTTGGATGCCACCAGTATTGAAAAACATATCCCGAGCGTAAAAATTGTTAGCCCCGAAATTATTTTAAACACTTACGTTATAAACAACGGCAAGCAAAACCCAGTTAAGCTCGTGGGCATTACCCCCAATTTTTTTGTTACCTCCAACGTACACTTGGAACACGGAAAATCGTTTTCCGAATTTCAAATAAAAAATGCCCTGCCCGTTTGTATCGTGGGCAAAAAGGTTGAAAAAAAACTGTTTACGGGCGAAAGCGCCTTGGGCAAAAAAATAAAGGTGAAAGATGTTTGGCTGGAAATTATTGGCGTTATCGAGGAAAAATTAATATCGGACAAAGCACAGGAAAACCTTGGTATTAGGGATTTAAACGAAGATGTTTACATTCCCGTAAACACCTTTTTGGTGCGCTATAAGGACCGTAAAATTATAACCGACAATATAGGTGCGGGCAGGAACAGCCAAAACGGCCCAAAGCAAAACATTCCCCGCGGCAATTACCACCAAATCGATAAGTTAACCGTTCAGGTATCCAACTCCAACGAGCTAAAGGCAACGGCCGAAGTGTTAAGCAAAATGATAAAACGCCGCCACAACGACGTGTTGGATTTCGAAATTACCATTCCCATCCAGCTTTTAAAACAGCAACAAAAAACAAAACAAATATTCAATATCGTGCTAAGTATTATTGCGGGCATTTCCCTATTAATCGGCGGTATTGGCATTATGAATATTATGCTGGCATCGGTACTGGAGCGTACCAAGGAAATAGGCATAATAAGGGCCATTGGCGCTACCGAGGAAGACGTTATTTTGCAATTCCTGTCCGAATCCGTACTCATAAGTGTCGGCGGCGGCATAATTGGTATCGTTCTGGGCGTTGTGGGGGCTTATGTTATCGAAATTTTTTCGGGAATAGAAACCGTCCTGTCCGTAACCTCTATTTTGGTGTCGTTCTTTATTGCCGTTCTTGTGGGGCTTTCCTTTGGTATTTTCCCCGCAAAATCGGCAGCCAATAAACGGCCTATCGAGGCGCTAAGGAGTGAATAAACTTATCAATCATTAAACCATCGCAGTACATGAAACCCTCACCGAGGGATTTAGTATAGCCAAGGTAATCGCCCCAACAAAGAAAACAGTGAGCCGTAGAATTTTGATTATTTTGCTATATGTCGTTAAAATCTAAAAAATAAATATTTAACTTGAATTTATTCGAATGAAACATGTAACAACCTTCTTGTTCATCTTTGTACTAATCCCAAGTGTTTTTTCGCAGTCAAAAAAAATAAGCCTTACCGAGGCCATTGGCATAGCGCAAAAAAAATCGCCCGATTACATTAGCAATCTTAACACCAACCAAGGCAGTTATTGGCGTTTTGAAAACTACAAGGCGGGCTTTTTGCCCCAAATTAGGCTAAATGCGGTTTTGCCCGAATACAGTAACTCCATACAGCGTATTACTAACGACGAGGGGCAATCGGTTTTTGTAAACCAAGACCAATTAATTGTCGAGGGCGGGCTATCGGTTTCGCAAAATGTTCCTTACACCGGGGGTACACTATCGTTATATTCCAATTTGCAACGTATAGAATTGTTTGGCCTCGATGATAACATAAATTATTCTGTTGTGCCATTTTCGCTTCGGTATTACCAAAACTCGTTGTTTTACAATGCGTTTAAATGGGATAAAAAAATTGAACCGCTTATTTATGAAGAATCGAAACGCGATTTTCTCGAAAAAATGGAGCAAATATCGGTAAGTACCTGCCAGCGGTATTTCAGTTTGTTGAAAGCGCAAATGCAGTTGGAAATTTCAAAAACCAACCTATCCAACCAAGATACGCTCTATCAAATTTCCGAAGGGCGCTTTAAAATGGGAAAAATAGCCGAAAACGAACTGTTGCAAATGGAACTTACCCTGCTAAACTCCAAAAATACGGTAACCACCAATACCGTAGAACTAAAACGGGCATCGCAAAACATGGCGCGCTATTTAGAATTAGATAGTGAAGATTTGGAACTAACCATTCCCGAAACCCTACCACTATTCGAAGTCGATATTAATACGGCCTTGGAACAGGCGCAATCCAACCGAAAAGCCGTTATCGAGTTTAGGCGAAAACGCTTGGAGGCCGAACGCGACCTTGCCCGGGCCAAAGGCACCAACAAAGTTGAAATGAGCTTAAATGCCAATTTTGGCATTTCCAACAACGGCGACGATTTTAACACGCTTTTCAACAACTACAACAAACAACAAAACGTATCGCTATCGTTGGCTGTTCCCCTGTTCGACTGGGGTGTTTCCAAATCCAGGCGAAAAATGGCCGAGGCCGATTTAAACCTGGTCAATAACAATATAGAACAGGACAAACAGGCTTTTGAACAGGAAATTTACTTGCACGTGCTTAACTGGTCCAACCAACGCGACCTGCTTTATACCGCCGAAAAGGCCAAGGAAGTAGCCACAAAACGCTACGATATTTCCAACAAACGCTACATTTTGGGCAAAATATCCATGACCGATTTAAACATTGCCATACAAGAACGCGACCGGGCCGTAATTAGCTATTTAAACGCCTTGGAAAGTTTTTGGCAAGATTATTACATACTCCGGCAACTTACCCTATACGATTTTATAAACGATGAAAAATTAACGGTTGAAGATATTATTTACGATTAAACCCACGTAATTTATTCATACTTTTGAGGCATGACATTTACCAAAACCACCGAGCAGGATTCCAATTACAACCATTTGGAACAGATGAGTGTTTCCGAATTGTTATTCAATATTAATAACGAAGACAAAACGGTACCGAACGCCGTAGAACAAGCCTTGCCGCAAATTGAAAAACTGGTTACCATTATTGTTGAAAAATTACGCAATGGTGGCCGTCTTTTTTATATGGGCGCCGGTACAAGCGGCCGACTGGGTATTTTAGATGCCTCGGAATGCCCACCCACTTTTGGTGTGCCGCATAATTTGGTTATTGGTTTAATTGCCGGAGGCGATACCGCCATTAGAAAAGCCGTTGAATTTGCCGAAGATTCCGCAACCCAAGGTTGGGAGGATTTGTTAACGCACAATATTTCCCAAAAAGACGTTGTCGTGGGCATTGCCGCCTCAGGCACGACGCCCTATGTTATTTCGGCCTTAAAAATCTGTAACGAAAATAATATTACCACTGGCTGCATTACTTGTAATGCCAATAGCCCACTTTCGCAAACGGCGCAATTTCCTATTGAAGTAATTGTAGGCCCGGAATTTGTTACGGGCAGTTCGCGCATGAAAGCCGGAACCGCCCAAAAATTGGTGCTTAACATGATAACTACCGCCACCATGATTCGGCTGGGGCATGTTAAGGGCAATAAAATGGTGGATATGCAATTAAGCAATAATAAATTAGTGAATAGGGGCATAAAAATGATTATGGACGAACTAAATATTTCCGAAGAAGCGGCCAAGCACCTTTTAAGCACGTACAAAAACGTACGTTTAGCCATAAAAAACTACACCAAACATGGAAACTAACAAAACAGACAAAACACTTTTGGCTAAAGGTTTAAAATCGCTTTTGTTGGCGCTTTTATGTCTTTTTTCGGGGCCTACGTTATTGCATGTAGCGCTTTCAAACAAGGAAAAAGCACTTTATATTCCGCTTTTAATTTTGGCCTGCTTAATTTGCCTAACCGCTATTTTCTTAATTTTTAAAGGTATTAATACCATTTTAAACAGTATGTTTAAAAAAGGATAAATTACCATGCTTATTAATTGCATTTCGGCGTATGGAGATTGCTTCCTCCGTTGCCACCGTCATTACGAGGAACGGAGCGACGAAGTAATCCGTACAACAAAACAGAGGGACTGCTTCGTGCCTCGCAGTAACGTATGGGAACAGAGGGGCTGTTTCGCTACGCTCGCAGCAGTGACGCTCATCCTAAAGAAGAAGACACGACGACAAAACAATCGTTTTACGGAATTTCAAAGTTAATATAACACTACTTTAAACCTTGCACAACCAACCGCAGTTCGGCATAACTGTATTCATCATCAAGCTGTTGTTTTAAATCGGTAAGACCTTCAAAGGCTATTTGGGGGATTATGGTTTTCAAGGCTTCGTATTTTTCCTTGGATATTAAATCGGTAATTTTTATTTCGCCCGAAGGAATAAAACTAACCAAATGCCCAAATATGGTATCTTCGGTTAATTCCCTAAAATCCGCAATTTCCGCAACCGATTTCCCCGATTGGAACAAGGATAAGGATTCGGCTTTAGTTGGGCTTATTTTTGGTTTTTGCTTCTGTTTTGGGGTTTCAATAATTTCAATTTTATCGGATGCTTCAATATTATATTCGTCGCAATACGCCTTAATTTCACTTAAAATAGCATCGCCATATTTTTCAAGTTTTACCTTGCCTATGCCGTTAATGCTCAACAGCTCGGCTTTGGTCGTGGGCAATAATTGGCACATGCCGTACAATGCCTTTTGGGTAAACACCTGATAGTGTATTACGTCTTCTTCTTTTGCAATTTCGTCCCTAAGCATTCGTAAATTTTCGAACAATACCACGTGTTTTGTACCTTCAACAATATCCTTTCGTTGCGGCTTTGGTTTTTCCTTCACCACAAAAACCGATTTGGTACGCTGTTCCAAAATATGTTTTGTTTTAAAACTTTCGTCCGGATTTTCAAAATACAACTGTTTAACGGTAATCAGCTCGTCCAAAGTATCCAATTGTTTGGTTAGGTCCTTTTTTAGGGCTTTGTTATCGGTGGTAAAACCAAAGGCTTTTAAGGGTTTGGTTATATGTATTTCGGTTTCGGCTTTAAAATAAGTTTTTGCCTTTTTAAAGCGTTCCTGAATTAAATTATTGCTTTCGGGCAAACCCTCCTCTTCTTCCGAAATTTGGTTTAATTGTTGCTGAAACTTGTTTGCTACTTTTAAAAAGTTTGCAACGGCTTCCTTCAGGGGCAAAAACGTGGTTTCAAACGGCCCCTCTATAACCGTTCTGTTTTTATAATAAATATCCAAAACTCGGGTTATGGGGTACAAAAACGCATTAAAGTTGAATATTTCAAAAATTAAATCCAACTGGTAATTTTTTTTCGAAAGTTCCAAAACATGGCCATCTGGTGCATTTTCCTCTGCATTTTCGGTAAATGCCGCCACATTGCTATCGTTTATAATTTGGTTTGCGCTAATTTTACCTTTTAGCACCAAGCCTTCCAAGGATTTGCAACGACTTAGCGCCACATAGGTTTGCCCATGGGAAAAAGCGTCCTGCGCATCGATAATAGCTTTGTTAAACGTTAACCCCTGACTTTTATGTATGGTTATGGACCACGCCAAGCGCAAGGGCATTTGGGTATACGCCCCTATCCTATCCTCGGTTATGGCCTTGGTTTCGGCATCGACCGAATAATTAATATTTTCCCACACCTCGGGCGTAACGTTTATATTAAAATCGTCGTCGGGGCAATGCACCACGACTTCGTCCTTTTCCAAAAGGATAACCTTACCAATCTTTCCGTTAAAATAACGCTTTTCGGCACTGCTGTCGTTTTTTACAAACATCACCTGGGCACCAACACTTAGCACCAATTTTTCGTCGTTAGGATAGTTATATTCCGGAAACTTGCCCTCGACAACCGCTTTGTAGGTATGCTTCTTTTTATTTAATTTTTCAAGTTCCTCATGGTTTACGGCATCGGCCTTTCTGTTATGCGTGGTAAGCGAAATATAGCCCGCATTGGGTTCGGGGGCAAAATCGGGAATGTAGCGTTTGTTTAACTCCCGAGCAATTTCTTCCGTTAATTTATCGTTCCTAATGGCATTTAAAATTTCAATAAACTTGGGGTCTTCCTGCCTATAAATACGCTTCAACTCAATAGTAACGGCCTGACTTTGCCCAAACGCCAAACTGCTAAAAAAGTAAATATTTTTATAATGTTGCCGTAACCACCCCCATTCATTATCCTTAACCACGGGCGCCAACTGCTGCAAGTCGCCAATCATAAGTACCTGTACGCCGCCAAAAACCTTGCCCCTGTCCCTAAAACGGCGCAGGGTACGGTCTATGCCGTCCAGCAAATCGGCACGCACCATACTAATCTCATCAATAACCAGCAAGTCCATAGACTTGATAATATCAATTTTCGTTTTACTAAACTTTCTATTAAACCCTTTTGGTGCATTCAAGTCGGTATTGGGCAAAATAGGACCAAAGGGCAACTGAAAAAACGAATGCACGGTAACACCCTTGGCATTCATGGCCGCCACGCCCGTAGGTGCAACTACCACCATGCGCTTTAACCCCTGCGACCTTAATTTATGTAAAAACGTAGTTTTACCCGTCCCTGCCTTTCCCGTTAAAAAAACGGAACGGTTTGTATTACAAATAAAATCCCAAGCCAAATCCAGTTCTTTATTCGTGTCCATAAAGTAAACTATTTTAAAAAGTGAAGATACGGATTCCTATTAATTATGGCGGTTTTTTGCCTGCAAAAACCGCGCTGTCCGCTATATCTTTTATGCCCCCGGGCGGGGGGCACAAAAGGATGCCGCTGCCATCGCTACCGCACCGTTCGCGGCGCCGCAGCCAAGCCCTTTGAAAAGCCCGCCCCCAACATTCCCCGGCCCCTCCGGGGGGAGGGCAAAAAAAAATCCCCATCCGATTGTTCGGATGGGGATTCCATAAGAAAGGCAACGACCTACTCTCCCACTTGCGCAGTACCATCGGCGCTAACGGGCTTAACTTCTCTGTTCGGGATGGTAAGAGGTGAGCCCCGTTGCGATAATCGCCCTACGCTGTTTCCCCCTCCAGCTCCCCGAAGGGGAGGGTCTGCGTACGCAAGCGTACCCTGGAGTGGACAATATTTTAACATACCGAAAAAGATATACGAACCAAAAAGCAACAACCCCCTGTCCTTTTAAAAGCATCCCGTCCCCCCGCCCCACAGGGGAAGGGGGGAGGACAAGAAGCCTACGGGCGATGAGTACTACTCGGCTATGACGTTACCGCCTTTACACCTGTAGACTATCGACGTGGTCATCTCCCACGGCCCTTTAAAGAAATCTCATCTTGTGGTGG
>JBKEDS010000050.1:0-17885 GCA_047975545.1 Flavobacteriaceae bacterium | reverse complement strand
TAAAAAGGTATTTTTATGTTAAAAGAAACAACACTGCACCAATTTCTGCTTGACAAAGGTTATGCAAAGGTAAAGTTGCACCTTACCAAGACTAACCATTTTGAAATAAAAGCTACAATTAACGGGCATAAAGGATTGTTTATTTTGGACACGGGAGCTTCAAATTCCTGTGTGGGCTTTGATTCGGCAAACCGCTTTAACTTAAAAGTTAAACATTCCGATACAATGGCCGCAGGAGCGGGAGCTGTAAATATGGAAACAAAAATATCCAACAAAAACAAGATAAAAATAGGAAAGTGGAGGCAGGACAAACTGGTCTTGGTGTTGTTTAACCTAAGCCACGTTAATACGGCGTTAACCAACCACAATTCGAAATCGGTCGATGGTATTATTGGCGCCGATATTTTAAAAAGTGCCGAAGCTGTAATCGACTACAAAGCGCGATACCTTTATTTAAAATTAGAATAATAATATTTATTTAAATTAGTTAATCCTTATATATGCACGCAACTATAGTAATAGCAGATGACCACCCTCTTATGCTTAGAGGGCTCTTGGGGTTTTTAACCTCAAAGGGATTTAATATTGTTGGTAGTGCCGAAGACGGTAATGCCGCTTACAACCTTATAGTAAAACTTAAGCCCGAAATAGCAATTCTAGACGTAAGAATGCCTTATAAAACAGGTCTTGAAATTGCCGAAGAATGCCTAAAAAACAACTTGCCTACTAAAATTATATTAATAACTTTTGACAAGGAAGAAGAACTTTTCGATAAAGCCAAGGCGCTTAATGTTTACGGTTATATTTTAAAAGAATTTGCTATTGAAGAAATAGAAACCTGTATTGCACATGCCTTAAATAACAAATCATATTTTAGTAAGGAAATATCCAATTACTTGAGCAGAAATTTAGAAAGCAAACCCAAAAAGTTAAAGTTGCTTACCAAGTCTGAATTGAAGATTGTTAAACTTATATCGGAAGGTAAGACTAGTAACGAAATTGCCGAAAATCTTTCTATTTCTATTAGGACTGTGGACAAGCACAGAAGCAATATTGTGGCCAAATTAAAATTGGATAATAAACCCACTTCGCTGTCCATTTGGGCTAACTTAAATAGAAATTACTTGTAAAATACGTAGATATACGTATTTTGTTTTAAATCAATCCATTGTATATTTATACTGCTATTAATTAGTTCTTAGGGAGAATTGAGCTTAGGTTCCGGGTCTTTGTACTTGGAACCTTTGTTTTTTATAACTTAAGTTCGGATTATTAAATGTTTGAAATACAATTTATGGACAAAAAATAACTGTGCCACTTCGAGTATTTGATATTAAGAGGAGCAAACATGGTTTGTGGTAATATCAAGAAGTCGTCTGTTTTTTTATAGTTTTAAGTGGGGTTTTTAAATTTCCCAATAATATGGAATACAAAGAAGGCGAAGATTTGGAATAGCCAATATTTCAATTACAAAGCAGTCTTTCTTCTTTTTTTTGTGAAGATTTAGGACGGATATGTTCTTTTAGCGTTGAAAATGCACAGAAACTTCTAAAATTAAAAAGCACTATAATTCCACTGAAAAATTATAGTGCTTTTTGTTATAGACTGTTTCGTAAATGTACCTAAATATATTTAGACTTAGATTAAAAGCCGATGCTGTTTTAAGATTCCCATTTTGCTTTGGCCTTGCTCGGCACGGGCATTCGGGAAAGCCTTTTTTAGGCAGCTTTTAAACTTTCGTTTTTAATTGTTTCCGGTACATTACAAATTTAAAACAAAGGTTTACTTTGTTACCTTGTCTACTTCTGTTTTAACAGCATTAGCAGCATCTTTTACGGCTTTATCTGTTGCCTTTGCTGCATCGTCAACGGTTTTTCCGGCCGCATCAATGGCGTTGTTGGCTGCGTCTTTAGTTGCCGTAGCTGCATTGTCAATGGCGTTTCCGGCAGCATCCACCGCATTATTAACGGCATCGCCTGTTGCGTTGGCAGTATTTTCTATGGCGTTTCCTGCTTCGTTTAAAGCATCTTGCGAAGCATTAACAGCATCGTTAGTTGTGTTTTTAATTGCCTCGCCCGCATTTTCAATGGCGTTTTCAATGCTTTCCCCTTCTTTTTTTGTGTCTCTACAAGACGTCAAAACCGTACCCAAAGCCAAAACTAAGGCGGTACTTAATACTAATTTTTTCATTTGATTTGTTTTTGTTTTAGTGTTGATAATCTGTCGAAATATACGTAAAAAATAATTCATTGGATTTTTTTGTCTTATTTTTTAGGCAATATGTATGTTTTTGTTGATGATTAGGCGTTATAAAGATACCCTAAACCCTATACGGAAAGGGTTTTTATAAATAGTGAGTACTGCGATATGGCTTGGAACAACCAACCGTAGGCGATAAATGGTTATGCGTTACCCCTTTTTAAAATTCCGATAAGCCTTGGGCGATTTGCCCATAACTTTAGAAAACATCCTGCTAAAATAAAACGGGTCGGGATAGCCCACTTGCGCAGCAATTTCGTTTATTTTAAGCGAACTAAAATCCAATAACCGCGAAGCCTGCTGAATACGCAAGTGCATTAAATAATCCATGGGCGATCGCATTGTTTTTCGTTTAAACAACAGGCTGAACTGCGATGCCGATAGCCCTACGTTTTCGGATAATGTTTTTAAGGTTATTTTTTTTGAAATATTATCCTTCATGTATCGGATGCTGGTTTCAATGCGGTCTTGCTTGTTCAGTTCTGTTATTTTTCTAAATTGAGATAAGTACCGTAACGAGCCCAACATGTGCCAAAGGCAAATATTGGCGTACTCCAAATTTTCTATGCCGTAGCCCATTTCCAAATTGTTGAAAATTTCTTCAAAAAGAAGAATCCTATCGCTAAACCGGGCATTCGAGGCCAAATCAATTTCAACCTTCTCATTGGGTTTATTTATAAAGCAATGCGCTTTGTTGCCAATAAAGTGAATCCAATAAATACTCCATGGATTATGGTTGTCGCTACCATAACGGTGCGGGATTTTTGGCGTTAAAATAATATAGTCGTTTTTTAATATAGCTTGGCGCTTTCCGTCTATTTCAACCCAACCTTTTCCGTCTACACAATACATCAAAATATACTCTAAGCTGCCGTTTTTTCGGTGTCTATAATGTCCTTTTGCCTTGGAATAATACCCGATATCGGTAACCAAAAGCGATTTCGTTAATTCGTTTTCTTCCAATTCCCCTATAATACTTCGGGGCAAAACAATGGCTTTTTTTGTGGTAAACAGTTCTGTTTTCATAAGGGCTTCAATTTAATTAAAAATAATAAAATAATCCATTTTTATAATTTAATTATCTATTTCACAAGCTCTATATTCAAATTATATTTGTGATATTACCCATCTAAACACTATTAAACTATGCAAAGCACCACCATTAATTATCGTTTTTTGTTAAGCGTTTCGGCCGTAACAGCCATGGGCGGCCTTTTATTTGGCTACGACTGGGTTGTTATTGGCGGTGCCAAACCGTTTTACGAACAGTTTTTCAATATAGTAGACTCGCCCTCGCTACAAGGTTGGGCCATGAGCTGTGCCTTAATAGGTTGCCTTTTGGGCGCGGCTTTTTCGGGAATGTTAAGCGATAAATATGGGCGAAAACGATTGCTTATTTTGGCTGCTTTTCTTTTTATTATTTCGGCCTATGGCAGCGGTGCCACAAACAATTTTAGCCTGTTTATTTGGTACCGTATTATTGGCGGTATTGGTATTGGCTTGGCCTCTAACCTATCGCCCATGTATATTGCCGAGGTATCGCCAAGCGCTGTTAGGGGCAAGTTTGTGTCGTTAAACCAACTTACCATTGTTATTGGTATTTTGGCCGCACAGTTAATTAATTGGCAAATTGCCGAGCCCATGCCCGAGCATATTTCCAACACCGAAATTTTAAACTCGTGGAACGGCCAAACCGGATGGCGCATTATGTTTTGGATGGAACTTATCCCCGCCGGATTGTTTTTCCTACTTATGTTTTTTGTGCCCGAAAGCCCACGGTGGCTAACGGCCAATGCACAACCTGAAAAAGCGAAAGCTATTCTCGCCAAAATAGGGGGAAAGGATTACGCTAATGATGAGGTCGAAAAAATTGAAGCCACCTTAAATGCTTCAGAAAAAACAAGTTTCAAAATCTTGTTTCAACCCAAAGTAAAAAAAATACTTCTTATCGGGATTGTTATTGCTGCTTTTCAGCAGTGGTGCGGCATTAACGTTGTTTTTAACTACGCCGACGAGGTTTTTACGGCAGCGGGATACGGTATTTCGGATATGCTTTTCAACATCGTTATTACGGGAAGCATCAATCTCATTTTTACCTTTATAGCCATTGCCACGGTAGATCGTTGGGGGCGCCGAGCCTTAATGCTTTTTGGTTCGGGTAGCCTAGCGGCTGTTTACGCCATAATGGGTGCAGCGTATTATTTTCAGGTAAGTGGGCTGCCCTTGTTAGTATTGGTAGTGGTTGCCATTGCCTGTTATGCCATGTCCTTAGCACCCGTAACTTGGGTGGTGCTTTCCGAAATTTTCCCTAACCGCATACGGGGCGCTGCCATGTCCGTTGCTACCATAGCGCTTTGGTTGGCCAGTTTTACGCTAACCTACACCTTTCCGTTATTAAACAATGCGTTTGGAGCATCGGGCACGTTTTGGCTGTACGGCATTATTTCGGTGGCCGGATTTGTATTTATTTATAAAACGCTACCGGAAACCAAAGGAAAATCGTTGGAACAAATAGAGGAAGAAATTGTAAAATAAACTAACTATGCACTATACAAAACACCTTTGTTATTTGCTTGTAGCGGCTTTTATATGCGCTTGCAAGCCCGACACAACCAACACCATAGATTTAAGCGGCCAATGGCTGTTTAAAATGGACACTCTTGATGTGGGCGTTACGGAAAAATGGTACCTGCAAGATTTTAACGACAGCATTATGCTACCCGGCTCAATGGCCGAAAACGGAAAAGGTTTTAACGTAACCTTTAGCACTAAATGGACGGGTGGCATAAAAAATCCCGAATGGTACAAGCACCCTAATTATGCGCCTTACACAGATTCCGCAAACGTAAAATACCCCTATTGGCTACAACCCGTTAAAAAATACACCGGAGCGGCATGGTACAACAAAACGGTTTATATTCCCGAGCAATGGAGTGGTGCGCCTGTTTTTATAAATCTCGAACACCCCCATTGGCAGTCGTCGGTATGGGTAAACGGGGTTTTGGTAGGGTCGGAAAACAGCTTGGGCACGCCGCATGTTTACAACATAAGCAATGCTGTGAAAAAGGGTGAAAATCGCATTAGTATTTGCATCGATAACCGTTCGGATAAAGTTGATGTAGGCGAAAATTCGCATAGTATTTCGGACCATACCCAATCGAACTGGAACGGTATTGTAGGCGATATAAGCCTTTCAACAAAAAGTAAAATATATACCGAACAAATAGCCATTTATCCCGATATAACATCGAAAAGTATAGCCATTAAAGCTGAAGTAGTAAACGCCACGCCAAAAACTAAAAACACAAACATTACTGTTTATGCACAATTAAAAAACAAGGCTGTTAGCACCGTTAAAAAAACCTTTGATTTTGAAGTCCAACCCGGTAAAAATACCATCTCAACACAGTATAATTTAGGTGAAGATGCCCTGCTTTGGGATGAATTTAACCCCAATGTTTATCAGTTAATATTCGAAGTTAATTCGAAAGAAGGCACCGATAAAACAATTGAAAATTTCGGATTGCGAAACATGGCGGTAAACGGCTCCCGGTTTTTCATAAACAACAAACCTATATTTTTACGCGGCACTTTGGAGTGTGCCATATTTCCAAAAACGGGATATCCGCCAACCGATTCGGCATATTGGGAAAAAATCTATTCCACCGTTAAAGCCTATGGCCTAAACCATATTAGGTTTCATTCGTGGTGTCCGCCATCCGTAGCTTTTGATGTTGCCGACCAAATGGGGGTTTATTTGCAAGTAGAGTGCAGTTCATGGGCCAACCAGAGCACCCAATTGGGTAGCGGCTTGCCCATAGACGATTATATTTGGGCCGAAAGCAAGCGCATTGTAAGGGCTTATGGCAATCATCCGTCGTTTATTATGATGGCTTACGGAAACGAACCCGGAGGACCCAAATTTCGTGAATACCTAACCGCTTTTCTTGATTATTGGAAGCAAGAAGACCCAAGAAGGTTGTACACCGGAGGTGCCGGATGGCCGGTCATTGCTGCCAACGAATACCACAATATTCCCCAGCCCCGCATTCAGCAATGGGGTGAAGGCCTTAACAGCATTATAAACGCCGAACCACCTAAAACCAATTACGATTGGCACGATAAATTGCCTCAAGACGGTAAGCCTGTAATTAGCCACGAAATTGGGCAATGGTGCGCCTACCCGAATTTTAAGGAAATTTCAAAATACACGGGTGTGCTAAAAGCCAAAAACTTCGAACTGTTTCAAGAAAGTCTGGAAGCCCACCACATAGGGCAATTGGCCGATAGTCTTTTGTTGGCTTCTGGAAAGCTACAAGTACTTTGCTATAAAGCCGATATTGAAGCGGCCTTGCGAACGCCCGAATTTGCAGGATTTCAATTGCTCGACCTACACGATTTTCCCGGGCAGGGTACGGCACTTGTTGGCGTACTCGATGCCTTTTGGGACGAAAAAGGTTATGTAACCGCCGAGGAATATAGCCAATTCTGCAACACCACCGTTCCGTTGGCACGATTGGACAAACGTATTTTTACCGAAGGCGAAACCATGACTGCCAAAATAGAAATTGCCCATTTCGGGGCAGAACCTATAGCTAATGTTATACCTTCGTGGAAAATAACTTCAAACCACAACATAATTGCCGAAGGCACTTTAAACCAATGCGACATAAACATTGGAAATGCCATTACCCTTGGCAGTGTTACGCACCAATTTAAAACCGAAAATACCCCGAGAAAACTAACCCTGAGTGTTTCGGTAAACCAGTACACCAATACTTGGGATGTATGGGTATACCCCAAAAACAACACGGTTGAAAATAGTGTTGTTAAAATTATTGAACGCTTGGACAATGCTACTATGGCATACATAAAAAACGGAGGCCGCGCTTTATTAAGTCTTGGCAAGGGCAAAGTTACCCCCGAAATGGGAGGTGAAGTTGGTGTGGGCTTTTCCAGTATATTTTGGAATACCGCTTGGACAAACCAACAAAAACCACATACCTTGGGTATTTTGTGCAACCCCAAACATCCGGCGTTAAAACAGTTTCCTACCGAATACCACTCCAATTGGCAATGGTGGGATGCCATGAGCCACTGCGATGCCATTAGGATAGATGCGCTATCGCAGAACCTAAAACCCATTGTCCGTATTATAGACGACTGGGTGACCAACCGAAACCTGGCCATGATTTTCGAAGCCAAATTAGGAAAGGGTAGTATCATGGTTAGCGGGGTTGACCTAATAAATAACATGGAACAACGCCCCGAAGCCCGACAACTTAAACAAAGCCTTTTAAATTATATGGAAAGCCCGGAATTTCGTCCTACAGAGGAACTTGGTGAAGGGCAACTCCAATCAATTTTAAAATAATATCATGTTAAATAAGAAGTGTTCCTTGCGCCATAGATTCTTCGTTTCGCTTCTACCTTGCTCAACACAGGCGTTCAGGATGGCAAACATTGTTTTTGTCATATTGGGCAAAGCGAAATATCCTGTTTTTAAAACTGATTTTTTAAAACTAAAACAACAAATAAACTATGAACGTTAAAGTCTGGAAAGAAATTGTTACCATTCCTACTTACGAAATCGGCAAGCCCGAAAAAAATCCCATTTTTATTGAAAACAGGGTGTATCAAGGCAGTTCGGGTAAGGTATACCCGCTTCCTATTATCGAAAAAATAAACGATGAAAAAGTAGACAAACCGTGGCAGGCCGTGTTTTTGGAAAACGATTTTATAAAAATCATGATTCTTCCCGAACTGGGCGGACGCATACAAATGGCTTACGACAAAACCAAGCAACGCCACTTTGTGTATTACAACCAAGTTATAAAACCGGCATTGGTGGGGCTTACCGGGCCTTGGATATCGGGCGGCATAGAATTTAACTGGCCGCAGCACCATAGACCCTCAACCTACAGCCCAACCGATTTTGATATTGAGGAAAACCAGGACGGCAGCAAAACCGTTTGGTGTAGCGAGGTCGAACAAATGTTCCGCACCAAGGGCATGGCGGGCTTTACCTTGTACCCCGACAAGGCTTATCTGGAAATAAAAGTTAAACTATACAACCGTACCCCACAGCCCCAAACCTTTTTATGGTGGGCTAATCCCGCCGTTAAGGTAAACGACCATTATCAGTCGGTGTTCCCGCCCGATGTGCATGCGGTTTTCGACCACGGCAAGCGCGATGTTTCCAGTTTTCCCGTTGCCACGGGTACTTATTATAAAGTCGATTATGCGCCCGGTACCGATATTTCCATGTACAAAAACATACCCGTACCAACTTCGTATATGGCCGTTAATAGCGATTATAATTTTGTTGGTGGTTACGAAAACGACTCAAACGGTGGCCTATTGCATGTGGCCGATCACCATGTGTCGCCCGGAAAAAAACAATGGACCTGGGGCAATGGCGATTTTGGAGTGTCGTGGGACCGCAACCTAACCGATGAAGACGGCCCTTATATCGAGCTTATGTGCGGGGTTTATACCGATAACCAACCCGATTTTTCGTGGATGCACCCCTTTGAGGAAAAAACATTCTCGCAATATTTTATGCCCTATCGCGATTTGGGCGTGGTGAAAAATGCCACCAAAGAGGCCTTGCTTAACCTTGAAATTGAAAACAATCTGGCAATTATAAAAAGCTACACTTTGGGCGTGTACCCCAATGTTCGAATAGAATTAAAATCCAACGAAAAAATAATATTCGAAGAAATATATAACGCCAGTCCCGAAATGGCGTTCGAAACCCAAGTGCCTTTGGGCAATAACATTTCCTCGGACAGTTTATGCTTAACGCTTTACAGCCAATCGGGCGCTGTTTTAGTGCAATATAACGCCAAGCCACAAGAAAACAAGTTGCTGCCCGAATCGGCTAAGCCTGCAAAACTTCCCAAGGATATTGAACATATTGAGCAGCTTTACTTAACGGGGCTTCATCTGGAACAGTACAGGCACGCCACGTACAGAGCAAAAGATTATTATTTGGAAGCCCTAAGCCGCGACCCGAAAGACGTGCGGTGCAACAATGCTTTGGGATTGTTACTGCTACGCAATGGCCGGTTTAAAAAAGCAGAGGCCTATTTTAAAACCGCCATTGAAACCCTAACCCAGCGCAACCCGAACCCCTACGATGGCGAACCTTATTACAATTTGGGACAAAGCCTAAAATACCAAGGGCGGTACAACGAGGCCTATGCGGCTTTTTACAAATCGGCGTGGAATGCCCATTGGCAGGATGCCGCCTATTTTCATTTGGCACAAATAGCCACCTTAAAACAGGATTATGCCTTGGCTTTAGAATTGGTTGAAAAAGCTTTAATACGAAACTGGCACAACCACAGGGCTCGCACCCTAAAAACGGCTTTGCTTAGAAAAACCAATCAAACAAAACAAGCGCTCCAATTGGTTGAAAATAGTTTGGCCATCGATAAATTCAATTTTGGTATTTGGTTTGAAAAGTATCTGCTAACTACCGATAAAGCTACCTTAAGCCAACTTACCACCTTACTGCGTAACAACATGCACAGCTACATTGAGTACGCTTTGGATTATGCCGATGCCGGGCTTTTCAACGAAGCCATTCGCTTTATAACCGAAGGCATTAAAAACTGTGCTTCCAACCCTATGGCCTATTATTTTTGTGGTTGGTTCGAAATGCAAAATGGCAATAAAACCAATGCGAAAGCCATGTTCGAACAAGCAAAAAGCACAAATGTGGAAGGTTGTTTTGCTTACAGATTAGAAGCTGTTAACGCCCTGCAATGCGCCATAAAAAACAGTCCCGACCCCAAAGCCTATTACCACTTGGGCAATTTGTGGTACGATAAAAAACAGTACACCGAAGCAGTATCCTGTTGGGAGCAATCCAAAGCCTTGGACAACCAATTTCCCACCGTGCACCGCAACCTGTCCTTGGCCTATTTCAACAAAAAAGCAAATCCCGAAAACGCCTTAAACGCTTTAGAAACAGCTTTTAACTTGGACCCAACCGATGCAAGACTCCTGTTTGAACTGGATTGTTTGTACAAGCGCTTAAACCATTCGCCCGAAAAACGTTTGGTTTTTTTAAACCAATATCCCGATTTAGTCAATTTTCGTGACGATTTATATTTGGAACGCTGTACTTTACTAAATCAATTAGGGCGTTATAACGAAGCCTTGGCATTGTTGGAAACACGAAAATTCCACCCATGGGAAGGCGGCGAGGGTAAGGTAACAGGGCAATATTTATTCGCTTTAATAGCCTTGGCAAAAGAAGCTTTGTTACAACAAAATTACCAAACCGCCATAGAGGTATTGAAAAAAACCGAACACTATCCGCATAATTTAAGCGAAGGCAAATTACACGGCACACAGGAAAACGACATTCATTACTGGTTGGGTTGTGCTTATTTTGGATTAAATAAAGAAAGTGAAGCCAAAGCCTATTGGGAACAAGCCGCGGTTGGATTAAGCGAGCCCTCGGCAGCCATTTTTTATAACGACCAACAGCCCGATAAAATTTTCTACCAAGGTTTGGCCTGTTTAAAATTAGGTAAAACACATGACGCCGAACAACGCTTTCAAAACTTGATAACTTATGGAGAAAAGCACATAAACGATGCCGTTAAAATAGATTATTTTGCCGTGTCGCTTCCCGATTTATTAATTTGGGACGACGATTTAAACAAGCGAAACACAATTCATTGCCACTATCTTATGGGGCTTGGCCAATTGGGACTGAACCATTTTAATGAAGCTGAAAAAGAATTTAAAACCCTTTTGCAAAACGATGTTAACCATTTGGGCGGGGTTGTTCACCTTCAACTTTTAAAACATAAAAAAAACGGGAGGTTTTTATAACACTCACCCCATGGCAAAAGCGCAAGTAAAGCCTTCAAATTCTAAAAACTGGATATTGTAGCGGTGTTTTTTTTCATAATAATCAACCCAAGCAACTGTTTGGTTATCGGCGTCGGAAGGCGGAATAACCAAACAGTTTTGCTTAAAGCTCAGTCCCGGAGTGGCAAACAGCTTGTATAACGATTCCTTTACGCACCAAATAACGGTTAGTTGCCCAACGTAGTTTGGCGCATCTTCATTTAAGTACAACGTTTCATAATCGATAAATTTATGGGCAATAACACCTATTTTGCTGCGCTGTTTTTCAATATCAATCCCTATAACGGCAGTACTTACAATTACGGCCGAAAACCCAAACGAGTGTGTTATGGAAATTTGTTTGCCGTCCTCTAAGTGCGGTTTTCCATTTTCGTCGTAATACAAATCAAAATCGGTATAGCCTAATTCCATTAACAAGCGGCGCACGCTTAAAAACCCCCGTTGGTGCAGTTCGCTTTTCATGCCCATAACGCGCTTTAAACTTGCGGGTTTTAAATTTACCGTTTGTAGCAAATCGGTAAAAGACTCGGTAATTTTCCAAATTTTAACAGTAGTTTGTGCGTTTGGGGTAAGGGTTTTATAAAGAGGCATTTAAAATTATAAAGTTATTGGTTATCTTTGCACCGCCTTGGGCAGATTCAATATTTTTCTGTTAGGCGAATTTAATTATTTTCGCTGCCAACAGCAAAGATGTTTCGTTTTAAAAAATAAGAAAGCCCATAATGGGCATACTTCGTCAAGCTCAGCACGGGTTTGACAGGGCAAATTTGATATCCACCGAAATAATTAAATAACAGAACCATAGATTCTTGATGAAATTTAAATAGATGAAATAAAAAATATGAGCACAAAAACAATTCCCTACGTATCGCATAAAGTAAAGGACCTTTCGCTTGCCAAGTGGGGGCGCAAAGAAATAGAACTGGCCGAAGCCGAAATGCCCGGACTTATGAGCTTGCGCGAAGAATACAAAACCGAGCAGCCCCTTAAAGGCGCACGCATTGCGGGCTGTTTGCACATGACCATACAAACCGCCGTGTTAATTGAAACCCTGCAAGCCCTTGGCGCCGAGGTAACGTGGAGTTCCTGCAATATTTTCTCTACCCAGGACCAAGCCGCTGCCGCCATTGCCGCCGCCGGAACGGCCGTTTACGCATGGAAGGGCATGAACGAGGAAGAGTTTGATTGGTGCATCGAGCAAACCCTGTTTTTTGGCCAGGACCGTAAACCCCTTAATATGATTTTGGACGATGGTGGCGACCTAACCAATATGGTGCTGGACCGCTACCCCGAATTAGTACCGGGTATTAAAGGCCTAAGCGAGGAAACCACAACGGGTGTTCATCGCCTGTACGAGCGCATGGAAAACGGCACACTGCCCATGCCCGCCATTAACGTTAACGATAGCGTTACCAAAAGCAAGTTCGACAATAAGTACGGTTGCCGCGAAAGCGCCGTCGATGCCATCCGCCGAGCCACCGATGTTATGCTGGCCGGAAAACGCGTGGTAGTGTGTGGTTATGGCGATGTTGGCAAAGGTACAGCCGCTTCGTTCCGGGGCGCCGGAAGCATTGTAACCGTTACCGAAATAGACCCCATTTGCGCCCTTCAGGCCGCTATGGATGGCTACGAAGTTAAAAAACTGGAAACCGTTGCTCCCGTTGCCGATATTGTAATTACAACTACCGGAAACAAGGACATCGTGCGAGCCGAGCATTTCCAAGCCTTTAAGGACAAAACCATTGTATGCAACATTGGTCATTTCGATAACGAAATCGATATGGCATGGCTAAACAAAAACCACGGTAATACCAAAAACACCATTAAGCCACAAGTAGACAAGTATACCATAAACGGCAACGATATTATAATTCTTGCCGAAGGCCGTTTGGTTAACCTTGGTTGCGCCACCGGACATCCCAGTTTTGTAATGAGCAACTCGTTTACCAACCAAACCCTGGCGCAAATCGAGCTTTGGAACAACAGCAACAAATACGAAAACAAAGTATACATGCTGCCCAAACATTTGGACGAAAAAGTAGCCAAACTGCACCTTGCCAAAATAGGCGTGGAGCTTACCGAGCTAAAACCCGACCAAGCCAAGTACATTGGCGTAACGGTACAAGGGCCTTTTAAGCCCGAATATTACAGGTATTAAACCTTATGCGAAACCATAAAAATCCTGAGCAAATTTTGTTTGGGATTTTTTTTGGCAATTGCCAAGGCACCGCGCTTTCCACTATATCTTTTATGCCAAACTTGTTTCGGCATTTTTTAAAAGTGTGGCTCGAACCCGTACAAACACCTATTTACCTTGTTTATTTCCAAGGCATAAAAGGATGCCGTTGCAATCACTATTGCACCGCGACCCGATGTTGGTTGTTTTTGTGCTTATACCATTTTTGTTTTAAAATTCTCAAAAAAATGCAGTTGTTTTTGTTTAAACAAAAAGAATAAATTTTAGTGGGTAATTAAAGCAGAAATGGGATTGCATGATACTTACGCATACAACCAAATTAGGCACATTAAGGGAATATACAATGTGTTTCCTTAATGTGCCTAAAATATGGGTAGCCAAGTTGCTTATATCACGAATGCACCAATACGATTACTCATTGTTTTGCGGAATTCGTGGTATAAAAAAGGTCTGTTGCGTTTTTTTACGAAAATATTACAACAACGCCTCGTTAAGCTTGGCCTGGTTAACCAAATCAACCAAATTAGTAACTTTTAGCTTGCGCATTAAGCGGGCTTTGTAGGTGCTGACGGTTTTTTCGTTAATATCCAATTCCTTGGCTACTTCTTTGTTTTTCTTACCAATGGTTAGTAGTTTCAAAACTTCGGCTTCACGGGTAGATAGCTTTTTAAAGAAAGTACCGGATTTGCCAACCCTGTTACCAAAAGCTAATTGTTGCGTTAGCTCGTTATTTAAATAAATACCGCCATCGTTAACCCTTAAAATAGCTTCGTTAATGGTTAGCACGTTTTCAGATTTATGTAAATACCCTGCTGCACCTGCTTTTATGGCGTTTATGGCATAAACTTCCTCTGGTTGACCGCTAAAAACGATGGTTTTAACGTTTGGGAAATCAGTTTTTAAATAACGAAGTAAAGTTAATCCGTTAAGTTTTGGTAAGTCCACTTCCGTTAAAATAATGTCCACGGGATTTTTTTTGATGTACTCCATAATGGCTTCACCATTGTCAACACTTGCAACAACTTTAATGTTTGACGAAGCAGAGAAGATCACCTCAAGCCCTTTCCTAGTGATAGGGTGATTGTCTGCTATTAGTAATTTAATCATAATGTATAAGCTTTAATAATTATATAATACTTGTTAGGGGGAAATATTATATCCTGAGAGAATAATCTTCGCACAAAAGTAGCGTTTTTTTATTTAATTTGCAATAATTATAACAAATCATTAGGAATTTTGCAGATTGGCACAGGAATCATCTTATGATTGTTAGTGGTGTTAAGACGTTTATATATCTGAAAAACAGCCAATTGTCTTTCTAAAAAATCGGTTTCGGTTTTGCCTTTTTCGGTCATTTTCATGGCCCATTCCAGCTCGGGATACGAAGCGCCTATTTGGTCTTCGTCGCTTCTGGCATCGCCAAAAAGACCGTCGCTCGGTACGGCTTCCATAATAGATAAGGGTGTATTTAACACTTTTCCAAGTTGGTATACTTCCGATTTCATTAAATCGGCTATCGGGCTTAAATCCACCCCGCCATCGCCGTATTTGGTAAAAAAGCCTACGCCAAAATCCTCGACCTTGTTCCCGGTTCCGGCCACGAGCAATTTGTATAGTCCGGCGTAATAGTATAAAGTGGTCATTCGCAAGCGTGCTCTGGTATTTGCCAAGGCCATATCTACAGTGGCTTGGCTGCCTTCTTGCTTAACTTCGGCTTTAAAACTTTCAAAAACGGGCGTTAAATCGGTTCGTATATCGTTTACGTTTTTAAACTGAGTCTTTAACTGTTTAATATGCTCTTGAGCCCTTGTAACATGGCTTTGGGCTTGGTGTATGGGCATTTCCAAACATAGCACCTGAAGCCCTGTTTTGGCGCATAGGGTAGAAGTTACGGCCGAGTCTATCCCGCCCGAAATGCCTATTACAAAGCCGTTAACACCCACTTTTATGGCGTAATCCTTAAGCCAGTTAACAATATGGTTTATTACTTTTTCGGTTTTCATCTATTTAAATTTATCAAGAATTTGCGATTCGGTTATTTAATTATTTTGGTAGGTAATGATTATTGTTTGCCAAAAGCCCATTATGGGCTTTCATATTAAACGTTTTTAAATGTAAAGAATACTTACCTTTGCAAACAAAAATAGGCGAATATGCCAATTTATAAAAATTTGTAGCGTTTAAGTAGCATGAATAAGCTGTATTTTATTGTTTTTATTTTGGTTTTGGGCATTTCCTGTAAAAAAGAAAACAACCTTGAAACCCAAATTGCCAATATAGGGATTGATGTTAAAGTTGAACGTTTCGATACCTTAATGGCCACGGCCAATAACCTGCCCCGATTAAAGCAAGCCTACCCGTTTATGTTTGCTAAGCAGTACCCCGATTCGTTTTGGGTTGAAAAAATTAACGATACCCTGCAAATTGAGTTGTCCAAGGAGGTTTCAACTTCATTTAAAAATTTCACTAAAGTTGAAGAGGAAGTTGAGGCGTTGTTCAATCACCTAAAATATTATTACCCCAATTTTAAGGCGCCAAGGGTTATAACCACAACCAGTGATGTGGATTATAAAAGCCGTACAGTTGTTACCGATAGCATTGTTTTAATAGCTTTGGACAATTATTTGGGAAGCAACCACAAATTTTACGGCGGTATTCCCATATACATAAAAGAAGATTTAAACCCCGAACAAATCGTGGTCGATATGGCTACCCAATATGCCTACAAATACATTAACCAGCCCGAACGAAAAACCCTGTTGGACGAAATGGTTTATTTCGGAAAAGCACTTTATTTTAAGGATTTAATGCTGCCATTTAAAACCGAGGCTTCCCGTTTGGGCTACACGGCTGGGGAATTGCAGTGGGCGCAAGCCAACGAAGCCCAAGTATGGCAATATTTTGTAGAGCGGGAGCTGTTGTTTAGTACAGATTCTAAATTATCGGGCAGGTTTATAACCCCGGCACCGTTTTCTAAATTTTATTTGGAAGGCATCGATGCCGAATCGCCTGGACAAATTGGGCAATATATGGGCTGGCAAATTGTAAGGGCTTATATGAACAATAACGATGCAAACCTAAACAATATGCTTAGAACTTCGCCCATGGAAATTTTTAACAAATCGAAATTTAAACCCAGAAAATAATGGCAAAACCCATAACATCTAAAATAGAACTACAAATAGCGCTTGACGAAAACCGAATACCCGAAAAACTATCGTGGACCGCACCCGACGGCGGTGTTAAAAACGAAGAAGCCAAAGCCATGATGCTTTCGGTTTGGAATTCCAAAGTGCAGGAAACCTTGCGGATAGATTTATGGACCAAGGATATGCCGGTTGACGAAATGAAAGTGTTTTTCCACCAAACCCTCGTGGGCATGGCCGATACCTTTAACCGTGCCACTCAGGACGAAAAAATGACCGCTACCATGAAAGATTTTTGTGATTATTTTGCTGAAAAATTAGAAATTAAAAAACAGTAAAAACTACCAAAATGCTGGGTGGCGGAAGTGTTCAAAACATGATTGACGTACTGAGGAACAATAAAAAGTTGCTCAGGCGCAAAAACATGTTCAAAAAGGAACACACTTTTCTAAGCCTTAAACAAGACTATTTAAAAGTTTCGGGGGGGCGAATTAAATTTCAAAAAAGCTTCAAAAGAAGAATTGTTGAAAATTCGAAAAAAACTATTGAAAGCCCGACGACGGGAACGTATTTTGTTTGTTTCCCTTTCGTGTGTTGTGGTTGGTGTTTTTTTCTTCTTCACCTTAAAATTAATACAACGGCACAATTCTGCTTTAAAAAATCAGCAATTGTTGGTTTTTAAGGAAAAAGAACGTGTTTTCTTATCGTATATAAACGATGGCGATAATTGGTTTGAAAAAGGAAAATGGAAAAATGCCATTTTTTATTATGAGAGGGCAAAAGCTGTTTTTCCAAAAAACTACGATGCTAATTACAGGCTTGTTCGCACGTACAGCCTGCAATGCGAACGCGATTATAAAAACTGCAACGAAGCCAAGGCGCTTTTAGGTGAAATTTTGTTAACATTCCCCGAAAGGGAAAAGCAATTGCTTGGCTTTAAGGACATTTTACAGTACGAATATCCGTAATTACCACTCGTTAATTCTGTTGGAGTCCAATTTTATAAAAATAAAAATCAAAATAGTAAATGCCCAAAGTCCCGAGCCGCCATAGCTAAACATGGGCAAGGGGATACCAATGGTGGGTATAATGCCCATGACCATACCAATATTTACAAAAAAGTGGACAAATAAAATTGAAGCAACACTTTTACCCTAACCGTTGTGTTTTAAGGTGAAATAAATTAGTTTTAAGGCGAAAAAAGTATGCTGAATGAATAGTATAGTTAAAATTTTATTTTCCATAATAATATTAGCAACAAGCATTAACAGTACGGCGCAAACCGACACCCTAATGCTAAAAAACAAGGATAAGATAATTGGTGAAATTAAGCACATGAAAAAGGGCGTGCTAACCATAGAAACCGATTATAGCGATTCCGATTTTAAAAT
>JBKEDS010000039.1:0-35321 GCA_047975545.1 Flavobacteriaceae bacterium | reverse complement strand
TAATTCGTGATAGGTGTTATACGAATTGCCTACAATTTGTTTGAAATTGATATGCTCGGGAATACAACAAAATCCGTCAAGCTTTGGTATTTGGTTAAGGTAGGTTTTACCGTGGTCGGCAATTATAGTTTCTTTGTTCCAACGCACCATAACCGAAATTGAATCGCCTGAAATTAAAGGTTTTTCAATGTCTTTCCAGTACGTTGTACCTATGCGTCTGTATGGTATCCTTTCTTTTTCCATAGCAGACTTATTTTCTAGCAGGTTTAACTAAACTAGGATTTTTCCTAGCTTTTTTAAGAAGTTCATTTTTTGAAAAAAAGATACTTCGCCCTATTTGGTAATAAGGTACTTTGCCTTCTTTTTTCCAACTTATTAAACTTGTAACTGAAATTCCTAAAAAAGAAGCTGCTTCTTTTTGTGTTAACCTATCTTCATCAGGATTTATAGGTGTATCACTTATTGTTTCTGTCTTTCGAATTTCATTAATTACCATTCGGACAGCTCTAACTAAATCTTCCTTGTTGTGAGTGTAAAATAATACGTTTGCCATTTTAGTTGAATTTATTTAAATGTGTTTCACATAATTTTTCAACTAAACTACAAGCAAAAAGATTACAGAAATCTGCGAAACATTAATTTCGCAAAACAACTTCTTAACTTTTTAAGCAACCGGTTTTTATACAATTATTTCTTTTTGCGTTCGCAAAATTAAGATTGAGGAAACTGATTGTTTACATAATAAGCAATTCCCATATCAGCATCTAAATCGCTTTTAATTATTTTATCATTTAAGGTTTCAAAAGTTCTTTTCCCACAGTCAAATACTTCTGAAATTTTTGATTTTATTACCTCTTTATTTGAAGCAACAACACCTTTATATCTTAAGTAGAAAAAAACTTTAACAATATTTAATATTTGGTCTTTAGGCACAAATGATAAGTTTAATGAATTATCTGCGTTAAGAAACATAACATCCAAAAACTTTTCGTTTTCTATGTTAATTTTAGAATTATAAATTTTATTGAAATATCGTTTTTCCTTCAGTAATTTAACAAAAAGAGTTTTTATTTGTTTTAGGGAATATTTTGACGAAATCTCTATATATTGTAATTTTAAATCTTTAGGCTTTAATGTTTGCAACCATTCTACTTCATCTTTAACAAAACGGATTTGTAATGGATATATGTATTCCCCTCTTTCATCAAGTTCTTCATAAATTGATTTATTTCGAGACTGATACCAGCTATTTTCTATTGAACTAATTAAATCCCACGTAAAATTATGTCCGAGCCTATACTCCAATTCTTTTAAACTTGAGACAACTTTATTAATGGCAGATTCAAAATAAACGTTACTATTTACTTCACTTGAAATATAGTCTTTAATTTTTCTACGCCAAGAAAAAAAGAGGAAAAACGGACTTAAAAGCAAATTCTCGCTATTAATTCCCTTAGTATAATTAAAGTTTAATATTTCAAAAATATTTTCTAATTCAGGATAAATATTTCTTCGTATTTGTGTTTGTTTCGCTACACTTATTTTGTTTGTTTTTTCAACTTTGTGCAGGTACTGATACTGTATAAATTCGGGTGAGTCAATTTTGTCCATTTCATAATCGGCAACTTTCGATGCTAAAAATAAAAAATTACTTTCTAAATCGTTATGTATAGAATAATTGTATACAACCATAACTAAAGCATCATTCTAAATCCCAAATTACTGCCTTTATTCTTATCAATATTTATATAATATTGCATTCTATCTATTAGTTTTTCAGCAATATAATTCTCAATCAATCCGGGTTTATTTTCCATATACTGTTCAACTAAAAGGCTGTTGTAGTTTTGACTTCTATCTTCATAAACAAAAAGCGGATAGCCTTCTTTCATTAAAAGGAAATTAATAAATAAACGCCCAGTTCGTTTATTCCCATCGATAAAAGGCTGGTGCAACCAAATTTCTTGAGCTAAAAAAGATGCCTTTTCGATAATTGATTTTGTACTTGAATTAACTTGGTTAATTAAATCGATAAGGTTTTGTTCGGCATTTTCAGGAGAACTTAAGGGTTGAATAATTTCGGTTTTACCAGTAGGCAATGTAATTTTTATTTGGTTTGAAGCTACTTTCAACTGCCCTGGTTCTTGTCCTTTCGCTTTATAAGACAAATAAAAATCGTCTTTCCAAAGCGATTCTAATAACAGCCAATTCAATTCTATTACTAGCTCTTTACTCAACGGTTCTTTACTCACTACAGCTTTTAGCATACGTTTTACAGCTTTGTAAGCTCCCTTTTGCTCTAACATATCTCTCAAGCTTACATCTTCGCCTGAAACCGTTCCTTTTTCAATTATTGAGGTTGTTTGAGCAAGAGTGAGTTTGTTTCCCTCAAGTTTATTAGTTGTATAAATGTAATCATATATTAATGCCTGTTCATCTTCTAAAGACAAAACCACATTTAGTTTTTTATACTCTGCAAATATTTTATCTAGGTTTTTCATTTAACTCAACGATTTGTTGTAAATATAATTACTTGTTAATCCTATTCCAAGTATTTTCCATTTCTTGGCTTTTAAAGTCTTCAGCTATTTTAACGTATTTTCTAAAACTATCTTCCTTTTTATGCCCTGTAATGTTGCGCACAACCATTTCTTTCATTCCTAAAATCAAAGAATTGGTTACAAATGTTTTTCGTGCAGTATGACTTGTAATAAGTTCATATTTAGGAACTGTTTTATCGATACGTTTCTGACCAATATACCTAGTTATTGTTGTTGGTGTATCTATGCCAACAATTTCGCAAGTTTCCTTTATATATTTATTAAACTTCTGCCCTGAAATTACTGGCAAAGGCTCATAAATTGTATTTTTATATCGATTTAAAATTTGACTTGCAAATTGATTTAGTGGCACTTTATGGTCTTTCGTTTTTGTTTTTTGGATGTTAATTTTGATATAATCTTTAAAAACGTTTGACAGTCGCAATGCTTTTATGTCAGAAAATCGTAATCCAGTAAAACAGCCAAAGCAATAAACATCGCGAACGTGTGACAATCGTTCTGATTTGAATTCATAATTAAAAAGACTCATTAATTCATCCATTGTTAGATAAATTACTTCTATTTCGTCTTCCTTAGCTTTAAACTTTTTATATTTTAAATTATTGTGATATTCTCGCTCAATAGTCCAATTTAAAAATGTTTTTAAAACCTTAACTATAAACGCTAAGTAGCTGTTTTTGTTTTGCCTTTCTACAAAAGTATAATCCTGAAGCTTTTCAAAAAACAAATTATCTATCGATTCAAAACTAAGTTTGTAGCCTATTGTTTCTTCAAAATCTTTTAGAAAATTAAATGTAGTAACGTACGATTTTATCGTGCGAGGTACTTTGGTAGATTTGTTTACTTCAATAAATTCATTAAAAGAAGGGAAAAAATCGTGTGACAATTTAACATTATCAAAACCATTATTGATTTTCTCTAGTATGAATTCTTTTGTTGGATTTATATTGTTAAGCAGAATATAACGAAACAAGTTTTTAATATTAGATTCTGTTTCGTCTAAAATTTTGTTATATTCTATGTGATTATTGTAGTCTTCAGATTTTAACTGTTGTCTAATTCGTTGTGCTTTAGGGTTCCAATGCTTTTCTTTAACTTTTACGCCCTTTACTTTTTTACGAATTCTACTATTAGTAACGGTAATACTGTAAAACACACTAATTAGTCCTGCTTTATCAGCATTGCTTTTATCTAAATAGAATGATACTTGCATTTAACTTTCAACGAATTTAAACTTATAAAATTACTGACAAATATACTGACATTTTTTAAGTTTAAATTCATGAAAAGCAGATTAATTACATTCAATTTATTTAAATATTTATAATATTTAACAAAATAAAGTAACTAAAATAGAGTTAACAAATTTTGTACTCCCACCTTGAGTACTAAAAACCCTCAATAAAACCTTGTTTTTATTGAGGGTTTTGTTTTTTACTAACAAATGTGCAAATTATTTGTATTCTTAGGATTACTTTCCAATCTTCATGAATGCCTTTAAGAAGCGAGCTCTCGACTATGGATTTCAACTCCATAGAAGACTATTTTTAGAAAACCATTCAAATTAGTTAGAATTATAGCGCTACTGAACATAAATTCACTAATTTTAGTTCTTAAAATAACCTTATGGATTATGAAGTTACAGCTAAAAACATTCCGTCTAAAACTTAAACATACTTTTACCATTTCCAGAGAATCACACGACATACAACCCACTTTAATCGTTAGGTTGGGCAATAATGGTTTTGTGGGCTATGGTGAAGCAACTTCGAACCCTTACTACGGCATTACTACGGACAGTATGGTAGCCGATATTACGTCCCTAAAACCTTTTGTAGAAACATTTCCCAATTACGAACCGGAAGTATTTTGGAAAGAACTATACCCCCAATTAAAACACAATATGTTTGCTTTGTGCGCCTTGGACATGGCATACAACGATTTGTATGCTCGCCTGCAAGGCAAAATGCTGTACGAGCTTTGGAATTACAACGTTAACAACAACCCGTTGACCAACTATACCATAGGCATTGATACCATTGAAAAAATGGTTGCTAAGATGAAGGAAATGCCCTGGCCCATTTACAAAATAAAATTAGGGACCAAAGACGATATTAAAATCGTACAGGAACTTCGAAAACACACCAATGCCGTTTTTCGGGTAGACGCTAATTGCGGCTGGACTCCAGACGAAACCATAAAAAATGCTATTACTCTCAAGGAATTAGGGGTTGAATTTATCGAACAGCCCCTAAAAGCCGACGATTGGAACGGACAGCGCACGGTTTTCTCAAAATCTGTTTTGCCTATTATAGCCGATGAAAGTTGCCAAGTAGAAACCGATGTCGCTAAATGCCACGGGCATTTTCATGGAGTTAATGTAAAACTGGTTAAATGCGGCGGATTAACCCCGGCAAAGCGTATGCTTACCCAGGCCAAAAGCTTAGGCATGAAAACCATGGTAGGCTGCATGACAGAGTCTACCGTGGGTATTTCAGCCATTGCCCATTTATTGCCCTTGCTGGATTATGTAGATATGGACGGTGCTTTATTATTGTCCGACGATATTGCAACAGGCGTTACTATTAAAAATGGCGTTGTAAGCTACAGTAATTTAAATGGTATTGGTGCTAATTTGATTTAAATTTAATGATAGTAAACAATTTTCCTGACAGACTAATAAACCATAAAGGCAAAATATACCTTTACTTTGGCGGAACTTCGTATTTGGGGATGGCTGCGCTACCTGAATTTCAAAATCAATTAACCGAAAGCATTAAACAATGGGGCTCTTTTTACGGCAGCTCCAGAAACTCGAATATAAAACTGGGCGTTTACGATGCTTTCGAAAACGAATTTACAATCTGCATGGGTACCGAAAGCACCATTGCCGTATCGTCCGGAACTTTGGCTGGAAAAAGCGTATTAGAGTATTTCACAAAGCACAGTACGCCGTGTTTTCACTACCCCAATAGCCATCCAGCCATTGTAGCGCCCAACAGTAAACCTATATTTTTAAACGGAACGATCCATCCCGATTTAACAACACCTTTAAAAGAAGAAATTGTAATTGTACTGGATGCCATATTGCCTATGGAAGTAACTCCTACTACGTTAAATTTTTTAAACTTGATCCCTCCAAATAAAAAGGTAAATTTAGTTATAGACGAATCGCATAGCTTGGGCATTACAGGCCCCATAGGTTTCGGCATTTTTAACACCATAAGCCACAATAATATTTACCGAAAAATTATGGTATCGTCGTTAAGCAAGGCATTGGCGCTTTCGGGTGGCATTATTGCTTCCGATAGCGCTTTTATAGATAGTTTAAAAGCCGAAGACAATTATGTATCGGCTTCACCCGCCAATCCAGCGTATTTGGATGCTTTCTTAAAATCGAAGGTATTATACGCCAAACAACAGCAAAAGCTAAAAAATAATTTAAACTATTTTTTTTCAGGAGAAACCATTAATCCAAAATTTAAATTTAGCCCCAATTACCCTGTTATTTTCTGTGAAGAAGAAGGCACTTATAAAAAACTACACGAACAGGGTGTTATAATTACCAATTTTAAATACCCAAATTATAAAGGCATGATGAACCGGATTGTTATTACCGCCAACCACACCCAAAACGATTTAACAAAACTGAAAAATGCCCTTATAGAACTTTAAAAAGCGCCCTTGTAAAAAAGACGCCTCTTAGTGTGCTTGTATGTTTTTTACTCATATAACCAAACATTTTCAACCGAAGTACTTTCATCATAGGGAATGTTGGTGTTCGAATTTGTTTCTCCTTCGGGATAAAAGATTCGTTTAAACCATTGTCCGGCATATTCGTCTTCCTCTTGATCCAGTCGAACTTCCAGCCCCATAAAAACGTCCGGCGAAAAATTATATCGTCTAAAATCGTTATAGGTTTCGGTGCTATGAAAGTTGGCAATATACTTTTCACGCATAATATTATGCAGGGCCAAATTGGCCACGCCTACAGCCACGGACGTATCGGCAAGATAATCGGAACCGTTAACACCAAGCATAGCCATACTTGCCGAAATGCCTTCAAGATACGCATTATAACTTTCTGCATTAGCACCTATACTTGTTGAGGTTCCTCCATTGGCTAAAAAAGCCGCTTCGGCTTTAATAAACATAGCTTCGGCATAGGCCATTAAAATTAAGGGCGAGCTGGCACTTGTGTAAAAGCCACCGTCTTTATAAAATGCATTTCCACTGTTGCCATCGGAAGACTGTCCGGTACCCCCATTTAAAAAGCCTCGCCATGGATCAGTATCTGGGGCAGCAACACCAACACCTGTTTCCTTAACAAATATAGCGGTAAGCCGGGGGTCTTCGGCAATAGCGTTAAATGGGTATTGATTGCCATTCATTAAACTAATAAGTTGGTCGTTTGGCGCATTGTAATAGTTGGCCGTACTGCGTTGCACCACGTTAATGGTGTAATATGGATTGTTGTTGGGCGCATCGATATAGCTTAACACAAAATTGTCGTCGTTGGAGCTAAATCCGTTGTTAATAGACTCCAAAACATCCGAAGCTGTTGTCCCTCCGTTTTTCATTAACTTAAGTTGAAACCTTGCTTTGAACGTGTATGCAGCCCTAAGCCATTTATTTAAATCACCGCCATAAATCATATCCTCTTCCCCCACTATTATTCCCGAGCTATCGTTTGCCTGTAATTGGGCTATGGCACTTTCCAACAATCCCAAGGCTTGTGTGTACACGGTTTTGCCATCATCCAAAGTTGGGTATGGGTATTGTTCTGGTTGGGTAGCCTGGGAATATACAACATCACCCCATAATTCTACGGCAGTACTTAAATTTACAGCGGTTATTATATCTATAATGGCATTGTAATGGATGGCTTCATTTTCAATAGCTTTTTCCTTCATTAATCCAATGTTTGGAAATACATCAGTATACATAACGCTCCAGGTACTGGCACAGCTACTTTGAAAAGCAGATTGATAACCATACCCGCCAAAATACTGTGTATAGTTTCCCGTAACCGAAGCGGCGTAATAATTAGCTGTTACCGTATTTTTTAATATGGGAGCCAGCAAGTCCTTTAAACCCAGTTCGCTTTCGTCTTTTTCTCCGGGTCTCGTATTTACATCAAGATAATTGCTGCATCCAACAGTAGCCAAAACCAACGTTAATATAAGTATATATTTTATTGTTTTATTTTCCATCTGTACTTAAATTTAAAAATTAAAGGTAACGCCAAAAGTATAATTCTCGGTTAAAGGTATTGTTCTACCCGTAAACGCCGCCAGTCCCGGCCTTCCCGGACCATAATCTGTGCCTTCGGGGTCGTACCCGTCAAACGGAGTCCATATTAAAATGTTATTAACACTTGCTTCAAACTGGATGGAATCGATAAAATTAAGCCCTATTTTGCTGCTATTTAGCAAGTAAGATAGGCTTACGTTTCTAAGTTTTACCCAAGAGGCGTCCTGTAAGAGCACTTCTGCGTTTCGCCGCCAACCGGTACCGCCGTTAAAGAAATTATATAATGAAGATGATGTCGGCGAAGTATCCACCTCCGTAGTATTGGCTATGTACGAACCGGGATTGGTAGGGTCTTCCATAACGCCATTAAAAACATAGGTGTCGTTTTCCCTAAATTGCATGGTATATTGCGAACTACCAAACCTATTTGTAACATATCGGGTCCAGGTAAATTTATCGCCTCCCTTTTTCCATTCAAATAAAAAGTTAAACCTTAAATCTCTCCACTTAAAAGTATTGCCAAATCCCATTGTAAAATCGGGTGTAGCATCGCCCACCTTAACGAGGTTGTCGAAATCCGTAGTTGGCAAACCATCACTACCGATAATAAGTTGGCCGTCTTCGGTTCTATTGGAAACGTAACCGTAAATAGTTCCTATTTTATCGCCCACCCTTGGTTGCAAATATAGCCTTGCCCCCGAAGGATCGGGATCGGGGCTTAAAAAGTCAATATACGGCACATCGCTTGGCAAATGTGTAACCTTACCATCGGAAGTGTCAAATGTGTAATTAACACTAAAGGTAAAATCTTCGTTTTTAACAATATCGCCGTTTAAAGCAACTTCATGCCCGTAGGTAGTGTATTCGCCTGCGTTTCTCCAAAATTGTGTGTATCCTGTGGACGATGGCGTGGCAACAGGAAAAATAGAGTTTGTAACCTTGGTTTTAAAGTAGCTATAATCTAATCGTAGTCTATTGTTTAAAAAACGAAGGTCGAACCCGACTTCCCATCCTTTAGATAGTTGCGGAACAATGTCGGGATCAATTTTAACATCCTGATACTCATACCCACTGGTACCACCCCAAGGAAAGCCCGACGCCCTGTTTAATTTATTGGTAACGGTTAGCGGAATAGGGCTACCAACCTCGGCATACGACACCCTTAACTTGGCAAACGAAATGGTTTTACTATAATCGAACAGCCCTTTGCGAAGGTCATAGGCAACACTTACCGAAGGGTAGAACACCGATTTGTTTTCAGGCATTTTCGACAGCCAATCGTTTCGTCCTGTTACCGAAATAAAAAGCTGGTCGTATAGGTTTACTTTTAATTCGCCAAAAACACCAATGGTTCTATCCCTGGTTAAATCGTTGGATACCCTAAAGTTCTCGGTGGCATTACTAATATGGGTATCATGGGGAAACAATAAGTTTTCGCCATATTGCCTATTGGATTCCCATGAGTTGTCGGTTACTTGGTTACCTAAAAGCAACGAGGCATTTATTTCTTGCGAAAATTCTTTATTAAAAGTTAACAATAAATTAGATTCCACCCCCTTAAACACTACATCTTGATTAACAATAAACCCGTTTTCGCCAGAGCCTTCATCAAGATCCGGGGCTACAAATCGGTGAAATTGGGACGTATAATTATCATACTGTAGGGTATAATTTATGTTAAACCAATTAATTGGTGCCCACTCCAAATTTGCTTTTGCCAGCCATCTGTCGGTATCCTCGGTTAAAGAGCTAAATTCGGCATTATAAAGTGGGTTATCAACAAAACCGGGATAAGGGTTTCTTCTGCTCCCGTCCGGGTTTAGATAATCGGAAATAGGGAACGTGGGGGTCCAATATCCTAAGGCGCTCATAATCGATTTATCACCTCCCGTTGGTTTTCTAGAATCTGAAGACGTAAGCGCAAACGATGTGTTAACGGTAAAAGTTTCTGTTGCGTTGTAGGACGAATTTACCCTAAAATTGGTTCTTTTATAATCGGTATTAGGTATAATACCGTCTTCCTTTGCATTAGCGACAGACATGAAATAGTTAAACTTATCCGTCGCACCCGACAAACTTGCGTTTGTATTGTAAAAATATCCCGTATCGAACATACTGTAAGGGTTGTAGTAGTTGTCGTTGGTCAAATCAACGGTAGTACCGTTATATTCAAAGTTATCGTCGGCATAACGAACACCCCAAGTATAAGGGCCATTACCGCTGCCCACCCCGGTAAGGGTATAGCCATCTTCTGTTTCGGGGGTATACAGCCTATAAGGCCTACCAAAACGCCCTTCGCGAAAAACACTTTGCAACTCTGGGGTTTTCCTCACCCTATTAGTGGTTATGCTGGAGGATAACGAAATTTTCGGTTTTCCCTGTTTTCCTTTTTTGGTCGTAATGATTATGGCTCCGTTATTGGCCCTATTACCGTATAGTGCCGTTGCCGCCGCGCCTTTAAGAATGTTAAAATTTTCAATATCGTCGGGGTTTAAATCTGCCGAACGTGATGTTGCGGAATATTTTTCACTACTTAAAATCCAACTATTTTCGCTGCTCCCAAGTAGCGAAGGTGAAAACGAATCGTTATTAATAGGCACACCGTCCACAACTATCAAAGGTGTATTAGATGAATTTGGATCCATAGAGCTCATCCCCCGAATAAGAATATCGATACCACCACCAACAGACCCAGATGTTTTTGTAATCCGTAATCCCGAAACCTCTCCTTGTAGTGCGGTAAAGGCATTGTTGGAACCTGTTATGCTTAAATTCTCGGTCTTTACCTGCGACACCGCATACCCTAACGATTTTTCCTTTTGCGGAATACCAAAAGCGGTAATTACGACTTCATCTAATTTATCGGAGCTTTCTTCTAAGACAACATTTTCCAAGGTATTTCTAACCGTAACTTCTTTGGTTTTAAATCCTAAGAAAGAAAAAACCAACACATCGCCTTGGCTTGCCGTAATTTTGTATTTGCCATCAAAATCCGTAGAAGTTCCTTTGCTGGTTCCCTTTACTTGTATGTTTACGCCCGGTAACGGTACGCCCGATGTATCGTTAACGTTACCGCTTACATTTATGTCCTGAGAAAACAATAAGCTAAATGCGGAAGCAAAAAAAACAACAAGGGTAAGTTTAAGTTTGTTTTTCATAAAAAAAGAGTTTAGATAGTTGCTTAATCAAATATAAAAAAAGAATTACCTTTTTCTTATATTTTCACCTGTTTTTACCAAAAAAACAACGAAAAACAATTAATTAACAATAAATATTTCAATACTTTTACAAAAACAACTATCTATTTAATAATTACACGCAAATGATTTATCGTTTATATAAACTGCTTTTTATGGCTTAGCAAGCTTTGTTTTTTGTGGGTGTTCATCCACCCAGTTAAACAAAACCGTAACCGAAAAGCTAACGGCAAATTTTTATAAAAATCAATTCACAGGCGTTTTAGTTTACAATCCAAAAACCAACGATACCATTTTTAGTTATAATGCCGATAAATATTTTATACCGGCCAGTAACGTTAAAATAATTACGCTGTATACCGCCCTAAACACCTTGCCGGACAGTATACCCGCATTTAAGTACTCCATTGATAATGATACCCTAAGCCTTTTAGGCACGGGCGACCCTTCTTTTCTGCATTTGTACTTTAATGATAGCACAGCACTTAAAATGTCCAAGCATTACAAAGCCTTAAAACTATTTGTTAACAATTTACAAGACAACAAACTTGGCCCGGGATGGGCTTGGGACGACTACGATGCGTATTACAGTGCCGAGCGCAGTGGTTTTCCTATGTATGGAAATGTAATAACCATAAGCCGCAACAAAGATTCCTTACAAAGTTTTCCTGATATTTTAAATAAAAACGTAACACTTGCCAAATCTTTAAAACAAAGAGATTACAATTCGAATACGTTTTTTTATAATCCGGCAACCAATGACACGGTAAAAATCCCCATGGTTATAAACAATAATTTAATTAAAACGCTGTGGAGTGATTTAACAAATAAGGATATACTTATTGAAAATTATTCAGGAAACAAACAAATGAAGCAAGTAGCCTACAGTATTCCTTCCGATTCGCTATACAAACGCATGATGTTGGCAAGCGATAATTTTTTAGCCGAACAAGTTTTAATTTTAGCATCTTCGGCAACTTCCGACATGTTAAGCTCTAACAACGTTAGAAATACCCTGCTAAAAACAAAGTTATTCCATTTAAAGCAAAAACCCCGTTGGGTGGATGGCTCCGGATTAAGTCGGTACAATTTATTCACGCCAACTTCACTTGTTCAAGTTCTAACCGATTTATACCACAACATTCCGCATGAACGATTATTTAATTTTTTCCCTGTCGGTGGCAAATCGGGCACATTAAAACAATCATATACCGGAACCAACAAGCCATATATTTATGCAAAATCGGGAACCCTTAGCAATAATTATGCTTTAAGCGGTTATTTAATGACCCATTCGGGAGAAACCTTAATTTTTAGTTTTATGAACAATCATTATACAACTCCCACAACCGAGGTAAAAAAAGAAATGCAATCTGTTTTGGAATGGTTTTGCGACAATTATTAAACGTGATTTAAAGTACTGTGCGCAAATCGTCATCGTCAAGCCTGGCACCAAGCCATACCTAAAAAACAATTAAGCCAAATCCGTTTTGTTAACCACCGTTGTTTTTAGCCCGTCCTTAAATACAATGGTACGGTGCGGAAACGGAATTTCTATACCCTCGGCATCAAAACGTTTTTTTATACTTTCCAGCAAATCGTTTTTCATACCAAAAGCCTCATCGTAGTTTCTGGCCCAAGCCCAAACCTTAATATCTACCGACGACTCGCCAAGGTTAACCACCCGGACCTTTACTTTTTCCATGCCGTTTTCTATATCGGCATAACTTCTGTTATCTATTAAAAACGGATGCTTTTCGCATTCTTCGCGAATAATATTTTTCGCCTTGTCAATATCGCTATCGTACGAAATGCCTATAACAAGCCATTGACAAATTTTAGAATCTTCCATATTGAAGTTAACCACCCGCTCCTTATTAATAATGGCATTTGGTATAACAATCATTTTATTCTGAAAATTCCTAATAACCGTATGGCGCAAGGTAATATTATGCACCGTGCCCATTAGCTCTTCCGACAGCTTAATAATATCGCCAACCTTAAACGGTTTAAAGGCCATAATAAACATGCCGCTAACAATATTGCCAAGCGCTTCCTGCGAGGCAATACCAATAACCACGGCCATAATCCCGGCACCGCCCAAAGCCGTTTGCGCCAAGCTGCGCAAGTTGGGAAAAGCCGCAACAATAAGCAATGCACCCACAATATAAATAGCCGTAACAATGGTGTACTTTAAAAAAATAAGATTGGTGGCATCCTCCTTCTGCTGGCGTTTTTCCTCAATTTGCCGATCGAACAACATTTGCGAAAAAGCCCCCACGGCAAGCGTTATAACCAACACAATACCAATGTAAAGAATCAAGAAAAAATTGGCCTCGGCAAGCGCCTTCAGCTTTTCGTTTAAAAACACGTACGATACGCACAGCGCCATAAGCACCGTCCACATTACCGTTAAAATGCGTTTAAGGGTTTTAACGGTCTTAAAATTATCAACGTTAAAGCGCCTTTTTAACCTATTGGAAATTACCCTGGCCCAAATACGCGTTAGCCACATAAGCACCGCATAACACCCCAAAACAATAGCAACAAATATAATGGCCTTTTTATGGGCTATAAAAAATTCTTCCATGATTATATAAACGTTTAGGCAGATGCAAAATTAAAACATTTTCGTGTAAAAACAGAGTTGTTAACATGTTATTGGCGTTCCCCTCCGACAGGCTTCGGGTCGGGCTTTCCGCTATATCTTTTATGCCTAATTCGCAAGTGCCAAACTTGTTTCGGCATCTTTCCATCCCATGTAAAAACTTACTTGTGTGTTCGTTTTTGAGGCATAAAAGGATGCCGCTGCAATCCCTAACGCACCTGCCAAGCAAGGATATTGCATGGTGCCAAATTATAGAAATTAGCCCCGCCGCAAGGAGCGAAACGGAAAAATAGTCCCTGTTAATTAATTACAATGGCTACCTATATTATACGGATTGCTTCAACGTAAAATTCCCATGGAATTTCAAACACGTGCAAATTAAGCAAAAAAAACACGTGGTTTAAACGTTAATTTGTAACTTTGTAATGGAAACAAAATTTTTGATTAAAATGAATACAAAGTTAACATTGACAATCGAACGGGACGTTATTGAGCGAGCAAAAAGTTATGCAAAAAACAAAAATCGTAGCTTATCTGATATAATTGAGAATTATTTAAAAGTTCTTACTGAAAAAGAACCGAAAGGCAAAGACAAAGCGCTTAATCCAATTGTTGAATCTCTAAAAGGCGCTTTTAAAATGCCGAAAAATATGGATTATAAAAAAGAACTTAGAAACCGTTTAGAAGAAAAATATTTATAATGGATAAAGTTCTAATTGATACCGATGTTTTAATGGATTTCTTTTTTGACAGGAAACCATTTTCAAAATATTCAACTGAATTGGTTAATCTTTGCGCAGAAAAACAAATACAAGGATTTACAACACCAGTAATTATTTCAAATGTTTATTATCTGCTTCGTAAAACAGCAAAGCACAACATCGTTGTAGAAAAAATAAAACAGCTTTTAACCATTATTGAAATTGTTAAAATGGACAAAATTGCTGTAATGAATGCGTTAAATTCAGAGTTTAAAGATTTTGAAGATGCCTTGCAAAACTTCTCTGCAATTGAAAACGGACAAATTAAAATTATTTTAACAAGAAACTTAAAAAACTTTAAAAAGAGTGAATTAGCCATTTTAACACCTGAAACATATTTAAAAGGAAAAACCAGCGGCTAACCATGCCCATAAACAATTGGAACGAAAGCTTTTAGCAAACAATCGAAATCCAATCTATCAAACAAAAAAAGAAGCTGAAAATAATCCAGCCTCTTCACAACTCATATAGCGTTTACAAACCCTAAGCCGAGTTCCTACTGGCATTAATATTTCCAAACAGCGAGCGGGTTACTATTTTTTCGTAAACGGCTAATTTTTCACCGTCCTTAATGCCCGATTTTTCAAGTTCCTGGATTTTTTTAAGCGCATATTGCTGTATGGTTAACAATGGTAGCACGATAGCTTCCCTAACCTCAATCGAGGCTTTTCCGGAAGGTTCGTTTTCCATAAGCGATTTATACCCGGTAAGTTTTAGCAAAAGCGCTTTGGTCGTGGTGTATTCCTTATAAATAATATCCCAAAAAGCACCAAACTCCTCGTCCTTGGACATGTACTTGGTCAGGTCGAAAAACGATTTGGTTAACGACATCATGCTGTTGTCCAGCAGGGTTTTAAAAAATTTTGAATTGCGGTACAACTGCTCTACTTTATAAAACTCGCCATTGTCCTCATACTTTTTCAAGGCCGTGCCCACGCCGTAAAACCCGGGAACGTTTTGTTTTAACTGGCTCCAAGACCCTACGAACGGAATAGCCCGCAAATCCGAAAACTCCAAAGTATTGGATTGCGAGCGCTTGGTCGGGCGGCTTCCTATATTGGTTTTGGCGTAATATTTTAGGGTACTCATACGCTCCAAGTACGGAATAAACTTGTCGTGGTTTTTAAAGTCCTTATAGGCTTGGTAACTGGTTTCGGCCAAATCGGCAAGCACAATCCTATCGGCATCTGATATTTTAAGGTTATCCTTGGCCAAACGGTTAAACATACCGGAGCTTATAAGCTGTTCTAAATTATATTGCGACGAGTCCAACGTGCCAAAATTCGAGCTAATGGTTTGCCCTTGTATGGTAAGCTGCACCTCTTTATCCTCAATAGTTGGGCCCAACGACGAGTAAAACTGGTGTGTTTTTCCGCCACCACGTGCTGGTGGTCCGCCGCGGCCATCGAAAAATATGGCGGTTACATCGTATTTTCTCGATATTTCGGTAAGTTCCTCCTTGGCTTTGTAAATGCCCCAGTTGGCCATTAAGTAGCCGCCGTCCTTCGTGCCATCGGAAAACCCGAGCATAATGGTTTGTTTCATGCCGCGGGATTTTAAGTGCGCCATATAATTGGGGTTGGAGTATAATTGCTCCATAACCTTGGGCGCATTGTCCAAATCGGTAATGGTTTCAAAAAGCGGTACAATATCAACCGTTAAATGTTCTTTAAAGGCTACCATTTTTAACATGGCGTACAGTTGCATAACATTCAAGGCCGTTTGGTTATTGCTTATTATGTAGCGGTTGGCGCCACGCTCGCCATTTGTTTTTTGAATGCTTTTTATGGTTTCAATCGTTTTTAGGGTATTGTAAACCATTTCGTCCTCAAAAGCGTTTAAATCGATATTTTCACTTGAAAGTTTCGATAAAATTTCAATCTGTTCCGCTTCGGATAAATCGTGGTAATTTTTCGGGAACGATTCTAAATCCTTTCCTATTAAATAATCGGCCACACTGGTAAACACTTGGTGGTGTATGCGGCTGTCCTGGCGAATGTCCAAGGTAGCAAAGTAGTAGCCAAATAAATGGATGCGGTTTATCAAGTTGTTTATATCGTTAACGTACAACGATTGGTGGTTTTCAACAATAATATTGCGTATGGTAAGCAGTTCTTTAAGCAATTCCCTTGAGCTTAGGGTTTCGTCCTTGGTTTCCAAGTTTATGCTAAAGTTGTACATAATGGTTTCAAGGCGTATAATGCGGTCCTCCACACCCCTAAAAGTTAAGCGGCGGCGTAGTTTTTTTAAATCGTTGTAATACTGCCTGATTATGGATTGCTTTAGCTTATAAGCCACTTTTAAAGTGGTATCGGGCTTTACAAAGGGGTTGCCGTCGCGGTCGCCACCGGGCCAAAAACCAACGTTTATTATTTCGTTGTGCTTGCGGCCGTCCTCGTAAATATTTTGTTGTATGTAGTTGTAAATTTCGCCAAACGACTGGTAAAACACGTTTTCCAAATACCAAATCAAGCTTTTGGCCTCGTCGTAGGGCGTAGGTTTTTCGTGCTTAAAAAACGGGGTTTTGCCCAATTGCCCAAACAGGTTGTTTATTTCGTTTAGGTTGTTGTTTTTTATGGCCTTTGCCAAATCGGTTATAATGCCCAATACCGAGCCGGGGTAAAACTGGGTCGGGTGTGCCGTTAGTACAATACGCACCTTAAAGGCATCTAAGTATTTTTTTAAGTCCTCGAGTTTGTTTTCCGAAGAGGCCGATTCCTTTAAATTCCGCAAGGTACCAATACCTTCCATATTGTTTACTACGGGAAAAGCGGCATCTTCAATAGCATCGAACAGCACCACTTGGCGCTCGATGTACTGTATAAAACGGAACAAGAGGTTAATTTGGCTTTCTTCCGAACGGCGGGCTTGGTATTTCTCGAAAAACGTATCGACAATAGTTGTGGGGTCGTCGCCTTTTGCAAATCCTTTTTCGCAGGTTTCGTGGAACAACGGCAACAATGCGCCCGTTTTCGATATGGTATCGAAAGGAAGCGTCATAAATATGCTGTTGTATATTTGGTATTTCGATAATACGTTTTGTTTGAAGCGTGCTAATTTGGGTTCTACGGACATATTCTTTCTTTTCTATTGAAATTAGCCGTAAAATTAAGGAAGCTTTACGTAACTACTATGTTTTTTGATAAAATTTAATGATTTATTTACGAATTGCCCCTTGAACGCCCAAAATTGAATAAAATTCGAAAAATTATTGGTTTTTTATTTAATTCCCTTATTTTAAATGTAGTGAATCCCTTTCAGTTTTACATGACAAATATCATAATTAAACCAAAATCAAGTGAGTAATTTTGCAGTTTTGAATTAAAAAAAGGAAAAAAGCAAAAATGGCAAATAGTATTCACACCTTCCATATCCCGGTTATGGGTATTGGTTTCACCATAGATTCGCCCCTAAAAGTGGCACAATACGGTATCGATTCGGTTATTTCGCTGGTAGACGATATTTTAATTGAAAAAATAAGAAAAATGTACAGCGAAAAATTCGAGATACCCTATCAGGAAATTTCGAATAAGGTTGACGATTTCCGCGCCAAGCGCATTACCTCCTACCTAAACATGGTAAACGATGTAGTCGATAAAAAATTTGAAGCCCTAAAAAAAGCCGCTTTGGAAAAAAGCGACGAGTTTAAGGCGTATTTGGAGTTGTTGCCCTCAACGGCCACACTAAGTGCCGAATTTAAAAAACTAACCGATGGCAATGCCGCCATTTCCGAAATTAAGGCTTGGTTGGACCAAAATTTGACAAAAGGCAGTATAGACGTTAATATCATGACCAAGGTTGACAAGGACAACTTTAACAAAAAAAAAGAACAACTCCCCACAAAATACAACGATGCCCACGCCGCTTTACGGGGCTTTGCCCAAAGCAATTTAAGTAGCGCCGTAGTGCTTTCGGCTGGCATGAACCCCCGCCTGTACTCGTATATGGGCGAGTTTAACGATTTTTACCCTACCAAAAACGGCGCCTTTAAAAAACGAATTATTTTAAAGGTTAGCGATTACCGGTCGGCCTTAATACAAGGTAAGTTTTTGGCCAAACGCGGCTTATGGGTATCGGAATACCGCATAGAATCCGGGCTTAACTGCGGCGGCCATGCCTTTGCTACCGACGGGTATTTGTTAGGGCCCGTATTGGCCGAATTTAAGGAAAAACGGGAGGAGCTACGCAACGAAATTGAAACCGTTTTAAAACAAGAACTGGAAAACCAAAACCGAATAATCCCCAAACAGCCCCTACAATTTAAAGTGTCGGCACAAGGTGGTGTTGGCACGCACGAAGAGCATGAGTTTTTGCTGGACCAGTACCAGTTGGACAGCATAGGCTGGGGATCGCCCTTTTTATTGGTGCCCGAAGCCTCCACGGTAGACCAAAAAACCATGGACAAATTGGTACAAGCCAAGGAGGACGATTTGTATTTAAGCGATATTTCGCCTTTGGGCATTCCGTTTAACAACTTAAAAAACAACACTAAGGATTTAGAAAAGGAAACCTTGATTAACAAAGGCCGCCCGGGAAGTTCCTGCCCGAAAAAATTTGTAGCGCTTAATAAAGATTATAAGGAAACCGGTATGTGTACCGCTTCGCGCGAATACCAAAACATAAAAATAAAAGAATTGGAAGCCCTGCATTTGCCCGAAGCCGAGTTTCAGGCGAAATTCAATAAAATAGTCGAAAAATCGTGTACCTGCGTAGGCTTGGGTACATCGGCATTATTGGCCTATGGTTTAGATACCAAAACCGAGGGCGAGGGCGTTTCCATTTGCCCGGGCCCCAATATGGCGTATTTCGACAGCATCATGTCCTTAAAAACCATGGTAAGCCACATTTACGGGCGCACCAACGTTATTTCCCGAACCGACCGCCCCCATGTATTTGTAAAAGAACTGGGCATTTACATCGATTACCTAAAAAACAAACTTAACGAGGTTAAGGCCGCCATGATCAAAAAAGACGAAAAGTATTTGCTAACCTTTATAAAAAACCTGCAAGCGGGCATTGTATATTACCAAACCTTGTTTTTGCAACTGCAACACAATTTTAACGCTATTAAAACCACTATTCTCGAGGCTTTCATTGGCGGAGAAATGGAGCTAAAAGCTATTGCTGTTGAGGTTGAGCAAGCGGCTAAAAAAACTTTAGAGAGGACAACAGTGTTGTAACTTTCCTAAATAAACCTATTTTATTCTATAAACTATATTGTGTATGTAGTGTATATCATGTATTTTTGGGAAAATGATGCAGGCTATTTTAGCCTTCAGCAAAACCAAAACAACCATGCAAATTTTATATAGAACTAAAGAAGAATCCAATGCCGAGCAAGAAGCTTCTTTTCTGTCGTTATTGCCCGAAGAACGGTTCTATGTGTTTTTAGCCCTTAGCGAAAAAATAAAAAAATTTCCCCTTAACAGTATTGGCAACGAAAAAAACAGTAACTTTAAAATAGTGCTGGGGTCTAATGCAAAGTAAATGGAAACAAGACATAGATGCTTTTATAAAATTAGCCGATAAATATCATGTTCGTATGCTAATGGTAGGTGGCGGAGCCGTTAATTTTCATGGGTATCAAAGGCATTCGGCTGATATCGATTTTTGGATTGACACGAAAGAAGACAACCTTAAACAGCTAATAAAAGTTTTTAATGAAATGGGATACGAAATAGACGATTTCCCCAAAAGCGTTAAAAACCAAGAGCAAAATATTTCCATAAAATTTTCGCCTACCGATTTAGATTTAGAACTTATTACCAAGTTTTCGGTTAACAAAAGCTTTGACCAAGCGTATAACGATAGTATTGCCGTTAAAATCGAAGGTGTCGAAATATTGAGGTGGAATGTGCTGTCGCTCGACGATTTAATTACAAGCAAGATTAAATCCGGGCGTGCCAAAGATTTGTTGGACATTCAACAGTTAAAAAACATTAAGCACAAGCCTTAACTAGTATTGTCATGATTTATATAAAGCGCATCTTGACTTTCACTTTTCATATTTCACCAATGAAATCCATGTTTATTTAATAAGAATTCATATTTTTATTAAATAGCTATCTTTGTATTCAAATTTGTTTTATTTTTTGAAGCAACTTCAATACCTTAATGCTATAATTAGGATATTTGCAAGAATACGAATCCTTGGCACAAAAGTTGTTTTTCACATTAAAAACAACCCAAACACTAAAAAAAATGGATTTAGTAAAAGAAATAAATAAACTTAAAAAAGAAAAGAATGCGGTAATATTAGCACATTATTACCAAGTTCCCGAAATACAGGATATTGCCGATTATGTGGGCGACAGCTTGGGCTTATCGCAAAAAGCCGCCGAAACCGATGCCGATGTTATTGTATTTGCGGGCGTACATTTTATGGCCGAAACCGCCAAAATTTTAAACCCTACCAAAACGGTGGTATTGCCCGATTTAAACGCGGGCTGCTCGTTGGCCGATTCCTGTCCGCCGGACGCTTTCGAAAAATTCACCAAAGCCCACCCCGATCACGTGGTTATTACTTATGTAAACTGTTCGGCCGAGGTAAAAGCCCTAACCGATATTGTTTGTACCTCGTCCAACGCCCTGAAAATCGTGGAGTCTATACCCAAGGAAACCCCCATTATATTTGCGCCCGACAAAAATCTGGGGCGCTATATTATGAAACAAACCGGGCGCGACATGCTGCTTTGGGACGGCAGTTGCGTGGTACACGAAGCCTTTTCCATAGACAAATTAATCGAACTCCATAAAAAATACCCCGATTACAAAATTATAGCCCACCCCGAATCCGAAGAACATATTTTAAATACGGCCACCTACATAGGCTCCACCTCGGGTATGATTAATTTTGTAAAACAGCACCCCGACGAAAAATTTATTGTAGCCACCGAGGCAGGCATCTTACACAAAATGCAACAGGAAATGCCCGAAACCGAGCTTATCCCCGCTCCTGCGGTCGAGGATAATACCTGCGCTTGCAGCGAATGCCATTTTATGAAAATGAACACCCTGCAAAAACTGTACGATTGCCTAAAAAACGAATCGCCAAAAATAGAAGTTCCGGAACACATTATAGAACGCGCCTTATTGCCCATACAGCGCATGTTGGAGTTGTCTAAGTAAAACATTTAGGGCAGAAAACATAAAAAAACACTAATTTTAGAACCCAGGTATCGGGGTATTTAAGTCCCGATTAGCGAGCAAAGCATGATTAAAACCGACTACTTAGTAATAGGCTCCGGGATAGCCGGCTTAACCTTTTCGGTTAAAATGGCCGAAAAATTCCCAGACAGGACCATTACCGTTATTACAAAATCCAACGAAGAAGAATCCAACACCAAATACGCCCAAGGCGGTGTTGCCGTGGTATTGGACAAGGAAAAAGATTCGTTTGAAAAACATATAAAAGACACCTTAATCGCCGGTGATGGCCTTTGCGATAAAGAGGTCGTGAAAATGGTTATTGAAGAAGGTCCCAAACGTTTAGAAGAACTCTTGCTATGGGGCGCCAATTTCGATGTTAATGCCGCAGGCCAGTTCGATTTGGGCAAGGAAGGCGGCCACTCCGAATACCGCATCGTGCACCATAAGGACATAACGGGCTACGAAATAGAACAAACCCTGTTAAAACGGGTGCGACAGTTGCCCAATATTACCATTTTACCGCACCATTTTGCCATAGATTTAATTACCAACCACCATATAGCAGAACCCGAAACCGACCGGATAAACTGCTACGGTGCTTACGTTTTAAACCAAAAAAACAACGCCATTTTTATAATAAAAGCCAATAACACGCTTTTGGCCTCCGGCGGAATTGGCTGTGTTTACGGGCATACCACAAACCCCATAATTGCAACGGGCGACGGCGTAGCCATGGCCTATCGCGCCAAAGCCGTAATCGAGGATATGGAGTTTGTACAGTTTCATCCCACGGCACTTTACGAGGTTAAGGGCGAATCGTCGTTTTTAATTTCCGAAGCGGTTAGGGGTTTTGGCGCCTACCTCCGCACCAAGGACGGCCACCGCTTTATGCTGGATTACGACCCCCGGGCCGAACTGGCTTCAAGGGATATTGTGTCGCAAAGCATTGATAACGAACTAAAAAAATCGGGCGACACCCATGTGTTTTTAGACTGCACACATTTAGACATGGATGCTTTTATAAAGCATTTCCCTAACATTTACAACAAATGCAAGGACTTGCACATCGATATAAAAACCGATTGGATTCCCGTTGTACCCGCATCGCATTACCTCTGCGGCGGCATAAAGGTCGATAAGGTAGGGCGCACCTCCATTAAACATTTATTTGCCTGTGGCGAGTGCACCAAAACAGGGCTGCACGGCGCAAACCGATTGGCATCCAACTCGTTATTGGAAGCTATGGTATATTCGCATAACGTTTATAAATACCTTTTGGAAAAGGAAAGCGTTTCGGCCAATGTTAACATTCCTGAATGGAACGACGACGGTACCGTACTGGCCGAAGAACACATTTTAATTAAGCACAATGTAAAGGAACTACAAGGCCTAATGCGCAATTACGTAGGTATTGTAAGAAGCAATAGGCGCCTAAAACGTGCCGTAAGGCGTTTGGAACTTATTAACGAAGAAGTTGAGGAACTTTACAAGGAATCCAAGGTAATAGCCTCTTTGTGCGAACTGCGCAATATGGTAAACGTTTCGCATTTAATTATAGAACAATCGTTTAAAAGAAAGGAAAATAGGGGCGGTTACTTCAATATTGATAATGTGAAAAAGCTGTAAATAGAAAATGTTTTTGCAATATAGAAAACCGAAACTTCAATTTTACATTTAACCCGCTCTTGCATATAAACGATATTAGCGGTAGGTGTTTTTATCCGAATATTAAATTCACTCGTTTTCCAAGCCCAAATTCAAAAATTCGATACAAAGTCGAAAGTTGGATATCGCATTTTCCGTTTTCTATTCTTGATATATAACTTTTCTTCGTTCCAATTTTTTCAGCAAGTTGCTCTTGTGTCATGTTTGCTTCTTTGCGAGCTTCTTTCAGCATTTCACTTATTACGTAATATTGGGCTTTTTCTTCAAATTCATCACGCTTTTCAGTTCCAATTTTTCCATATTTAATGTCTAACAACTCGTCAAAGTTTTTAGCATTTTTTATTTCTTTTTTATTCATTTCTTTTTTGAGTTAAAATACGCTTCTTTCAATTTTATAGCTAATTCAATTTCTTTCTTCGGTGTTTTCTGTGATTTCTTTTGAAAAGCATTAAATAACACTACTAAATTCCCCTTGTCAAAGCAACAAAAAACTCGATAAATGTTACTTTCAAATTCAATTCGGACTTCAAAAATCCCGTCCGTTCCTGTCATGTGGTCAAGAAATTTTTTCGGAATATTTTGGACTGTTCTTATAATCTTAAAAACGTACTCGATTTTCTCTTGTACTTTTTCAGATTGTTCAACATAAAAGTTTACAAAATAATGTTTGTAAAAAATTATCTTTCGCTCAGTTTTCACATCGCAAAGTTAACTTAAAAGTTGTCAATTCACAAGTTTTTAATTTGAGCATTTAATTTTGGGTGGATTTTGCTACGCTTACCGCTAATCGTAGCGTAAACGGCCTTCCTTCCCCGCTTTATACCCTTACTAAGAATGTTTGAACAGTAAAAAAAGATAAATTTATCCGTTTTATGACAATTGTCATGTTTTGGGCATTCAAGTTGAATTATTTTCGCAAATAGGACAATTTTATCCGTTATTAACCAATTCAACATTAATTATGCTATCCAAAAAACAAGCAAGGGCATTTTTTCTGGGCGGAACCGTGGTAACTTTCCTTATTTTTATAGGGTTAACTATTTTTTCCTTCAGTAAAAGCCAAGATCAAACCAATGCCGAAAACATTACAGAAGCTGTAGTGCGCGGCAAAGAGCTATGGGAAGCCAACAACTGCATGGGCTGCCATACTATTTTGGGCGAGGGCGGATACTATGCCCCCGAACTTACAAAAGTTGTAGAACGCCGTGGCGAAGGCTACATTAAAGCCGTGCTTATGACCCCCAATGCCTGGAACCCCAACGGGCGCAAAATGGTGGCTTACGGGTTTTCGCAAGAAGAAGCCAACGACCTCATCGAATTTTTTAAATGGATTGGCGAGATAGACCTTAACGGTTTCGACAGGGTGGTATCGCCACTGGCATTGGACGACGAAGAACAAAACAACTAATTTAGAATTAATTTAAAGATGAAATATAAATCGCAAAAAGTAGCATATTGGTTTTTTGCCCTATCCATGCTGCTGTTAGTATTACAAATAGTTTACGGCTTTATTATGGGCTTTGCCCGCTTGGGCTACGATGGCCTACATGAGTTTATTCCCTTTAATACGGCTCGTGCCGTACACACCAACTTATTGGTAGTTTGGTTGCTTTCGGGCTTTATGGGGGCTGCTTATTATATTATTCCCGAAGAAGCGCAACGCGAGCTGGTAAGCGTAAAATGGGCTTATGTACAATTAATATCCTTGGCCGTAGTTGGTGTGGTGGCTATTGTAGGCTATCATTTTAACTGGTGGGAAGGCCGTAAGTTTTTGGAAATACCACGCCAGTTGGATTATTTGGTCGTGGTAAATGTACTGCTGTTTCTCGGCCTGATTTTAGCTACGCTCTTTAAGGGCAAACGAAAAACAACAACCGCCTTGGTACTGGCTATGGGCTTATTGTTTGCGGCTTTACTGTACATTCCCGGTATGTTGCCATTCGATAGTCAGGTAACCGATTCGTTTTTCCGTTGGTGGGTAGTTCACCTTTGGGTTGAAGGCGTTTGGGAGCTTATCATGGGCGGTATTTTGGCCTTCTTGTTAATAAAACTTACGGGTGTTGATAGGGAGGTTATCGAAAAATGGCTTTATGTTATCGTAGGGCTTACCTTTTTATCGGGAATTTTAGGTACCGGGCACCACTACTATTATATTGGCGTTAATAAAATATGGCTTATCGTGGGTGGTATATTCTCGGCCTTGGAACCTTTGGCGTTCTTGGCCATGGCCTTGTTTGCCGTAAACATGTACCGAAAAGGCGAAAAAAAACACCCCAACAAAATTGCATTGTTCTGGACCCTCGGCTCGGCCATTGTATCGTTTATTGGTGCCGGGCTTCTTGGTTTTGCGCATACCTTGCCACAAACCAACCTGTATACACATGGTACTTTGGTAACAGCTATGCACGGCCACTTGGCGTTTTGGGGTGCTTACGCCATGATTGTTTTTGCCATTATAAGCTATGCCCTGCCAAACCTAACAGGCCGTAAGTTATACGATGGCGCCAGAGGGCGTTTTGCCTTTTGGGCGGCCAATATTGGTATGTTGGGCATGACCGTTTCGTTTGGTGTTGCCGGCGTTGCGCAAGTGTACTTAGAGCGTAAGTTTAAAATGGACTTTATGGAAGTTCAAAACGAAATAAGCATTCACTTTCTCGTACTTATTTTATGTGCTTCCTTATTTGCCATTGGCGTTATTAGCTATATTATCGATTTTTGGAAATACGGCAAACCAACCGACGAGGCTTTGGAAATAGAAGAATAAACTTATGGTGGCTTCGACAAGCTCAGCCACCTTTCTAAAAATATAACAATACGGAAGGCCTTTTAAGAATTTCCAATCCCTTTTACAGTTTGCTCATACCATACCTAAATTATTGTTTCAAGGAAAAATTCTTAGGGTCTTCTTCTTTTAAAATATATTAAAAATGCCTTTAAATCACGTTTCGGAACAAACTACGGAAACCAAGCTTCAGCCCTTTTACAAACAAACGGGAAAGGAAGAACAGGTGTTCCAGCACGCCTATAAAAACAGGCTTCCCATTTTATTAAAAGGCCCAACGGGAACTGGAAAAACGCGGTTTGTCGATTATATGGCGCACCAAATAGGCACGGCGCTAATTACGGTATCGTGTAACGAGGAAACGTCGTCTACCGACTTAATTGGTCGCTATATTATTAAAGGCGCCGAAACCATTTGGATAGACGGCCCCCTAACCACCGCCGTAAAAACAGGCGCTATTTTATATCTTGATGAAATTGCCGAAGCCCGCCCCGACGTTATCGTGGCCATACACGCCCTTACCGACCACCGCAAGGAACTTTATATCGACAAACTGGGCATTACCGTAAAAGCACATCCCGATTTTATGTTGGTGGCGTCGTTTAACCCAGGCTACCAAAAGGGGTTTAAAGAATTAAAGCCCTCGACCCGACAGCGTTTTGTGGCCTTGAGTTTTAATTACCCATCGCAAGCCGACGAAACCGAAATACTGGTTAACGAAACCCAAATAGACAAGGATACCGCAAAAAAACTGGTTGCCATTGCCCATAAAATTCGGAATTTAACCGAACTGGGGCTAACCGAAACCGTTTCTACCCGGCTTTTGGTCGATGCCGCAAAACTCATCAATACCGGGCTGCCCAAGCGTTTGGCCGTAAAAGTGGCCGTTGTAGAACCCTTAACCGACGACCACGACGTTACCCAAGCCCTAACCGATTTGTGCGATTTAATGATTTAAAGCCCCGCCATGTTCGAACCCGATGAGTACCTGTACAAAAAGGTGGTTACGTTTTTAAAACGCCGCCGAAAAAAAGCCGAGGACACCTTGCCCCATGCAGTAAACTTAACCGAGATAAAACCCCGATTAACGCTTATTGCCAGGGCCATTACGGGAAAACCTATTGAACTATTCGAAGCCGAACGGGAAGGCGGTTATAAAAACCATAACTTTTTCTTGCCCCGGCGTTTTGCACTATTTGGAACTTTAGAGGAAAATACGGCGTTTTATTTATTCCGAACGCTGTATTTGTGTTGCCAAAGCGAACTGAACTTAAATTTTTACGACCACGCCAACCATAGCACCGAAGAAGCAAGGATTGAAGCCGAAAAAACAGCCCCAAAAGTTTTAAAACACGTATTCGAACAATTTCCCGTAACGGAACAAATCCACACCAAATTATTACAGCTTTTTCAGCAATCGGCAGCAAAGGACAAAGCACCCGATTACAGTTTTATTTACGGGAAATGGATGTACAACAATCCCGAAGTTTCTAAAAAAGAAGCACTTCAAAATATATCCGAAAAAGCAAAACAAGCGGTTTTAAACGAAATAAAAACCATAAAAAAAGCCCAAGCCGTAGAAGAAATACAATCGGTTACCGTTGATAAAAAACAGCAGGAAGATTATGTCATGACGCATAATTTTGAAAAAATTGAAGCCGCCGAGGAATGGGAAGGCGGATGGCGCGATTTTGATGGCGATGACGATTTGGACGAACACGGCAATGCCTTGGACGAAATAAACATGAAACATACCGTACGGGTGGACGACCCCGTACACTCGGTATACCAAACCGATTTTATTGAAAACACCACCATTTCGGAAAGTGCCGATGTTAACCCCGAAAGTTTTGCCATAACCTACGACGAGTGGGATTATAAAAAACGGGCCTACAAACCCGATTTCTGCAAGGTGTTCCCCAAAACGCAAACCGAAACCAGCACCAATTACCATAAAAAAACGTTAAGCGAAAACACTTCAACCCTTATGGGGCTGCGTAAAATGCTAACCTCGGTAAACAACAAATACCAGCAGCAGCGCAGGCAAACCCAAGGCGATAGCTTCGATTTGGATGCCCTAACCGATTTATACGTCGATGTGCATAGCAAGCACACCCCTTCGGATAAAATTTATATATCGAACCGAAGGCGGGAAAAGGATTTGTCCATCCTTATGCTGTTGGACATTAGTTTGTCCAGCGACGGCTATGCTGCCGGCAATAGGGTTATCGATGTGGAAAAACAAGTATCTTTGATTTTTGGCGAAATTTTAAACGAATTTAATGTCGATTTTGCCATCGATGGCTTCTATTCCAAAACCCGAAACTATACCACCTATTTGGCACTAAAGGATTTTGACGACAATTGGAACACCGCCAAGCACCGCATTGGTGCGGCCCAACCCCAAGGCTACACCCGTATTGGTACGGCATTGCGGCACGCGGGCGCCTTGCTGGATACCCGAAACACCAAAAACAAATGGGTTATTTTGCTTTCCGACGGTAAACCAAACGACTACGACAAATACGAAGGCGCCTACGGCATTAACGATGTTAAGCAGGCTCTACGGGAGCTAAACCAACGGCAAATAAACTCGTATGCCTTGGCCATCGAGGCCGAGGCCAAATATTATTTGCCGCAAATGTTTGGGCAAAACCACTATCAAATATTAACCACGCCGGTTGAATTGTTAACGGCACTGGTAAAACTTTACGAAAAAATAAAACACCAATAAAAATGACCGAAACTACCGCCAAAAAAACCTCAATATTCTATCCACCGGGAGGCCTTTTAATATGGATTGTTATTTATTTGGAACTCTTTACCTTTGGCGCTGCCCTACTGGCCATGGTGGTTTATGCCAAGGACGAACCTGAGGTGTTTCATAATTCGCGCTTATTGTTAAACACGACATTTGGCGCCATAAACACCGTGTTTTTGCTGTGTAGTGGGTTTTTTATGGCATTAAGCATTTCGGCTTTAAAACAAAACCATATAAAAAAGGCGAAAAGATTTTTAATTTTCACCCTTATAGGCGGCTTATTGTTTTTAGGGCTAAAATCGGTAGAGTATTACGATAAAATACAAGATGGCCTAACCATGGGCTACAATACCTTTTTTTCGTTTTATTGGATGTTAACGCTTTTTCATGTTATCCATGTTTTGGTGGGGCTGGTTATTTTGCTTTGGTTTTTAATAAAATTGAATAAAAATCCCGAAAAGTTAGAATTTATCGATGCCGAGGCCGGTGCCGCCTTTTGGCACATGTGCGATTTAATTTGGTTAATGTTGTTTCCCGTGTTGTACTTAATTTTTTAAAAAATGAAAGCAAAAAAACTAATTGTCGTACTTGTTGCCCTAATGGTGCTAACCCCTATTTCGGCCTTGGCCGCCAATGGCTTGTTGGGGGCTTCCCAATATGTTATTATTGTAGCGTCGTGTCTTAAATTTTTGCTCGTGGGCTTTTATTTTATGGATGTTGCCGATGCGCATCCTACTTGGAAATTTTTGCTAACGGGCTTTACTTTGTTGTTTTTTGGATTGGTGGTACTGTTTCTTCCTGTTTTATAGCTATTTTTTTAAGTGCATTAATACTTATTTTTGCCAAATATCGTATTCCTAATTCTAAATAAAATTAATTTATTAGATTAGTGGGCAACTATTTTTGCCTCAAAGGGAACGATATTTTTTTATGGATTTTACCATTAAACACATTTTTGCACTATTGGCTGTTTTTCTTTTTTCAGAAAACATAATAGCTCAAAACACTACAACCGATAGTTTAAAAACCGAATTAGCCAACCATAGAATTAACGATACCACCAAGATTAATTTACTATGCGATTTGGCAGATATTAATTTGCGCGTAGATGTTAATTTGGCACAACTAAATATTGATGATGCTGAAACAATAAGCAACAAAACAAACTACAATAAAGGAAAAGCCCGCATATTTTATTTAAAAGGTATGCTTGAGAATATAAAAGCCGATTATAAAAAAAGCTTGATTTTTTTTAATGAATCCCTTAAGTATTACAAATCTATAAACAATAAAAAAGGGGTTGCCGACGTGTACATTGCGTTTGGAATTACAAATTCCGATTTATCGCAGTACGAAGAAGCCTTAAAAAACTATAAAAAGGCAACCCAAGTTTATAAAATTTTAGGTAACAAGAGCGCCATTGCAACAAGCTTGATTAATTCCGGGAATGTATATTCCGAAACAGGAAGATATAACGAAGCCATATCAAACTTTAACGAGGCCCTATTGTTAAGCGAATCTACAAAAGACGAGGACGGGGTTTCCTACGTTTATAGTAATTTAGGCGTTGTATATTCCAAACAAGGCAATTATCCGTTGGCTATTGAAAATTATAACAAAACTTTAGCCTATAAGGAAAAAACAAACGACACCATCGGGATTGCAAAAACGCTTCACAACTTAGGGGGTGCCTATTTATTAATAGAAAAATACGACACAGCATTAAACTACCTTCAGCAATCTATAACACTTTCGTCAAAAGCCGAATACAAGGTACTTATTGCGGCAAATTATGGCAACATAGGAACGATATACTTTAAAAAAAAGCAGTATGCAAAGGCTTTAGAGCATCATAATATGTCCCTAAAAATAAGTGAAGAAATTAACAATTTAAATAATACAGCGGTTCAACTTATTCAAATTGCAAATGTATATTCATTACAAAACCATCCGGTTGCCGCGCGCGAGAATTTTACAAAGGCCAAAACAATTAGCGAACAAATAAACACTAAACAAATTTTGTCTACAAGCCTCTTAGGAATTGCGCAAACATATTTATTTGAAGGCAACAATAAAAAAGCGCTTTCTTTTACGCTTGAAGGCAAAAAAATAGCAGATGAATTAGAGGTGTTGGAAAACCAAAAAGAAGCTTCCAGATTATTATTTGAAATTTACAAAAACATTGGATATTACAAAAGTGCCTTAACGAGCCATGAGCAATTTAAAACATTAAGCGATAGTATTTTAAACAACAATAATATTGAAAAAATAACACAACTTGAATACGAGTACAAATACGAAAAAGCCTTGGCAAAAGCTGAAGAAAGAGAAACAAAACTTACCAAAACCGTAGAAACAACATCCAAAAATTTAGAAAAATCGCAACGCAATCTATTGCTCGGCGTTATAGTGTTTTTAGTGATTGCAATAGTATTGGGCGGAATTATTTTCGCTTTAAAACTAAGGCACCAAAAAACCAAAACACAACATATAATTGCCGAACAAAAATTATTGCGCTCGCAAATGACCCCGCATTTTATCTTTAATTCATTATCGGTTTTACAGGGTATGATTTTAAGCAAAGAAGAAGAAAAATCGGTTAGTTACCTATCCAAATTTTCAAAATTGTTACGTATACCTTTAGAAAACTCAAGGGATAAAACCGTTTTGCTGTCCCAAGAATTAGAAGCGGTAAAAAACTATTTGGCGCTTCAACATATAGAAAACGAAAACATAAATTTTAAGTTAACGGTAAATGATGCTATTGATTCAAACGCCATAAAAATTCCACCAATGCTCATTCAGCCTTTTGTTGAAAACGCCATCGAACACGCTTTTAAAAAATCAAAAGAAAATTGTACTGTTGAAATTAACCTTACCTTAGTAAATTCAAAATTAACTTGTGTTATTTTGGATAATGGCATAGGCATCGATGCGAGCGAACAAAATACCAACCAAAATAAAAAATCGTTGGCCACAACCATTACATCGGAACGTTTGGAATATTTATCAAAAGACTTTAAAATAAAAGGTTCGGTAACCATTGAAGACCGAAAAAAATATAACCAGCAAGGCACTATGGTTACGCTTGTAATACCGTACTTAAATTTGTAAATTTAAAATGAAAGCCATAATAGTTGAAGACAAAGCGTATATAAGAAAAGGGTTAATAAACCTACTTTCCAGTATTAGCGCAAATATTGAGGTTATTGGCGAATGCGAGTCGGTAAACCAAGCTGTTGTTGTTACAAAAACCTGTAAGCCCGAATTGGTTTTTTTGGACATTAACCTTACCGACGGCAATGCTTTCGATTTTTTGGAGCAAACCGAAAACCTCGATTTCAAAACCATATTCATCACGGCTTACGAGGAATATGCCTTGCGTGCCCTGAAAATAGGTGCTGTGGACTATATTTTAAAACCGGTAGATATCGAGGAGCTTAAAATAGCAATAAAAAAAGTAACCCAACTGCCTTCGGATATTCAAAAAAAGCAAATAAAAACGGTTAAACAGGTATTTAATAACGATAGCGATGTTTTAATTTTATCGCTTCAAGAGGCCTTTCATGTTATCGATTTAAAAGAATTAATGTATTGCGAATCCGATAAGGGCTATACCACGTTTTATTTAAGCAATGGCAAAAAACACCTGGCATCCAAACCATTAAAAGAATTTGAACCGCAATTAACGCAACACGCCTTTATAAGGCCGCACCAATCGTTTATGGTTAATCTTAACTTTATTGAAAAATACGATAAATCCGGGGTTATTTATTTAAAGAACAATACAAAAATCCCCGTATCTACCCGTAAAAAAGAAAACTTCGTCGCCCAGCTTTTAAATTGGAATAAAGCATGAATCTAACGTTTTTCTAAAAAAAATTAACGCACTTACAAACTCAGCCCAAGCGCTTATTGCTTCATTTTAATCGGAAATAGATTTGCTGTTTTGTAAAGGAAGGGACTCCTGTATTTTTATCTAACGTATTTAACAACATGATAAAAATTACAAACTATGAAAACAAATCTACTTTCCTTAATTGCTTTCTTTATGGTTACAATGGGCCATGCCCAAACCTTTACCGATAACTTTATTACTTACAACGTAACATCAACAACACCGGGTTTGGTTGAGGTTGTTAATTACGATGCCGTAAATGGCGGTACCAGTGTTACAATCCCCAATACGGTTAATTATAATTCACAATCATACACCGTTGTAATAATAGCTAACAATGCGTTTAATAATAAGGGGCTAACCGAAGTAACCATTGGCAACAACATTGTTTCTGTTGGAAATAGCGCATTTAAACAAAATTTATTGGCAACCATTTCTATTCCCAACGATGTTATCTCGATAGGCTCAGAAGCCTTTGCCGATAATTTATTAACAGCGGTATCCATAGGTTATAGTGTAGGAAATATTGGTTTTAGGGCGTTTGGCAACAACCAACTAACCAGCATAAGCCTGCCTACAAGCCTTACGGATATTGATGTACGGGCATTTGAAACTAATTCCATTTCGTCAATTGCCATCCCAAGTAATGTAACAAATATTGGCATGGCCGCTTTTAGGTACAACCCTTTAACGTGCATAACGTGCCAAGCCACAACGCCTCCAACTATTTTTACCGAAGCGGGAATGAACGACTCTTTTGCCGCTAACCGAAATGGAATTGATTTAAGCATCCCCACAGGTACGGCAAGTTCTTACGCATCGGCAACTTGGACAGGGTTTAATAGCGTTACCGAAGGGCTTTCGGGTACTTTTACAAAAAATAATATAACCTATCAAATTAATCCGTCGCCGTTTAATGAGGTAACGGTTACAGATTATAATACGGCTGGTGGCACAGTTGTTACAATACCCGAAACGGTAACCAATGCGTGTACAACTTTTACGGTAACCCATATTGGCAATTTCGCTATGGATTACAAAAGCCTGACTGCTGTAACGCTGCCAAGCAGTATTGTTGGCATTGGCGAAAATGCGTTTTTCAATAACGATTTAACCACCGTTACCATTCCCGACAACGTAACTATAATAAACGATGGTGCTTTTGCCAATAATAACTTAACAAGTGTTACTATTGGGGGTGCGGTTACAAGCATAGGCGAATATGCGTTTAGGTTTAACAGTATTGCCAGTTTAACAATACCCGATAGCGTGCTGGATATTAAAGCACTTGCTTTCGATTCTAATGTTATAGCTCATTTAAATTTGGGCAATGGTGTTCAAACCATTGGCGACAATGCGTTTAGGTTTAACCCGGGATTGCAAGTGCTAACCCTACCCGCAAGCGTTACAAGTATTGGTGCGGGCGCATTTTCTTCAATAGCAACATTAACCCATGTAACTGTTTTGGCAACAACCCCACCAACCATAACCACAAGCGGTACAACAACAGATACGTTTGCCACGGACCGTAGTACCATTCACCTGCACATTCCAGTAGGTACCATGGGAGTTTATGTAACCAACCCAGGGGCTTTGTGGACAGGCTTTAACCCTGTAACCAAAGATGCCGCCCTAAGTGCGTCAAGTTTTGAGTTAACAAACAATGTAAAGGTAATTACCACGCCAAACGCTATAAAAGTAGTATCGGGAAATGGTACACGTTTAAAAAATTATAGGGTTTATAATATTTCGGGACAACAAGTAGCCCATGGAACAGCTTCTGAAATTTCAACAAATACGTATGCTCCCGGTATTTATATTTTAAAATTGAATTTTGATAAAGGTATCGTGGTTAAAAAAGTTGCCGTTCGTTGAATTATTGGCTCTTAAATATTTAAACAAAACAGGAGCATTTAAAATACTCCTGTTTTGTTTAAATATAAGCTATTAGCTATTTACTCAACATTAACAACTCACTACAAACAATTTCGGTAGCGTAGTGCTTGTTGCCGTTTTTATCGTTCCAGGTTTTATTGGTTAATTTACCTTCAATGGCAATTTCCTGCCCTTTGTTAACGTAACTTTCAACGACTTTAACCAATCCGTTTTTAACCACAACATTGTGCCAGTAGGTGCGTTCTACCTTTTGTCCGTTTTTATCCTTGTAGCTGTCGTCGGTTGCAAGCGAAAATTTCGCTATTTTGTTACCGTCGGGAAAGGTAATAATTTCAGGTTCTTGCCCTAATCGTCCAATCAACTGTACTTTGTTTCTAAGTGTGTTCATAATTTCTAAATTTTAAATGTTAAACAGTTAATACTATCGCGGTTTTAATTACTGAAAATCACGTTCAGTATAAAATTTCGACAAGGCAAAGATTATCCAGGATGCTTCTTTTATTCGGTTGTTACGCATTTAAATTCGTTTGTAAGCGTTTCAGGGCAAACACACACTTTTACACCTAGAATCTTAATGAGGTAGCTGTTATCATAGGCAGCCTTAAGCCTTTTGCCTTTTATTCCCTGTTTGGTTTGCGTGTCTTGCTTTAATAGGTTAAGCGCTATTTTACTAAGTACCGAAAAGTTTTGTGCGGCATTCCCTGCCCGTTTTCTTGAGGCATCTTCTGAGAAAGCCATATCCAATACCCAATGCAGCTTGTTCTCTATGCCCCAGTGCATGCGTATTGTT
>JBKEDS010000021.1:0-39183 GCA_047975545.1 Flavobacteriaceae bacterium | reverse complement strand
CTGGCCCGTGATGGGCTGCAAACACTGGCTGCGGCATAGCCTTGGGTAAACATAACGCTTTTGTTTGCCAGTTTGTCAATATTGGGAGTTTCGTAAAATGGGCTGCCCGTAATGCTTAAATCGTGGTAGCCCAAATCGTCTACCAAAATAAATAATACGTTGGGGTGTTTTGTTTCAGGTTTGTTCGCTTTGTTTTGTTGGCAGCCTGAAAAAAACAGTACGGCTATTAAAACAAAAGTGAGTTGTTTCACGATTTTATAGTTTTATGGTTGTTCTAACATTAAACACCCTTGGGGTTAAATAATTAGGTATGGCGTACTGGCGTTTGCTGTAAACATCGCGAACCCAAGTATTGGTAATGCTATTTTGTACATCGAACATATTATAAATTTCAAAACCTATGGTTAGTTCTTTAAAGTGCCTTTTCCAGTTTTGTTTGGTTTGTTTGCTGTCTACTAAAACATATTGCAAGCCCAAATCGGCCCGTTTGTAATCGGGCAATCTGTTTTGGTAGTCGTAAGGACTGGCATAGCTGGGCGAACCGCCGGGAAGCCCGGTGTTGTAAACCAAATTAAGGTATACTTTTAGTTGTGGCATATTGGGGACGTAATCCTGAAACAAGGCAGCAAATTTAAGCCGTTGGTCGGTTGGCCTGGCAATATAGCCTTCGTTGTTTATGTTTTCTTCGGTTTTTAAATAACCAAAGCTAAACCACGATTCGGTACCGGGCACAAACTCGCCATTTAGGCGCATGTCGAGTCCGTAAGCATAGGCTTTGGCATTGTTGCCGGCGGCATAACGAATCCTGACATTTTCCAAAGTGTAGGGGTTAACATCGCTTAGGTGTTTGTAATAGGCTTCGGAAACTAATTTAAACGGTCTGTCCCACATTTTAAAGCTATAATCGTTCCCGATTACAAAATGAATGGATTGTTGGGCTTTTACATTGGGTTGTACAACACCCTCGGCATCGCGGAGTTCCCTGTAAAATGGGGGTTGGTAATATAATCCGGTAGCTATACGAAACAGCATGTCTTTTTTCCAATTGGGTTTTAAGGCGAATTGCGCACGCGGACTAAAAACGGTTTGCGATGTTGATGGAATACCCGCCCCGCTAACCATCCAGTTGTGCGCCCTAACACCGGCGTTGTACCATACTTGGCTGTTGCCCATTGTGCTGCGTTTGCTCCATTGCACATAGGCCTGAAAGCGGTTGATTTGCGTGTTGTTGGTGGCTTGAACGTTTTGGTAGGCTTCCAAGGGGCCGCTATAAGGGGCGTAGGGCTGCTCGTTAACGGGAGTGGTTTTTGGGGGACGAATGGAAAAGCCTGCCGAATCGATAACTTCCCATTCTACCAAGCGGTCGCGAATATCCTCGTTGGTGTATTTTATGGACCATTCTATCAAGTTATTACTTATGTTGTAGTTGCCCTTGTGCTCAATATTGGTTATCAAGGCATCTAAATCATTGCGGCCGTGGTTAAGTTGTCCGCCAACGCCTTCGTTGTATTCTACTTCGCCAAAATTTTCATCGCCAATATTCGAATTTACCTGCCCGAGATAGTATTGCGCCAAAATATCAAAATGTTCTTCTTCGGTGGTATGGTAAGTGGAAGCGATAAGCTTCAATGTTAAATCGTCGGAAGCAAAATAAGTACCCTTAAAAGCGCCAAAGTAGGTTTGGTATTGGTCCTTTTCCTGTCCGTCGTAATATACGCTAAGGGCAATGGGTTCGTTAAACGTACCAAAATTGGTCTGGCGGTATTCGGGTTTATAATTGTATTTGTTTATGGAGGCATTGCCCAAAAAACTTAAATGGAACTTGTTTGAAAACGCATAACTAAGGTAGGTTTGAATATCGGCAAAAGTGGGCTTAAAATTAGTTTCGGTTTCCTTGGCCTTAACCAGCATGCTGTTGTTGCGGTAGCGCAGGCCAACGATTCCGGAAAATTTAGAATCTTTGCTTATCCCGGCAATAGAGGCGCTCGCGCCCAAGAGGCTAAGGTCGGCAGTAGCTTCAAGCCGATAGGGGGTTTTATAGGTAATATCGAGTACCGATGAGAGCTTGTCGCCATACTTGGCCTGAAACCCTCCGGCCGAAAAATCGACGTTTTGCACCAAATCGGTATTAACAAAACTGAGGCCTTCCTGTTGCCCCGAACGGATTAAAAACGGACGGTAAACCTCAATATCGTTAACATAAACCAAGTTTTCGTCGTAATTGCCGCCCCTGACCGAGTATTGCGTACTCAATTCGTTATTGTTGTTAACGCCCGGAAGCGATAGCAATAAATTTTCAACCCCCGCATTGGCACCCGGTATTTTGCGTATGGTTTCGGGGTTTAGGGTGGTTATGCCCTCGACTTCTTTTTGGCGGTTTCCGGTTATTGTTATAGTTGAAATTTGTTCTACCGATAAGTTCATTACCGGATTAAATTCTACGTGTTCGCCATTTTTTAAATTAAAAGTACCTGTTATTTTTTTGAATGAAAGGTGCGTAAATTCAACAGCAATGCTTTCGTTCGAGGGAATTTCCAAGGTATAAAACCCATTTTTGTTCGATGTTGTTCCGGTTGTTTTTGCTTTAATGTTTACGTTGGCTATTGGCGTGTTGTATTCGTCCAGAATAACGCCCTTAACGGTTGCGGTTTGTGCGTTGCAAAACACGATTCCGCATAAAAACAGGATAAGTACGAAGGTTGGTTTGGCTTTCAAAGGATGTGATTTATTTTCTATGGAACGTTGATTCAAATGTAGTGCTATTTCCAACATTATCGGTAACGATTAGTTTAAAATTGTTTTTGGTTTCGGTTACAACGCCATCGTTAAAATTATGGGTAAGGGTTTTGGTCTTGTAGTCGTATTCCATTAAAATCCATTTCCCGTTAACGGTCGCCCTGTAATTTGAAATACCCGACAAATCGTCGCTAATTTTAATGCTAAGGTAATTAAAGTTGCTAATCCATTGCCCCTCCTTAAAGTTGGGGCTAAAAATGGTGGGGGGCTGGGTATCGGCCATTAATGTATAAGTGCCCAAGGTTTTGGTATTAGTGCTTAGGGAATCGCCCTGCCGTTTTGTGGAGGAGTATATCGGGATATTTTTTTTATGCCCCGATAATCTTGCAATAAACAATTTGCTTTTGTCGGGCGTTTTGTATTGCTCGGTATTGTACGTTATGGTAAAGCCTTTTTTTGTGGGCATTATATCGTCGTGTAGGGTTAGCGTATCGTTTTTAACTTCAAAATCCATATAAAAATCGTTGTAAAACGTGTCGGGGTAAAAATCGACCGTAACGTTGTTCGATTTTAAATCTATTTTTTGGTTGGCGTGTATGTAGTAAGGCGTTATTTTTGGTTTGGTTAATACGGCTGTTGTATCTTTTTTGCCATCAATATTTATGGTTAGCCATGTGTCGTTGTTTTTAAAATCGGTTACCCTTATTTTGTAAACCGAATGGGTGCTGTCCTTAATACTTAAAAAACCGTTATTGGTTGTCGATTTGTAAAGGCTTAACGTATTGTTTTGTACGAATAATTTTTGAATGCGCTTTTTTGTTTCATTAAAAATACCATAGTCGATATGTTGGTTGATATGCCGTGACTCGTCAAACAAAAACAAGCTAAAATGCAATTCATATTTTTTATTGCCGTTAAAAAAAGCCTGAATGTTGTATACCCCGTTTGAATTTGCGGCTAAATCCTGCCGGTCGTTGGTTTCAATACCAAAGCCAATGGTGCCGTAAGCCGAAATATTTTCGGTGGTATAATCGCCATTTTTAAGCGGGACAAGTCTAATGAGTTGTTTTTGGTTGGAGGCGTTAACTTGCGACGAATCGGTTAAGGGGTAGGCGTACAGGCCTTTTATATAAGGTTTACTGCTGTCCTTTATATCGTAGCCAAAAAGCATGGGGTTTATGGGGCGTTCTGTTTTGTCTCGCACCTCGAAATGTAGGTGCGGGCCTCCCGAGCCTCCCGAATTGCCGCTGTACGCCACTAATTTGTTTTGCGCAACGGGCAAGGCCTCGGCATTGGGGAACAGTTCTATCTCGTATGTTTCTTGTTGGTATTGCTGCTTTTTCACATAAGCCTCAATCGTAGGCGAAAATTTCTGCAAATGGGCATAAACCGTGGTGTAGCCATTGGGATGGGTAATGTACAGCGCCTTGCCGTAACCAAAATGTGACACCTTAATACGGCTTACAAAACCATTGGCGGCGGCCTTAACCTTTAAGCCAACACGCTGCTGCGTTTTTATGTCCAGCCCCGAATGGAAGTGGTTGGAGCGCAACTCGGCAAAAGTACCCGATAAAATAAGCGGGATTTCCAAAGGGCTTGTAAAATAATCCTGGGGATAATTATTTTGGGCATTACAAAAAAACGGTAAAAACAACAAGGTTAAAACTATAAATCGCATAAAAATAGGTTTCTACTAAACCGTAAATATCGTATTAATTTGTAAGAAATAAAAAATGAAGTGTTTTCGAAGATAAGGCAAAAGCAAAAAGCCCCGGGTAAGGCTTTTGTAAAATATTGATTTTGAGCAACTGCCGAATAAAATAAAATTTTATTGAAAAACAATTGTTATTTATAAGCAGGTATGTTAACTTTGTGGGATAAGTATTGATTTTTGTAAATGGGTAATATTGAGGAAATTGTAGGTTCTTTAGAAAGCAAAATAGGTAAGGTATTACGCAAATTAGAGCTTTTAAAGCAGGCAAACTCAAAATTAAATAACGAGTTGGCCCATGCAAAACAACAAATTTTAGCCCAACAGCGGCAAATTTCCAATTGGGAAGAAAAGTACGAAGCGCTAAAAATGGCAAATTCAATGCTTGGCAGTGACGAAAACAAAAGAGAAACGAAGCTTAAAATAAATGCGTTAATACGGGAAATAGACTATTGTATAGCCCAGCTCTCGGATTAATAAAGGTTTAAAAATCGGATGTCGGACAAGCTTAAAATAAAGCTATCTATAGCTAACCGGGTATACCCGTTAACCATAGAACCCAGCCAGGAGGAAGGGCTGCGCAAGGCTACTAAGCAAATCGAGGCCATGATTAAGCAATTCGAGCAAAGTTACTCGGTAAGGGATAAACAGGATGTACTGGCCATGTGCGCGTTGCAGTTTGCATCGCAGGCCGAACAAAAGTCTATCGATAAAGAAGTGGTAAGCGAACATGTCGAAGAAAAATTAAACGCCCTCGACCAATTGTTGCAATCGTATTTAACTTCTTAAAAAAAACGTTCTTTAAATACATAAAAGGTTACTGCCTACATTGGTTATTTTTTTTGATAAACTCAACGTTAATTCTTTAAAAAGGGTGAGTTTAAGCTGTAAAAGCAAGCTGTAATACTGAATTTGTTTTCAGTACCCAACAGATCCTTGATCAGTTTGTTAGCCCTAAACTTGTTTTTAAGGAGTTTATACAAAATTTTACTCCGGTGTAGGCTTTTTTTATAATATAACACAACACTAAACACAACCATGGATCAAACTATACTAATTGTAGGAGGGGTAGTCTTAGGACTCGTAATAGGCTTTTTTATAGCCAAGATATTGGAAAAAAACAACGCTTCAAAACTTGTAAAGGAAGCCAAAAAAAGTGCGGCTTTAATATTGAAGGAAGCCAACAGCGAAGGCGAGTCCGTTAAAAAGGACAAAATCCTTCAAGCCAAGGAAAAATTTATCGAGCTTAAATCCGAACACGAAAAAGTTATCCTTGCCCGCGACAAAAAAATGGCCGAAGCCGAAAAACGTACCCGCGATAAAGAGTCGCAAGTGTCAAGCGAACTGGCCAAAAACAAAAAACTGGGCGATAGCTTGGACGATAAAATAAAGGACTACAACCACAGATTAGAGGTTATCGATAAAAAACAAGAAGAATTAGATAGGCTGCATAAAAGCCAAGTACAACAATTGGAAATTATATCAAGCCTTTCGGCCGAGGAAGCCAAGGAGCAATTGGTAGAATCGTTAAAAGGCGAAGCCAAGAACGATGCCATGGCCTTTATCCAAAATTCCATGGAAGAGGCCAAACTAACGGCCGAGCAGGAAGCCAAAAAAATTATTATCAATACCATCCAACGTATAGGTACCGAGGAAGCCGTAGATAACTGCGTTTCGGTATTTAATATAGAATCGGACGACGTAAAAGGCCGTATCATTGGCCGTGAAGGCCGGAACATTCGAGCCATAGAAGCCGCTACGGGCGTTGAAATTATTGTAGACGATACCCCCGAAGCCATTATCCTATCCTGTTTCGATGCCGTAAGGCGGGAAATAGCCCGCCTATCGCTACATAAATTGGTAACCGATGGCCGTATCCATCCCGCCCGAATCGAGGAGGTGGTAAACAAAACCCAAAAACAAATCGAGCAGGAAATTATCGAGGTAGGCAAGCGTACCGTTATCGATTTGGGCATCCATAACCTGCACCCCGAACTTATAAAAATGGTAGGAAGGATGAAATATCGTTCGTCCTACGGCCAAAACCTATTGCAACACTCGCGCGAAGTAGCCAAACTATGTGGCGTTATGGCGGCCGAACTGGGCTTAAACCCCAAACTGGCCAAACGTGCGGGCTTATTGCACGATATAGGAAAAGTACCCGATGCCGAAACCGATATGGAAACCCCGCACGCTATTTTGGGTATGCAATGGGCCGAAAAATACGGCGAAAAAGACGAGGTTTGCAATGCCATTGGCGCGCACCACGACGAGGTGGAAATGAAATCGCTTTTAGCCCCCATAATACAAGTTTGTGATGCCATTTCGGGCGCAAGACCGGGCGCAAGACGCCAAGTGTTGGATAGCTACATCCAACGTTTAAAAGATTTAGAGGATATTGCCTTCGGGTTTACGGGCGTTAAAAAAGCCTATGCCATCCAAGCCGGTAGGGAACTTCGTGTAATTGTTGAAAGCGAAAAGGTAGACGACCAAAAAGCGGCCGACCTATCGTTTAGCATTTCCCAAAAAGTACAAACCGATATGACTTATCCCGGACAAGTAAAAGTAACCGTTATAAGGGAAACCAGAGCCGTTAATATTGCTAAGTAGTGTTGGGCTTCTATATATATTTCATTAAAAGAAATAACTTCGTTATCGTACCCCCTTTCTCGCAACGTCGTAGCGAAGGAGGAATGACTGAAGCAATCCGTATAATGAAATAAAAAGACTGCCAGCCACGTCGCTGCGCTCCTCGCAGTGACACATCCTTTCGATGCGAGGGACAAAGAAGTAATCCCTATTATTGATTAACAATTTTTTATTGTTGAAGTCGAACATCATTGTAAACACCTGTGTTGAGCTAAGTCGAAGTAAAGTGAAGCAATCCGTATAATGAAACGGGAAAGACTGCCACGTCGCTCCGCTCCTCGCAGTGACGTGTTCTTGCGACGAGGCAATTAAACAGGAATAAATAATTTTGAAACCAAAAACCTGAAACCCAAAACCTGAAACCCAAAACTATTTCCTCGGATGAAATTCATTAATAACCTTGGTAATATGTGTGTTGTCCAAATGCACGTAAATTTCGGTAGTGGTAATGCTTTCGTGGCCTAACATAAGTTGAATAGAACGCAAATCGGCTTTGTTTTCCAGTAAATGCGTGGCAAACGAATGCCGGAACGTATGGGGCGATATATTTTTGTTCAACCCGATTTTTTCGGCCAATTGTTTGATTATGGTAAACACCATGGCCCGTGTAAGCTGTTTGCCACGTCGGTTTAAAAACAGGGTATCCTCATGGCCGGGCTGTATGGTAATATGGTTTCTACTATAATTAATATATAAATTGATAAATTTTTGGGTTGCCGCAACAATAGGGACAAAACGCTGCTTGTCGCCCTTGCCTTTAACCTTGATAAAACCTTCGTCGAAAAACAAATCCGATAGTTTTAAATTGGTAAGCTCGCTAACACGCAAGCCGCAACCATATAAAGTTTCCAACATGGCCCGGTTGCGCTCGCCTTCGTTGCTGCTTAAATCAATGGCACTTATAAGTTGGTCAATTTCGGTTTCGGATAAAGTGTCGGGTAATTTTCTGCCAATTTTTGGCGATTCTATAAGTTCCAACGGATTGCTTTCGATATAATTTTCAAAAACCAAATAATTAAAAAAACTTTTCAGCCCAGAAATTAATCGCGATTGCGAGCGGGTATTGGCTATTTTTGCGTTTTGGTAAATAAACCGCTGTAAAACAGGCGTTGTAATAGTAATGGGCGATAGGCTTATGTTTTCGGTTTCCAAATACTTTATGAGTTTTTTTACATCGAAACTATAATTGTCTATCGAATTTTGCGATAGCCCCCGTTCAATTTTTAAATACTGTTGGTAATCCTCTAATGCCCGTGTCCATTTCATGCCTAAAAATATATAAAAAAGCTGGTGTTATAAACAATAAAGTAACAGGTTGCTAACATTTTATTTTTTTATTGTTAATAAAATAACACTTAAAATGCTGAAATACAATTAGTTGTTTTTAATGTGAAATTATTGTTGATAAAAAACATAAAAAGTAAGGGTTATATTTCAAAATGTAGTTATATTTGCAGCATAAAATTAATAAATCTAACACATTATGAAAAAATTATTTTTACTTTCAATTTTAACGGTTTTATCGTTTACTGCGGTTAATGCTCAAGATGCTTTAAGTAAAGGTAGCTGGGTAATCGAGGCTAACACAGGTTCGGCAACTACGGGAAGCACGGCGTTTTCGCTTACTTCTACAGATGGTGACACTTCTTTCAATATTGGTGCTGAAGCAGGTTACTTTGTTAAGGAAAACTTGGCAATCAAAGTAGGTTTGGGCTATGCAGACGCTAGCGAGTCTTTTGCTTACAAAGTAGGAGCTAAGTATTACATCAATGGCCAGTTTCCTGTAGGAGCAGATTTTACAGGTGTTTCTGGAGATGGTTCGGATGATAGCTTTATTGGCTTACAAGGTGGTTATGCATGGTTTGTAGCGCCTAATGTAAGCATCGAGCCAACAGTAAGATATAACTTTACATTAAATGAGGATGATGCCGAAAGTGGTTTTCAAGCCTTAATCGGTTTCGCATTTCACTTTTAATTGAAAAACTAAAACATATAAAAAACCGAAGCAACCCGCTTCGGTTTTTTTATGCCCAAAAATTAGTATATTCACCACGTAGAATAACCAATGTAGGTGAAACGAAATAAAACGCCATAATTTTTTAGAAAGGATTGTTTCGCTGACCGGAGTCGAAGCGTTTCTTTTTTTATGACAAAATATATTTGAATATCCATATTTATACCTAAACAAGTGTTTTTTGTCATTCTGAATCTTTCGACTAAGCTCAAGGTAAACTTGAAGTGAAGAATCTCTAAGGGCAATAAAAGGAGATTCTTCGTTCCTCAGAATGACAGAATCCAATAAATCTAAAGAATTAGGCATGAATGCGGATATTCATAAAATATATTTGTTCGATTGTATTTATAAGCAGCTAACGCATGAAAAAACTAATTATAATAAATGGCCCGAACTTAAATTTGTTGGGCAAGCGCGAACCCGAAATTTACGGCAGCCTGACGTTCGAGGATTTTTTTAAAACCCTAAAAGCAAAATTCCCCGAAGTAAGTTTGGAGTATTACCAATCGAATGTCGAGGGCGAGCTTATTAATAAACTCCACGAAACGGGCTTTAGTTACCAAGGTATTATTTTAAATGCCGGAGCCTATACCCATACCTCCATTGGTTTGGGCGATGCTATTAAGGGCATAACCACACCCGTTGTCGAGGTGCATATTTCCAACACCTTTGGGCGTGAGGCGTTTAGGCACCAATCGTATATTTCGGCCAATGCCAAGGGCGTTATTTTGGGGTTTGGCATGCAAAGTTACGAGTTGGCCATACGGAGTTTTATCCTTTCCTAACCACCCTATTGGGTAACATTTGGAAAAACCACTTTATATATGAATAATCGATTTAGCGATAATGGAGAGATACTAAGGGATTTTGGAAATTATCGTATTGTAGAGTGTCCAAATTGTTTAAAACCGATTGACTATCACCCTCCAAGATTAGTTTGCACACATTGCGGATATAACAAAGAATTTAAAAAGCAGAATATGTTATATCAAATATATCCAGAAACATCTATTGAACTAAAAGATTATCTCATTAATTCTTGTTGTAAACATAACTTTTGGGCTCAAAACCTTGAACACTTGATTTTTTTGGAAGATTATGTAAAGGCAAAGCTAAGAGAAAGGAAACCAAATCGTAATAAAAGTGTCGCAAGTCGACTTCCAATTTGGATGAAAGATGCCAAAAATAGAGATGAAATTCTAAAGGCTATAAACGGACTTAAAACAAAACTCGAAAAAAATGGATATAGAAAAACGTTACCTAACAAAGTATAACCGCAATTACGGTGGATTCGACTACGCCCGAATCCAACTCGGAATTGCTAACGTCTGCGCTTAACCGAAAATTAACGTATATTTACCCGTAACTAACGGTTGTACGAGACCGTTTTGGCTATGCCCAATACGAGTTTTGAGAGGAACTGTCACACGGTTGGAAAACATATAAAACCAAAATTTATTTAGGTTTAGTTTAGGATTTGTTGTGAGAATTTTAACTTTTAAAAGAAGTAGATTTGCTGCTGTACAAATTTAATCCTTATGAAAAGTATTACACTTAGCTTCTTGTCTACATTTTTTGGACTGCATATCGGACTTGCTCAAAATAATGAAATTGTCGGGGTAAAAGATTCTATATCTGTGGATTATAGCAAAAATTATTTTACCCTACTTAGGCTATCCCAAAATTTCGGAATAGTTCAAGGTTTTAGTGCCGAGCATTTCGTAACTTATTCTAAAATAGAAATCCCTACTTTGCTTATGTATAAATTGGGCAAGAACACAAATTTGTTTACAGGGGCTAATTTAAGTTTAATAAAAAATGGGGAAACCGGCAGTGTAACCGAAGCATTGTACGGTACATTTGGAGTGGAACACGAAGCAAAAGAAAACTTGTTTTTAGAGGCAAAATTCAATTATAGGCTAACGGATGAAATCCCCATAAACACAGATTATACTTATGGTTCGAAAAGTTCGTTTACGATAGGCTCGAAATTTAAGTTTTAGTTGTGAAGTAAACGATATGTTTGTTGAAGCCTCATTTCATCTTTGTTTCAGCTATATCCCACTTTTCTTATGTTTTTCAAATTTTAATATAAGACACAAAAAATGCCGATTCCTAAAAAAAGAAATCGGCATTTTTTATTTGTTTGAATAAAGGTTCCTCCTCCGAGCTTGCATTGAAGCATAGCTAAAAAGGGGAGGGGATTATATATGTATCACCTCGCCATAAGCATCGGCAACGGCTTCCATAACCGCTTCGCTCATGGTTGGGTGGGGGTGTACTGTTTTTAGCACTTCATGTCCGGTGGTTTCAAGTTTTCTGCCCAAAACAGCTTCGGCAATCATATCGGTAACGCCTGCGCCAATCATGTGGCAGCCCAGCCATTCGCCGTATTTGGCATCGAAAATAACTTTTACAAAACCCTCTTTATTGCCTGCGGCACTGGCTTTGCCCGAGGCCGAGAAGGGGAATTTACCAACTTTAATGTCGTAGCCCTTTTCAATAGCTTGTTTTTCGGTTAGGCCAACGCTTGCTATCTCGGGCGAGCAGTAGGTACATCCGGGAATGTTACCGTAATCCAAGGCTTCTACGTGCATACCTTTGATTTTTTCAACACATAAAATACCTTCGGCCGATGCTACGTGCGCCAAGGCCTGTCCCGGCGTTACGTCGCCAATAGCGTAATAGCCCGGGATGTTGGTTTGGTAAAAGCTGTTAACCAAAATTTTATCCCTATCGGTTACAATGCCAACATCTTCCAAGCCTATGTTTTCAATATTGGTTTTTATGCCTACCGCACTTAGTAAAATATCGGCTTCCAAAACTTGTTCGCCCTTGCTGGTTTTTACGGTAGCCTTAACGCCATCGCCCGAAGTGTCTACTTTTGTAACTTCGGAAGACGTCATTATTTTTATGCCGTTTTTCTTAAACGAGCGTTCTAATTGTTTCGAAACGTCTTCGTCTTCAACAGGCACAATATTGGGCAAGTATTCCACAATGGTAACTTCGGTACCTATCGAGTTGTAAAAATAGGCAAACTCCACACCAATAGCGCCAGAGCCTACAACAATTAATTTTTTGGGTTGTTTTGGCAGCGACATGGCCTCGCGGTACCCAATTACCTTTTTGCCGTCCTGTGGCAGGTTGGGCAACTGGCGCGAACGTGCCCCGGTGGCAATAATAATGTGGTCGGCACTGTATTCGGTACCGTTTACATCTATTTTTTTCCCGGGTTTTAGCTTGCCGTAGCCTTCAATAATATCAATTTTGTTCTTTTTCATTAAAAACTGAACGCCCTTGCTCATACCTTCGGCAACATTTCGGCTTCGTTTTACAACGGCATCAAAATCTTTATCGTAGTCCTTGACCGATAAGCCGTAATCGCCTGCGTGCTTTAAGTATTCGAACACTTGGGCCGATTTTAGCAATGCTTTTGTGGGGATGCAGCCCCAGTTTAAACAAATGCCACCGAGGCTTTCTTTTTCAATAATGGCGGTTTTAAAGCCTAACTGCGATGCCCTGATGGCCGATACGTAACCACCCGGACCGCTTCCAAGAACAATAATATCGTATTTACTCATAAGAATTTTTATTCGTTATTTTTCTAACTACAAATTTACGAAACCTTATTCGAATAATAAATAATTTGTATCTTTTATTACCTTTGCCCATATCAATTAGGACATGAACATACCAAGAACAAGTTTTCCCCGAGTGGTGATTATAGGTGGCGGTTTTGCAGGCATTTCGTTGGCAAAAAAATTGTCGAAGCAGGAAGTGCAGGTGGTATTGCTGGACAAGCACAACTACCATACGTTCCAGCCTTTGCTTTATCAGGTGTCTACCGGGGGGCTTGAGCCCGACTCGATTGCTTACCCGATTCGGAAAATTTTGAAGGATTTTCCCAACTTTCATTTCCGGTTGGCACAAGTAGAACAAATTGATACGGAAAAAAACAAAATTTTTACCAATATAGGTGAACTTAAGTTTGATTATTTGGTCGTGGCATCGGGTTCCAAAACTAATTATTTTGGAAATACCGAAATAGAAAAAAACAGTATGGCCATGAAAACCATACCGCAATCGTTAAACCTAAGGAGTTTGATTCTTGAGAATTTTGAAGATGCGCTGCTGACTTCCGACTTAAACGAACGCAACGCCCTAATGAATTTTGTTATCGTGGGCGGTGGCCCAACTGGGGTAGAGTTAGCAGGCGCTTTGGCCGAAATAAAAAAAGGTATTTTGCCAAAGGATTATCCCGATTTGGATACCCGTTTGGCACAAATAAACATAATCCAGTCCAGCGATTGTATTTTAAAGGGCATGAGCGAAAAAGCGTCTGCCAAGGCCGAGGATTTTTTGGAAAAACTGGGTGTTAATATTTGGAAAAACGTTAGGGTAACGGGCTACGACGGTAAAACGGTAACCACCAATACCGATTTAACCTTTGAAACCGCCACCCTAATTTGGGCGGCAGGTGTCGAGGGTGCTACCATATCGGGCTTGGATGCCGAAGATTTTGTTACCAGGGGAAAACGACTGCTGGTTAACCCATATAGCCAAATTAAGGGGTTTGAGCATATTTTTGCCGTTGGCGATGTGGCCTGTATGGTATCGGACGAATTTCCCAACGGACTCCCCATGATGGCACAGCCTGCCATACAGCAAGGCGAGCAGTTGGGCGAAAATTTGTTGCGTATTATTGAAAAAAAGCCCTTAAAGCCTTTTGTTTACAAGAATAAGGGTGCTATGGCAACCGTAGGGCGTAACAAAGCAGTTGTGGACCTGCCCAAGTTTAAGTTTCAAGGTGTTTTTGCTTGGTTTGTTTGGATGTTCGTGCACCTTTTCTTTTTAATAGGCTTTAGAAACCGTATGGTGGTTTTTGTAAACTGGGTGTACAACTATATCCGTTTCGATAGGGAAGCCCGATTGATTATAAGGCCTTATAAACGAAAGATTTAAGTTTAAATATTGTCGGTAAAGTGTTTGTTGCTACGGTCTGCCGAAAATTTTTTGTCATTATATATCGAAGATTCCCCCTTAGGTATCGATAAGGATTCCCAATCGTTGCCCTTTATCAATTTGCCAAAAACACCATTTGCCCAATACAATGAGCGTAATGTGCCAATTGCTTGTTAATAGCATCCAACAGTCCGGGCGCTTTCCCAAGCAGCTATAATGTCTTCTTTAGAAATAAAAGTGTCTATAAATTCTTGGTCGCGGTTACGCCATGGCTTTTCGCCGTCTTTGGTTAAAAAATCGGTCCAGCGGCTATTAATGTTCCCGGCGATATGTTTTACAATAATGGCAACCGAATTAGTGCTGTTGTGGCCTTGCCATTGTAGTTCTTCAAAACTTAATTGCTCAATGGTTTTATCCCCCAAGCTTTTGTAATATTTAAAAAGTTTAACGGTGTTGCTAATTACAAGAACTTCCATGGCTAAGAATTTTTTGTTGAAGTGACAAAATAATGATTTTTGTGTCCAAATAAACAAAATGCACCTATTTTTGTACATTTATAAAAAAAATAAAACAACTTAACTATTACTTATGAAACGTAAAAAAATATTCATTTCGCTTGGCATAATAGCCTTGGTAGTGGTGGCCTGTGCCACAAATCCGTTTACTGGGAAAAAAACAATGGCATTTGTGTCTAACGACCAATTATTTCCCACCTCGTTTGCGCAGTATAATCAGTTTTTATCCGAAAACAAAGTGGTAACGGGAACGACCGATGCGGCTATGGTAAACCGTGTGGGACAAAAAATAGCGGTAGCTGCCGAACGCTGGTTAAATGCCTTGGGAAAACAAGGGTATTTAAACGATTATAAATGGGAGTATAAGTTGGTTGACGACGAAACCGCAAACGCATGGTGTATGCCGGGCGGTAAAATAGTAGTTTATACCGGAATTTTGCCCATAACCAAAAACGAGGCCGGTTTGGCCGCCGTGATGGGGCACGAGGTGGCCCACGCGCTGGCAAACCACGGACAACAACGTATGAGTGCTGCCTACATCCAACAAGGGTTAGCGGTAGCGGGAAATGTTGCTTTGGCCAATGACGAACAAGCTTTAAATATTTTTAACCAATCGTATGGAACGGTTTCCAATGTTGCCGGTATGTTGCCTTTTAGTCGTTCGCACGAAACCGAAGCCGATAAAATAGGCTTGTACCTTATGGCGGTTGCGGGTTATAATCCCGCTGAGGCGGCCGAACTATGGAAACGCATGAGCGCTGCCAGTAGCGGGCAAGCACCGCCCGAAATGCTAAGCACGCACCCTTCGAACGAATCGCGTATTGCCAATCTTACGGCATTAGCGCCAAAGGCCAAGGAGGAAGCCGCAAAATTTGGGGTAACATCATTTAAATAATACATAACATTCAAATTAAAATATTTAGATTACTTTAGAAGCCGCTTATAAAAGAGCGGCTTTTTTATTATGGCAGAACTGGAAAAGGGTAGCAAAAAACTACTTAACGCATGGGCGTTTTACGACTGGGCCAATTCGGTATACACCCTAACCATAGCCTCTTCAATATTTCCTATTTTTTATTCGGCGTTATTTGTAGCCGAGCTAAAAACGGTTCATGCTTTTGGTATGGACTTTAAAAGTACGGCCTTAATAGCTTTTGTTACGGCCTTTACCTTTTTGGTAGTGGCTTTTACCTCGCCCATTTTATCAGGGATTGCCGATTATGTGGGTAATAAGAAAAACTTTATGCGTTTTTTCTGTTATTTGGGCAGTATGGGGTGTTTTGGGCTTTATTGGTTTAGTATCGAGCCCAATAAAATCCATTTAAGTTTGTTGTTTTATTTTATGGGTTTGATAGGCTATTGGGGCAGTTTGGTATTTTATAATTCGTACTTGCCCGATATTGCTTTTCCCGAGCAACAGGATAAAATAAGCGCAAAAGGATTTTCCATGGGATATTTGGGTAGTGTACTTTTGCTTATTATAAATTTGGCCATGGTTATGTTGCCCGAAGATGGCGCCGTAAAATTGGAAATGATGCGCTACTCGTTTATAACCGTTGGCCTGTGGTGGGCCTTGTTTAGCCAATATTCGTTTTATTATTTGCCCAAAGGTGCTTCAACCGGGCATAAAGTAACCAAAGATGTTATTTTTAAAGGGCTTAGGGAGTTGCGGCAAATTTGGGGGCAGCTTAAACAAAACCTTCAGCTAAAGCGTTATCTTGCTGCTTTTTTTGTGTTTAGCATGGCGGTACAAACCATTATGCTCGTGGCGGTTTATTTTGGTGAAGAAGAAATTGCTTGGGAAGGCGATAGCGAAAAAACAGTTGGGTTGATTGTTAGTATATTAATCATCCAATTGGTGGCCATTGCGGGAGCCATTATTACTTCCAGGCTTTCTAAAAGATTTGGAAATATAAAAACCCTAATCGGGGTTAATGCTATTTGGATGTGTATTTGCGTTTATGCCTATTTTATGGTTACGCCCGTTCAGTTTTATGTGGCGGCAACTGTTGTGGGCTTGGTTATGGGGGGTATACAGTCGCTGGGGCGTTCTACCTATTCCAAATTGTTGCCCGAAACCGAGGATACCACTTCGTATTTTAGTTTTTACGACGTTGCCGAAAAAATAGGTATTGTTATAGGTATGGGCATTTTTGCGTCCATAGACCAAATAACGGGAAATATGCGTTATGCTGTATTGTTTTTGTTTATCTTCTTTTTGGTGGGGATTGTTTTATTGTTCAGGGTGCCGAAAATAACGATTGGTGCTAAAAAAAAATGATTCCAAAGTGTAGAATTGCTTTTGATAAGGATTTTTAAAGGCTGGATATACTGCCCGAACCTGCAATTTTGGTTTCTTCGATTTTAGGACTGCCTTTGTAAACAATATCGCCTGAGCCTGCTACCGATGCTTTTAAGATTTCGGTACAACTTACTTCGGCATCGCCTGACCCGGTTACGGTAACTTTTGTGTTTTTGGATTTTAGGTCGAACCCATGAAAATTGCCCGAGCCCGTAACTTGTGATTCCAGTTCGTCGGTGTCGCCTTTAAGTGAAATGTCCCCAGAGCCGGTTACCTTCGATTTTGCATAATTTGTTTTAATGTTTAAGGTAACGTCCCCAGACCCCGTTAAGGAAACATCTAATTTGTTGTTGTTTAAAATGCCTTCATTCCATAAATCGCCGGATCCTGTAAGGCTAATTTTTTCAATATCCTTACACGGAATAGTTACTTTAATATCCTTGTTGGTGCTTGGCTTTAGGCTTACTTTGTTTTCAATTTTTACCACAAGGTTATTGTGCTTGACTTCGGTAACAATATACTTCAATAAGTTGTCTTCACCTTCAATGGTAATTTGCCCTTCGGTGCCGTATACCAAAATGTAGTCTAAAGCACCTGTACAGATAATGGCATTGTAATCGGTCGTGGTTCTAAAAACGGTGGTTGTTTTTCCATTGCCCTTAATGGTTTTGCTGCCCCATTGCGCATTTAGGCCTATTGTGGAAAAAAGTGATGTGATTAAAAAAATGATTCGCATTTTAAAAGGTGCTGAGGTTTTCATGATATGGATGTGTTGTTTAGTTTTTAAAAAGGGTTACGCTACCGTAATCCGAATCTATTTTTAAGGTATTGCCCGTAGATTCGTTTCCGTAGTAGCCTTTGTAATACTTGCTGGTCATTTCGGTATGTTTTTTTGTAAAATGTAAATCACCCTCGGTATTAAGGCCTGCATAATCCAAGTTTATTTCAAAATTGAAATTAAAGTTTGGGGCGTAGCCTATTTTAATGCCAACATAATCGGATTGAATGTTAACGGCATTGGCTGTGCCTGCCACTTGGTTTATTTTTATGGAGCCGTAATCGGCCTTTAGGTTAACTAATTTGTAAACTTCGCCAATAATGGTGGTTAAATAATCGCCCGCACCGTTTATTGCGTTGGCTTTTTCAATTTTAATGCTGCCGTAATCGCAGTTAAAATTAAGGTTTTCGGCAATCTCGATGGTCGAGTTTGTGTAGTCGGCTTCAACCTCTAAATTTTTGGTTTTAGAAACGGTAAAGCTGCTATAATCGGCATTTATTTTGCCGCTTTTAATATACTCGAAATAGCAGCCCTGCGTATAGTCGAAATTAAGGCTATTGCCATCGGCCATAAGTTCCTTGGTGGTTATCTTGCCGTAATCGCAATTTATTTTGGCGGGGCCTTCCAATTTACCTACGTTAATATTACCGTAATCGTTATTAAGGTCTATTGTCCCGGTAACGGGCATTTTAATAATGTAGTTAATCTTCATGTTAACATTGTTCCTGTTGCCCCAGATCCACCATGAGTTTGATTTGCTTTTGTTGAAAATAGTTTTGGCGGAAACAAGGTTGGGGGTGGCCAAAAACTCGACCTCTATTTCGTTTAATTTGTCCATTACCTTTTCCTCGTCATTGCCGCTGGTGGTAATGGTAATGTCTATGGTTATTTTGTTTTGGTTCCAGGTAACAATATCGATGTTGCCATAGCTGTTGTCCACTTTTAAAACGGTGTTGGCATTAGCCGAAAATACTTTGTTTATGGTCTTGGTTTTTGCGTATTTGTCCTTTGTTTGGGTGCTGGCAAACGTTATAAAAGGGAGCAGTACCAAAAATAAAAATGGTTTATATCGTGTTGTTGACATCATACGACTGTTGGTTTAATTGTTTAATAATTTCTATTTGGGCAAGGGCATTTTGCAGTATGTTTATTCGGTTTTGAAAGTTTGAAATCATGGCATGTATAACCCTGTTGTCGTCGCCGCTCTCAGTTAGGTCGGTTTTTAGGATTTCGTAATTTTTTTCTAAAATTTTAATTTGATTTAAAGCATCTTGGATTACTTTTTTTGTTTCGGGTACCGATGCTTTTTCTAATTTTTTTAATTCTTCGTTAATCGAATTGTTGAAAAAATCCTGCGTTTGTGCCATTTCGGGCGAAACATTGGCCAAGTCCTTTATCTTGGGTTCTGTGTTAAGCCCAATAAAAACCGCTAATATAACAATAGCCGAAGCTGCTATACCCAAAGTTGGTTTTATAAAACGGTGCCATTTAGGCACGGATTTTCGGTTTGCTTTGTTCAACTTTTCCAAAAAGCGTTGTTGGTGTCGGGGAGTGGGTTCCTCAACATCGAAACAGCCGTTTAATTGGTTAAATAAATTGTCTATATTATTTTTCATGTGTTAATATTTATTGTTTTTTAATGTCACATGGAACACCCAAATTAACATTCTGCTGTGTGATTAAAACTTAATAATGGGTGTTTCATTTTGTTTTTTATTTTGAAATTGCTTTCAGCTTTTGCCGTAGGCTTTCCTTGGCTCTTGATATTAAGGTACGGCTATTGGCATTGGTTATGTTCATAATCGTGCTAATTTCTTCGTAATCGTAGCCTTCTATTAAATTTAGCGTTAAGGCAATTCTGTACGAGTCCTTTAATGTTTTCATGTTGTTTAAAACATCTTGTGCTTTTAGTGATGTAAAATCGTGGTCGTTGTCCGGCTCATTCGGGGCTTCAACTTTATAAAGCACATCGTCTATCGGGGCTTCTTGCTTGTCTATGGTTTTATTATAATGGCTTATGCTGTTGTTTACAACAATCCGTTTTAGCCAGGGGCCAAACATATTGGCTTCTTTTAAGCTGCTTAATTTTGTAAAGGCTTGCAAAAACGATTCCTGCATAATGTCCTCGGCTTCAAAATTATTTTTTACAATACGAAACGAAACATTGTACATGGCCTTATAGTATCTATTGTAAACCTCCATTTGCGCCAATTGGTTTCCGGATTTGCATTGTGCTATAAGGGGTTCAATATGTGTTAAGGTTGGCGCCAATAAAATTCAAATTCTTACACTAAAGATAATTTTGTTTTTACTTTGTTACAGTTTTTCAAAAAAAAAATCCCATTATCATTTTTCTTTTTTGATAATGGGATTTGTATTCCGAATATTGGGAACAATTACGATTCCGCAGATTTTTCGGCTTTTTCAACCGAGATGTTTAACTCGTTTGTTTCTTTGTTTAAATCGATAGTTATCGAGTCGCCTTCTTCTATATGCGAGGTAATAATTTCCTCGGCCAAGGCGTCTTCTACATATTTTTGGATGGCACGGTTTAACGGCCTTGCGCCATATTGCTTGTCGAAACCTTTATCGGCAATATAATCCTTGGCAGCTTTGCTTAGCGTTAGGGTGTAGCCCAGGTTTTTTATGCGGATAAGAAGTTTGTCCAACTCAATATCTATTATTTTGTTTATATCCTCTTTTTCTAATGGGTTGAACATTACCACATCGTCAATCCGGTTTAAAAACTCGGGGGCAAACGATTTTTTAAGGGCGTTTTCAATAACGCTTTTGGCATTGGCGTCTTCTTGCGATTTTTGTGCCGAAGTGCCAAAACCTATGCCCGTACCAAAATCCTTGAGCTTGCGGGCACCAATGTTGGAGGTCATGATAATAATGGTGTTCCTAAAATCTATTTTGCGCCCAAGGCTATCGGTTAAATAACCGTCGTCCAGCACCTGTAACATCATGTTGAATACATCTGGGTGGGCTTTTTCAATTTCGTCCAACAACACGACGGTATAGGGTTTGCGACGTACTTTTTCGGTTAATTGCCCGCCTTCTTCGTAACCTACGTATCCCGGAGGTGCGCCTATTAATCGGGACACGGCAAATTTTTCCATATACTCGCTCATGTCTATCCGTATCAGGGCATCTTCGCTATCGAAAAGTTCTTTGGAAAGCACTTTTGCCAATTGCGTTTTGCCCACGCCCGTTTGGCCAAGGAATATAAACGAACCAATGGGTTTGTTGGGGTCTTTTAGTCCGGCACGGTTGCGCTGTATGGCCTTAACCACTTTGGCTACGGCCTCGTTTTGGCCTATAACCTTGCCTTTTATAAGGTTGGGCAGTTCGGCCAGTTTGTTAATTTCGGTTTGGGCAATTCGGTTAACGGGAATGCCCGTCATCATGGAAACCACATCGGCTACGTTGTCCTCGGTCACGATTTCGCGGTGCTGCTTGGTTTCTTCTTCCCATTTTTCCTGTGCAATGGCCAAATCCTTTTCCACACGTTTTTCGTCGTCCCGTAGTTTGGCGGCCTCTTCGTATTTTTGTTTTTTAACCACTACGTTTTTTTGTTCCTTAATTTGTTCGAGCTGTTTTTCCAGTTCTATAATTTGTTTTGGAACGTCGATATTGGTAATATGCACGCGGGAACCGGCCTCATCTAAAGCATCAATGGCTTTGTCGGGCAGGAAGCGGTCGGTCATGTAGCGGCTTGTTAGCTTTACGCAAGCTACAATGGCTTCGGGCGTATAGTCCACATTATGGTGGTCCTCGTATTTGCCTTTAATGTTGTTAAGTATTTCAATAGTTTCGTCGATACTCGTTGGTTCGACAATAACCTTTTGGAAGCGGCGTTCCAAGGCGCCGTCCTTTTCAATATATTGGCGGTATTCGTCCAAGGTTGTGGCGCCAATACATTGTATTTCGCCGCGTGCCAAAGCGGGCTTAAACATGTTGGAAGCGTCCAGGCTTCCCGTAGCGCCACCGGCGCCAACAATGGTGTGTATTTCGTCTATAAACAAAATAACATCGTCGTTTTTTTCCAGTTCGTTCATAACGGCTTTCATGCGCTCCTCGAACTGTCCACGGTATTTTGTGCCGGCAACCAAGCTGGCCAAATCGAGCGTTACTACACGTTTGTTAAACAAAATACGGGATACTTTCCGCTTTATAATCCTGAGCGCCAAGCCTTCGGCAATGGCCGATTTGCCAACGCCCGGCTCGCCAATTAAAAGCGGGTTGTTTTTCTTTCTTCGGCTTAAAATTTGCGATACCCGTTCTATTTCCTTTTCGCGGCCAACTACGGGGTCGAGCTTGCCCTCTTCGGCAAGCGCTGTTAAGTCCCTGCCAAAATTGTCGAGAACGGGGGTTTTCGATTTTTTGTTGGCTTTAGCGCCGGAGGTCGGGTTGTTAAAAATGTTTTTCGAGTTGTCGTCGTCGGCGCTCGAATCCTCTTGGTACGATTCGGCCTTGGGCTCTATATATTCGTTGTCGTTTGTAATCATAAATTTAAATTGTTCCTTTACGTTATCGTAATCTATTTTTAGCTTGTTTAAAAGCTTGGTGGTGGGGTCGTTTTCGTTCCTTAAAATACACAATAGCAAATGTGCCGTGTTAATGGAAGTGCTTTGGAACAGCTTGGCTTCCAAAAACGTGGTTTTTAGGGCCCGTTCGGCCTGCCGCGTTAAGTGCAAGTTCTTTTTTTGGTTGGAAACCGTTGATATGTTCGGGCTTGCCGGGCTTAGTATTTCAACTTTGCGCCTTAGGTGGTCCAAATCCACCTCCAAGGCGTTTAAAATGGTAATGGCCTTGCCGTCACCATCGCGCAAAAGTCCCAGCATTAAATGCTCCGTACCAATAAAATCGTGCCCCAACCGTAAGGCTTCTTCCTTACTAAAGGCTATTACATCTTTTACTCTTGGTGAAATATAATCTTCAATAATTAAAATACCTTTCTGCAATAAAAATATTAAAACATTTAGTCATTGGCAAAAACTATACCCTAAATTATATGAAAGTTGCTAATTGACGAAAAAAACTTTATAAAATCAAAATTTATCCAAGTAGAGTTATTAACGAAAAAAGCCATGAAAATTGTTAATAAAAACAATAAAAAAGACAGCTTAAATGCTTACCGTAACTAACGAAATACGTATATTAGCATGTTTTGAAATATACATAAAAATTAAATAGAAATTTATGGCAGAAGGAGAAAAATTGATCCCTATTAATATTGAAGATGAAATGAAATCGGCTTACATTGACTATTCAATGTCGGTCATTGTGTCACGTGCTTTGCCCGATGTGCGCGATGGGTTAAAACCCGTGCACCGCAGAGTACTTTTTGGCATGCACGAGTTGGGCGTTAGGGCCAATTCGTCATATAAAAAATCTGCAAGGATAGTTGGTGAGGTTCTCGGTAAATACCACCCCCACGGCGACTCGTCGGTTTACGATACCATGGTGCGTATGGCCCAAGAATGGAGCTTGCGCTATATGTTGGTAGACGGCCAAGGAAACTTTGGCTCGGTCGATGGCGATAGCCCTGCGGCCATGCGTTATACCGAGGCGCGTATGCGAAAAATATCGGAGGACATGTTGGCCGATATTGAAAAAGAAACCGTAGACCACAAGTTGAATTTTGACGATACCCTACAAGAACCAACCGTATTGCCAACCCGAATCCCCGGGCTTTTGGTAAACGGTGCCTCGGGTATTGCCGTAGGTATGGCTACCAATATGCCGCCCCATAATATAAGCGAGGTTGTCGATGGTATTATTGAATACATTAATAACAGCGATATTGAAATAGACGAACTAATCAAGTACGTAAAAGCCCCCGATTTTCCAACCGGCGGTATTATTTACGGCTACGATGGCGTAAAAGAAGCCTTCCATACCGGAAGGGGACGGATAGTGCTGCGGGGTCGGGCAACGGTCGAGGAAGTACAAGGGCGCGAGTGCATTGTGGTTAACGAAATACCATACCAAGTCAATAAAGCCGAAATGATTAAAAAAACGGCCGATTTGGTTAACGAGAAAAAACTCGATGGCATTTCCACCATCCGCGACGAATCCGACCGAAACGGTATGCGTATAGTTTACGTATTAAAGCGCGATGCCATACCTAATATCGTGCTTAACAAGTTGTACAAGTACACGGCGTTGCAATCGTCGTTTAGTGTTAATAACATTGCTTTGGTTAATGGGCGCCCACAGTTGTTAAACCTAAAAGAGCTTATCCATTACTTCGTGGAACACAGGCACGATGTAGTGGTGCGCCGTACCACTTACGAGTTGCGCAAGGCCGAGGAGCGGGCCCACATTTTGGAAGGCTTGATAATAGCCTCGGATAATATCGACGAGGTTATTGCCATTATCAGGGCATCGTCCAATGCCGAAGAGGCAAGGGAAAAATTAATGGAACGCTTTAAGCTTACCGAAATACAATCCCGTGCCATTGTAGAAATGCGCTTGCGCCAACTTACCGGACTGGAGCAGGACAAACTGCGTTCGGAATACGAGGAACTGCTAAAAACCATTGAGGACCTAAAGGATATTCTTGATAAAAAAGAGCGCCGAATGGATATTATAAAAGAAGAACTCGTTGCCGTAAAAGAAAAATATGGCGATGAGCGTCGTTCTTCAATAGAGTATTCCGGAGGCGATTTAAGCATCGAGGATATGATTCCCGACGAGCAGGTGGTAATAACCATTTCGCATGCCGGGTACATTAAACGTACCTCGCTTAACGAGTATAAAACACAAAACCGTGGCGGTGTTGGGCAAAAAGCCTCGACCACCCGAAACGAAGATTTCCTTGAACACCTATTTGTGGGTACCAACCACCAATACATGTTGTTTTTTACCCAAAAAGGAAAATGTTTCTGGATGCGCGTTTACGAAATTCCCGAAGGCAGTAAAACATCCAAAGGAAGGGCCATCCAAAACCTAATAAACATCGAGCAGGACGACAAGGTTAAGGCCTTTATCTGCACGCAGGATTTAAAGGATGAAGACTATATAAACAGCCATTACGTTATCATGGCCACTAAAAAAGGCCAAGTTAAAAAAACCCTGTTGGAGCAATATTCAAGACCGCGAACCAACGGTATCAATGCCATAACCATTAAGGAAGACGACGAGCTGCTTGAAGCAAGGCTAACAACGGGCGAAAGCCAAGTTATGCTAGCCCTAAAATCGGGCAAGGCCGTACGTTTTGAAGAGGCTAAAACCCGACCCATGGGGCGTAGCGCTTCCGGAGTTAGGGGTATAACCTTGGCCAACGAGCAAGACGAAGTTATTGGTATGGTAACCATTAACAACCCACAGGAAGAAACCGTATTGGTAGTTTCCGAAAACGGTTATGGCAAGCGCACCTTTATAGACGACCCCGAGGACGGCGAACCCGTGTACCGAATAACAAACCGTGGCGGTAAGGGCGTAAAAACCATATCGATTACCGAAAAAACAGGACAACTGGTGGCCATTAAAAGCGTTACCGATACCGACGATTTAATGATTATTAACAAATCGGGTATAGCCATACGCTTGGAAGTTACCAATTTACGCACCATGGGGCGCGCCACGCAGGGCGTTAGGTTAATAAACCTAAAAGGAAACGACTCCATTGCCGCAGTAGCCAAGGTAATGAAAGATGAAAATGAAGATGATAATTTAGAAGCTATTGATAACCAAAACCTTTCGGAAGATGGCACAGTTTCTGATAATGCTTCAGATGAAAACAATGAACAAGAATAAAAATAATTAAATATTAAAAACAATGAAAAAACAATTGATTATAGCCTTAGCTTTTTCGGTTGGTGCATTTTCGTTTGCACAAAAAAAAGAACTAAAAGCCGTCGAAAAAGCTGTTAAGGGCGCTAATTATGCCGAAGCAAAGGCAGGGTTAAAACAAGTTGAAGGCATGCTGGCTTCAATGGACGACAAAACAAAAGCACAGTACTACTACCTATTGGCCGAATCGTTGTATGCCAACGGGGCAGCCTCCATGAAGGATGTCGATGCGGCCATAGCGAGCATAGGTAAGGTTTCGGGCGCATATCAAGTTGAGTCTACGGCTTTAAAGCAAAAGATGGTAAACAGTTTAATTACCAAAGGAAACGAGGCTTACGAAAAAGAAGATTTTTCAGCCTCATCTAAGTATTTTGAAAACGTATATCGCGCGCAACCAAAGGACACCGTGTTTTTGTACTACGCTGCCGCAACAGCCGTTAACGTACAAGAATACGACCGTGCATTGGGCTTGTACGAAGAGCTTAAAAAAATGGGCTACACGGGTGTTAAAACCGAATTTTACGCCACCAATACCGAAACTAACAAGGAAGAAGTTTTTGAAAACAAGAACATGCGCGATATTCAGGTAAAGGCAAAAACCCACGTTGCACCGGGCCAACGCAAAACCGAATCGAAAAAACCCGAAATCGTAAAAACCGTGGCGCTTATTTACGTAAGCCAAGGTAAAGATGCCGAAGCCTTGAACGCCATGAAAGCAGCAAGGGAAGAAAGCCCCGATGATATTAACCTAATACTATCCGAGGCCAACGTGCACTACAAAATGGGCAATATCGAAAACTTTAAAACATTGCTTCAAGAAGCCATTAAGTTGGATCCCGCCAACCCCGAATTGCAATATAATCTTGGTGTTATTTCGGCCGAGTCAGGGCAAACGGAAGAAGCCAAGGCCTACTACGAAAAAGCCTTGGAGTTAGACCCTAACTATGTAAATGCTTATATAAACTTATCGGCTTTAATTTTGGGCAAGGAAGAAGCCTTGATTACCGAAATGAATAATTTGGGAAGTTCTAAAAAAGACAATTTACGTTATGACGAACTGCGTAAACAACGCCAGGATTTATACCGCGAGGCCGTACCGTTTTTAACAAAAGCCTTGGAACTTGACGGCCAAAACATAAACGCCGCCAAAAACCTAATGAACATTTACAGCATTTTGGGCGAAACTGCTAAACAGAATGAAATGAAAGCCAAAGTTGAGGCGCTTGAAGCCGGAAATTAGTATTTTGTTTAATAAAAAAGATTATAAAAACAGGCCGCATTTGCGGCCTGTTTTGTTTAGTGATCTGTGTTTCGCATTTCTACTTTAAAAATAATTAAAACATAGCTGCTTGTGCTGAACTTGCGGAAGTTAATATCGGTTATGGATTAAAAATCGGAGCAGTGTTTGGCCTTAACAGCGTTTAAAACAGCAATATAATACGCTTTGTTGGATGGTATAAAATGGTTATCGGTACCAATATGGTCTATGTACCATTGAAATTGGCTAAACGAAATTAGTTTTATGGCCTCGACTTCATCTTCCTGTGGTTTTAATTGTGTTATTGGTACGTTTAATTGGGCGATGTAGGTGTGGTGAAACTCAAAATCCTTAATGCCGTTTGGGTAGGTTTGAAAACAGCTAAACACGCCTATTTTGGTTAGGTCTTCGGGCGCTAAGGTTAAACCGAGTTCTTCTTGGGTTTCCCTTAGTATGCCGTTTTCTATGGTTTCGCCCGCATCGATATGCCCGGCAACCGAAATATCCCAAAGCAACGGGCAAATGGCTTTTTTTGTCGAACGCTGCGCCAACAGTATTTGTCCGTTTGGTGTGTACAGCCACAAATGCCCCGTGTTGTGGTAATAGCCTTTTTTGTGGATAACGGATTTTAGGGCGGTTTGTCCTGTTGGGTTTCCGTTTTGGTTTACTAAGTCTATAAGTTCGTCCATTTTTTTGTTGAGGTTATTGGGTTTAGCCGTGAAATTGATAACGGTCATTGGTTCGAGTTGCGTTAGGGATTGCAGCGGCATCCTTTTATGCCTTAAAAACGAACACATGGATAGGTTTTTACGCGGGATGGATAGATGCCGAAACAGGTTTGGCTCCTACGGGTTCGGCATAAAAGATATAGCGGAAAGCCCGACCCCGAACAAAATTCGGGGTAACGCCCTTATTGTTTACATTAATTTTATTAGTGCCTTAAATAGCGCAATCATTTGCGGTTCGGCTTGTTTGGCCATGGCTATAATGTCCTGTACTTTTACGGGTTGTAGGTTGTCGGGGTTGCATTCGTCGGTTAGTACCGATATGGCGGCGGCTTTTAGGTTAAGGTGGTTGGCTACGATTATTTCGGGTACGGTGCTCATGCCCACGGCATCGGCGCCTATTAGTTTTAGCATGCGGTATTCGGCCTTGGTTTCTAATTGCGGGCCTAATACGCTGGCGTAAACGCCCTTGTGCAGCGTTATGTTGGTTTGCTTGGCTATTTGTTCGAACTTGGCCATAATGTCCGTGTCGTAGGGTTGGCTCATGTCGGTAAAGCGTTCGCCCAATTGCGAAACACCCTTAAAGGCCAGTGGCGAGTTGCCCAATAGGTTTATATGGTCCTGGATTAGCATAAGTTCGCCTTTTTTAAAATGGGGGTTTATGGCGCCGGCGGCGTTGGATACCAGCAGGGTTTTTATGCCCAGTTTTTCCATAATGCGCACAGGGTAAGTTACGTCTTGCAGGGTGTAGCCTTCGTAAAAATGAAAACGCCCCTGCATAACAATTACGGTTTTGCCTTCGAGCGTACCGTAAATAAGTTTGCCTTTATGGAACTCGACCGTGGCATTTGGAAAATGGGGTATGTGGTTGTAGCTTACTTCTTTTATTATATTTATGTCGTTTACCAATAAATCCAGCCCAGTGCCGAGTATAATGCCTATTTCGGGGGCTGCGAAACCTTTGTCCCGTAGGTACTCTACGGTTTCTTCAATGTATTTAATCATGTTTTAATTGCGAATTTTGCTGTAAAAATAGAAATATTTATGGATAACGAACAACGAATTAACGAACAACGAGTAACGAGTAACGAATAGCGAACAATTAATTTTTGAAAAAGAAAAAACTCAGTGAATCTCCGTGGGTGCCTCTGTGAAACTCCATGGAACAGTATTTTTGCACATAGCGTTATCTCAACTATGAAGTTTAATATAGAGATTGCTTCGTCGTCGTGCCTCCTTCTCGCAATGACGTCATTGCAACGACAACGGAGGAAGCAATCCCATCCGTCAATTTTAATTTAACATAATAATAGTTGCATTAAACTCATTTACCCGCACACCCGCACACCCGAATACTTATTTACTGCCGGGTAATACTTCGTGAAATTACTATCTTTTGTATTTCGGACGTGCCTTCGTAAATCTGTGTTATTTTGGCATCGCGCATAAGGCGCTCGACGTGGTAATCCTTAACAAAGCCGTTGCCGCCATGGATTTGTACGGCTTCGGTGGTGTGTTTCATGGCAACGCCCGAGGCGTATAGTTTGGCGGCGGCACTCGATACGTCGTAGTTATTGCCCTGGTCCTTGTCCCATGCAGCTTTTAGCACCAAATAACGGGCGGCTTCAATTTCGGTGTACATATCGGCCAGTTTAAAAGCAATGGCTTGGTGGTTGCAAATTTCGGTACCAAAGGCCTTGCGCTCTTTTGCGTATTTTAAGGCCAGTTCATAAGCGCCCGAAGCAATGCCCAGCGCTTGCGAGGCAATGCCTATACGCCCCCCGGAAAGGGTTTTCATGGCAAACCTAAAGCCGGAGCCGTCCTCGCCAATGCGGTTTTCCTTGGGTATTTTTACATCGTTAAATTGTAGGGTATGGGTATCGCTGCCCCGAATCCCCAATTTATTTTCTTTTGGCCCAATGTGAAAACCCTCGGTGCCCTTTTCAACAATAAACGCATTTATGCCGTGCGAGCCTTTATCCTTGTCGGTTTGGGCAATTACAATATAAATATCGGCCCGACCGCCATTGGTAATCCAGTTTTTTGTACCGTTAATAAGGTAATGGTCGCCTTTATCTATGGCTGTTGTTTTTTGCGAAGTAGCGTCGCTGCCCGCTTCGGGTTCGCTTAGGCAAAAAGCGCCAACAAATTGGCCCGTAGCCAGCTTGGTTAGGTATTTTTCTTTTTGGGCTTCGCTGCCAAAGGCTTCCAGTCCGTAACAAACCAACGAATTGTTTACCGATACAATAACCGAGGCCGAAGCATCTATTTTTGAAAGTTCTTCCATAATAAGCACGTACGATATGGTGTCCATGCCGCTACCACCGTATTTTGGGCTAACCATAACACCGAGAAAACCCAACTCGCCCATTTTTTTTACCAGTTCGTTGGGAAAATGCTGGTTTTCGTCGCGCTTTATTACGCCGGGGAGCAGTTCGGTTTGGGCAAAATCCCGTGCGGCGTTGCGTATCATGAGGTGTTCTTCGGAAAGGTTGAAATCCATAATTCGTAATTTTGCTTTTAATTAATATGAATGTGATAACAAATATAGGATTTTGTTAATATATTTTTAAAACAGAAATTTATTTTTTAAAACAGAAAAGTTTAAGTAATATAATTTGTTTCCATGGTGGGCTTTTTCAAAATTTATTTTCTAAAAATAGAGGTGAAGCGGGGATGAAAATTGATATTTTTGAATTTTAAACTGCTTTGCAGGCCAACAATAACTTCATGCAAAAAAAATATAAGATTATAGGGGTAATGTCCGGCACTTCGTTGGATGGCATCGATTTGGCATACATTATTTTTTGGCAAGAAAACAGCACATGGCAATTTTCCATCCAACAAGCCGAAACCTTGGCATACCCGGTGCATTGGGTCGAAAAACTTAAAAATTTGGTGAATTTTTCCGCAGAACAATTAAACAATATAGATGAAGATTATACCCAATATTTAGCAAATACCGTTAAGCATTTTATAGAAAAATACGATTTGCATGATGTTAACGCCATTTGTTCGCACGGGCATACGGCCTTGCACCAACCCCAAAAGGGGCTAACTTACCAAATAGGCAATTTGCCCAAGCTGGCCAACCTGTTGGGCAAAACCGTGGTATGCGATTTTAGGGTGCAGGACGTGGCTTTGGGCGGGCAAGGTGCACCCCTCGTGCCAATTGGCGATAAGCTATTGTTTGCCCAATACGGCTATTGTTTAAACCTCGGCGGCTTTGCCAATATTTCAACCGAATTAAACAACGAACGCATTGCTTACGATATTTGCCCCGTAAATATTGTACTAAATAAATATGTAGGAACTCTGGGGCTTGCCTACGACAATGAAGGACAATTGGCTTCCGAAGGAAATACTAACGAGCCGCTTTTAAAACAGTTAAGCGCACTGCCGTTTTACAGCAAAAAACACCCAAAATCCCTCGGGCTTGAATGGGTAGATGAAACTATTTTTCCGTTAATAGACGCCTTCAAATTAAATATAAAGGATGTGTTGCGCACATTTGTAGAGCATATTGCTGAAATGTTGGCTCTTGAAATTAATAAAAAAGAAAACGCCACGGTACTGGTAACGGGCGGTGGGGCTTATAATGCGTTTTTAATGCAGCGCTTAAAACACTTTGCCAATAACAAAATAATTATTCCAAATAAAGCTATTGTTGAGTTTAAAGAAGCCTTGATTTTTGGTTTTCTCGGTGTTTTAAAGTTGGAAAACAAGGTAAATTGCTTAAAAAGCGTAACAGGGGCAGCCAGGGACCATTCCTCGGGCAAAATATATTATCCAACAAAAATAACGTGAAATTAATTTGTAAGGGGTTTTTGTTTTTTATATTTGTTATCGTCAATTAAAAATAAAATCAATAAAATATTAGAGATATGAAATACTTTTTAGGTAACAGTCCCGTGTGGTTTAAGCAGGTTATGGTTCTGTTTTTAATAATCAACATCCCGCTTTATTACTGGCAACCGCAAATAACGGCATGGCTGTTTATAGGCGAATTTATTTTTACCTTGGCCATGGCCTTAAAATGTTATCCGTTGCAATCGGGCGGGCTGCTTGCCATAGAAATTTTGGCACTGGGGCTAACATCGCCCCAAAATGCGTATCACGAAGTAGAAAACAACATGCCCGTAATTTTCCTATTAATGTTTATGGTAGCGGGTATTTATTTTATGAAACCGCTGCTTATGTTTATATTCAGTAAGGTATTCGTAAAGGTAAAATCGAAAGTATTGCTATCGGTACTGTTTGTTTTTCTCGCAGCGGTACTATCGGCGTTTTTGGATGCTCTTACCGTTACGGCCGTACTTATAAGCGTTACGGTCGGGTTTTACGAAGTTTACCATAAAGTACATTCCAATGTAGGCGATTACAATAAGGACAGCGTGTTGGATAAAGACCAGCTAAGCGGCGAAACCCTGGAGCAGTTCCGTAGTTTTTTGCGCAGTTTAATCATGCACGGCGTAGTAGGTACGGCGCTTGGGGGCGTTGCCACTTTGGTAGGCGAACCGCAAAACCTTTTAATTGGCGAAAAACTGGGCTGGGGCTTTATAGAGTTTTTCCAGCACATGGCACCTATTAGTATTCCCGTGTTTATTGCGGGTATGCTAACCACCGTAGTATTGGAAAAAACAAAATGGTTCGGGTTTGGTGCCGAACTTCCAAAAGTTGCCGCTACCATTATTGAAAAATATTCCGAAGAGGTCGATGCCAAACGCACCCCAAAAGAAAAATACGGTCTTTGGGTACAAGGCGTATGTGCCATATTGTTGGTTATAGCCTTGGCTACCCACGTTGCCGAAGTGGGCTTTATAGGTTTGGGCATTATTGTCCTACAAACTGCTTTTATGGGCATTACCGACGAGCATGCCATTGGCCCCGCCTTTAAGGAAGCATTGCCCTTTACCGCATTATTGGTGGTGTTTTTTGTTATCGTGGCCATGATTCACGACCAGCATTTGTTCAAGCCAATTATCGATTGGGCGCTGCACCAACCAAAAGAATCGCAAGCAGGATTGTTTTACGTGGCCAATGGGTTTTTATCCATGATTAGCGATAACGTTTTTGTGGCCACCGTTTATATAGGCGAAGTACAACAAGCCTTTGAAAGCGGCCTGATTGACCGTACGCACTACGAGCATTTGGCAATAGCCATAAATGCCGGAACAAACCTACCCAGCGTAGCAACACCAAACGGGCAAGCCGCCTTTTTGTTCCTGCTAACCTCGGCATTGGCACCATTAATTAACCTATCGTATGCCAAAATGATAAAAATGGCATTGCCCTACACTATTGTACTGGGCGGGTTAGGTTTTATTATGACGGAGTTAATGCTGTAACAATTTTAATAGAAGAAGAACGTTATTACCAAACACCATTGCTATTGCGGATGGTTATAAGTTGAATATTTACAAGCGAATACATTTTATATGATAAACACACTATTGCAAAATGCGCAAGACGAAGCCCAAGTACTTACAGAAGGCGAATCGGTAGAAAAAACTCTTTCAATAATCGAACTAATTAGCAGCGGCGGCCTGGCGGGGCAAATTATTATAGCCGTATTGTTCCTATTGTTGGTAGCGGCCATTTATATTTATTTCGAACGCTTGTTCGCCATAAAGGAAGCCTCAAAGGTCGATGCCAATTTTATGAACCAAATAAAGGACCACGTGTCCAACGGTAAAATTGAAGCAGCACAATTATTATGCGCCCAAGTAAATTCGCCTGTTTCCCGATTAATCAATAAAGGTATTGCCCGTATAGGCAAGCCATTGGCCGATATTAATACCGCCATAGAAAACGCCGGAAGGTTGGAAGTGTACGGTTTGGAAAAAAACGTAAGTATTTTAGCAACCATTTCCGGGGCAGCACCCATGATTGGTTTTTTGGGTACGGTTATCGGGATGATTCTTTCTATTTTCGAAATAGCAAACTCAGGCGGGCAAATCGATATTAAACTCTTGGCCGATGGCCTGTATACCGCCATGACCACCACCGTTGGCGGACTTATCGTGGGTATTGTGGCCTATATTGCCTACAATCATTTAGTTGTTAAAACTGATAAGGTGGTGTATCAAATGGAAGCCAATTCGGTAGAATTTTTGGACCACTTAAACGAGCCTATTTAATATGAATTTAAAAGGACGAAATAAAGTAACGCCCGAATTTAACATGTCGTCCATGACCGACATTGTGTTCCTGTTATTAATATTTTTCATGTTGGCCTCGACTTTAGTAACCACAAACGCCATCGATATTATTTTGCCAAAAGCAAGCGGAAAAACCGAAAACAAAAAGTCGGTTGCCGTTAGCATTAAGGAAGACTTAACCTATTACATCGACCAAAAACGGGTGGGCGAAAGCGTTTTGGAAAACGAATTGCTCGCAGCCCTAACCACGGTTGATAACCCTACCATAGTGCTAAGGGCCGAAAAAACAGTACCCATAGAAAATGTGGTAAAAGTTATGGATATTGCCAACCGAAACAAGTTTAAGGTTATCTTGGCGGTAAAACCAAATTAAATTTTAAAGCATTCCAACCTTCAACTATGAAGTTTTTTGAAACCAAGCACGAAAAGCGTTCAGCACGAATAACGGCATTAATAGCCATTATTTTATTGCTGTTGTTATTTGTTGTCGGGCCGCCGTATATGGACCCGCCCGAAGAATACGGCGTTGCGGTAAATTTTGGAACAACCAGTTTTGGCTCGGGAAACATTCAACCCTTAAAACCCATACAGTCCGAACCTAATGAAGTAAACCGCCCATCGCAGCCCGAACCATCTAAGGTCGAGCCTTCAAAAGCATCAGAAACTAAGGAGGAGGTTTTAACGGCCGATAACGCCGAAGCAATTGCTATAAAAAAACAAAAAGAAGCCGAAGCAAAAGCAAAAGCCATCGCCGATGCCAAGGCTAAGGCCGAAGCCGAGCGCATAGCAAAGGAAAAACAGGAACAGGAAGAAAAAAAACGAAAATTAGACGCCCTTATCGGAGGCGTAAGCAAATCCACCGGAACCGAAACAGGAGGCGAGGGTAACGACAATAAAGCGGGCGACAAAGGCCAATTAGACGGCGACCCCTACGCCCCAAGCAATCTTGGGGGCGAGGGTAGCGGAAGCGGTGGTGTTGGCTACGACCTAAACGGTAGGGGCAAGGCTACTTACACGGCCGTAAAGCAAGACTGCAACGAGGCAGGTTTGGTAATCGTACGCATTGTGGTAAACCAAAGCGGCAAGGTTATTGAAGCCGAACCCGGTGTAAAAGGCACCACCAATACGGCACAATGCCTGTTGGAGCCTGCAAAAAAAATAGCCCTATCGCACAAATGGCCGGCCGATTCCAAAGCACCGGCCAAACAAATAGGCTTTGTAAAAGTTAACTTCAAATTAGGGCAATAGCACATGACCTACCAAAATACGCTCGATTGGATGTTTTTGCAACTTCCCATGTACCAGCGCCAAGGTAAATCGGCTTTTAAAAAGGATTTGTCCAACACCTTAAAATTAGCACAACAGTTAAATCACCCCCAACATAATTTTAAAACCGTTCATGTAGCAGGTACCAATGGCAAAGGTTCTACCAGCCACATGTTGGCGTCCATATTGCAGGAGGTGGGCTATAAGGTGGGCTTGTACACTTCGCCACATTTAAAGGATTTTCGCGAACGTATTAAAATAAACGGCAAAACGGTAAGCAAGCAGTTTATTACAGGGTTTATAACACGAAACAAATTGTTTTTAGAAAAAAATAACCTGTCTTTTTTTGAAATGACCGTGGGCATGGCCTTCGACTATTTTTCAAAACAAAAGGTCGATATAGCCGTTGTTGAAGTAGGCCTCGGCGGCCGACTGGACTCCACCAACATTATTACGCCGCAAGTATCGGTTATTACCAATATAGGGTTGGACCATACCCAATTTCTTGGAAATACCTTAGAAGCCATAGCTTACGAAAAAGGCGGCATTATTAAACCAAATATTCCCGTTGTTATAGGCGAAACCCAGCCGGAAACCATCGAAGTATTTAAAACCTTGGCCAATAAAAACAGGACAAAAATAGTTTTTGCCGACCAAGAAGAAACCATAAACTACCAATCCGATTTAAAAGGGATTTATCAAGCAAAAAATATAAAAACGGTACAAGCAGCTATTCGCGAGCTACAAAAAAAAGGATTCAACACTTCTGAAAACCATATAAAACAAGGCTTTTTAAAAGTGGTGAAAAACACGGGATTATTAGGCCGTTGGCAAGTGTTGGCCCATAACCCAAAAGTAGTTTGCGATACGGGGCATAATAAAGAGGGGCTAACTTACGTGGTAAAGCAAATTGCTTCGGAAACGTTTAACGCTTTGCATATTGTTTTCGGCGTTGTAAGCGATAAGGATTTAAGTGCCCTTGTAAATATTTTGCCCAAAAACGCCACCTACTATTTTTGCAAGCCCAATATTCCCCGGGGCATGGGCGCCCAACAATTAAAAACTGAATTAAACATGTTCGGGTTTAAGGGCGAAGCCTATAATTCTGTTAATGAAGCCTATAAAGCAGCATTAAGCCAGGCCCAAAAATCCGATTTTGTATTTGTAGGGGGCAGCACTTTTGTTGTAGCCGAAATAATTTAAATTTTTTTGAAAAAAGTTTTTGCAGATTGAAAAACTAACTTATATTTGCACCCGATAACAACAAGGGCGCGTAGCTCAGCTGGTTCAGAGCATTTGGTTTACACCCAAAGGGTCAGGGGTTCGAATCCCTTCGCGCCCACAAAAAAAAATCCTAAAGTTTTTACTTTAGGATTTTTTTTATTTACTTCACAAACGATTTTTTACGGTGCCGAAAATGGGAATATCATTCTTTTTTCAAAATTTTCAGAAATTGTTTTTTCAGTTTGCAAACTTTCAACCCATAATAACAAACAAAGTGAAGCTAATTTTATTAATCCCTATAATATTCTTTTTCCATTTCGGATTTTCGCAAACAAATTCCACAAACCGTGTTTATGAGGTTTGGGACGACCAGCCCGCTCCAAATCGAGGAAACGATGGCAGCATTAAAAGTCGGGGCTATCCTTACGATTTCGATTGGGAAGCACATTCGTACCCCATAGGCAATGGCTATATGGGCGCTAATATTTTTGGCAGAACGGATGTAGACAGAATTCAAATTACCGACAAAACCCTAACAAACGGCGCACCGTACGGCTCGGGCGGCATGACCAGCTTTGCCGAAGTTTTTATAAGATCCGACCATTATAATATTAATAATTATAAAAGAAGCCTTAACCTTAACGAAGCCATCTTGTATGTAAACTACGAACACGATGGCGTAAAATACGCCAGGGAATACTTGGCCAATTACCCCAGCAATATTATAGCTATTAAGCTAAGCGCAAACAAAAAAGCAAAAATTTCCTGTACGGTAAGTGCCGTAAACCCATATTTAAGAAACAATAATGAAAAATCCGATTCCAGGGGTGCTATAATTACCGAATACACCAAAACAGGCACGACCAAGGCTAGTGGTAATACAATTACGCTTTCGGGAAATATTCCGTTGTTTAGCCTTAATTACGAAGGGCAAATTAAAGTGGTTAACGATGGTGGGCAATTATACGAAAATAACGAAAACGGTTCAAACGAAATTAGAATTGTAGGTGCCAATTCGGCAATCATTCTAATACATGTAGGAACTAATTACGAATTAAGCGAAAATATATTTTTACCCGACGATAACCGCTTAAAATTAAACCCTAACCAGCTTCCGCACGACAAAGTATCGAAAGCAATTGAAGAAGCAAGCAAACTGGGATATAACAAAATAAAGGCACAGCATCTTGAGGATTATACCAATCTGTTTTCCCGGGTTAATTTAAAATTAGCCCCAAACAAACCCGAAATACCAACCAAAACATTAGTAAAAAACTACAAACAAGACACTTCCAATATTTATTTAGAAGAATTAATATTCCACTTTGGAAGGTACTTGTTAATTGCCAGCTCCAGGCCGGGTACTTTACCGGCAACCCTGCAAGGGGCATGGAGCCAATACCATGTTAGTCCTTGGTCGGGCGGCTATTGGCATAATATTAATGTACAAATGAACTATTGGGGCGCATTTAATACCAATTTGCACGAAACCTTTACGGCATACGACCAGTATTTTAAAGCCTATTTGCCAAAGGCGTACATCAACGGTAGCGAATATATTAAAAAATGGCACCCCGAAGCCTTTAGCCCCGACGACCACGGAAACGGGTGGACTATAGGAACGGGGGCAAATGCTTACAGTATAGAAAGTCCCGGTGGACATTCCGGGCCGGGAACGGGAGGCTTTACTACAAAACTGTTTTGGGATAGGTTCGAGTTTACCCAGGACACCGTTTATTTAAGGGAAATAGCCTATCCCACCCTGTTGGGTATGAGCAAGTTTTTATCCAAAACACTATTGCCTAACGACGAAGACGGGGCGTTACTGGTCGACCGTTCTGCATCGCCGGAACAACGTCATAATGGTGGGCATTATATGACCAAAGGCACTACGTTCGACCAAGGATTTGTTTGGGAAACCTATAACGATTTGCTAAAAAGTGCCGAAATATTAGGTGAAAACAATGCGTTTTTAAAAACCGTTAAAACCGAAATAAATAAGTTAAACCCCATATTAATAGGCGCATCGGGACAAATAAAAGAGTTTAGGGAAGAACATAAATACGGCGAAATAGGCGACCCCAAGCACAGGCACTTGTCCCATTTATGCCCATTGTACCCGGGAACCTTAATAAACTCCAATAAACCCGAATGGGAGCAAGCCGCAAAAGTAGTATTGGATTTTAGGGGCAATAAAACAACAGGCTGGGCTTTGGCACACAGAATGAACCTTCGGGCAAGGCTTAAGGAAGCCGAAGAGGCACACAGCGTTTATTCCAAATTTTTGCGGGAGCGGTTATTTCCTAATTTGTGGGCTATTTGCCCGCCTTTTCAAATAGACGGCAACTTGGGTACGATGGCAGGCGTTGCCGAAATGCTGTTGCAAAGCCACGAAGGATTTATTGAACTTTTGCCCGCACTACCAAAAGCATGGAAAACAGGAGCGTTCGAGGGCTTGGTGGCCAGAGGTAATTTTGAGGTGTCGGTAGATTGGAAAAACAGCAAGATAACCTCCGCCCAAATTGTTTCGAAAAATGGGGGAGTGTGCAAGGTTAAACATAAAAATATTAAAAATGCCGAAGTAAAGGATAATTCAGGAAAAACAATACCTTACAAAATAAAAGAAAACAATACCATTGAATTTAGTACCATAAAAAAAGGCAGCTATTTTATTGTATTCTAATAAAAATAGCTGGAGTACTTAAATAAATTCCAATAGCCGTTCCATGGCCATGCCCCTTGAGCCTTTAATTAAAATTGTTGCTTCTTTCAGTTTTGAAAAATCGAAACCTTCCGTAAAATTTTCAAACGATTTAAACTTTAATACTCTATGTGAAGCGTATGTCGTATTATGAAAATTTTCACCAATTAAAACAATATTTTCAACCTTAAGGCTATCTGCAAAATCGGCAATGGTTTCATGTTCGGTTTTGGCTGCTTTCCCCAACTCGAACATATCGCCCAAAAATACAATTTTGTTATCGGTCTTTAAATCGTTAAAGTTGGTCAGGGCAGCCTTCATACTCGACGGATTGGCATTGTAGGCATCTAAAATAATGGTGTTGCTGCCTTTTTTTAT
>JBKEDS010000055.1:0-41847 GCA_047975545.1 Flavobacteriaceae bacterium | reverse complement strand
TTATGGGTAGATGCAGAGTTTTATTTTTATGGTATTCTTACAAATGCAGGTGGTAAAAGTAAAGCGAATATTCATTTAGACACTTCCGATTATGGTTCAATAACTATAGAAACAGGAAAAGATTATTTAGAGGGGCAAGAACAGAATTTGTTGTATAAAAAATTTGGCGTTAGAGCTTCAGGCAAACAAAACACAGAAACTGGCGAAATAGACACAAAATCACTTTCTTTAATTGAATTGATTGACTATGACCTAAAATTTGACTCTAATTACCTTGATGTACTAATAAAAAAAGCAAAAAGGAATTGGAAAGGTATTGACGCAAATGAATGGTTAAATAATTTAAGAGGAGGATATGAAGCATAGTGTTTTACTTGATACCAGCTTCTTCGTTCGACTTTTATAATGATGAAGACCCTTTACATAAAAATGCGAAAGGCTATTTTAAGTATTTTTTGGAGAATGAAATTTTACTAAAAGTATCAACCATTTCCATTGCTGAATATTGTGTTAAAGGCAAAATTGACGAACTACCTTTAAGAAATCTACAAATTATCCCTTTCAATTTAGACCACGCTCAAAGGACAGGTGAATTTGCGGAAGCAATTTTTGAAGAAAATAAGATTAGTAACGAAAAACTAACACCGAGAGCAATAATTCCGAACGATTCTAAATTATTTGCACAGGCTGATTTAGACAAAGGGATAATTCAATTTGTAACTTCAGATGCAAGAACTAAAAATACAATTGCAGCTCTGAAGAAACGGATTACACCCAAATTTGACATTATCGATATTTCCAGACCATATAGTGAGACATTTGGAATATTGGATTTTGATTAAAAATACGCTCTACAACAAAGGTTGGCTATAAACAATTGGGGCGAACCTGCCTGCCGGCAGGCAGGAGTGATAAAACGAAAATATATACATAAAACAAAAGTTGGTGCCAAACCGAAAAGTTAGGGCGTACCCCTCCCAACTGTTCATAGCCGAAACCGGTAATGCCTTAATTTTTACCGCCAAAACTCATCATCCAACTTATCTACAAAAGCACCTTCGGGATTATGTATTTTGTCTATGGCTTCCATTTGGGCCTCTGTTGCTATAAGCTGGATTTCGGGAAACAATATACGCTCCTCGAAACGCACGTGCTTTTCAATTTCTTCTTCTATTTTGTTTAAGGTAACGGCATCGTTGGGTGCTTCGGTAAACAGCCGTTTAATGCGTCTGTGTTCGGTTAAAGCCCGTTTTACAAGTTCGTGGTCTTCACCCAAAACGGGAAACACGTAGGCTTCTTCAATATTAAAATGCGGCAGGATGTGGTTGGTGTAAAACCAATCGGCATATGCCCTAATGCGCACTATGGATACGCCTTTGCTTATTCCCGTTCGTATTTTCCACGACAATAATAAGTTATGGTGATGCTCCCTACTTAGCGGCTGTAAGGATTTATGGCGTTTCAATGGTTTTTTGTCCATAGTTTTTCGTTTTTAAAACATTAATAATTATACTTACAATGCCAACAGGCAATAATAAACTCGATAAAAATAAACTTTTGGTATAGTAAGGCATCATACCGCTTTTGGTATAGTACAAATAGCCTTGGTAGGCCAAAATGGCTTCGGTTAACACAAAGCCCAACATAAAACCGAAAACCCCAAAGGCTAACAGCTTATTTGGAGCCAACCAGTGATTTTTAAGCATAAAAAACAGTAAAAACCCCGATACCGTCCCAAGCATTAATAAATGGATAAAACCCAGCACAAAATTGTGGTAAGCAAAGGCGGTTTTAGAAAATTCGGGTACCAAAGTTAACATTTGCAAAAATGCTTTTAGCACCAAACAGGCCAAGGCAAAACCAAATATATATTGCAGCAATTTGGGTTGGTTTTGAAACACAATAGCAGCCTTTGGTTTTAAAAGTCGTAAAAACACAGCAAGCATTGGTATTTGCAGTACAACCCCAACAGCATTAACATAAAACAGGGTATCGTACGGAACAAACCAATATATGGGCAAGGCCAAAGTACTTATTGTTGAAACCAACACCAACACACAGAAGGCTTTAAATTGTTTTGAATGTTGAACTTGAAACACATAACACAAAAGCGCAAAAACGGCTATTAAAAACCAACCGTTAAACTGAAAATGCAAAAAAAACTGGATAGCGATTTGATAAAACGCCGAAGCCGGCCCTTGTGTGGAAACAGCAGGACCCAAGCACCACACCCCAAAGGTGGACAGCACCATAAAAACCAAGGCCGTTTTTAGCAAATATAGGCTTGCTGTGGAGGTTGTTTTATGGTGTTTCCAAACCAAGTACGCAAAATAATAGCTGCAAAAAATATGTAAGGTTGAAAAACTTATCGATACGGCGGCATACCCTTGAAACGGAAAACTTAACATCATGCCCACCACGGCAAACTCGGTTAACCAAAATAGTTTAGTGTAAATAGGCTTTTGTTTTGGTACAAAATAGTTAACAATTAGCACATACAGCATTAAGTACACCCAACCCAACATGGCAACATGCGAGTGCGCATGGGTTAAAAACCTATAATTAAACCGCATAGTCCCAATAACCGAGTAGCGCAATAACAGCCCCATTAGGGCAGCTATTAAAAAATTGGTTAAACAGGCTATAACAAGTTTTTTTAACATAGAAAAGTACAATGTGTTTTTACGATGTTTCTGTGTGGCTTCGACAAGCTCAGCCACCGACGGACAGGCTCGGTCCTCGTTGGAACATACTACTGTTATGTCAAATTAAAATTGACGGATGGGATTGCTTCCTCCGCTGTCGTCGCAATGACGTCATTGCGAGAAGGAGGCACGACGACGAAGCAATCTCTACACTAAATTTCAGAGTTGACATAACACTACAATATTATTTTTAATAGGTCTAAATTAATTAAAAAATTCCAGAATACCGAAATACTCTGGAATTTAAGCACTAAAAACAGGGTTTATCGGGAAACAGTTATAAAGCATCCCAAAAACCCTATCGTCACCTTAACTAAATTGTTTTTCCAACTTTATGGCGTTGGGGAATAAAATATTGTTTTCTAAATGGATGTGCAGGTGCAAATCTTTTTCAAACTCGTCCAGCATGGCAAAGGTTACGCGGTAAGTATTACAAGCATCGGCAGGCGGTGTGTAATTGTTGGTAAGCTCGGCTATTTTCCTAAAGCGCTCGCCTTCGTTGTCATGCTCGTGTTTCATCATGGCAATGGGGTTTTCAACCGTACCGAAGTGGGGCGCTTCTATGGCGCCTTGGCTTAAACTTGCCGCTACCATTTTTTTAATAAAGGGAAATAGCACGAGTTCTTCTTTTTTCATGTGGGCGGCCAATTCGCCCGACGAGGCTATAAACAGTTCGTTTATTTCCAACAGTTCGGGGTGCCTGCCACCGTGTACACGGCATAATTTATCGAGAAACTGGCGCAGTACGGGTGTTTTTTCTTCAACATAACGGTGGTGTTTTTTTTCGATATAATCGACCAATAAATCCATTGGCCACGATTTATAATCGATGGACTGGGCAGTATTGGCGTTTAAAACGGCATGGAGCTCATCCAAAAGTACATCGGGTTTTATGCCGTTTTTTTGGCAAACTTCTTCTACGGTCCGGTCGCCCTTGCAACAAAAATCTATACCGTAATTGCTAAATATGGCGGCGGTTCTAAAATCGTCGGCTACAAATTGTCCTATTTGTTTTTTTGAATCTGTGTGTAATGTTTCCATAATTTTATTTCGGATATTTTTATCCTATTTTTAATTAAAATTTTTTTAAATCTTCAAGTAAGTTTCGCCCGACAGCACGTTGGAGGCTAATTCTTCTAAAGTGGTGTTTTCTACCATGTATTTAAGTTCGTCCCTAACTACTTTAAATTTATGGTGTACGGGACAGGGATGGTCCTCGCTGCAGTTGTCCAAGCCCAAGCCACAGCCCATAAATAGGTTGTCGCCGTCAATAGCTTTAACTATTTGTATTAATTTTATGTTTTTAATGTTGGCTTTGTCTATATCGAACCCCCCGTGAGCACCTTTGGTGGAATTAACAATATTGTTCCTTACCAATGCCTGTAAAATTTTGGCGGTAAAAGCCTCGGGCGAGTTAATTTCCTTGGCAATTTCGCGCGGGCTTACCCGCTTGTTGTCATAGGAATTAACTGCTATATATATAGTTGCCTTTATGGCGTATTTACAGGCTTTAGAGAACATTAAAACTTTTTATTTTACAAAAATACAATTTATTTTTAAATTAGGACAAATTTATCCTAATTAATTTATACTTATTTTTCAACCAAACTTTTTGCCATTCCCGCTTTAATATCAGGAACGATACGTCTTCGGACAATTTAAGTATATCGGTACCGTTAAGGGCTTTTACTTCTTTTTCGGAAACATCTGCAGTATAAAGTAGGTTTAAATAGTCTGCAAATTTTTCTTGTATTAGTTTAAAAACCGTTTCGTGCAGTATGAGCTTTAGGCTGGATGGCAACACGGTTTCGTTAAACTCCAAAGGTACGTTGGCCAGCAAAAAATCCTTGTTTAGCTGTTTTATTAGGTTTTTATAGAGTTTTTGCTGTGTTGCTTCTTCTATTAAAATATCGAAGTTTTGTGGTAGCTGCATTATGTTTTTCACCTTAAATTACCGTCTGTTTTAGGGGCTTTCGATGTAAATCCTACATAACAGAGAGACTGCTTCGTGCCTCGCAGTGACGCTTTTTTTAATTAATTACACATTTCTGTTCATTAAACGATAGCCAAAATCGCGTAATGCCGTTTTTTTGCTTTCTTCAATATTTAAATCGTTTAAAACATAAAAGGCTTTTTTGGTATATTCGGTTATGGCTTCCTTAGTGGCCGTATCGGCTCCCGACGACACGAATAGCTGTTTTACTATTTCAATTTTAGAGTTGGTATCGCCACCCGCTAACGCAAATAGGGTTTGCAAATGCTTTTCGTCGTCTTTGTCCAAGCCTTGTAGGGCTTTTAGGTATAAATAGGTTTTTTTGTTTTCAATAATATCGCCGCCTACTTGTTTGCCAAAGGTTTCGGGGTTGCCAAAGGCGTCGAGGTAATCGTCCTGAAGCTGAAACGCAATACCGAGATTTTTGCCAAACTCGTAAATGTTTTGCTGGTGCACTTGCGAAGCCCCCGCCACGATAGCGCCCATTTGCATGGCGGCGCCAATTAAAACAGCGGTTTTGTACTCAATCATTTTTAGGTATTCGGGTATGGTTACATCGGTTCTGTTTTCAAAATCGACATCGTATTGTTGGCCTTCGCACACCTCAAGGGCGGTTTTGCTAAACAGTTTTGCCAGGGCTTGAAAGGTGTCCGGTTCATATTTTTCGAATAACCGATAGGCCATAATTAACATAGCATCGCCCGAAAGTATGCCTGTATTAACATCCCACTTTTCGTGCACGGTCTGGTTGCCGCGGCGCAGGGGGGCATCGTCCATAATATCGTCGTGGACCAAGGAAAAATTATGGAATACCTCGATGCTCAATGCCGCCGGCAAGGCCTTTTTATAATTGCAATTAAACGCCTCGGCCGCCATTAGGGTAAGCACGGGCCGTAAGCGCTTACCGCCCAATTTTAATATGTAGTTAATGGGAGCGTATAAGTTTTCTGGTTCCTTACCGGTTACGTATTGGTTTAAATAGGTAACAAATTCGTGTTGGTATTGTTCTGTTGAAAGCATGGGGCAAAAATAAGCTAATTATGATTAAACAGTTGCAAATAAAATACTATTCTAATTGTTTTTTAGAATATAGAAAATAGACAGCTTTTAGGTCAGCACCACAGCAATAACGCCACTACGAGGTGCGAAGCGGTCTCTCCTTATTGTACGGATTACTTCGTCGCACCTCCTCGTAATTGACGTTACAACAAAGAGCGAAACGACCCGTATACTGCCCCAAAATTATATAAATGTTTAAATATTGATAAACTTTGGAAACTTTTTTTGTTTATTTAGTTTCCTGTTTTATTTTTGTGCCCTAATTATGAAAGCAAAAATATTAAATAACGCAGCAGAACTGTTTTTAAATTACGGCTTTAAAAGTGTAACCATGGACGATATTGCCCATAAAATAGGCGTTTCAAAAAAAACAATCTATCAGCATTTCGACACTAAAACCAAGTTGGTGGAAGCTGCTACATTAAGCGTTTTTAATAGTATTAGCGAAAAAATAGCCCACATTTGCAGTTCGGGTATAAACCCCATAGACGAGGTTTACGGCGTTAATAAGTTGGTTAAGGACCATTTAAAGGACGAAAAATCGTCGCCACAATACCAGTTAAAAAAGTATTACCCCAAAATTTTTGGCACCTTAAAATCCAAACAATTTTCATTAATGCAAAACTGTGTGGTAAACAACCTTAACAGCGGTATAAAATTGGGGCTTTACCGCCCAAACCTTAATATCGATTTTATTTCCAGGCTGTACTTTAGCGGTATGGTAAGCCTTAAGGACGAAGAGGTGTTCCCTACCAAAACCTTCACCATGAATACACTTATGGACAACTATCTCGAATACCATTTGCGGGGTATTTGCACACCAAAAGGCTTGGCCTATTTAAACCATTTTTTAACCCAAAACCACGTATAAAAGCATGATGCACAAACTTATAATAGCGCTTGGTTTATTGTGTTTTTTCCAAGGATTTTCGCAAGACGCCCAACAGCAGTTTTCGCTACGGGAAGCTATCGATTTTGCCTTGCAAAACAACCGAACGGCCATAAACGCCACCCGGGATATAGAGGCCGCAAAAAAACAAAAATGGGAAACCACCGCAACCGGTTTGCCGCAAATAAACATTGCCACCGATTACCAAAACTTTTTAAAACAGCAGGTACAACTAATCCCTGCCGAGTTTTTTGGCGGTAACGCAGGCGAATTTGCCGAGGTTACCTTTGGCACCAAACAAAACGTAACCGCCACGGCAACCTTGTCGCAATTACTGTTCGACGGCTCGTATATCGTAGGCCTGCAATCGGCCAAGGTTTATTTGCAAATTTCGGAAAACGCCAAAATAAAAACCGATTTAGAGGTTAGAAAAGCCGTTATAAACGCCTATGGAAATGTGCTATTGGCCGAAGAAACCACTGCCATACTAAACAAAAACATAACAATTTTAAACGACAACTTAAATGAAACCACCAAGATTTACGAAAATGGTCTGGAAGAAGAAGAAAGCGTAGAGCAACTAAAAATAACGTTGTCCAGCCTTGAAAGTTCCTTGCGGAATTCCGAACGCCTAAAAACCCTGGCCTACCAAATGCTCAATATCATTTTGGGCTTGGACTTAAACACCACTACCACATTAACCGATAATTTGGAAACACTTACCGCCCAAAACATGATGGACATGGCACTTTTAAATGCCGATGAGTCGGTTGAAAATACCATAGACTACAAAATTGCCGAAAACAACATGACCTCGACCGAGCTGTTGCTAAAGTTGGAAAAAAGCAAGTTTCTCCCCACGCTTTCAGCCTTTGTAAACGGGGGCTACAACGGGTTTGGCGACCAGTTTAAATTTTTAAACAAAGAACAGGATTGGTTTGGCTCTTCGCTTTTCGGCGTAAGCCTAAACATTCCCGTTTTTAGTTCGTTTGGTAAACAGGCCGCCACCCAACGCGCCAAAATAAACCTTGAAAAGGCCAAAACCGAACTAACCGAAACCGAACAGCAAATAAAGTTGGAAATAGACAATGCCAAAAGCGAATACCAATTTGCCATTGAGGATTACGATAACAAAAAAGAAAACCTAAACCTTGCCGAGCGTATCGAGGCCAAAAACCAAACCAAATTTTTCGAGGGCATTGGTTCCAGTTTCGATTTGCGCCAAGCCCAAACGCAATTGTACACGGCGCAACAGGAATTTTTACAAGCCATGCTTAATGTTATTAATTCCAAAGCCGAATTGGAAACGGTGTTGAATGTTGTTAATTAAAGTGATGAGATAATTAACAATATACAACACAACTTTTAACTATTTAAAAACAACTAAGGCGTAATGATAAAGTATAATAACGCGTAGAGATTGCCTCTCCTTTGTCGTCGCAATGACGTCATCGCGAGAAGGAGGGTACGACGACAAAGCTATCTATAAACGAAATCTCGAAAGAAACTGAACAATAAAAATTAAAAAAAGAAACTGTTTATCTTGTGTAAACCACAACTAAAAACCCATAAACAAATAACCTCAAAATGAAACATCTATATACCCTAACCCTAACAGCCCTTATTTTAACCGCCTGCGGTGGCGAGGAAAAGAAAAACTCGGTTGAAAACGTCTTGGAAAGCAACAACTTGGAAACTATAAAGGCAAAACGTGCCGAATTGGTAGCCCAACAGGACCTTATCCATTCCGAATTGGTACAGTTGGACGAAGCCATTTCAAAGCTCGACACCCTTAAAAAAGTACCCTTAATTACAACTTTTGTGGCAAAAGAAGAAGTATTTAAGCACGAGTTGGAAGTACAGGGCAACGTAACCACAAAAAACCTATTGGTTATAACGCCCGAGTTTAACGGTATTTTAACCCAAGTTTACGTTAAGGAAGGCCAACAAGTAAGCAAAGGCCAAACCCTTGCCAAAATAGACGACGGCGGACTAAGCCAACAACTGGCACAACTAAAAATACAAGCCGATTTGGCCAAAACCACTTTCGAGCGCCAAAAACGCCTTTGGGACCAAAACATTGGCAGCGAAATACAGTTTTTACAAGCAAAATCCACCTTCGAGTCGCAACAAGAGGCCGTAAACCAATTGCAACAGCAAATAGCAAAAACCCTTGTTAAAGCCCCTTTTTCCGGCACCATAGACGATGTTATTACCGAGCAGGGCAGCGTTGTGGCCGCCGGGCAAAGCCAACTCATGCGTATTGTAAACCTAAACGATATGTATATTGAAACCGACGTGCCCGAAAGCTACATTGCCAATGTTACCAAGGGCAAAAACGTAACGGTAACCTTTCCGGTATTGGGCAAAAGTTTGGAAACCACGGTACGCCAAGCGGGCGATTTTATAAACCCCGCAAACCGAACCTTTAAGGTAGAAGTGGGCATTCCAAACAAGGACAACAACATAAAACCAAACCTAACCGCCAAGTTAAAAATTAACGATTATACCAACGATAAAGCGCTGCTTATTCCGTTAAGTATTATTTCCGAAAACGCCAACGGCGAGCAGTACATTTACGTTATAACCAACAAAAACGATAAAAACGAAGGTACCGCCACCCGAACCATAATAAAAACAGGCAAAACCCAAGGCGACAGTATCGAGGTACTGGAAGGCCTAACAAGTGGTACCGAAATTATTAGCGAAGGCGCACGCAGCGTAAAGGACGGCCAAACGGTTAAGGTTATAAACTACTAAACCAAAATTCATGAACAACAACAAAAAAATAGATAAAGAATTCGGTTTATCATCCTGGGCCATAGACAATAAAACCACGATGTACGTGCTTATTGCCGTATTTTTCTATCTTGGTATTTTAGCCTTTTTCGATATGCCAAGGGAAAGTTTTCCCGAGGTTAACGAAACCAAAATATACGTAAGCGTACCCTTTCCCGGAAACACGGCCGAAGACATAGAAAAACTTATTGTAGACCCTTTAGAGGACAAGCTAAAAACGGTAAGCAATGTGGTTGAAATTACCTCAACCTCGCAGGAAGACTACGGTATGCTTATTGTTGAATTCGACGAAAAAATAGACGTCGACGCCGCCAAGCAAAAGGTAAAGGACGAAGTAGATACCGAAACCTCCAACGAAGACTGGCCAACCTTTAACGGTGCCAAGGTCGAGCCCGACGTGTTTTCCTTGGCCCTATCGGAAGAAATGCCCATACTAAACATTAACATAACGGGCGATTACCCCACCGAAAAACTAAAAGAATACGGCGAGTACCTGCAAGATGAAATTGAAGAACTTCTCGAAATTAAAAAAGTAGACATCCGTGGTGCGCAAGAGTTAGAAGTAGAAGTAGCCGTGGACATTTATAAAATGATGGCCGCCAAGGTCACCTTTAGCGATATTATTGGCGCCATAAACAACGGCAACGTAACCATGTCGGCCGGTAACCTAAAAGCCAGTGGGCAGCGCCGTACCATTCGTATTCTTGGCGAAATTATAAACCCCAACGAACTGGAAAATTTTGTGGTAAAGTCCGACGATGGCCACGCCATTTACCTCAAGGACCTCGCCACCGTTACCTTTAAGGAGGAAGACAAAACCACCTTTGCCCGTGAGTTTGGCAGTCCCGTGGTAATGTTGGACGTAAAAAAACGGGCCGGCAAAAACATGGTGGCTGCTGCCGACGAAATCCAAAAAATAGTAAAACACGCCGTAGACGAGGTGTTCCCAAAAGATTTAAAAGTAAGCATTACCAACGACCAATCATCGGTTACCATAGGCATGGTGGACGATTTGGTAAACAACATCATCTTCGGGGTAATCCTTGTGGTTACCGTTTTAATGTTTTTCCTTGGTTTTAAAAACGCCATTTTCGTGGGCTTTGCCATACCCATGTCCATGTTTATGTCGCTTATGATTTTGGATTTGCTTGGCATTTCACTAAACACCATGGTACTCTTTGGGCTTATCATGGGGCTTGGTATGCTGGTAGATAACGGTATCGTGGTGGTAGAAAATGTATACCGCCTTATGGACGAAGAGGGTATGAGCCGCTACCAAGCCGCCAAAAAAGGCATTGGCGAAATAGCTTTCCCTATTATTATTTCCACGGCTACCACCGTTGCCGCCTTTATTCCACTGGGCTTATGGCCGGGCATTATGGGCGAGTTTATGATGATTTTGCCAAAAACCCTATCCATCGTACTCGGCTCCTCGCTGTTCGTGGCCATATTTTTCAATTCGGTACTGGTATCAAAATACATGACGGTTGAAGATAAAAACATGCCTCTAAAACGTATTGTTACCATAACGGTAACCATGACCGTAATCGGCCTATTGGTATTTATTGTTGGTGGCGCTTACCGAGGCCTTGGTACGCTTATGGTAGTTACCGCCGGACTACTTTGGATTTACCGTTTGTTCCTCCGCAAATGGGCCAACCGCTTTCAAGAAAAAACCTTGGTTAGGTTCGAAAACTTTTACGAAAAGCAACTGCGTAGCGCCCTTTCGGGAAAACGGCCGTATTTGTTAAGTATCGGTACTTTTGTTTTGCTTATCATTGCGTTTATTGCCTTCGGTATTTCGCTCGGCACACAGCGTACCAAAGTGGAGTTTTTCCCCGACAACAAACCCAACCAAATTATTGTTTATATTGAATATCCCGAAGGCACGGCCATTGAAAAAACCAATGCCATAACCAAGGAAATAGAAAAACGGGTTTACAATGTGGTTAACGTACCGCAGTACAAGGACGGCAATTATAATTTTATGGTCGAAAGTGCCGTATCGCAAGTGGGCGAAGGCGCCGGAAACCCTTATACCGATGGCGGTTCGTCTGCCGAAATGCCGCACAAGGGCAAAATTACGGTATCTATTCGCGAATATAAATACCGCCGTGGGGAGGACAGCGAGCTTATGCGCCAAAAAGTACAGGCCGCCTTGGTTGGTATTTATCCGGGCGTGCTTATTTCGGTTGAAAAGGACCAAAACGGCCCGCCAACGGGTTCGCCTATAAATATTGAAATTGAAGGCGACGACTACAACGAGCTTATTGTAACCGCAGAGCGTATGCGCGACTTTATTAACGGCCGGAATATTGCCGGAATTGATGAGCTGAAAATCGATGTAAATAAAGATAAACCTTCGATGCAAGTGGTTATCGATAGGGAAAAAGCGGGCGAACTTGGTATTAGTGCCGCCCAAATTGGCGACCAACTGCGCAATTCCATATTTGGGGCAAAAGCGGGCGTTTATAAAGAAGGTGGCGACGATTACGATATTTACGTGCGCTTTAACGACGACAACCGTTATAATACCAGTGCCCTGTTTAACCAAAACATTACCTTTAGGAACAATTCGGGGCAATTAATAGAAATTCCCGTTTCGGTAGTATCTACCCACGAAAACACATCTGGGTTTAGTGCCATTAAGCACAACGACACCAGGCGTGTGGTTACGGTATATTCGGCATTGGCACCGGGCTATACCGATGCCGGGGCTATTGTAAACAAAATTAGGAACGAAATGAAAAGTTTCGAAAACCTGCCCAAAAACATCAAAATAGATTATACCGGACAAATTGAAGAGCAAAACAAGCAAATGGCCTTTTTAATGAGTGCTTTTTTTATTGGGCTTGGGTTAATCTTCTTCATATTAATCTTCCAATTCAACTCCATTTCAAAACCCGCCATTATCATGCTGGCCATATTTTTAAGTTTTATTGGCGTATTTGGCGGTTTGGTTGTTACGGGCAGCGCCTTTGTTATTATGATGACCATGGTGGGTATTATCTCGCTGGCCGGCATCGTGGTTAACAACGGCGTAGTACTGTTGGATTACGCCCAACTGCTAATCGATAGAAGAAAAAGCGAACTAAAATTGGAAGATAACGAGTATTTAATTACCGAAGATTTGTTCGAGTGTATCGTAAGAGCGGGTAAAGCCCGTTTGCGCCCCGTACTGTTAACGGCCATTACCACCATTTTGGGCTTAATACCCTTGGCTATTGGGTTTAACATTAACTTTTTTACGCTATTTTCGGAACTAAACCCGCATATTTATTTCGGGGGCGACAACGTGGTATTTTGGGGGCCATTGGCTTGGACGGTTATTTACGGCCTGTTTGTAGCTACCTTTTTAACCTTGATTGTGGTTCCGGTATTGTTCTTTTTAAGTGTGAAGTTTAAAATATGGCTGCGCAAAAAATTCTCGCCGCAAGCCGTTATCGAACCCCATAAAACCGAATATTATACGGCGGAGTAAGGGGTGATATTACTACAAAACGCAAGTTGATTATGGAAAATCAAGCGTTTTAGCGTTGGCTATTTGTACCATTACCACTATTTGGCGATAAAGAAAATTTGGCATCTTTATAAAATACAAACCCTCTGTAAAAACGAGGGTTTTATTGTATATTGAGTTAAAAATAAACTCCCAAAAGGCACAAAAACGGAGGTTTTTTAGCTTCGATTATTATGAAAGCGAAAAAATTTTCCGGCTTACAAGGTCGTCTTTCACTTTTTTCTCCTCTCGGGAGATTACGGCCTATTTTATAGGTCTTTTATGTTTTTTATTCTCTTTTAACAAGAAAAGCAACTTAAAATTATTAAACAGAAAGTTTTAAAAAACAAAAAATAGCACCAAAATATAATTAATGAGGCTATTTTCTGAATGTACCGTTATAAATTATAATTTTTTTGATGTAAACCAAAAATAAATCATTTTTCGTTACGATAATTCCACACAATAACCTACCTAATCATTTTTCATGGCGATTTGCATGTTTGTAATGGTTTAGTTTCCCACAAACCCCACATCGCTCAAGGTTTTCATAAAGGAAATTAAATCTTGTTTTTCTTCTTCTGTTAGCGGAATCCTGTTATTGTTATCTTTAAAAACGAGGTCGAGGTTTTCGGCATATAAAACGCCATTATCAAAATAATTTAAAACGTCTTTCAGCGTTTCAAACTGCCCGAAACTGCCGTAAGGTGCGGTGTATTCTATGTTACGTAATGAAGGTACCCGAAAACGCATATAATCGTCCATGTTTCCGGTAACCCTGGCACGGCCAAATTCTTCGTCAATATCGGGGTTTAGGGGGAAACCGATGTTTCGGAAACTTTGGTCGGTAAACAGTTCGGTGCTGTGGCAACTGGCACATTTTTGTTGAAAGGTTTGGTAGCCTCTTGCTTCGGTTTCGGTAAAGGTTTCGCCTTCGTTTTGGGTTACTTTATCGTACTTGCTATTGGCCGAAATTAAGGTGTATTCGTACTGGGCTATACTGTTAAAAATGCGTTCCTGTGTCATGGTTTCATCTCCAAAGGTTTTTAAAAACAAGTCTTGGTATTCGGAATCGCTTTGTATTTTGCTAATAATTTCGGAAAGGGAAGAATCCATTTCCTCATGGGTTATTATGGGTACAATGGCTTGTTTTTCTAATTGTAGCTTGCTGCCGTCCCAATTGTAAAAATTCATAAATGCCATATTTTGTAAGGGCGGTGTGTTTCGCATGCCTATTCGGCCTTCAATTCCTATGGCCATGGCATTGCTGTCGGCAAAGGCGTTGGCCTGTTGGTGACAACTGGCGCAGGATACGGTATTATCGGTGCTTAACCGTTTGTCGTTAAAGAGTTTTTTGCCCAACTCAACACCATATTTTGTGGGTTTGTTGGTGTTAAAAGCGTTGTTTGGTTCAGGGAAAAGGGGTGGAATGTCCAACGCTATTTCAGGATTGTTGTACTGGATGGGTTCGGTATTGTCGTTGCTGCACGACGTTATTAAAAGCACGGCCAATAAAAGGTTTAATGGTTTCATTTTTTTTAATTGAAATTAAAACTATGGTGGCTTCGGCAAGCTCGGCCACCATAATTTTAGTGGGTATTTAATATTTTGACGATTTTGCAAGCGAAACGAAGCAATCTTTTTTAACAAACAGACTGCTTCACTTTGTTCGCGGTGACGTTTTGCATCATTACGAGAAGCGTAGTGCTATGTCAATTCTGAATTTAGTATAGAGATTGCTTCGTCGTCGTGCCTCCTTCTCGCAATGACGTCATTGCGACGACAGCGGAAGAAGCACTCCCATCCGTCAATTTTAATTTGACATAACAGTAGCGACGAAGTAATCCGTATAATATAAACAATAGGTGGCTTCGGCAAGCTCAGCCACCATAGTTTCTAAAACATTAATTTTCCACGCTACTAACCGAGAACATGCCGGTAACATCGGTAGAGCCGTTACCACCCAAATTGTCCACAAATTTTACCATTTGTGCGGCAGTATGGATGTTTGGCGTTGCATTGTTCATCATACCGGTTCCTGTGGATAAGGTTATGGTATTGGTTTTTCCGCTTAACAACATATCAAAATCGGCATTGATGTTTATTTTTGGTGCTTTGTTGCCTACTACCATAGTTGCAGGAAGGCTTAAAGTTACATCGCGGTAGGCATCTACACCTTGGGTATAGCTGCCTTCTTCGCCTTCTACGGTACTTCCGGTGTGTATGGACAGTTCCTTGTTATCGGTATCGTAAAAACCTTCAATTTTTGTAAAACGGTACCCGGTACCCCATTCCCACATCATTTCGGTATCGTTGGCGCCTGCCGCTGCGTAAAAGGCCGGAAATCGGGTTTCGTCCAAGGTGTTTAGTTCGGTTTTTACGCCCAGCCCGAATTTAATTTGGGTGTACTCGCCAACAGGAATATTGCTTAAAACATAACTTAAGGTTTCGGTTTTGGCGTGGTTTACAACCGTTGCGCCATTGTCCAAATCGTTTATGTTATAAGGTAGCTCGGTGCCATCGGCCTTTATCAGGCGTATGTTGCTTATTACGTATTTTAGTTCGGAAAAATGGTGAACTTGTCCTTCATCGGACGTGTTTACCGTTGCCGTTGTCGAGGTGGCATTGCCAAGTACAATGGTTTCGCTGCCAAAGGTATTGTTAAAAGCCAAGGTTACGTTGTTGGCAACACGGTCGTCGTCGTCCGAACAGGACATAAAGGCCATTGATGTTAGGGCTAATAAAAGGTATTTTTTTAAGTTTTTCATGTGTTAATATTTATTGTTTTTTTGAAATTTTTATTTTTTTATTAGAATGAAGCGTTTTAGTAAACAGATGGCTTCGTGCCTCGCCGTGACGTGTTGCAAGAAGCGCAGCGACGAAGTAATCCCTTAATATGCGGTTTGCTTCCTAATCCACATTATTTTAATTTATAAATCAACCAATCGGCGGCGGGATAAAAATTTCTTTTGAAGGTTCGGTATAGTCTTGATATTTAAAACTGAATGGTTTTTTAGAAGTTTCAAAAATTCGGTTTTTCACTTCAAAATTAAACCCTATTGCCGGAAGTATTTCAATTTTTTGAAGCAGGTTGCTAATTGGGTTTTGCTTGTTGTTTTCGGGTTTTTTTAGTTCTTTTTCCAAATAGCAATTGCCATGGCATTGCATTTCGGGGGTGTTTTTGTTTTCGCAAAAAGCTTGTTCTATACTGCTTTGGTTTAGCTTAAAGTGAATAACAACAATAGCCTGCCGCAACCCTATTAGCAGGATTAAAATTGTTAATATTACACTTATAGCCTTTTTCACTTTCTTTAGAAATTAATTTTTAACGAGGTAAACACATTGCGCCCCATTCTGGGGATATTGCCCCAATCGGCATAGGTGCTGTAATGGGCGTTTAGTATATTTTCCACCCCTACCTGAAAAACGGTTTTATGGTTTTTTATAAAAAAGGCATAATCGGCCGAAGCGTTCCAAATGGTGTACTGTGGGGTTTGGTCCTCGCCGTATTCGGGGCTGTAATGGGTTTGTTTTAAATCGCCATTAACAGCGGTTTGAAACCCAAAATCGAGGTATTGGTAATGCAGGGCGGTTTGGTAACTTAAAGGGCGGATAAAAGGGAGGTTGCCATCTTTGTTGTCCTTGCCTCGGGCGTAGGTTAAGGTGCCTTTCCAATGCAACTCCTTCAGAATAGTATAATCGGCATTTAACGAAAAATTGAACAACGTGGCATAATCCAATGCAGTATAGCCCTTTACGCCAACCGATTGGTAGTTCATTGGGCTTCCCATACTCAGGATTTTCCCGATAATATAATGGTCTATATAAAAATAGTTTGCTTTGGCCTGAACGCTTAGTGTTTCGTTTTTAAAGCCTGCGGCGGCATTTACTTCATACGAAATTTCGTTTTTTAAATCGGGGTTTCCTATATAGTCGTAACGGTCAAAACTGTTGTAAATATAATAGCCATAACCTTCGGAAACCGATGGTGCCCGATGCCCGTAACCGCCCCCGACCGAAACGTTGAATTTGTTAATATCCAACCGATAATTAGCAAATAAACTGGGCAAAAGCCTTGTTTTTTCCTGTGAAGCCCCAGGATGGAAAATCCAGTTGAACTCGGCATATTTCGAGCGGTTGTAATTTACGCCCAAAGCCCCCCCGAAATTAAGTTGGCTTTTTTTTGAAAGCTCATAGGCATTATTAGCCGAAAGCCCGGCGTAGCGTGTGGTTACCCAAGGCCAACTGTAGGCAAACATGGTGCGCTCGCTACGGTCCTGCGGGTACATGCGCATTTCGGCAATGGACAAATTATTGTAGGCGTTAAGCTGTATTTCGGACGATAGTTTGTTTGTTTTTAAGGCTATTTTCGAGGCTAGGCCGTAAGTGGTGCTCCAGCCCGGCATGTCCATATGTACTAGGTTTTCGGGGCGGGTGGTATCGTCCATATAATGCTCTATGGTGTTAAAGTAAATTTTGGTGTCCCAAACCCTAACCAACCCATTTTGGAACAATTGTTTGTACGAAGCCGAAGTAATCAAGGCACGCGATAGCCACAAATCCATGGGCAGTGCGGGATAGCCCACATCGTTGGCTTGGTCGAAAATGGCATCGACCCTTACCGACGACAGCTCGCTTGTTTTATAAGCCAAGCCCAGCGAAGTATTGAATTTTTTGTATTGCGAATGGTTTACCTCGTTATTATTTCCGTCTTTATAATTTTCGGCCGTTCGGTAGGCTATACTGGCATCGGCCACAAATTTGTTGCTGGAATACGAAGCATTCCCCAAATTGAAAAATTGCTTGTTGTTAAATTCGAAACCGGTTTGGTAGGCGCCTTTCCACACGTTGTCCGTGCTAAAAGCGGTATTTTTTCGTTTTAAATCGATGCTTCCGGCAACCGTTGCGCCGTGTAGGCCGCCTTCCTGCCCGGATTTTATATCGATTTTTGATAAGTTATTGCTTTCCACATACGAGGTTATGGGATCCATTTTATCGGTGCAGGCACCAAAAACGTGCATGCCGTCTATGGTAATGGTGGAGCGTTCGGTACTCATGTTGTTAAGCAGGGGTTCCCAAGCGTAACCGCCGCGCTTTATAAAACTAATGCTTTCGGAAGCGGCCAAAAACTCATCGACCGTAACCGCCATTTTCATTTCGGTTTCAATTTTCTTCTTTATTACGGCAATAATTTCAACTTCGCTTAAAACGGTTTCTTTTATGGTGTCGGTTTCCTTGGTGCTTTGGGCGTTTCCAAAAATTCCGAAAAAGAACAGTAGTATGGGTATTTGCTTCATCATAATTAAAACAAAATATCGATAAACAATTCGCTTTTTGCACCTTGTATTCCGGGGGTGAAATCGGTGGGAACTTCGGTACCTTTTACCACTTCATTATTTTCGTTTAAAAGAATGAAATTCAACGTCCAGTTTCCGGTCATGGTATAGTTTACCACACCGTAGTACAGGCCGTTGTCGTGCTGGGTTAAATCTTTATTGTTGGGCGACGAGTGGTTGCCCATCGAGGGTTCGGGCATTCGGGGGTCCAATTTTAAAACATGGTTGCTTACTTGGGTGTATGCGGTTGGCGAAGCATATTGGTAAATGCCCGCTACCAGTTCGTTTTCGGCAATTTTCGGGTCTTGTGGCGCAACAAGGGCAATAATGTACTGCTGGCCGTTATTGCCCGTAAAAGCCGTCATGTTTAGGTTTTTATTGGGTTGGGTCTTAACCGTAATATTTGTATTTGAAACGAATGTTTGGCTGTTATCGGTAAAAGCTATCTGTAATTCCCAGTTTGCGTTTGTGGTGCTTGCTTCGGTAAACACAACATAGCCTGAATAATAACCGCCATCGGTATTATAGGTTAATTCGTATTGATGCGGGCAAGGGAACGACTCGTTATTTTCATTTAAAACAAGCGGTAAAAAAGTAACGTTAGAGGTTGTTATGTTTTCATTGGTTTGGGTGTTGGCAAGCGTTAAACGAATAGCGTTATAACCCTTGTAAAACGTGCCGTTTAAGGCTTCGATACTTATATTGTAATTGCCGTTGTTAAGTGAAACAGCTTCCTGAAACCCTGTGTCTTCGGGGATTTCTATACTTATTTCTTCTTCATAATCGGTTTTGTCCAAGGTGCAGGACGAAAGAAGCATAATTATAAAAAGACATAAAAGTCCGTTTTTGTGTCGCTTTGCCATAATAATAGCCTTTTTGTACGGTGTACAGTATTTTTACGGTTTAAAAAATTATAGGAAAAATGCGTTTTAATTAAAAAATAGATTGAATTAAAACGATATGGTTTTTAAAAAACGGATTGCTTTATTTGAATGGTGCTTGGTAGTGTTATGTCGACTCTGAAATTTAATATAGAGATTGCTTCGTTGTCGTACTTCCTTCTCGCAATGAACGTCATTGCGACGACAACGGATTTTAGTTTGACATAACAGTAGTGCGAAATAATAAAAACAATATTTTTTACAGATTGCTTTGTGCCCTGTCTGCCGACAAGCAGGCTCGCAGTGGCACATATATCCACAAAATTAATGCAATTACGTTTTTTGAAACGCCTAATACGTATGCGAATTACGAAAAATTAGGTGGCGGCGTATCGACCGTAAGGCTGTTGCTTTTGAAGTTAGCAACGGTGCTGTGTATTTTATTTTTTTCTGTTGGGGGTGGGGTTGGACAAATTTCAACGGTATTAATTTCCGAAACAAAAAAAACATCCAACGCCATGCGTTTTAATGTTGGTTGGGGCGCTTGGTCGTTGGTTCCGGTTTCGCTTTTTGCCAATTGTTTGGTTAATTGGCACTTGCCGTTGCAGCCTTGCTGGTCGTTTTTTTGTATGCAAAGCGTTTTGGCTATAAAATCTTGGTTTACAATAAAATCCGTTACAATAACCAGCGTATTGATGTTGTGCGCCAACAAGATAATTACGAGCACAAAAGCGGTTATTTTATGGGTTACGGATTTTATCATGGTGCAAATATAAGCCTTAGTTTTTTATTAAAATATGATAATAGTTTTGTTTTACGGTTCGAAATGTTTGTAATAGGCCCGTATTAATTCCTTTAAGTTTTGAGTGGATTGATTTAAATCGGTTTCGTTTCCCGATTCCCTTAACGTTGAAATATCTTCCAGCATGGGCATTAAAACCACGTGTAACTGGTCGTGCGGCTCGCCTTCCATGGTGCAGTTTTTTATAATGTAGCCACTTTGTTTGGCCAATAAATTGCCCAAGGTATTGTAATCGGCAACATTATTGCCCTTAAACGCATTAAGAATCGAGTCCATTTTAACAATACCTTGTTGCGTTTCCGGGTTTACCAGCCATTTATTGCCATGGTCGAGTTTTAGTTCCGGTAATTCGGTAGCCGAAGCCTTATCGTGTTTTTTACAACTTATGGCAAGAAACAGGCAGAGAATGTAAATGTATAAAATTGGTTTCATGTTTTTTTTGAATTTTTGATAATGTTTGCCAAATGCTTATTCTATGCTTAAAAATCTTTTTTTCTTGCTTTTAAGGTAATACGGTAAATGGGCAAAATAACCCAAATACTTAGCATAACAAACGAAGTTATTAGCCCTAAATTAGTGCCAAAAAACTGTTTAAAAACAGCTCCGGTATAGCCCAATAATGCCGAAATATCCAATTTTAACAAAATTAAAATACGCGATAAATCAATGGGGTTTAGCATCGAGCCTATAAGCGACAGTTTGTCCAACGGGTAATCTTGAAACAAAATCAGGGTCATTAAAAAAACACCATCGTAAATAATGGCCAAAAACAGCCACAATAAAATGGCATAGCCAAAACCCTTGATTTTATTTTCGTTGCTTAGCGCAATATTAAAAGCCAATGCCGTAAAAATTAAGGTTAAAAATACGCCGGCAACCAGTAGCAACGAAAAATCCCAAATAGCACTGCTGTTAAATAGGCCGTAAAACACAAAGGGAATACCAAGCCCCAAAATTAAACTTATGGACAGCGAGGTGGCCACGCCAAGGTACTGCCCCAAAAATATGGACGAGCGTTTTAAGGGCTGTGCCAAGAGCAGTTCGGTAAATTCCTTGGAGTTGTAATAATACATTACGCCAAATATGGTGCCTATTAGCGGTACGAGAATAATTATAACGTTCATCAGGGTTATTACGGCTTTGGACAGGTCGTTGTTTAAAAACAACAGTACGATGCCCAAAAGCAGGTAAAATGCAAAGTACACGTAGCTCCAGCGGCTTCGCATTAAATCGTAAAAACTGTATTTTAATATTTTAAGCATGGTTGTTGGTTAAAATAGACGCAATGGCGTGTTCGAAATCGTGTTGCTTGGTTTTTGTTTTTAGTTCCTGAATACTGCCCTTAAAGTAAATATCGCCTTCTAAAAGAAAAACAATTTCGTTGGAAATTTCTTCAACAAAACTCATAATATGCGAGGTAATTAAAATGGTTTTTCCCTTGGCTTTTTCGTCTTGTATAAGTGCTTTTAGCCTAATAAGCGAAATAGGGTCCAGGCCCGTTGTGGGTTCGTCCAGAATAATTAGAGGGCTGTTAAACATAAAGGTTAGCACAATGTTTACCTTTTGTTTGGTGCCACCCGATAGGTTGCCCAGTTTTTTGTCCAAAAACGGTTGCAGCTTAAATAGGTCTATTAAGCGCTGGTCCTCGGTTGTGGGCTGTCGCAAGTCCTTAATCATTGTTATAAGCTCGTGTACTTTCAGGTTGCTTGGGAAATTGGCAATTTGCGGCAAATAGTCAATTTTATGGCGGTAGGTTGGGTTTTTCTTTATGTTTTCGTTAAATACCGTAATGGTGCCCTTGTCGGGCAAAACCATGCCGAGAATAGACTTTATTAAAGTGGTTTTTCCCGAGCCATTGGGGCCGAGAACCGCAAAAATACCGCCTTGGTTTATGGTTAAATCCACCCCCCGGAGCACGTGGTTTTTGCCAAACGATTTATGTAGGTTTTCTATGGTTACCATGTTGTTTTTTTTGTTAAGGGGTTGTTGTCCAAAAGGTTATCGGGCGTAAAAACCGGTGATACTTTTTCGGAAAAATCGATAATATCTATAAACAAACTGCGCAGTAAAATAATGCTTTCGGGCGTGCGGTTTACAATGTACGAAAACAATTTAACGGGGCGGTAGGGTACATCGCCAATACCGTCCTTATTAAGGTCGTAGCCCGTGTAATTACTCCAAAAATTACGGTTAAAAACATTATCGTTTACCTTGCTGTTGTACGACACGTCGAACGAATTGTACAAAAAATTGTTTTCGGTAAACGTGTTTCCGTAGCAAGCGCCCCGTACCTTTAAGGCCCATCCGTTATTGCTAAAATTGTTGTTTTTGTAGGTAATGCGGTTAGCGCCTTCAATATTAATGCCTATGGTGTTTTCGGTAAAGGTATTGCCCGTAATTTCGGCATCGTTTATTTCCTTTAGCAGCATGCCGTACGAGGCCGAGCCCCAATTGTCCCGAAACATGTTGTTGTACATTTTTATGTGCTTGGAAAACATAACCGCCACGCCGGCGCCGTTTTTTTGAAAGGTGTTGTCCTGGTACACATCGTTGTTGGAAAACATAAAGTGAAGCCCATAGCGCACGTTATTGGCACTTACGTTGTTTTTTATGAGGCAGAAGTTTGAAAATTCCAAATAAATGCCGTCGCGAACACGCTCGACAAAATTATGCTCTATTTCAATGTTGTTGCTGTACCAAAGCTGAATACCGTTGCCGGAATTAAACTCCTCGACCGCATCGCCAATTATTTTGTTGTGGTATATTTTGCCGTACTGCGATTTTTCAATATAAATGCCAAAAAACAATTTTTCAAGCACCACATTTTGAATGATGAAATTTTTACTGTTCCGCACCCGAATGGCGGCATAATCCGAAGTAAAGCTCGTGCCTACGTTAATAATAAAAAGGCCGTCTATGGTAACATTGTTGGCCGTAACGGTAATAACCTCGCCTTTTTCCTCGCCATCGATAACGGGATAATTTTCGCCAATGATGGTTAATGGCTTATCTACAATAACATCATGCGCTTTGTACGTGCCTTTTTTTACTATAATGGTGTCGCCTTCGGCGGCTTGTGCAATAGCCTGTTTTAATGTTGAAATACTACACGATGGGCAAACTTCAATTTTTTGGGCAAAACCGTGGCTAACCAATAAAAAGGCTATAAAAAACAAGGAGGGTATCCGCATGTTCCTATTTATTGAAATGGGCTAATAACTCGTCCCAGGTGTAAAGTTTCCCGCCTTTTTCGTTTTGCGCTTGCTTGGCGTTTTCTTCTAACTTAAAAGCCGATAAAAAAGCTCCCATTGGGCTGGGAATGTTCTTGCTTATTAAAAATGTGGCTGTTGTGGCATCTATCAGGGTTTCGGGTTCGGTGTAGTTGTTCGATAAATATAGGGCTATTTCGGTTTTTGAAGGCGCATCGGCTTCACCCAAAAAATGTATCATACACTCAGAGGCATCAAACTTATACGCTTTCCCTTTTTTGGTTACAATTTCGGCAGCGTGTACTTTGTCCACAATGGTCATTTTGCAGTAATGGCAGCCGTCTTGCCCATAGTTAATAGCTTTAGGCGATATGTTACAGGCTAAAAAACATATGGGTAATATTAAAATAAAAACGTGTTTTAGTGTTTGCATGATTTTTAAAATTCTTTTAACGGTTTTACTTTAAAAATATTCAAAAAAGGAAATAAGAAACGTTGCAAAGACGTATCCTGTGTTTTACAAATCGAATTTGTTTAATAGTTTTTTTGAATAAATTTAAGTATTCTACTGGCTAAGCTACAACTTTTTTAGTTTGCTTTTTGCCAACCAAATAAGCAATAAGTGCCGAGCCAATACCCAAGGTTAAAAACAAAGCGCCCAATCGAGGATATGAATGCGCCACAAAATTAAGAATGTGCTTAGTGCCAAACAATGGGGGCTGAAAGCCCATTTGCGTACCGTCGGGGTTGGTAAATTTCATGATGGCCTTGGGGTCTAAGTTATGGCCGTAATCGTGTTCCCAAAGGTAAAAATCGTATAGTCCGGCACCACTTAGTACAAGCATTAAAATAAACCAGCCCAAAAACCATTTGTAGTTGCCAAAAAAGGCAACAATAAGCCCTAAAATAGAGGTAATTATAATGCCTGCCGGGAATATTTTAAACTCGGGAATAGCTTCCGGAATATACTTCATGCCCACATAGTGGTTCATGAGGTTAATGTTTTTAATGTCGTGCGGGTTGGCATCGGCAAAGTCGTTAATATAAATGTACATACCAAGCGGGGTCGGGTATTGCGGCGCTTCGAGCGTAATTTTCCATAACGGAAATAAAAACAGCCCCAAAGGTAAAATGGCTGCGAGGAGCATGATTATATTGGACTTTTTCATGATATTAATTAGTTATAAGGTGAAAGCATTACATTAGTGTTATGTCAAATTAAAATTGATGGACGATATTGCTTCCTCCATTGTCGTCGCAATGACGTCATTGCGAGAAGGAGGTACGACGACGAAGCAATCTCCATACTGAATTCGGAGTTGACATATAACATTTAGTGGTTTAATAAATAAGAAAGGGCGAGAGCGAAACTTGTACTCTCGCCCTTAATTAAGGGGAACAAACACTAAAACAAAATTCCCTTAAAATTGTTTTATTCTATATCCTCGCCAAGCGACCATTTAAGCGGTGTGCCGGCGTTGCTGGCCGATACGCGAACGTAACCTTGCATTTCCTGGTGCAGTGCCGAACAGAAATCGGTACAATAAAATGGCCATACCCCTTCTTGTTTGGGTTCCCAAAGGAAACTTTCGGTTTGTCCGGGCATGATTAACAACTCCGATGTATTGGCGCCAATCATGCTTATACCGTGTGGTACGTCGTAATCCTGCTCCAAGTTGGTCACGTGGAAATATACCTTGTCGCCTACCTTGATACCTTCAATATTATCTGGTGAAAAGTGGCTGCGAATCATGGTCATGTAAACATGTACCACATTGCCATCGCGAACAACTTTGGTGTCGGCTTCGTTTAAAGCAGCATAAGGATGTTTATTATCTTCTAAATTGAATATTTTTTTAGATCTGGGCGCTACCACGTCGGCGGGGCATCCGGCAGCATAGTGCGGTTCGCCAATGGTTGGGAAATCCAACAACAACTCCATTTTTTCGCCCGAAATATCGTAAAGTTGTGCCGATTGGGTAACCTCCGGGCCCGTTGGTAAATAACGGTCCTTGGTTATTTTGTTCATGGCCACAACATATTTACCCCAAGGTTTTTGCGAGTTTCCACCGGGAATCATCAAGTGACCAACGGAGTAATAGGTTGGTTTGCGGTCTATAACTTCCCAAGTACCAACTTTCCATTTTACAACTTCAGAAGATATAAAGAAAGTGGTGTAAGCATTTCCTTTATCGTCGAACTCGGTGTGTAATGGGCCTAAGCCTGGGTTTTCAACAACACCCGCAAGAACATCCTCGAAATTTAAAATCGGGATTCCGTAGGCATCGCCTGCAAATTTTTTGTTCTCTATGGCATCAATCATTTTGGTAAACGAGTGTACCGTTAAGTTGGCCGACAATTTACCGTTACCCACGATGTACTCGCCCGTTGGGTTTACGTCGCAACCGTGTGGCGATTTAGGCGTAGGCAATAAATATACGGCACCGGGAACGTCCAACGGGTTTACGGTAAGCACCTCTTTTTTCATGGTCGATGTGGCCATGTGGGTACTTTCGTCGTAAACGTTGTGCGCATATTTGGCGGGCATCATGGTGCCGCCGCCGTTGTTTACGTATTCTTCGATTTTTTTCCAGTTAACGGCAGCAATAAAGTCCTTATCGTTTTGCGAAGCGTTAACCTCAAGTAAGGTGCTGGCTTCTTCGGTATTATAAGTAGTGAAGAAAAACCAACCATGAGAAGCGCCACGACCGGGGTGCGACAAATCGTAATCGAATCCAGGCATGATTAATTGGAATTTAATATCCATGTGGCCATGCTCGGGTTCAACCGAAATAAAGGTTAATGCGCCTTTAAAGTTGCCTTTGTAATCTTTAATAGGCATGTCCCTTTGTGGAATTGGCACGGAAAAACGTGTTCCTGCCACAACATACTCGGTATTTTCGGTTACAAAGGACGAGCTGTGGTTTCCGGCGCTATTGGGAACCTCGATAATTTCGGTAGTTTCAAAAGTCGTTAAATCGATTTTTGCAATACGCGGCGTATTGTTTCCGTTAATAAATACCCAACGGCCATCTACAACACCATTGGTTTGCGAAATGTCGGGGTGGTGCGCATCGTCCCAAGGCACAAATCCGTGGGAGGTTTCCAGCATGGGTTTGGTTTCTTCGTTATAGCCCCATGCTTTTTCGGCATCTTGCGAAAACACGGGAATAACTTTAAATAAACGTCCGGACGGTAAGCCGTAAACGGATAGCTGACCGCTAAACCCGCCAGATATAAAGGCGTAAAACTCGTCGTGTTCGCCTGGGGCAACGTAAACTTTATCGGCTACGTTTCCAGCCAAAGCTCCAGATTTTCCGTTGGATTTTCCGGTGTCGTTACAGCTTGTAAAAGCAAGTGCCATACTAAGCATTGCAACAACCGATTTTAATAAATGCTTCATATAAATTGTTGTTTAATTAGTGTTTTTATTCGGTTGGGGGCAATAAAACTTTATCGATAACGTGCACAATACCGTTTCCGGCAGGTACGCTGGCAATAATTTTAGCACCTCCAATTAAGGGCTCGCCATCGACAACCTCTACTTGAACATAGCCGTTATTGGCCTGTCCCAGTTTTTTAAATTTCTTTAAAAAATCCTTGGAGTAGTTTCCCGGCGTAACATGGTATTTTAAAATATTAGCTAAGGCTTCTTTGTTTTCGGGTTTTAGCAGGTTTTCCACCGTACCTTCGGGCAAAGCGGCAAAGGCGTTGTTTGTTGGCGCAAAAACCATTAGGGGGCCGGCGTTTACCAAAGCATTTTCCAATCCTGCAGCTTGAACGGCCGCCACCAATGTAGTATGGTCGGGCGAGTCTATCGCTATTTTTAAAACGGTAGGCCTACCTTCGTCGTCGGTAATAAAGGCTTGTCCTGTTTTTCCGGCAGATTGGTTTTCTGTGTTGGTTTCCGCAGCTTCATTAGAATTTGCTTTTGCCTCATTTTTACAGGCTAAAACCAATGTTGCGCAAACCATTAATGCTAATATGCGTTTCATGTGTTAATTTATTATTTTAAAGTTCTAAAGTACTCTAAAACCGCTCTTGCGTCTTCTTCGGACAGGCCTTGGTTGGCCATGGGCGAACCGTTAAACTCGATAAGCAGTTCTTTAGCCAGTGGGTCTTCGGCAACCATTTTCTCGGGATCCAAAATCATGTTCATTACCCATTCTGGGGTTCTGCGCTCAAGAACGCCTTGAGGCGATGGTCCGATAAATTTTTTGTCGGGTCTGTGGCATGCGGTACACATTTTTTTGAAAACGTCGGCACCGTGGGCGGCCATTGTTTGGTCTATTTCGGCACCTAAGGCAACCGAGGTTATTTTACCTACGCCTTTGTTGGTTAGGTCCACACGTTTTGAAGCTGGTACGGCTTCGGCTTTAGGTTCGGCTTTTTTTTCGGTTGTTGCGGGCTTATCGTACGAAAAGCCTTCTTTCTTTTTTTCTTCCTTACCGCCACAGCTTACCAAAAGCGCAAGGGCAAATACGGCTAAAATGTTTAATGTTTGTTTCATCTGTTAATTTAATTTGTTTTTTTAATGGTTTGGCAAAGCACCCCAACAACAGGCCTGATTGGTTACAACTCGGTGTTTATGGGCATTTTGCCGATAGAAAATAATTTTATATTAGTGCAAAATTAGTATTCTAAGGGTCTTAAAAACATGACAAAAGTCATATTTAAGACAAATTAGTCCTTTTTTAAGAATTGTTCTAAATATTAAAAAATGTTTTATTGGAAAGCACTGTAATTTGTAAGGATGAAGCCTTTCAATATTTTAGTTTAAAGCACCTACGAATTTTGTTAATTAAAGGTAAGGTTGTTTGTGTTGGATAAGAAGATTATTGAAAAAGGAGCAACGGTTTTGAAGTTATTCTTTTAAATTTGCTAACAGAAAAAAATTTACAATTAAACAAAAATCGGAATTGAAACGGGTTTTAATAACAGGAGCGGCAGGTTTTTTAGGCTCGCATTTGTGCGATAGGTTTTTAGCAGAAAACTTTTATGTTATAGGCATGGATAATTTTATTACGGGCGATGAAAAGAATATCCTTCACCTTAAAAAGCATCCCAATTTTCAATTTATAAAACACGATGTTACCGAGTTTGTTTCAGTCGATGGCGGGTTAGATTATATTTTGCATTTTGCATCCCCTGCAAGCCCTATCGACTATTTAAAAATTCCTATTCAAACCTTAAAGGTAGGTGCTTTGGGTACGCATAATTTATTGGGGCTGGCAAAGACTAAAAAAGCACGTATTTTAATAGCCTCGACCTCCGAAGTGTATGGCGACCCGCTTGTGCACCCGCAAACCGAAGACTATTACGGCAACGTAAATACCATCGGGCCGCGTGGCGTGTACGACGAGGCCAAGCGGTTTCAAGAGGCCATTACCATGGCCTACCATAGGTTTCATGGGCTGGAAACACGAATCGTGCGTATTTTTAATACCTATGGGCCGCGAATGCGGTTAAACGATGGGCGGGTAATTCCGGCATTTATGGGGCAAGCCTTGCGAGGCGAGGACTTAACCGTTTTTGGCGATGGTAGCCAAACCCGCTCGTTTTGTTATGTTGACGATCAAGTTGAAGGGATTTTTCGCTTACTATTTAGCGATTATACACATCCCGTTAATATCGGGAACCCCAACGAAATTTCAATAAAGGATTTTGCCGAGGAAATTATTAAACTAACAGCCACCCAACAAAAAATAGTTTATAAAAATTTGCCCATAGACGACCCCATGCAACGCAAACCCGATATAAGTTTGGCTAAAAAAGTGCTAAATTGGGAGCCTAAAGTTGGTCGGGAAGCGGGTATGAAAAAAACGTATGGGTATTTTAAAACCCTATCGCAAGACGAACTATTTAAAAGAGAACATAAAAATTTTACGGAACATATAAAGAAGTAACGGTTTTGAAGTTATTTCTTTAAATTTGTTAGCAGAAAAAATTGACAACCCAAAAAACAGCAAATAATAAAATGGGCGTTTTTAAACAACAGCGATATTCAGGATTTATAAAACCCATAACGTACCTAATAGATTTGGGTATTATTATTAGTACCATTTTTTTATATGATATTAAGTTGAATAACGAGTATATATTTATTTTATATGCTGTTTTCTTTTGGTTTGTTATTGCGTTTAAAACCGAATTTTATGAAATCCAGCGGCATACCCGTATTATCCACATAATTCCGTTGTTGTTTAAGCAAATTATTGTTTTCGCTTTTGTTCTTTATGCGTATATTGGGTTTTTCAAACAGCAAAATGTAAGTCGGTTGGCGCTCGGACAATACGTTGTTACCATCTTTTTTTTAATAACAACGTTTAAATTTTTAATCTTTTTTTTACTGAAACGTTATAGAGCGGTTTTAGGGGGTAATTTAAGAAACGTTGTTGTTATTGGCGACACCAAAAAAGTACGCCAACTTATAGATATTTTCAATAAAGAACTGCATTACGGTTATAAGTTTAAAAAACAATTTTTGGTAAAAGACGGCGATTTTTCGTTAGAAGAAACCTTTAAATACGTTATCGACAACGAAATAAACGAAATTTATTTTTCCGTTGCCGAACTATCCAACAGGCAAATTAACAAGATTATTGATTTTGCCGATAACAATTTGCGCGAGCTCAAGTTTATCCCTGATAATAAGGATATTTATTCCAAAAAACTAAAATACGAATATTACGATTATATCCCCATATTGTCCATGCGGGCTATTCCCATCCAAGAACCTGTTAACCAATTAGCAAAACGCCTTTTCGATATTCTGTTTTCATCACTTGTTATCGTTGGTATATTATCGTGGCTAACCCCTATTTTGGCGCTTATAATCAAATGGGAATCCAAAGGCCCCGTGTTTTTTAAACAATCCAGGAATGGGTTTAACTACAAAGAATTCGATTGCTACAAGTTCCGGTCCATGACGCCCAACGACAATGCCAACCTGCACCAAGCCACCAAGGGCGATATGCGCATTACAAAAGTGGGCGCCTTTATACGTAAAACCAGTATCGACGAGCTCCCCCAATTTTTTAACGTACTCTTTGGCGATATGTCGGTCGTGGGACCGCGTCCGCACATGGTAGTCCATACCAATATGTATGCCCAAAAGGTCGATAAATTTATGGTACGCCATTTTGTAAAGCCAGGAATAACGGGCTTAGCCCAAACCAGTGGTTTTAGGGGCGAAATAGAAACCGATAAGGACATTATAAACCGCGTGAAATATGATATTTTTTATATTGAAAACTGGTCCTTGCTCCTGGATATTAAAATTATTATCCAAACCTTTTTAAATGCCATAAAAGGCGAGAAAAAAGCCTATTAGTTTTTATTATTCTTTATATTTTTGCTTCAAACAAAACAATACAACATGAATATCCTAATCCTTGGTTCCGGTGGTAGGGAACACACTTTCGCTTGGAAAATAGCCCAAAGCCCGTTATGCAAACAATTATTCGTAGCACCGGGAAATTCCGGTACGGCAAGCATAGCAACCAACGTAAATATTGGCGTAAACGATTTTGTGGCCATTAAGGAATTAGTGTTAAGCAAGGCCATAGATATGGTCGTGGTGGGCCCTGAGGACCCACTTGTAAACGGCATACACGATTATTTTTTAAGTGATAAAACTTTAAAACACGTAAAAGTAATAGGCCCACAAAAACAAGCCGCCCAATTGGAAGGCAGTAAGGAATTTGCAAAAGAATTCCTGTACCGCCATAACATACCAACCGCAGCTTACCAAAGTTTTACAAAACAGAATGTAGAAGAAGGCTATGCCTTTTTAGAAACCCTAAAATCACCTTATGTACTAAAGGCCGATGGTTTGGCAGCAGGAAAAGGCGTGGTTATTTTAAATGATATAGAAGAAGCTAAAGCCGAACTAAAAAGTATGTTGGTCGATGCCAAATTCGGGCAAGCCAGCACCAAAGTAGTTATCGAGGAATTTTTGGACGGTATAGAACTAAGCTGTTTTGTGCTTACCGATGGCAAAAACTACAAAATACTGCCCACGGCAAAAGATTATAAGCGTATTGGCGAAGGCGATACCGGATTAAACACCGGTGGTATGGGCGCTGTTTCTCCGGTGCCGTTTGCTACGGCTGAATTTTTAAATAAAATCGAGCAGCGCATTGTAAAACCAACTATCGATGGTTTTAAAAAAGACAACCTGCCCTATGTTGGCTTCGTATTTATCGGGCTTATAAAAGTAGGCAACGACCCCAAGGTTATCGAGTATAACGTGCGCATGGGCGACCCCGAAACCGAAGTGGTTTTTCCAAGGCTAAAAACCGATTTGGTTAAAGTATTACAAACCATGGCAAACGGTACTTTAAACGAAATAAATTTAGAAATAGACCAACGTGCCGCCACAACCATTATGTTGGTGTCCGGGGGCTACCCTGAAGCCTACGAAAAAGGAAAGGAAATTATGGGTCTGAAAACGGTCGAAGGGTCCATTCCCTTTCATGCGGGCGCACAGCTTAACAATGGTAAAATTGTAACAACGGGCGGGCGTGTTATGGCCATAACCTCGTATGGCGATACCTACCAAGAGGCCATAAAAAAATCCTACCAAAATATAGAAAAACTACATTTCGATAAGATGTACTATCGTAAGGATATTGGCTTCGACCTATAAATACGAATGCGACGAAATGGTTTTGTCCTCTTCGTTATTGTCGTTAAATTTTTTAAGCTGGCCCATCCAATACACCATGGCAACGGCGCCTATAATAATAAAAATCCATGACAGAAAGTTGGCAGCCCACCAATTATCAAGCTCCAAATTTCTTAAAGCATCTAAAGGTGCAAATAAATAATCAACAAATAAATCCTGTATGGCGTAAAAGAAATCTTTCATCTATTTAAATTTTATTGAGAACCTGTGGTTCAGTTATTTAATTATTTCGGTGGGTATCAAATTTTACCCTGCCAAATCTGTACTGAGCTTTATGAAGTATGCCCATTATGGGCTTTCATAAGAAAAAATTTTACGCAACAAAAATACAAAAACAGTTAATGATTGCAAGTGTTTTTTATAAATCTAAACCAATAAATTTTGGTATTGTCTTTTTAATTACACTTTTGGCGTTTATAATGGCAAGGGTTGAAGGCACTAATATGCCTATAAACATAAGCTATATTTTGCAGCAATTTTTGGTTTTTACGGGGTGTTGCTTTACTATTTTAACGCTTAGTTTTATTATTTCGAAAAACAAGCTAACCAAAAAAAACAACTACGATATATTAATATACGGCCTGTTTTTTTTAATGTTTATAAACACTACGGTTAACACCGATGTTTTGTTGTCCAACTTTTTTGTGCTTTTGGCTTTAAGGCGTGTTATGAGCCTGCATTCCAAAAAAAATATTAAAAGCAAACTGTTCGATGCCGGATTTTGGATAGCCATAGCAGCCCTGTTTTATTTTTGGTCCATTTTGTTTTTCCTGCTTATCCCCATAAGTTTGTTTTTGTACCAAGACAATAATTTTAGGCATTGGCTTATTCCCTTTGTCGGTGTAGCAGCGGTTTTTGTTATTGCCGTAGCCTTGTCGGTTGTTGTGTACAACGATTTTTTTACGATTTTTAATGCTTATCCCGCTGTTAGTTTCGATTTTAGCGTGTATAATTCCACACGGTACCTTGTTGCTATAACCTTGTTGTTTTCCTTTGGAATTTGGGCCTTGTTCTTCTATATTAATTCCATAAAAAAGAAGGAAAGAACCTCAAGGGCTTCGCTAAAAATTATAGTGGCCGCCACTTGTATTTCATTTTTAATAATCGTGATTTCGCCTTTAAAATCGGGCAGTGAGTTTTTGTTTTCCTTTGCGCCATTAACCATCATTATTACAAATTACGTTGAGGTAATTGAAGAAAAATGGTTTAAAAATCTATTTCTTTGGATTATGGCTGTGGTGCCTTTTGTATTGTTATTGTTGTAGTTTTTCGCCAAAGGCCAAATTGCCCGCATCGCCCAATCCAGGAACAATATAGCCTTTTCGTTTAATTTTTCATCAATAGTGGCAATCCATAACGATGTTTCGGAAGTGAAGTGTTTCGATACAAAAGCAACGCCTTCTCGAGCCCCTATTACACTTACCAGATGAATGCTTTTGGGTGTTCCAAAAGGTTTTAAGGCTTCAAAAGCGGCCACTATCGATTGTCCTGTTGCCAACATGGGGTCGGCCAGTATAAGGGTTTTGCCTTCCAAATTAGGGCAAGCCAAATATTCAACAATAATTTCAAAATCATTCGAATTTTTTTGGTGGTGCCGGTATGCCGAAATAAAAGCGCTTTCGGCCGTATCGAAATAATTTAAAAGCCCGTTGTGCAGGGGTACGCCTGCCCGTAAAATGGAACAAATAACAATATTGTTCCGTGGTAGTACAACATTGCTAATGCCTAAAGGTGTTTTAACTTTAGAAGGTTTGTAATCTAAGGTTCTGCTTATTTCGTAACCCAAAATTTCGCCTATGCGTTCTATATTTCGCCTAAACCGCATACTATCTTTTTGGATTGCAGTATCCCTTATTTCGGCAACAAATTGGTTTAAAATGGAATTTTTTAAAGAAAAATCATGAATTTTCATGGGCTTCGATGGCGTTTTTCAACCCTAAAGTTAATGATTTCATTATATTTGTAACTAAAAAATAACCCATTATGTTTACAGATAAGGCCAATGCCATTTTTCAGGACGTTATTAAAACTTACCACATTGTAAATGCCGTAGACCAACCGTTTAAAAATGCTTATGACGAAAGTAATTTGATAGAGCATTTGCTATACAGAAAATGTTGGATTGATACGGTGCAATGGCATTACGAGGATATTATTCGCGACCCGAAAATAGATCCCGTTGCTGCCTTAAAACTAAAGCGCCAAATTGATGCCTCCAATCAAGACCGTACCGACATGGTGGAATACATAGACAGTTATTTTTTGGATAAGTATAAAAACGTAAGCCCAAAAACCAACGCTACCATAAATACCGAAAGCCCCGCTTGGGGCATAGATCGCCTGTCTATCTTGGCATTAAAAATTTACCACATGCATGAGGAAGCCACCCGGCCCGATGCCACCGAGGCGCACCGTGCGGCCTGCCAAAAAAAGTTGGATGTTTTGTTAGAACAACGTGTAGATTTATCGACCGCCATAGATACCTTGTTAGGCGATATTGAAAAAGGCGATAAATACATGAAAGTATACAAACAAATGAAAATGTACAACGACGACGAACTTAACCCTGTTTTGCGCGGGCAAAAGTAAGTTTAGCCATTGTAAGGGCATGTCCAAACCAATTAAACACATCCTTGTAATCCGCCTATCGGCCATGGGCGATGTGGCTATGACGGTTCCCGTGCTAAGGGCATTAACCCAACAGCACCCCGATATAAAAGTTACGGTACTAACCCGAGCGTTTTTTAAGCCCCTGTTTCGAAATTTAAAAAATGTATCGGTTTTTGCTGCCGATGTAAAGGAAGGGCATAAAGGCGTTTTAGGGCTTTATAAATTATCAAAACAATTAAAAGCCCTTAATGTTAATGCCATTGCCGATTTGCATAATGTTTTGCGTTCCAAAATACTACGAACGTTTTTAAACATTTCGCCCTGTGCGGTAATCGATAAGGGCAGGGCCGAAAAAAAAGCCTTAGTATCGGGCAAAAAGTTTAAGCAACTTAAAACCACCCACCAACGGTATGCCAATGTGTTTGAAAAATTGGGGCTGCCCGTTAATTTAAACCACCCAAAATTTCCGGTACCAATTCCTTTAAATTTAAAGGATTTAAGTGAAAAAAAATCGGTTTGGATTGGCATAGCGCCCTTTGCCGCCCATGAAGGAAAAATGTACCCCTTGTTACTTATGGAAGACGTTATAAAAACCCTTTCAAAAACATATAAAGTCCTATTGTTTGGTGGTGGAAAACACGAAGTAGAAATTTTAAGTGCCTTTGAAACCAAATACGAAAACTGTATTAATTTGGCGGGCAAATTAACGTTTAACGAAGAATTGGATGTAATATCCAATTTAAACGTAATGCTGTCCATGGACTCGGGCAATGCGCATTTGGCGGCCATGCTCGGGGTTAAGGTTGTTACCATTTGGGGCGTTACGCACCCCTATGCCGGATTTGCGCCCTTTAACCAGCCCGAGGATTATATGCTTTTGGCCAATAGAGCGCAATACCCCAAAATACCAACTTCGGTTTATGGCAATAAAGTGCCCGAAGGTTACCAAAGTGCCGCTGCGAGCATTGCCCCAAAAACGGTTGTTGAAAAAGTTGTTTCGGTAATTTAAAATTTTGTTTACTATAAACAATAAACTTGGCTAAACAATTTCAAAACAAACAAGAATAGCAAAACAGTAAAAATTCTACAAAAATCAATAAGCCCAGTATCGGTAGCTAAGCCTGCCGAAGCTACACATCATCATAATCCACCGAAATAGTCGGGGTTTTGGGCTGGGCTTGGCAGGTTAAAATAAGGCCTTCGGCAACCTCGCTTTCGGTTAAAATATTGTTTTGGCGCATGGTGGCCTCGCCTTCGGTTAGGCGTGCCAGGCAACTGCTGCAAATACCGCCTTGGCAGGAGTAGGGCACATCCAAATCGTTGTCCAATGCCGCTTCCAAAACGGTTTGCTCGTTATTCATTTCAAAGGTTGTGGTTTCGTCGTCAACGGTAATCGTTATTTGGGTTTTTCCTGTGGGTACGTTTGTTGGGGCAACCTCGTCGGGTTTCGAGGCTTTAAATAATTCAAAATGAATCCTATCGGGGGCAACGCCATGTTCGGTTAAAACATCTTTTACGGTGTGTATCATGCCCTCGGGGCCGCAAAGGTAATAATCGTCAATAGCAATATGCTTGTATTTGTTTTTCACCACCAAATTAACCGTGCTTTTTTCAATACGTCCAAAAACCGCATCGTTTTCCTGCGATTGGCTAAACACAAACTGAATGGCAAAACGCGCCTTGTATTGGTGTTGTAGCTCCAGCAATTCGTTTAAAAACATGGTATCTTGCGTGTTTTTATTGCCGTACACCAAAATAACGTGGCTGTGTACTTCTTCTTCCAAAGCACATTTTATAATACTTAAAACCGGGGTTATGCCACTACCCGCGGCAAATAGCGCAATATGCTTGGTGTTGGAGTCGTTGGGCGTAAACACAAAACGCCCCTTTGGCGGGGCAACTTCCAAGGTATCGCCTACTGTTAAGCTGTTATTGGCAAAGGCCGAAAACGTACCATCCGTAACTTCTTTTATGCCTACTTTAAGCTCATTACTTTTGGGGGAGGAGCATAGCGAATAATCACGACGAATTTCCTTACCGTCAATTACCGTTTTTAGGGTTATATACTGTCCGGCCTTAAAGGCAAACGTATTTTTTAAATGCTCCGGAACATTAAAACTTAAGGTTATGGCTTTTTGGGTTTCCTGCGCTATGCTTTTAATGCTAAGGGTGTGAAATGACGACATACAAATAATTTTAGGCAAAAATAATCATTGTTATTTTATAAAGGACTAAAAACACCGTTTTACTTTTGAAAACCTAATAATAGCATTCAAAAAAAAATACATAACAAAATTATGTATAAGATTTTTAGTATATTTGAAAATGGGAAATTCCAAACTATACAAAGGCACATTAACAACCATTATTTTAAAGCTGTTAAGCCAGCAGGATAAAATGTACGGTTACGAAATAACCCAAAAAGTAAAAGCCATAACCAATGGCGAGCTTAACATAACCGAAGGCGCCCTATACCCCGCATTGCACAAATTAGAAGCCGATGGCGTGCTTGAGGTAGAAGTTGAAAAAGTAGATAACCGACAGCGAAAATACTACCGCATTACCCAAAAAGGCAAAACCGAAACCGTTAACCGTTTGAAGGAGCTAACCGATTTTATTAAACAAATGCAAACCATAGCAAACCCTAAACTAAGCTATTAGCCCATAATGGGCGTTTGGCAAACAAAGCTAAATGAAACTAAACGAAGCCCAAATACAGCAATTATACCATTTCACCCGAAAACATTACGTTGAGCATTACGACGTACAAACCGAGTTGGTGGACCACTTGGCAAACGGCATAGAGCAGCAATGGACCGTTAATCCCGAATTATCATTTAACGATGCCCTGACCGTAGAATTTAAAAAATTTGGTGTTTTTGGGTTTATGGACGTTGTAGGTAACAGGCATGCAGCTTTAAACAAAAAGTACAACGGCATTGTATGGCAACATTTAAAAACCTTTTTTACCATACCAAAAATTGCAATTACCATATCGGGCATGGTTTTGGTGTTTTATGTTTTGTCGTTAAAGAGCTACCAAAGCATTATTTTCAATACTTTACTTGTTGTTTTCCTTGTTTTATTTTTTGCAATGCTTATTGTTAACGGCATTAAAAAGAAAAAACACGCCCAAAAAACAGGTAAAAAATGGCTGTTTAAGGATGTTATTTATCAATTTGGCAGTTATGGTGGGTTGTTTTACCTACCTGTCCATGTTATGGTGCATACAAATAGTATCATAGAATCCGGTTTGGGCATTTTTATCATGTCGATTTTTATTGTTTTAATGGGGCTTGTGGAGTATATTATTTTTGTTGAAATCCCCAGAAAAGCCGAAGACTATTTAAAGGAAACTTACCCCGAATATAAATTGGAAACTGTAACAAATTAATACAATAAACTACTAACACTTTTAATTAATCCAAATATTATGAAAAAACTACTTGCAATTTGTTTATTTGCCTTTGCTGTCCAGCTTAACGCACAAGAAACCAACACCGAATTTTTAACCGATACCGTCGAGTTTTTAAAGCTAACCGGAACGGGCGACGCCTTTAACGTAGCCATTAGCCAAATAGGCGCTATGGTGCCCGAAGCCAACAAAGCGGCTTTTACCGAAGAAGCCAAAGGTACTTTGGAGGGTTTATATACTAAAATTGCCAAAATTTATGTAGAAGAGTTTACCCACGACGACATAAAGGGCTTGTTGGATTTTTACCGAAGCGACCTTGGTAAAAAACTGGCCGAAAAACAAATGCCCCTAATGCAAAAAGCAATGGCTTTGGGGCAAACTTGGGGCATGGAAGTGCAAGCCATTGCCCAAAAACATCAGCAATAATATGCTTAAACATTTTATAAGCTTACAGTGGAAGTCTTTTTTACGGTCGGCCGGGTTTAAAACAAATTTGGTTATTACCATTTTTAAAATATTGGGAGCACTGTACTTTGCGGCAACGTTTGTAATCTTGGGCGCTGTTTTGTATTTTATTCTTAACGATAAAAATATAGAGCCCCTGCCCTTTGTAAACGGTTATATCGTTTTTTATTTTGTTGCCGATTTATCCCTGCGCTTCTTTTTTCAAAGTATGCCAACGCTAAAAATAAAACCGTTGGTAATACAGAATATAAAGCGAAAAAGCATTGTTAACTTTGTTTTGGGAAAATCCATTTTGTCTTTTTTCAACTTTATTCATTGGCTGTTTTTTATTCCGTTTACTATAACCCTGATAATAAACGAGCCTAATGTCGTAAACAGCTTGTTTTGGGGTATAAGCATGTTGCTTTTTGTGTATTGCAACAATTTTTTGGCCATTTTAATCGATAAAAAAGATGCGGTTTTCTATTCTATTTTAAGCATTTTTGCTGGGGTTGGAATTTTAAACTATTTCAATATTTTTAATATTACCCCGTATTTTCAATCTGTTTTCAACTTATTTTCAAGCGCTTGGTATTTTGTTTTTATTCCCTTGGCGCTTCTTATTGCCCTGTATGTTATTTTGTTCAACTTCTTTAAGCGCAATTTATATTTGGATGCCGATTTGGCGGGAAAACGGGAAGACGTTAAAACCGAAAACCTAAATTGGTTGGACAAATGGGGCGGTTTGGGCATGTTCTTAAAAAACGACATCCGATTAATTAAACGCAACAAACGCGCAAAAACCACCGTTTTAATGAGCGTACTGTTTATTTTTTACGGCTTGTTGTTTTTTACCGGTGCCCTTGAAGCCTATTCGGCTCCCGTATGGAAAATATTTGCCGCTGTTTTTGTTACCGGTGCATTTTTGCTCAATTTTGGGCAATTTGTACCTAGTTGGGACAGCGCCTATTATCCGCTTATGATGTCGCAAAACATTAAGTACAAGGACTATTTGCAGTCAAAATGGTGGCTAATGGTTATTGGCACCGCAATTTCAACCGTTTTGGCATCGTTTTACTTGTACTTTGGGATCGAGGTGTTTGCAGCAATCCTGGCGGCGGCCGTTTTTAATATTGGTGTTAATGCGTCTTTGGTCTTGTGGGCCGGCGCCTATATAAAAACACCCATAGATTTAACAAGCAACAAAAATGCTTTTGGCGATAAAAAAGCCTTCAACTTAAAAGCCTTACTAATTTCATTGCCCAAAATGATACTTCCCATGGTTTTTTATGCCATTGGGCATTATACGATGGGCTGGCAATTTGGCTATGCCCTGGTTGCATTAATGGGGGTTTTGGGTTTGTTGTTCAGAAATAAAATATTCAGGATAATCGAAAGTGTATACCAAAAGGAAAAATATAAAACCATAGCGGCATACAAACAGAAATAACTTTAATGATGATTGAAACGCACAACCTTTCAAAAACATACAGCACCAATACCGTTTTAAATATTGAAAACTTGGAAATTCCCAAAGGACAAAGTTTTGGCTTGGTAGGCAATAACGGTGCGGGAAAAACCACGTATTTTAGCCTGTTGCTCGATTTAATCCAGCCCACAACGGGCTATATTAAAACCAATGGCGTTCAGGTAAACCAAAGCGAGGACTGGAAACCCTTTACCTCGGCTTTTATTGATGAAAGTTTTTTAATAGGCTACCTAACCCCCGAAGAATACTTTTATTTTATAGGCGAACTGCGCCACCAAAACAAAACCGATGTTGATAATCTTTTAGCGCAATTTGAAGATTTTTTCCACGGCGAAATACTAAGCCAAAAAAAATACTTGCGCGATTTAAGCAAGGGCAACCAAAAAAAGGCCGGCATCGTAGCCGCACTAATAGGCAATCCCGAGGTTATAATTCTGGACGAACCCTTTGCCAATTTGGACCCTACCACGCAAATCCGCCTCAAGGGCATTATTAAAAACCTGGCCGAAACCAAGGGCGTAACCGTTTTGGTGTCCAGCCACGATTTACTGCATGTTACCGATGTGTGCCAGCGTATCGTAGTTCTGGAAAAAGGCAAAGTGGTTAAGGATTTACAAACCAATACCGAAACCCTAAAGGAACTGGAAGCCCATTTTTCGGGTGCCGAAGGGGTGTAGTACAAACACCACTAACCAAAAACTAATTACATAATTCTTACAGAATACAAAAAAGATGCTTATTTTTACGGGCTTAGATAATATAAGTGCAGGTTTGTAGTTATAATTATTAAACTAAAATAAACGTGTTGAAAACTTCTTTTAAAGCCCTGTTTGTTATAGGCTTCGCCGTGGTTTTGGCAGTAGGTTGTTCCCGAAAAAAGGACAAGTTTATTAGCCGGAATTTTCATGCCGTTACTGCCGAGTACAATATCCTTTTTAATGGGTACAACGCCCTAAACGAAGGGCGGGAAGCCTTAAATTCAAGTTATATCGATAATTATTGGGACGTTTTGCCCATAGAGCGCATGACCATTACCGACGAGGTTAAAATGGCCGGGCAGTCCGATAACCAAAACTTTGCCTACGCCGAGGAAAAGGCCGTAAAAGCCATACAAAAACACGGTATGGACATCGAGGGCAAGGAACGCAACCCGCAAATGGACGAAGCTTATTTACTTTTGGGAAAAGCCCGTTATTTCGACCAGCGTTTTGTGCCGGCATTGGAAGCCTTCAATTACATTTTGTACAAATATCCGGCAAGCGACAAAATAAACCAAGCCAACATTTGGCGCGAAAAAACAAATATCCGCCTTGATAATAACGAGCTGGCCATAAAAAACCTAAAACGCCTTTTGGAGCAGGAACACCCCGAAGGGCAGGATTTGGCCGATGCCACATCCATGCTGGCGCAAGCCTACCTAAACACCAAATCGGTCGACAGTGCCGTAACGCAACTGGAAATTGCCGCCAACGCCACCAAAAGTAACGACGAGCGTGGCCGGTACCGCTTTATACAAGGCCAATTGTACAACGCCCTTGGCTATAAGGACAGCGCCAATATAGCCTTTAACAAGGTTATAGAACTTAACCGAAAAACGCCGAGAATCTACATGATTAGCGCTTATATGGAACGTATTAAAAACTTCGATTACCAAACAGGCGACAAAATAGCACTTTTAGAGCTGCTAACCGATTTGGAGGAAAACCGCGAAAACCGCCCCTACCTCGATAAAATTTTTCACCAAAAAGCACACTATTTTCTCGAAGAAGAACAGGATAGTTTGGCGGTGGCTTACTTTAACAAATCGTTACGTACCAACTCGCCCGACAATATTTTAAACGCCCGCAATTACGAAGTTTTGGGCAATATGAATTTTGATGAGTCTTTATATGCCGAAGCAGGCAAATATTACGACAGCACCATGTCCAGCCTGGTAGAAAATTCCAAACCCTACCGTGTAATTAAGCGAAAGCGCGACAATCTTGAAGATGTTATTTATTATGAAGATGTTGCCAAGGTAGACGATAG
>JBKEDS010000029.1:0-50565 GCA_047975545.1 Flavobacteriaceae bacterium | reverse complement strand
CCCAATTCGGCCAAATCTTCTTCTAATACAATGGTTACATTAATACGTTCTTGTACGGCTACTTCTTGGGACAAAAACCCTACATAGGATATGGCCAAGGTTGAACTTCCGCCCTTTAGTTTTAGTTCAAATTTACCGTCGAAATCGGTTAATGTTCCGTTGGACGTGCCTTTTTCCAGCACATTGGCGCCTACCAAAGGCACCCCCTTAACATCGACCACGGTACCGTTTACCGTAAATTTTTCTTGTGCGTTGGGTTTTGTTTTATCCTCAACTTTTAAGTTTGTATTTGTATGCCCCGTGTTGGCAAACGAACTGCCAAGCCCCAAGGTTAAAACAAAAAATAGAATTTGTATGGTTGTTTTAACATCTACCTTAAAGTTGATTAAAGAAAAGTTATTTCTCTTATTCATATCTTTTATTTATAGTTTAGTAATGTTGCCCCGCATTAGGGACTTTTTTAGTTGTAGAGGGAAATGACTGATGCCTTTTCGCCTTTTGTTAGTTTTTAGTACACGTTAATTTCTGTTCATAGGCAAATTTTATGTTTTTTGGTATTGTGGTTAATTGTTTGTTGTTAACAGTCGATTTAACAAAAACTTAACAACTTTACGAAAATTATCTTAAAGAAACAATGCTTTTACTTTGCTTATACCAATTACACCTCTTAAATGACTAATTTGTCCCCATTGAAATAGCAAGGCGGGTTAAAAAGATGTTTTGTATTTTTGAGGCATCTTTCTTTTAAAAATCAAACTAAGCCCATCATTATGAAACAAATTGTATCGTACATAGAAACCCATAAATCTCGCTTTATGGACGAGCTGTTCCAACTGCTTAAAATACCATCGATAAGTGCCGACTCCGCATATAATACCGATGTACAAAAAACCGCCGAAGCCGTTAAAATTAGTTTAGAACAAGCCGGCTGCGAGCATGTGGAAATTTGCAAAACCAAGGGCCATCCCATAGTTTACGGCGAAAAAACCATAAACCCGAAACTGCCAACTGTTTTGGTTTACGGCCATTACGACGTACAACCACCAGACCCCGTTAATCTTTGGGATTCGCCGCCATTCGAACCCATAATAAAAACAACCGACAAACACCCCGAAGGTGCTATTTTTGCCCGTGGTGCCTGCGACGACAAGGGCCAGTTTTTTATGCACGTAAAAGCCTTGGAGTTTATGACCCAAACCAACCAATTGCCATGCAACGTTAAGTTTATGATTGAAGGTGAAGAAGAAGTAGGCAGCCCCAACCTATCCGTTTTTGTAAAAAACAACCAAGAAAAACTCAAAAACGATGTTATCCTGATTTCCGATACGGGCATGATTGCCAACGACACCCCCTCCATTACTACCGGATTACGGGGCTTAAGTTATGTCGAGGTAGAAGTTACGGGGCCTAACCGGGACCTACATTCTGGTTTATACGGTGGTGCCGTAGCCAATCCCATAAACATTTTAACCAAAATGATAGCCTCGCTGCACAACGAAAACAACCATATTACAATACCCGGTTTTTACGACCATGTTGCCGAACTAAGTTCCGAAGAGCGTGCGCAAATGGCAAAAGCCCCATTTAATCTGGACAACTACAAAAAAGCCTTAAACATAAATGCCGTTTATGGCGAAACAGGCTACACTACCAACGAGCGCACCTCAATACGCCCCACCTTGGATGTTAATGGTATTTGGGGCGGTTATACGGGCGAAGGTGCCAAAACGGTAATACCAAGCAAGGCTTATGCCAAAATATCCATGCGTTTGGTGCCCAATCAAAACTGGGAAACCATTACACAACTGTTTACAAAACATTTTGAAAACATAGCACCAAAAGGCGTTACCGTAAAAGTAACCCCGCACCATGGCGGGCAAGGCTACGTAACCCCTATCGACAGCATAGGCTACCAAGCCGCAAGCAAGGCCTACCAAAGTACCTTTGGCAAAACCCCGATACCCCAACGCAGCGGTGGCAGCATCCCTATTGTGGCCCTTTTTGAGCAGGAACTAAAAAGCAAAACCATTTTAATGGGCTTTGGCTTGGATAGCGATGCCATACACTCGCCCAACGAGCATTTTGGGGTATTTAATTTTTTAAAGGGCATTGAAACCATTCCGTTGTTTTATAAATATTTTACCGAGCTTTCTAAATAGTTTTTAAGTGAAGCGTTTTGAGTGCGGAGCGGGGTAAATTTTAACAAAATTTGAAACATATTAACGGTTATCAGGTCGAACAGCTTGCGCCGAGCTTGACGAGGTGGAGTTGATAGCTTTGTTTTACGCATCTTGATTTTAAGAACACACTAATTTCCGTACCCCTATTAACATCCATCTTTTAGGTTGCTAAAAAATTTCAATTACAAACCCCAACATGACCAACCATACCAAAAATTTACTGCTGCTAACCGTGGCAACCTTACTTATAAGTACTTCGGGGGCTCTGGGAAAATTTATAAATACGCCTGTTGCCGTGGCTATTTGGTTTCGTTGTTTTGTTGGCGGGTTGGCACTTTTGGTGTTTTGCAAGTACAAAGGCATAGTCCTTAATATAAAATCGAAACAAGATGCTTTTGAATTGTTTGTAAGCGGCTTGTTTTTGGGCATTCATTGGGTTACTTATTTTTATGCGCTAAAGTTGTCCAATGTTGCTATTGGCATGCTGTCGCTGTTTACGTTTCCGATAATTACTGCTTTTTTGGAGCCTTTGTTTTTTAAAACACCTTTCGACCGCACTTATATTGTGTTGGGTATTATGGTTTTGGCCGGTATTTATATTTTGGCGCCGGATTTTGATTTGCACAGTTCGCACGTAAAAGGGGTTTTGTTTGGCTTAGTTTCGGCCGTGTTTTATGCCTTGCGCAATATTTTATCGAAAAAACTAACCAAAACGTACAGCGGCACCAGCGTTATGCTGTATCAAGTTGGGGTGGTTTCCGTTATTTTAACGCCTTGTCTTTTATTTTTGGACACTTCCAACATAGCTTCGCAATTGCCATACTTGCTTGTTTTGGCTATTCTTACAACTGCCGTTGGCCATACTATGTTGGTAAATAGCTTAAAACATTTTTCGGTAAGCACGGCCAGTATTATAAACAGTACGCAGCCTATTTTCGGAATTATTATTGCTTATTTTTTCTTGAATGAAATTCCGGAACTAAACACCTATATCGGAGGGGCATTGATTTTAGCTACAGTTGTTATTGAAAGTGTTCGGTCCGGGAAAATGAAATAATAGTACTTAGCAATGCAGCATTTTGTTCAATAATTAAAAACAGTAAAGATTTTTAAGTTCTAATTAATCAAGCAAATTATTTAAAATGTCAATTAATCTATAACTTTGTTAACTTAAAAATAAAACAATCCTTAAAAATACATATACTGTTCTTAACTATTGAAACTCCCCCTATTATTTTTTACTTAATTACGTCGAATACCAACAACAACTTTAAGCCACGTCTATAGAGGCAAAATGATCGTAAAGATCTTCGCAGCCCAAACCTACTATGGATAGTTTTTTGTGCTTAGCAACTGCTTCTTTATACAGATTTGTTAACGCTTGCACACCATCTTTATCTATATGGCTTATGTCTTCAATACTAATAACAACAGTATCGGAATGGCTAAAGACATTTTTAAACTCTTCTTCAAAAACAATCACGTGCTTTTTATTTAGGCTGCCTTTAATTTTGTAAAAGTTATTGCAATGAACAATTTTTAATTCCATAATCAACTTAATTTTAAACAGTTACACAATTAATCTGCTACTAATTAGTTGAATTTGTTATAAATTTAAAAACATTCTTTTAGGTTTCATTATTTAATCGACAACCAACCCAAACATTAGATAAAACAAAGCAACATGTTAAATTCATCGACAAACGGCTTTGTTTGAATACGGAATTTTAGCAACTTAGTTTATTGGTTCTGTTTGCACAGAAGTTTAACATCAATTTCACTATAAGAACCCTTAATAAAAACCATTCTCTTATGGGCACCTCTAAAAACTAAAAACATTTAAAAAAATTAGGATCTATCAGTATTTATGGGTAGTTTAGACCAATATGAAACGCTATAAACGCCACCGCGACTACGGATTTTTTGACCAAGACCTCCGCCTTAATAAACTCAGCCAATTGGGCGACCCCTTGGAAAAGTTCAAAGCAGGCATAGACTTTGAACAGTTCCGAGCTATTTTGGAGGACAACCTGTCCAAACAGCCCAAAGGGAAGGGCGGCAGGCCGCCTTACGACTACGTCCTGCTGTTCAAAATATTAATACTGCAACGGTTCTACAACCTCTCGGACGACCAGATGGAATACCAAATCAACGACCGGATGAGCTTTATGCGCTTTTTGGCCCTGTCCATAGCCGATGACATACCCGACAGCAAAACGGTTTGGAACTTTAGGGAACGTTTGGTGGATTTGGATTTGACGGAATCCCTTTTCGGTTTGTTTCTACGGTCATTAGAACAGCTTGGGCTGGTTGTCAACGAAGGCAAAATAGTGGACGCCAGTTTTGTGGAAGCCCCCAGGCAGCGCAACAACAAGGCTGAAAACAAGCAGATAAAATCGGGGGAAGTTCCTGAAAGTTTTAAAGACAATCCGCACAAACTATCCCAAAAGGACACCGATGCCAGGTGGACAAAGAAAAACAACACCAGCTATTTTGGGTACAAGAACCACATCAAGACCGATACCAAAAGCAAGCTCATTACCAAATACGTGGTAACGGACGCCTCGGTACACGATTCGCAAACGACAGAAACCCTGTTGGACAAGGAAAAAGATGCCGGCCAAGACTTTCATGCCGATAGTGCCTACACGGGCCAGGAGCAAGAAAAGATAATAGCAGCAGCGGGAATGGCCAACAAGGCTTGCGAAAAGGGCTATAAGAACCGTCCCCTGACCGACGGCAAAAGGCCTCCAACACGGAAAAGCCAAGGGTGCGTTCCAGGGTAGAGCATATTTTTGGGTTTATGGAAAACAGCATGAACGGCATGTACCTGTACAACATAGGGATGAAGCGCATAAAAGCCATCATCGGCCTGATGAACCTGACCTATAATATGTTCAGGAAAATACAGTTGGTGGGATAGGTGTGTCCAATAGCCAAATAAAACGACATCAAGACCTTGATAATTAGTTGTTTGCGTAAAATATGGAAAAGAAAAATATTTACGGTAATTTTCAAAAAAATGGCATAGGTCAGACTTTAAAGAGAAATAAGTAGTTTTTAGAGGTTGCCTAAAATTAACGATATTACACTAATAAGCAACAATGTCATTACGTGTTGGGCAAGTTCCATATTGAACGTAGCATAGGAAATGCTTTGGGCATTTTTATGGTAATTTTCAAAAAAATAAATAGCGAGTGGAAAATTACAGGACAAAAACATACTTTACCGTTTAAAATTTTGATTAAATATTCATTATTCCAAGCGGCTTTAAGCCTTTTGTCCAGACACCTTGTTTTTCTGTTTTTTCGTTTTTTTATTAAATTGAGTGCTATTTTGCCCTGTTTTAAGGGTGAAGCTGTTTTTTTGGCAACAAGTATAGCGGTATTGCACCTAATGTGCCAATAATTGCCTGCCGCTGCGCCGCGTTAGGGATTGAAGCGGCATCCTTTTATGCTTAAAAAGGAACATGCAAATAGCTTTTTTACATGGGGTGATACCTTACTTTTAAGAGATACCGAAACAAGTTCGGCATAAAAGATATAGCGGAAAGCCCGACCCCGAACAAATTTCGGGGGAACGCCCAAATTATTACGCCTCCGGATTCCGTTTTCGTATGTTTTTGTAAATTTTGAAACCCAACATAATTAAAACGCCCAAGGCAACAAGCCCTATAATGCCCCAAATCCAGTTTATGGCATTTTTTAAAATAACCAAAAACACCACGGCAAATAGGATAAAAGTGGCGCCCTCGTTCCAGATACGCATATAGCTCGACGATTTTTTTACCACATCGTTTTGCAGTTGCTTAAAATACTGGTGGGTTTTTAAGTGGTATATAAACAGCAGCAAAACAAAGGTTAGCTTTACGTGCATCCACGGCATTTTTAAAAAATCGGGGTTTAAAACAAGCAGCCAGATTGCAAAAATGGTTGCTAATATTGCCGATGGCCATGTTATAATATACCACAAACGCTTGGCCATTAATTTAAGTTGTTTGCCCAAAATTTCCTTTTCGGGCGATGGTTTATGGAAGGCTTCTATTTGGTAAACAAACAGGCGCGGAATGTAAAACAGCCCGGCAAACCATGTAATAACAAATATAAGGTGAAAGGCTTTTATGTAGTTGTAATATTCCATCTATTTAAATTTTTATAACAATCTGTTGTTTAGGGATTTAATTATATTGGTTAGTATTGGTTATTGCTTGCCAAATGCCCATTATGGGCTTTCATAGTTAAGATTGGTTTGGTTTTAGTGTTTTTGCCATTTCCTTGCTTAAAAAATAGGCAGTTACCACGGTTGCCAGCACATCGGCAATGGGAAAGGATAGCCACACCCCCAGTTCGCCATAAAACTTGGGGAGCATAAAAATTAACGGAATAAAGAAAAACCCCTGTCGTGTTAAAGTTAGCAACAGGGCGGGCCTTGCTTTTCCGATAGCTTGAAAATAAGCCGCCCCGATGAGTTGCACGGCTACAATTGGCGTTGCGGCAAAAACCCAGCGCATGGCGCTTGGCGTGTGTTTAAGCACTTCGGTATCGGTGGTAAACATTTTGGTTATGGCATTGGGGAATAGCATAAGTACCAAAAACACGATACTGGCCAAAATACCGGCGTATTTTATTGAAATAATAATGCTTTCGCGTACCCGGGCGTATTGGTGGGCGCCATAATTAAATCCGGCAATGGGCAAAAACCCTTGTGTAATGCCCAATACGGGAAACATGGCAAACATAAGCATACGCCCCACGATGGCATAGGCGGTAACCGAAACCTCGCCACCCAAATGGTACAGCATATTATTGATAAGCAAATAGGTAACGCTTACCACGGCCTGTCGGGCAAGGGTAACAAAACCAAGCGTCCCGATTTCCTTTACGGTATTTAGTTGAAGTTTAAAGTGGTGCAACCCGACTTTTAATTCGGAATTTTTAGATAGGAAAAACCATAAAATAAAAGCAAAGCTAAACCCATACGAAGCTGTTGTAGCCCAAGCGGCTCCCGCCATGCCGTAATCTAACAGATTTATAAGAACATAATCCAGAATAAGGTTGCTTATCGAGGGAATCATCATGGCGTACATGGCAAATTTGGGTTTGCCCTCGGCCCGGATTACGGTGTTTCCCATCATGCTCAATGCCAAAACAGGAACGCCGTAAAGTACTATTTTATAATAGATTTTAGCGGGCTCGAAAATAGCACCCTTGCCCCCAAACGAGGGGATAATGGCATTTACAAACCACAAGCCCAAAACTACCATGGTTATGGTTAGCAATAGTGTTAGGGTAATTTGGTTGCCAAAGGTAAGCAAGGCTTTTTCCTTGTTGTTGGCACCAAGCGCTCGTGAAATAACGGACGAACCGCCCACGCCAATGGCCATGCCCAAAGCGGCAATAAAAAACGATACGGGCAGCACTACGTTTATGGCGGCTATGGCGGTTGGGCCAATCCAGTGCCCAACAAAAATGGTGTCGACCAAGATGTTTAGCGACATAACCAAAACGCCTATCGAGGCGGGCAAGGCCTGCCTGATTAGCAATTTGTTTATTGGCTGTGTGCCTAAATCTTCCGACAATACTTTTGCCATTACGCCAATTGGTTTTTAGGGGTTGCCCATTGGGTAATCCAGTTTGAAAGTAGGGCAACCCACTCGGTATTGTCGTTTAAGCAAGGAATGGTGGTAAACCCATTACCGCCCATTTCGTGGAAAATTTCTTGGCCTTCCATGGCAATTTCTTCTAAAGTTTCCAAACAATCGCTAACAAAGGCGGGTGTTACAATGGCCATGTTTTTTATGCCCTGTTTTGCCAAGCGCTCGATAGTGCGGTCGGTGTAGGGCTGCAGCCACGGGTCGAAACCCAAGCGCGATTGGAACGATGTGGAATAGGTACCTGCTTTAAGCTGAAGGGTTTCGGCAACCAACCTGGTAACTTCCAAACATTGGTGGCGGTAGCAAAATTCGTGTGCCTGGCTTGGCGTAGCACAGCAACTGCCGTCGATTTTGCAATGCGATTTTGTTACATCGCTTTTTTTAATATGCCGCTCCGGCACACCGTGGTACGAAAATAATAAATGCTCGGTTGTTTTGTTTTTTAAATGTTGTTTTATTGAATTTGAAAGCACTTGGATATAATCGGGCTTGTTGTAAAATGCGGGCACCGATTCTATTTTTAGGTTAGGAAAATGGGCTTGCCGCAATTCCTCTGCCAAAACGGTAATGGTTTCGGTGGTGGCCATGGCAAATTGGGGGTAAAGCGGGAACAGTAACACCTTATCAACGCCTTTATCAACCAATTCCTTAAGGCCTTTTTTAATGGTCATGCTGCCATAGCGCATGGCTAATGCCACGGGTATTTCAACTTGTTGTTGTACTTTTTGTTTTAGCCTTTCGGAAATAACGATTAAGGGCGAGCCTTCGGGCCACCATATTTTTTTATAGGCCGCGGCCGATTGTTTTGGTCGTGTTTTTAAAATAATGCCTTTTACAAGGGCGGTTCGGGCTACCAGCGGTATGTCTATTACTCGTTCGTCCATTAAAAACTCGCCAAGGTATTTTTTTACGTCCTTTGGTGTGGGGCTGTCGGGCGAGCCGAGGTTTACCAATAAAATTCCTTTTTTCATTTATGTTTTTGCTATATTTCGGTAGAAATATTAATGCTTTTTACTTTGGTTATGTTCTAATCTTGGGCGGTCTTCATTATAATTACAATCTTGAAAAATGCCGCAGGAAATATTAGTTCGTGCCAACGATTTTGTGTGGTTGTTTTTGGTTAAGGCCGCTATTTCGGGGGTTAAAAACTTCATTTTCTTCTTCTAATTCAACGACAAAATATATTTTTTGGGCGTGGTGCCGTATTTCTTTTTAAAGGCTGCTATAAAATGGCTTGCCGTGCTGTAGCCTACCCGAAGGCCTACTTCGTTTACGTTGTTTTCGCCCGATTCCAATAGTTTTCTGGCCACTTCCATTTTGTAGTCGAATAGAAAGCTAAATACCGAATCGCCATAAATTTGCTTAAAGCCTTCCTTTAGTTTTTTAAGGCTAAGGCCTATTTCGTCCGCCAATTCTTGTAGGCTTGGTGGTTCGGCCATACGGGAAACCATAATATCCTTGGCCTTGCGTATTTTTACTACATTGGTTTCGTCTACCAAAAAGGGGCATTGCTCGGTGTCGGCATCTTCACTTTTATTAAAATAAAGGCTTAAAAGTTCTAAGGCTTTTCCCTTAAAATATAGGTTTTTAATAGATTGGTTGAGGTTGAAGTTTATCATTTGGCTTAAAACAATGGCCATGGAGGGCGAAATAGTGCCGTCCTGATAATACTTTTTATCCCTGTTTTCGGTATTTAAAAACGAAATATAATTGGCTTCTTGCGAAAACAGGCCGTGAAATTTTTTAATGGAAATTAATACCGAAAGCATCCAAGAATTAGGCTCTACTTTTAAGTTTATGGGCAAATCCTGTTGCGGATTGTACAGTAGCAACGTGTTTTCCTCCAGAATATTTAAGGCGTACCGCCCTTGGTTAAATATAAACTTGGCCGAGCCTTTTAGGCAAAAGTGAAATTGTATGTAACTACTATCTATATAGCGTTCAATACTTTGGGCAAAATTTTTATCGTTTTTGTGTATTAAAATGAAAAAACCATCGTCCACCTCGGTTTCGTTAAACGACCCTTTAGCGTTATTTTTTAAATCTATTTCTTTGTTAGTCATAATTTCTTTATTTAGATTTATTCTAAACAAAACAATCGAAACACCCTTATTCTACTGCAAAAGTAGCATATTTATATAATAATGGATAAAAATATCCCTAAAAAACCACAAGCGATATTAAAAGTTCTTTCAGCGTTATTTTTTTTGTGGTTATCACAATACATTTGCGTACATTTTTCAGGTAAAGGCATGCAACAATATAACATTTCGAAAAGTAATTCGTTTTACGCCATAGGCTTAAGCTACAAAAAAGCCGATGCCGAAATCAGGGGCCGTTTTAGCTTGGACGACACCGCAAAACAAGCCTTGATTAACCAGGCCAGGCAAAACAATATTGAAAGCCTTATTGTTACTTCCACCTGCAACCGTACCGAAATTTACGGGTTTGCCCAACACCCTTTCCAGCTTATACAATTATTGTGCGATAACACCAATGGTACGGTGGACGAGTTTCGAAAAGTAGCCTACGTGTATAAAAACAGCGAGGCTATTTCGCATATGTTCCGTGTGGGCTCGGGCTTGGACAGCCAGATTTTGGGCGATTTCGAAATTATTAGCCAGTTAAAGGCCAGCGCCCGTATTTCGAAAAAAAACGGCTTGCTAAACCATTTTATCGAGCGTTTGGTAAACGCCGTTATACAAGCAAGCAAGCGCATTAAAACCGAAACCAATTTGTCGTCGGGCGCTACATCGGTATCCTTTGCGTCGGTGCAATATATTTTTGATAATGTTGAAAACATTTCAGAAAAAAACATCCTGCTTTTCGGAACGGGAAAAATAGGAAGGAACACTTGCGAGAACTTGGTAAAACACACCAAAAACGAGCATATAACCCTAATTAACCGAACCAAGGACAAGGCCGAAAAAATTGCCGGAAAGTTTAATTTAATTGTTAAGGACTACGCCAACCTTCAGGAAGAAATAAATAAATCGGATATTTTAATCGTGGCTACGGGTGCCAACCGCCCAACGGTGGACAAGCAGATTATACAAACGGAAAAACCGTTGTTGATTTTAGATTTGTCCATCCCCAAAAACGTTAACGAAAACGTTACAAGTTTGGGGCAGGTTACCTTGGTGCATTTGGACGATTTATCGAAAATTACCGATAAAACCTTGGAGGATCGAAAAAAACACATTCCATTGGCCGAAAGCATTATAGATGAGGTTAAAAGCGAGTTTAACGATTGGTTGGAAACCCGAAAATTTGCACCAACCATAAAAGCCCTAAAATTAAAATTACAGGATTTTGCCACGGGCGAGCTGGAAACCCTGCGTAAAAAGAACAACGATTTTAACGAAGCGCAGGCCGAAACCATAAGCAACAACATTATTCAAAAAATAACCAATCATTTTGCGCATCATTTAAAAGACGATGCCGTATCTACCGACGACAGTTTGGAACTTATAAAAAAAGTGTTCCAGTTAGAACCCCTTACCCATGTCTAAAACCATAAAAATTGGCACGCGCGACAGCGAACTCGCTTTGTGGCAGGCCAAAACCGTACAGCAACAACTTGAACATTTGGGCTATAAAACAGAACTAATTCCCGTAAAATCTACTGGCGATTTAGTACTGGACAAACCCCTGTACGAACTCGGCATAACCGGCATATTTACCCGTACCTTGGACATTGCCATGCTAAACCACGATATCGATATTGCCGTGCACTCGTTAAAGGACGTGCCTACTATTTTACCTAAGGGCATCGTGCAAGTAGCCGTTTTAAAACGAGGCAATGTAAACGACACCTTGGTTTTTAAAAATAACGAAGAATTTTTAGGGCAAGAAGAAGCCACCATAGCCACGGGCAGTTTACGCCGCCGGGCGCAATGGCTTAACCGTTTCCCCACGCACACCGTGGTCGATTTAAGGGGCAATGTAAACTCCCGCCTTCAAAAATTACAGGATAACAATTGGAACGCCGCCATTTTTGCCGCTGCCGGCATCGGGCGTATTGGCCTACGCCCCGACGAGGCCATTAATTTAGATTGGATGGTTCCCGCCCCCGCACAAGGCGCCATTATGATTACCGCTTTAAATGAAGACGATTTTGTAAAAGAAGCCTGCGCACAGCTTAACCACGAAGAAACCGAAATTTGTACCACCATAGAACGCCAATTTTTAAACAAATTGGAAGGTGGCTGTACCGCACCAATCGGGGCTTTGGCCTTTGTTAAAAACAACGAGGTACATTTTAAGGGCGTGTTATTGAGTGTCGATGGCACCAAGCGCATCGATGTTTCCCGGGTAAAAAAACTGGGGCAGCACAACGATATTGCCGAGTTTTGTGCCAATTACGTTATCGAGCGTGGCGGAAAACGCTTAATCGACACCATTAAAAATACCGATAAAAAGGCAAACGTATATTCAACAAAAGCGTTAACCGAAGCGCAACGGTTGCTGTTCCACGAAACCATAAATGCCGAAGGCCGCGATTTTGTAAAAATAAGCACCAACAGAATCCATCCGCGATTTGTAAAAGATGAACTCAAAAACGTAATTATTACCAGTAAAAATACGGTAGAAGCCCTGTTAACCAACTTTTCGGCAACCGAACTTAGGTTTAAAAATATTTATTGCGTAGGCCGAAGGACCAAACGACTGGTAGAAAAACGTATAGGCAAAGTAAAACACACCGAAAACAACGCCAAACAGTTGGCCGATTATTTGGTTGAATATATTGAAGGTACCAATATTACCTATTTTTGTAGCAACCTACGGTTAAACTATTTGCCCGACACCTTGCAGAAAAACAATATAACGGTTACCGAAATAGAAGCCTACCAAACCAAATACGATGGCGTTAAGGTAAATGATACCGTAGAAAGCGTTATGTTTTACAGCCCATCGACGGTTGAGGGCTTTATCCAAAAAAACAAAACCCGAAACATTATTGCCTTTTGCATTGGCGAATCGACCGCAACCGAAGCAAAAAAACACTTTGCCGATGTTCGGGTTGCCCAAGTTCCAACGGTTGAAAGCGTTATCGAACTGGTTAACAAGCATTATATTTAATACCTTTATTGCTTTAAAGCCAACCTAACCACTACCTTGAATATTTGGAAATGCTTAAAAAAGTAAACGTTACTGCGAGGCGCAAAGTAGTCTTTATTTTAAACAATAAAAAATGAAAAGGGAATCTGCGTTCGAATACCTATACCGTTTTTTCGATATTATCGTCCTTATTTTTATTGTTTTCGATTTTGGTTACGACTACGCCGAAAACTTTACCACGCCCCATGTTTTGGGCTTGCTTACCCTATCGGTTTTTTTATTGGTTTTTAATGCTATAAAACTGTTTGTTTACCATTCAAGAAAAAACAAAAGGATAGCTTTTGTAAACTTGGTTATTATTTCGGTTTTGCTGCTTGCTTCCGTAATTATAGCCCTATTTCACACCAAATATAATTTTCATTTTATCCTTCAAAAAATAAAACCAATTTTAGAGGGCGGGCTAATTATTTATTTTTTGTTGCGGTTGCTAATTTTGGTAAGGCATATTTACGATGTGTACTTTAACCCCGCCATTGTTTTTGTGGGCAGTTTTTTGGTATTGGCCTTGGCGGGCGGTTTTTTGCTCATGATGCCCAGTGCTACCACAAATGGTATTAGTTTTACCGATGCCCTGTTTACCGCCACAAGCGCCGTATGTGTAACGGGGTTGGCGGTTTTGGATACCAGTGCCGATTTTACCCTTATTGGCCAATCTATTATTTTGGTGCTTATACAATTGGGCGGTATTGGTATTTTAACCTTTACCTCGTTTTTTGCCTTTTTTTTTAGGGGAAGCTCCTCGTTTAAGGAAGGCCTGAACACCAAGGATTTTATTGCCCAGGAAGGATTAATAGATGTGTTTAGGGTAGCCCTAAACATTGTGGTTTTTACCCTTAGTATAGAACTAATCGGGGCTTTGTTTATTTATACATCCATAGGGCATAATACGGCCATTGGAAACAAACTGTATTTTTCGGTTTTCCACTCCATTTCGGCATTTTGCAATGCGGGGTTTTCCGTATTTCCGTCGGGGCTGTTCCACGATAGTATCCGCTTTAATTACGGGTTTCAATGGATAATAATGGCGCTTGTTATTGTTGGCGGCTTGGGGCATAATATTGTGTTCAACTTTTTTAAGTTTTTAAAAAAGCATGTGGTTGAATTATTTGGTAAAAACCACCGTTACCGACGCGTGCCCATAATAACGCTTAACACCAAAATTGTGGTATATACCACCGGTATTTTATTGGTTGTAGGTTGGGTGTTTTTGTTTATTTCGGAATATAGCAACACCATACAGGAACATACTACCATGTTTGGTAAAATTACCAATGCCGCTTTTGGTTCGGTATCGCCAAGAACCGCAGGTTTTAATGTGGTCGATTACGAGGTTATGACGGTGCCTTCGCTGTTGTTCATTATATTTTTAATGTGGATAGGGGCTTCGCCCGCCTCAACCGGAGGTGGCGTAAAAACCAGTACCTTTGCCATTGCCACCTTGAATATTATAGCTATTGCCAGAGGAAAAAGCCGGATACAGTTGTTTGGCAGGCGCCTTTCGGCCGAAACAACCCTGAGGGCTTTTGCCATTTTGTGCATTTCGCTAATTGTTATTGGCATGGCCATAATGGCATTGCTTATTTTAGAACCCGAGGACACGCCTTTAATTAAAGTGGTTTTCGAATGTTTTTCGGCTTACAGCACCGTCGGTTTAAGTCTAAATTACACGCCTACCTTAACCGAGGGCAGCAAATATGTAATAATAGCCGTTATGTTTATTGGCCGTATCGGGATGCTAAACTTAATGGTGGGCTTGTTTAGGGAACTTAACCATCAGTTTTACGAATACCCGAAGGAAAACATATTAATCAACTAAAAAAATAGAATTGTTTAATACGAATAAATTAACACATGAAACTAATTGTTTTTGGACTTGGAAATTTTGGCACATCACTTTGTTTAAGCCTTACCGAAACCGGCAATGAGGTAATTGCGGTGGATAAAAACATGGACAAAATAAACATGATAAAGGATAAGGTTTCGCATGCCATTTGCATGGACTCCACCAACGAACTGGCCTACGAAGCCGTGCCCTTGAACGATGCCGACAAAATTATTATTGCCATTGGCGAGGACGAAGGTGCCGTAATTATAACAACCGCCATTATAAAAAAACTGTGCGGCGTAAAAATTATAAGCCGTGCCCTATCGCCCATTCACGATACCGTTCTCGAAGCTATGGGCATCCATAGCATTGTACACCCCGAAAAAGATTCGGCCGACAGGCTTACCAAACAGCTCAATTTTAAATCGACCTTGGAAAATTATCAATTGGACAGCGATTATACCATTTCCGAAGTCAGGGCCAAAACCGAGTTTTATGGCAAAACACTACGGGAGTTGGATACCATAGACAAATACCGCCTAACGGTTATTACCATAATTCGGGAAAAGGAACGAAAAAATATTCTCGGCCGAAAAACCATTGCAAAAGAAACCATTGGCCGCATAACAGCCGATACTATGATACAAAACCACGATATTTTGGTGGTTTATGGCCATAATAAGGACATAGCAAATTATTGCAAAGGCCAAGAAGAATACGATTTGCGCCATCGAAAATTTTAAACCATTTTAAAATAAAAACACTATAAAAATGACTATAAAAAACGATTTATTCCTAAAGGCCCTAAAAGGCGAAACCGTTACCCGACCACCCGTTTGGATGATGCGCCAAGCAGGACGCTTCCTGCCCGAGTTTATAGCCCTTCGGGAAAAATACGATTTCTTTACCCGTTGCCAAACACCCGAACTGGCCAGCGAAATTACCGTGCAACCCATTCGTCGTTACGGCATGGATGCCGCTATTTTGTTCAGCGATATTTTGGTTATACCACAGGCCATGAACATCGAGGTACAAATGAAACCCAATTTTGGGCCCTACATACCCAACCCCGTTCGTACCATAAAGGATTTGGACCGTGTTGTTGTTCCCGATGTAAAAACCGAACTCGATTACGTTTACCAAGCCATTAAGGCTACCAAAGAACTGTTAAACAATGATATTCCGTTAATAGGCTTTGCGGGTTCGCCGTGGACCATATTGTGCTACGTGGTACAAGGCCAAGGCAGTAAAACCTTCGACAAGGCCAAGGAATTTTGTTTTACCAACCCTGTTGCGGCGCACCAATTGCTTCAAAAAGTAACCGATACAACTATTGCCTACCTAAAAGAAAAAGTAAACGCCGGTTGCAATGCCGTGCAAATATTCGATTCGTGGGGCGGCATGCTCTCGCCAACCGATTACCAAGAATTTTCATGGCAGTACATTAACCAAATTATTGAAGCCTTAAACAGTTACGCCCCCGTAATTGCCTTTGGTAAGGGCTGTTGGTTTGCATTGGGCGATATGGCAAAAAGCAAAGCTTCCGCATTGGGTATCGACTGGACCTGCTCGGCACGAAACGCACGCTACCTAACAGGCGGCAATATAACCCTGCAAGGCAATTTCGACCCCGCACGATTGTTGTCGCCACCGACCGAAATTAAAAAAATGGTACACCAAATGATAAACGAGTTTGGCAAGGACAAGTATATTGTAAACCTTGGGCACGGCATTTTGCCCAACATTCCGTTGGAAAATGCCCAAGCCTTTATCGAAGCCGTAAAAACGTATAAAAGCCCCTCTTAATCTGCCCAAAGGGGAAAAACCATAACCAAAGCAATAGTTACTGTTCTTAAATTTAACATTTTAAACAAAATTATCCTTCTTCTTTGAAGAGGGTTAGGGCTAGGATCATGATAAAAAACATTATTTCAGGAATTAAGGCTTATTTCGGCACGTTCGGTTTAATTTCAAAATTAAAACTTTGGAAATATTTTGCCATACCCATGCTTATAAGCCTTTTGTTTGCCGTTGTTATCGGTTTTATTGTTTATGGGCTTTCCGACAATATCGGGGCGTTTATTTCAAAAATCTGGATTTGGCAATGGGGCAAGGAAACCTTTACCGCTATTGGCAATGTTATTGGTGCATTACTTATTATCGTGTTGGGGCTTATGCTTTACAAACATATTGTAATGGCGCTTTCGGCACCGTTTATGAGTCCCGTTTCCGAAAAAATAGAACACCATTTAACCAACAATACGCATATGCACCGTAGCACATCGTTTTCCGAACAATTGTGGAGGGGCATTAAAATTAATGTACGCAATTTGGGCATGGAACTTTTATTGACTATTCCTATTGTTGTAATAGGGTTTATTCCCGTAATTGGCATTGTTTCAACAGTTTTGTTGTTTTTGGTACAGGCCTATTATGCGGGTTTTGGAAATATGGATTATACTTTGGAGCGTCATTTTAAGTATAGCGAAAGCATTCGTTTTGTAAGGCAAAATAGGGGCGTTGCCATTGGTAACGGTATCATTTTTATCTTGTTTTTGTTTATTCCGTTTATTGGCGTTATATTGGTTTTGCCCTTGTCGGTAACGGCGGCATCGGTTCAAACGGTTAATTTAATACGGGAAAAACAACAAACATGATATATTTTGGCAAAGCGTTTTATGTTAGTTTGCTGCACGCCAACGACGCCCTTAACTTAAACAAACTTTTGGTTACCAATACCGAGTTGTTTAAGCGTTATTTGCCAAAAACCATTGCGGTTAATAAAACATTGCAGGATACGCAATTGTATATTGCCGATAGAACAAAATCCATTCAAAATAAAAAAGATTTCACCTTTACTTTAAAAGATTGCTGCACCAATGCCATTGCCGGATTAATTATTTTAAAAGACATTAATTGGGAAGAGCAAAAAGCCGAATTTGCGTATTGCTTAGGCCAACAATTCCAAGGCAGGGGCTGGATGGGCGAGGCTGTTACGGCAGTTTCCAACCATGCTTTTAATGTTTTGGATTTAAAAACCCTTCAAATAATTATTCATAAAAGCAACCCAAAAAGTATAGGCGTAGCTGAAAATTCAGGATTTTTATGGAAAAAAACACTAAAAAACGAATTTACGCCCATTAACGAATCGCCGTTGGATATGGAACTTTACGAGCTAACGGCATAAAAGCAAACAAACACTAACACATGAAAGAAAAAACCATTTTATCACCTTTTCAAAAATTCGTAAACATTGAAAGTTTTGGGGGCATTCTGCTACTTGCCGCCACGGCATTGGCATTGGTTTGGTCCAATTCGCCTTTTGCCGATAGCTATAATTCGCTTTGGCAGTATAAAATAGGGTTTACTACCGAAAGTTTCGAGCTGAACAAACCATTGATTTTATGGATTAACGATGGGTTAATGGCCATATTTTTCTTTTTAATCGGGTTGGAAATTAAGCGCGAATTTTTAATTGGCGAACTTAATTCGGCTAAAAAAATAGCTTTCCCTTTGGTTGGCGCCCTTGGTGGGATGATTATTCCCGTTGCGCTGTTTTTTCTTCTAAATAAAAACCCCGAAACGCTTCAAGGCTGGGGCATTCCCATGGCTACCGATATTGCGTTTTCGTTGGCAATCCTTAAAGCCTTGGGTAGCAAAATACCGCTTAGCCTAAAAGTATTTTTAACCGCTTTTGCCATTGTGGACGATTTGGGTGCTGTACTGGTTATTGCCCTGTTTTACAGCGGCACCATAAAATTAAGCCTTTTGGGTGTTGCCTTATTGCTTTTGGCTGTGTTATATGTACTGTCGTATAAAGGGTTTTACTCCAAGTTCCTAATTATTATTTTCGGGGTTGTTATTTGGGTCTTGTTTTTAAAATCGGGAATCCACCCCACTTTGGCAGGTATATTATTGGCTTTTTCGGTACCGATACGCCAAAAAATTAAAACACCCGAATTTATCGATAATCTTGTAGGCTTAACCAATAACATTAAGCAGGCGGCAGTACTCAATACGCCTATTTTGTCGAAGGCACAAATTCAGGAAATAGACGATTTGGAGGATTGGATTGGCAAATACCAGTCGCCCCTACAACATTTAGAGCATGGATTGCACGGTTGGGTGGCGTATTTTATTATTCCCGTTTTTGCGTTGGCCAATACAGGTATTGCCCTAAACAGTTCGGTGCCTTTACAAATGGCTTTGGCCGTAAATATTATTGTGGCTTTGGTTTTGGGCAAAAGCATTGGTATTACGGCATTGGTGCTATTGAGCAAAAAATTGAAACTTATTACGGTGCCCGACGATATTAGCACACGGCACATTATAGGTGTTTCGTTTTTAGCGGGAATTGGGTTTACCATGTCCATTTTTATTGCCGGACTGGCTTTTGCCGATAGCCCTGTTTATATCGATTCCGCCAAAATAGGGATACTAATTGGCTCGCTGGTTTCGGCTTTAATTGGGTTTGTTGTTTTAAAAACGAAGAAGTAATGCCAACCATTTTAATTTCACTATGAAACACCAATTTTACAATTACATACAACAATTGCAGGACACTATTACTGCTAAATTAGAAGCCATAGACGGCCAAGCCAAGTTTAGGGAGGACCTTTGGCAGCGACCTGAAGGCGGCGGCGGGCGTACCCGTGTTATCGAAAACGGTAAGGTTTTTGAAAAAGGCGGTGTAAACATTTCGGCAGTACACGGCAAACTGCCCGAGAGCATGCAAACCTATTTTGGCGTTCAGGATGCCGATTTTTTTGCCTGCGGATTAAGTCTTGTTATTCACCCCAAAAATCCGTTTGTGCCAACCGTGCACGCCAATTGGCGGTATTTTGAAATGTACCCTTCGGCTTCGCTCAAGGCAGGAAAGCCTGAAATAATAGACCAATGGTTTGGTGGCGGTTTGGATTTAACACCTTACTATTTGTTTGAGGACGATGCCAAACATTTTCACCAAACCTGTAAAACGGCTTGCGACAAGCACAACCCCAATTTTTACGAAACCTACAAAAAACGCTGCGACCAGTACTTTTTTAACAGTCACCGTAACGAAGCCCGTGGCGTAGGCGGTTTGTTTTTCGACTATTGCAAGGCTACCCCCGATTTTTCCATGCAAAGTTGGTACAATTTTGTTACCGAAGTTGCTAATAATTTTTTGGAAGCCTACACGCCCATCGTTGAAAAACGAAAGAATATGCCCTATACACCCGAACACCGAAACTGGCAGGAAATACGCCGTGGCCGCTATGTGGAGTTTAATTTGGTACACGATAAAGGCACCTTGTTCGGGCTTAAAACCAACGGCCGGATAGAAAGTATTTTAATGAGCCTACCTCCGCACGTACAGTGGGTTTACAACCATACACCCGAAAAAGGCAGTGAGGAGGAAAAACTTTTAAACGTTTTGCAAAACCCGCAAAAGTGGGTGTAATTTACGGAATAAATAATCCTAAAAACCGTTCAACATTTATACCTTATCTTTGCTCTATGCAAATTTTAAACCTCATAACTACATAACCCCATAACTCACAACTCATAACTAAAAACACATGTTCCCATTAAGAAGAAACCGCCGTTTACGAACCACCGAAGCCATACGGGCATTGGTTCGCGAAACTATTATTGCCCCAAACGATTTTATAGTACCGCTTTTTGTAGTTGAAGGCAAAGGCATAAAAGAAGAAATAGCCTCGATGCCCAACTACTTTCGTTTAAGTTTGGATTTGTTGGAAAATGAAATAAAAACGCTTTGGTCGCTTGGCCTAAAATCGGTGTTGTTATTTGTTAAAGTCCCCGACAACTTAAAAGACAACAAAGGCACCGAAGCCCTAAACCCCAACGGGCTTATGCAGCGCGCCGTTAAAACCGTAAAAAACGCTTGTCCCGATATGGTGGTTATGACCGATGTAGCATTAGATCCTTACTCGTCTTTTGGCCACGACGGTATTATAAAAAATGGTATGGTTTTAAACGACGAAACCGCTAAGGTTTTGGCCGAAATGAGTATATCGCACGCCATGGCAGGTGCCGATATTGTGGCGCCAAGCGACATGATGGACGGTCGTATTTTAACCATTCGTGAAGCGCTGGATAACCAAAACCTTATTAATACGGGTATTATGAGCTACTCGGCAAAATATGCTTCGGCATTTTACGGGCCGTTTCGCGATGCGTTGGATTCCGCTCCTGTTGATTTGGTCGATATTCCAAAAGACAAAAAAACATACCAAATGGATTACGCCAACCGCATAGAGGCCATTCGCGAAACCGAAATGGATATAGCCGAAGGCGCCGATATTGTTATGGTAAAGCCCGGGCTGTGCTATTTGGATATTGTACGCGATATAAAAAATACCGTGGATGTTCCGGTTGCGGTTTACCAAGTATCGGGCGAATACGCCATGATTAAGGCCGCTGCCGAAAAAGGCTGGTTGGACCACGATGCCGTTGTGCTGGAGCAAACCACGGCCATTAAACGTGCCGGGGCCGATATTATAGCAAGTTATTTTGCAAGGGATGTTGTAAAATTAATTTCGTAATTTCACAATAAAACATTTTTAATGGGTACTTTAATTTTTTGGGCTACCATATCTATTTTCTTTTCGTTTTTGTGTTCTATCCTCGAAGCCGTTTTGCTTAGCGTTACGCCCACGTTTATAAACATAAAAAAACAAGAGGGCAAGGCTTATGCCTTTACGTTGGAACGCTTAAAATCCGATATAGACAAGCCGCTAATTGCCGTACTTACCCTTAACACCATAGCCCATACCCTTGGCGCCATGATGGTAGGTATACAGGCCGAAAAACTGCCCTTTAAAATAGAAGTGTTCGGTATAAATACCGTTGGTGTGGTTTCGGCTGTTATGACGCTTTTAATTTTGGTGGTTTCCGAAATTATACCTAAAACCGTAGGTGCCACCTATTGGAAACAACTGGCCAATTTTACGGCAAGAACCTTGGATATTTTAATATTCCCTTTAAAATGGACCGGTATTATTTGGCTGTTGCAGCTTACCACAAAAATAATTGGAGGAAAAGGCCACCACGGCAGTGTGCTAAGCCGAGAGGATTTTCATGCCATGACAGATATGGCGCATAAGGAAGGCGTGTTTCAAGACAACGAAAGCACTATAATTAAAAACCTGTTGACCTTTGAAGATGTTTCGGCAAAGGACATCATGACACCAAGAACGGTAATGAAAGCCGAAAACGAAACCACAACGGTTCAGGATTTTTTCAACAAAAACATGAATCTGCGTTTTTCCCGTATTCCCATATACGCCGAACAGCCCGATAATATTGTGGGCTTGGTGCTTAAGGACGATGTGTTTAAGGAAATGGCCTTGGACAACGACACCAAAACGTTAAGCGAACTAAAGCGCAATATTATAGTGGTTACCCGAAATTTGCCCATTCCAAAACTTTTTGAAGAACTAATAATAAGCCGCAACCACATGGCCGTGGTGGTGGACGAATACGGTTCGGTAAGCGGCATAGTTACCATGGAGGACGTTATAGAAACCTTGTTGGGATTGGAAATTATGGACGAAAGCGATAATATTTCCGACCTCCAGAGCATGGCAAGAAAAAGTTGGGAAGTTAGAGCAAAAAAACTGGGTTTGCTGGATACCGAAAAACATACCGACTAATGCAAGTTTGCATTATTAACACGCCGCTTGGTTTTACCAAAATCATGGGCAACGAAAATGGCATTACTTCCATTATTGTTTTAAATTCTGAAGAAAAACCAACGGTAAATATCCCTTCGGAACTACAAGACTGTGTTAATCAGCTAACCGAATATTTTAACGGTGTTCGAAAACAATTCACCTTAAAATTAAACCCCCAAGGTACCGATTTTCAGAAAAAAGTATGGGCCGAACTCCAAAGCATTCCCTACGGAAAAACCACTTCCTATTTAAAACTTTCGCAAACCTTGGGCGACGAAAAAGCCATTCGTGCCGTTGCCAACGCCAATGGTAAAAATCCGTTGTGGATTGTCGTACCCTGCCACCGTGTTATTGGCAGCAATGGCAGTTTAACGGGCTATGCGGGCGGGCTTTACCGCAAACAATGGCTGTTAGGGCACGAAAGTCCTGTTACGCAACAGCGTTTATTTTAGAATCAAACCTTTTTACCTTTCTTTTTTGCTATCTTTAATCCTGAACTTAAAAACAGTAAAATGCGATTTCTTAAAAAATGCTTCAAATGGATATTAATCCTGTTCTGCCTATTAATCTTGGCGCTTTATGCCACCGATACCGATTATTTAATCAAGGCCGTACGGACCATTTACCTTAATGGGCACAGCACCGCTTTTTTGGAAGACTATAAACATTTCGATAACAAACCCTTAAATATTGGAATGCCCGAACCATGGCCCAACCACAAAAATTATAACCAAGCTGAAGAAACCAATACGCTAAAACAAGTAAACCAACAAAACGGTACCATTGCTTACGTAATTATAAAAAACGACAGTATTTGGTTTGAAAAATATTACGATGGTTTTAACGAAAACTCAAAATCCAACTCCTTTTCCATGGCCAAAAGCTACGTGTCGGCGCTTTTGGGCAAAGCCATTATGGATGGTTACATAAAAAGTTTGGACCAGCCCGTTTGCGATTTTATTCCCGAATTTTGTAATGGTTTGGCTGCCAACATGACGGTGGGCGACCTATCCAGCATGTCCTCCGGCACCAATTGGGACGAAGCCTATTACTCTCCTTTATCCATTACTACCCGAGCGTATTTCGACGACGATTTAACCAAGGTAATCACGGGCTTAAAAGTGGTAGAACAGCCCGGAAAAGCCTTTAAGTACGCCAGTGGTGATACCCAAATGCTGGCCATTGTAATAGAACGTGCCACGGGAAAAAAACTATACCATTACTTAACCGAAAGTTTTTGGAAACCCCTAAACAGCGAAAACCAAGCCCTTTGGCAAGTCGATAGCAAAAACCACGATTTGGTTAAGGCCTATTGCTGTATAGCCAGCAATGCCAAGGATTTTGCGCGAATGGGCAAGCTGTACAAAAACCACGGAAAATGGAAAGACCAACAGGTTTTAGACTCCGCTTTTGTTGCAAAATCCGTTACGCCCCGATTTCCCGAAAGCCCACAGTACGGCTACGGTTGGTGGATGAAGGACATGGGCAACAAACACTTTTTTATGATGCGCGGCCACCTCGGGCAATACGTTATTGTCGAGCCAACCGATAATGTTATTATCGTGCGCCTCGGGCACTCCAAAGGTCCCGGCGATGCCCTTGCCACCTTTACGCCCGATATTACAACCTATATACAGGAAGCCTATAAAATGCTGGGAAATTAAATTGTATAGAAATGGAATGAAAAAAGAACAGAATTATTGGTGAAATGACAAAAGATACAGCCATAAAATTATTCCAAGACCAAAAGGTGCGCGTTGAGTGGGATAATGCAAAAGAAAAATGGTATTTTTCAATAGTCGATGTCATTGAAATATTGACTCAGAGCATTAACCCTAGAAAATATTGGAGTGTATTAAAAACCCGATTAAAAAAGGAAGGCAGCAAGTTGGCTACAAACTGTAGCCAACTGAAAATGCAATCCGCAGACGGAAAATATTACAAAACTGATGTTGCCGATACCGAGCAGTTACTTCGACTAATTCAATCAATTCCATCGCCCAATGCAGAACCATTTAAACTATGGTTAGCCAAAGTTGGGTATGAAAGAATAGAGGAAACGGAAGACCCCGAAAAAGCATTTGACCGAGCTATGGAAACATATTTAAAAAAAGGGTATTCCGTAAATTGGATAAATCAACGATTAAAAAGCATTGAAGTAAGAAAGGAATTAACAGATGAATGGAATTCAAAAGGTGTAAAAAAAGGTTTGGAGTATACTATATTAACCGATGAGATTACAAAAGCATGGTCGGGCATGACAACTCGTGAATACAAAGATTTCAAAGACTTGAAAAAAGAAAATTTACGAGACAACATGACTAATTTAGAATTGGTACTGAATATGTTAGCCGAAGCATCAACAACTGAAATCTCAAAAGAAAAAAAACCAAAGACCTTACAAGAAAATAAAAACATAGCCCGAAAAGGAGGAAAAGTGGCTGATGTTGCACGAAAACAACTTGAAAAAAACACAGGAAAAGATGTTGTTTCACCCTTAAACGCAAGAGAACTGGGAAAAAGATTAGGGAATAATAAAATCGAAAAATAAACAGCAAAAACCCAATACGCCATTTCACTTCTAACTACACTAATAACCAACCGCTTTCAATGATTGACAAACTACATTTAGAGAACATCCTGTTTTTAGATATTGAAACCGTTCCCGAAACATCCCATTTTCAGGATTTGGATGTTACAAAACAAAACCTTTGGGAAACCAAATCGCAATATCAGCGCAAGGACGATTTTACCGCCGAAGAATTTTACCAGCGTGCCGGTATTTGGGCCGAATTTGGAAAAATTATATGTATTTCGGTTGGGTATTTTACCTTTAAGGGCGATATTCGAAATTTTAGGGTTACTTCGTTTTATGGTGAAGAAGTTGAACTTTTAAACAATTTTAAGAATTTACTTTCCACCCATTTCAACCAAACCAAACACTTGCTTTGCGCCCATAACGGTAAGGAGTTCGACTTTCCATATATTGCACGGCGGATGATAATAAACGGTATAAAACTGCCCAATAAGCTCAACCTATTTGGTAAAAAACCATGGGAAGTACCCCATTTAGACACCTTGGAACTTTGGAAATTTGGCGACTACAAGACCTACACTTCGCTAAAATTACTAACCAATGTTTTGGGCATTCCATCTCCAAAAGATGATATCGACGGTAGCGAAGTCTATCGGGTTTATTATGAAGAAAACAACATAGACCGCATTATTACCTATTGCGAAAAAGATACTATTGCTGTTGCCCAAATACTGTTAAGGCTTCGTAACGACAAACTGTTGCACGATAGCGAGATTGTTTATGTATAAGAGTTTTGGGGGATTTAGCAATATAAGGTCTCGACTCCGCTCGACCCGACAACTAATAATATGTTTTTGGTAGTTTTTTCGGGTTGGTTTAAGTGTAGCCAGCAGTTATAGTAGCCTGTGCCGAGCTTGACGAGGTAGAGTCGAAAACAGTTTAACAAACAACCAAAAACCCACTAAAAAATGATAGATAAAAAACTCTGGGAAGCATCCGATGTGTTCAAAAAAAACAGTCATTTGTATCGGTACAAAACATGGCTGGCCGAAACGCACAGCCTTCACTTTAATACTTACGACGCTATTTGGCAATGGTCCGTTAACCACATAAGCGACTTTTGGGAAAGCATCTGGAATTATTTTAATATTATTTCGCATAGCCCGTATAACAACGTACTCCGTTTAACCACTATGCCCGATTTTACATGGTTTAACGGTGCAAAACTAAATTACGCCGAACACATTTTTAGGCAATTTCAAGACCAAAAAACAGCAATAGTTTTTAGTAACGAACAAGGGCATTATACCGAAGTTACTTGGGATGAACTACAACAAAAAGTAGCCGCAATGGCCGCTTACTTAAAATTGGTTGGCGTAAAAAAAGGCGATTGCGTGGTAGCGTTCTTGCCCAATGTTCCCGAAGCTACCATTTCGTTTTTGGCGGTAAACAGTATGGGTGCCATTTGGTCCAGTACCTCGCCCGATTTTGGAACCGAAAGTGTTATAGACCGCTTTTCGCAAATTAAGCCCAAGGTTTTTATAACCGTGGACGGTTATTTTTACAACGGAAAGCCCTACGACAAAACCAATATTGCCAACAGCATAGCCAAGGCTTTGCCAACGTTGGAACAAGTTGTGGTGCTACCCTATTTAAAAGAAACGTTAAACGACTTTCCAAAACATTTTAAGGACATTCGTTCTATTTTTGAAGATTACAAATCGGAAACCTTAACGTTCGCCCCCGTAGATTTTAGCCATCCTATTTGGGTGCTATATTCGTCGGGAACAACGGGCTTGCCCAAAGCCATTGTACACTCGCATGGTGGTATTTTGTTGGAACACCTAAAATACATGGCCTTGCAAAACGACGTACACCAAGGCGAACGCTATTTTTGGTACACCACTACGGGCTGGATGATGTGGAATTTCCTGCAATCGGCATTGCTTATGGGTGCTTGCATTGTGCTGTACGACGGTAGCCCCACACATCCTAATTTTTATAAACTTTGGGAACTGTCGGACAAAACAAGTATTGCCCATTTTGGAACAAGCGCCCCATTTTTGGTGGCAAGTATGAAACAGGGCATTACGCCAAAAAGCAAGTGTAATTTAGCTTCAATCCGTTCTATCAGTTCTACCGGAGCGCCTTTGCCCTATGAGGCTTTCGAGTATGTATACAAAAACATAAAACCAGGTGTTTGGCTTTGTTCCATGGCCGGTGGTACCGATGTTTGTACGGCCTTTGTGGGCGGTACGCCATTTTACGCCGTTTATGCCGGCGAAATACAGTGCCGCGCGCTTGGCGTATCGCTTTATGCTTATAACGAAGAAGGCCAAGCCGTAGAAAATGAGTTGGGCGAAATGGTTATAGACCAACCCATGCCCTCCATGCCCATTCATTTTTGGAACGACCCCGAAAACAAACGCTACAAAGCCAGTTATTTTGAGCATTACCCAGGCAAATGGCGGCATGGCGACTTTATAAAAATAAATTCCAAAACCAAGGGCATTGTTATTTATGGCCGTTCCGATGCTACCTTAAACCGCCACGGCATTCGTATCGGTACGAGCGAGATTTACCGGACCCTTAACAAAATGGAAGCCGTTGAAGACGCCCTAATTGTAAATTTGGAACAAGAATCGGGCAACCATTTTATGCCCCTTTTTGTTAAAATAAAATTAGGCTTTAAATTAGACGACACCCTCAAAACCGAAATAAACCAACGCCTAAAAACCGAATACTCGCCAAGGCATGTTCCCGATGCCATTATTGAAATTCCCGATATTCCATATACCATAAGCGGTAAAAAAATGGAAGCACCCGTAAAAAAAATTTTAATGAAAATACCCGTAGAAAAAGCGATAAATATCGATGCGATGAAAAACCCGGAATCGGTTGGGTTTTTTGTTAAGTTTGCCAAGACCTTGAATGCAAACTAAAAAAACGAACTGCAATTGAGTATAGCACTAAGAAAACATATAGAAGAAATAACACCCGTTTCGGATGCCGAGTTTGAGTATATTTTGTCGCACTTCAAAATAAAGAAACTCAAAAAACACCAATTTTTAATTCAAGAAGGCAACAATGTTCCAAACGACCATTTTGTTGTAACAGGTTTACTAAAGGCTTATTATACCAATGATGAAGGTAAAGAACATATTTTACAATTCGCCATGTAAAATTGGTGGGTTACCGATTATCAAGCCCATTTCAAACAAGAAAAAGCAACTGTAAATGTGGACTCTGCCTTGAAGATTGCGAAGTGCTTTGCCTTTCGCTCGAAAATCGGGAAAAATTGTGTGCCGAACTTCAAAAAATAGAACATTTTTTCAGAATAAAATCCAATTTGGGCTATGTAGCCTTGCAACGCCGAATCCTTTCACTACTTAATAAGGATGCAAAAGGCCGATATGAACAATTAATGGAACTGTATCCGTCCTTATTACAGCGTGTTCCCAAAACAATTTTGGCGTCGTACCTTGGTGTTTCAAGGGAAACGTTGAGCCGACTTTCATAACGTGTGACATACATCACAAAAAAAACGTGATTTACCTCCTGTGCCAACCCGCAACGGTTTTTCAACTTTGTGGCATCATTTAAAAACAAAAAAGCATGAAAAAGTTTATTAAAACAATTTCAGTAGGTTTAATGGTCATTGTCGGTTGTACCGTTTTTACTGCTTGCAACCAAACAACCGCGCAACAAAACAATTACAACAACATGGAAAAGAAAATTTTATTCGTGGTAACAAGCCACGACCAAAAAGGTAGCACAGGAGCAAAAACGGGATATTATTTAAGTGAAGTTTCGCATCCTTGGGAAGTGCTGCATTCGACAGGTTACGAAATCGATTTTGTAAGCCCAAAAGGCGGAAAAGCCCCTGTTGACGGCTTTAATATGAACGATCCCATTAACAAGAAGTTTTGGGATAATGAAACCTACCGAAACAAAGTTGAAAACACGCTAAAGCCATCCGAAGTTAACCCGAAAAGCTACGTGGCCATTCTTTATGCCGGTGGTCACGGCACCATGTGGGATTTTGCCGATAATGTTGAAATTGCCGAAATAGCCCGAGAAATTTACGAAAACAATGGCGTTGTAAGCGCTGTTTGCCACGGCCCTGCGGGATTGGTTAACATTAAATTGAGCAACGGAAACTATTTAGTGGACGGCAAAAAAGTGAATGCTTTTACCAATGAAGAAGAAATCGCGGTAAAATTGGAAAACGTTGTGCCGTTTATGTTAGAAACAAAGTTAATTGAACGTGGGGCAAAATTTGAAAAATCGGGACTTTGGCAAAAGCACATAACGGTGGACCAAAGGCTGGTAACCGGACAAAACCCCCAATCGGCCGAAGGCGTTGGGCAAGCTACCTTAACCGAAATACAGAAATTAAGGTAAGCCTTGCGCATTGTGTATAAGCAATGGAGTAGGGGTTTTACAAAAAAGAAAAGCTTTTGGTTTTTTTAAACCAAAAGCTTTAGCTTAATATATAAAGGTGTATTATTTCCAGTTTTGTCCTTTAAGTTTCATGGCTGCTTTTAAAATATCCTTTTGGCTTACCAAGCCCACTAATTTGCCGTTTTCCACAATTGGAAACCGCCGTCGTTTAGCTTCCAAAAATTTGTTGGCAGCATCGAAAATATTCATATTTCCGTCAATGGTTTCAACGTTTTCTACCATAAAATCCTTAATGGTTTTGTCCTGCATGGGCATATTGTAATACCTGCTTTCGCTAATTTGCCTAATGCAATCGCCTTCGGATATTATGCCTATTAGTTCGTTTTTATCGTTAACAACGGGACCTCCGGATATTTTGTGCTTAACCAGGGCTTGCATAACACTTTCTATGGTTTGCTCGGGTTTAAACGTAATTAAACTGGTGGACATGTAATCGCTAACTTTTAACGAGGGGGAGTCTGTGCCGGAAACTTGTTGTTTTCGAGAGCCTTTAAAACTTTTTATTGCCATGGTGAATTTTTTAGCGAATTTGAATATACGCTTTTTTTCTTAAAAACATAATGTTTTAATGAAAATTTAATCCATAATTTAACAAATATCTTTTATCGTTAAATGTTTTTTTGAAATTTTGATAAATTCATTGATCTCAGGCGTTAGTTGAAACCCTGCCTACCGCAGGCAGGTATGCACTTTTAGTGCAAGACTTTCAGTTTCCACAAATATTTTTACGCCACGAATACACGAATGTTTCACATAGTTTTTATAAAAAACATTCGTGTATTTGTGGCTAAAATGCACACAAATATTGGACTTTCAGTCCATAGGTTTAGTTTATCATGGTTTCAATACAATCCAGACTGAAAGGGCTTATACGTTTGTTTTCGCCTTACCAAATCAACACACGGTCTTTTGGAGCCATATACAGGCTATCGCCTTCTTTAATATTGAAGGCCTGGTAAAACGCCTCGATGTTTAAAAGCGGTTGTACGGCCCGGGTAGCACCCGGCGAGTGCGGGTCGGTTTTTATTTGGTTTCTTAGGGCGTCCTCGCGTATTTTGGTACGCCAAATAGTGCCCCATGATAAGAAAAAACGTTGTTCGGGGGTAAAGCCATCGCTGTTTTCGGGGCGTCCGTTTTCTTCAAAACTTAACAAAAGTGCATCGTAGGCGGCGTTAACGCCGCCCAAATCGCCTATATTTTCGCCCAAGGTAAATTTGCCGTTTATATGGGTGTCGGGCAGTACTTCTATGGTGCTGTACTGGTTGGCCAAGGCTTCGCCCAGTTTTTCAAATTCGCTAAGGTCGGTATCGGTCCACCAGTTGTTTAGGTTGCCGTTTTTATCGTAGCGTGCGCCCGAATCGTCGAAACAATGCGATATTTCATGCCCGATTACGGCACCAATACCGCCGTAGTTTACGGCATCGTCGGCATTAAAGTTATAAAACGGCGGTTGCAAAATGGCGGCGGGGAAAACAATTTCGTTAAATCTTGGGTTAAAGTAAGCGTTAACAATTTGCGGTGCCATGCCCCATTTGCTCTTGTCTACGGGATTGCCCAAATCGTCCAGGTTTTGTTGGTGGTTCCACTGCCTAACATTTTGTATGTTTTGGAGGTAGGAGCCACCTTCGTCGGTGTTTTTTATATCGAGTTTGGAGTAGTCTTTCCACGTATCGGGATAAGCAATTTTAACGTTTAAGGCCCGTAGTTTTTCAACGGCTTTTTGTTTGGTTTCGGCAGTCATCCATGTTAGGGCATTAATGCGGTTTTCGAAAGCCTTTTTAACATTGGCAATCATGTTTTCGGCTTTTTGCTTGGCTTCGGGCGGAAACATTTCATCTACATATAACTTGCCCAAGGCTTCGCCTACCGTGCCGTTTATGGTTTGTAGGGCGCGTTCGTCCAGAGGGCGCTGTTTTTGTGCGCCTTGTAGCGTTTTGCCGTAAAATTCCCAGTTTGCGTATTCAAGCTCAGTACTTAATAAGTTGGCGGCTGAGTTTAATGCCGTCCATTTTAGGTAGGCCTTCCAACTGTCAACATCGTTTTTTTCGAATATTTTTTGTAACGCCAAGGTGTAGTTTACATCGGGAACAATAATGGTGTCTATGGTTTTTACGCCAATATTGCTAAAATAGGCCTTCCAATTAATAGCCGGTACCATATTTTGAAGTTCGGTAATGGCTTTTGGGTTGTAGCGCTTACGGGCATCGCGGCGGTCCACCTTGTCCATACTGGGCTGGGCAAGTTGGGTTTCAAAATCCAAAATTTGTTGGGCTTGTTTGGCCGCATTGGTTTCGGTTTCACTTAGAAAAACAAGCATTTTTGCTATATGGGCAAGGTATTGGTTTCGTTTTTCTTTGGAGTCGGCATCGTCCTTAACATAATAATCGCGGTCGGGCAAACCCAATGCGCCACCGCCGAGGTAAGCACTGTTAACGTTGCTGTTTTTGGGGTCGGCACTTACGCCAAAGCCAAAAAAACCGCCACCGCCGATTGGTTCCATATTTTCCAAGTAGCGCTGTAAATCTTCAATGTTGTTAATGGCTTCTATTTTTGCCAAATAGGGTTTAAGCGGTGCTATGCCTTGTTTGTTTCGGCTAACGGTATCGACAATGCTTTTAAACAGTTTAACGGCTTTTTCTTGGTCCGACCCCGGAAGGATTTTTATGGCTTTTAGGTCCTTATCGGTGGCCATGGCCGCTTTTAAAATAGCCAGGGCGTCGTGGTCGGTTTTTTGGCGTAGTTCGTTAAAACTGCCCCAGCGGGTTTGGTCGTCGGGTATTTGGGTGTTTTCTACCCATTTGCCGTTAACGTATTTAAAAAAATCGTTGCCGGGCTTTGCCGAGGTGTCCATGTATGCCAAATTGATTCCGGGTGTTTGGTTTGTGGCTTCGGGTTCTTTTTTTTGGTCGTTTTTACAAGCGGTTAAGCTTAATACGGCTAATACGCAAATGGTTTGTTTTATCATAATTGAAAGTGCTTTTACAGATAATAATTTCGTTATAAATAAGATGTCCTTCGACTTCGCTCAGGGTAACAATTTCCAAAAAAAAGGTTATTTCTATCTTACTAATTTAAGGCCGTGTAATGCTGTTGTAATGGTCGGCTTCCATTTTTTTGTTCATTTGTAGGTTTAGGTTGGAAAACGCAATTAGCACATCTTTTATGGTTGCCTGTAATTGTTGTTTTGAGGTTGAACTTAAAACGGATAGGTTTCCCAATTTGTAAAATTGGGTTTCAAAAGCCGTTATCCTAACCGTAATAGCATCGGTTTTTAGGGTTTCGGGCGTGTGTTGTTTTAAGTCTTTAAATAGGTCGGTTATGGTTTTTTCGTTGTCGTTAAAATAGCTTAAATCGCCTTTTTTTATGTTGTTGATAACCTCTTGCAGTTGGTGGTACTGCGCCCAGTCCGTTACTGTTTTTTCGGTTTTGTCGTCTAAAATATAATCGGTGTATTTTAATTTTGCAATATCCTTTTCGGTAAGGTCTTGTGTGTTTGTAGTGGCGTCTATATCCGTATTATCCTGTGTGTTTTTACAGGCGGTTGTTAGTAGGCATAGGCTAAATATTATTAGTAATTTGTTTGTCATTATAATTTTTGCGTTTGTTTTAAACGTTTGAAAACGTATTAGATTTCGTGTTTTGTTAGTTTTAATTTTAAATCCTTAATTTCCGCATTTCGGTCTTTAAGTTCCATTTGAAAATACTTTAAACTTGCAGCCAAGTAAACCAGAACCAATACATTTCTTAATTCTATTGTGTTAATTTCGTTTAAAATGCCGAATTTACTTGAAATCCACAAAACGCCAAACGTTATAATCGATACTGCTGAAATTATTTTTAGTGCTTTTTTCATTTCCCTGTTGCTTAGGTTAACATACCGTAAAGTTAATGAAATTATGGCATACCAATTTTATCCGAATAAATTTAAGTTAAACTTTTGATTTTAGACTCTTTAAATAACACGGAAAAAAACCAAAAGCTTACTGTCCGCTATTTTTATTCATGACCTTTTGTGGAGGTCTTTATCTTGGCTTTGCTAAAGCCCTCGATGAGGGTTTCACATAAAAATAATTTAAGGTTTATTTCAATATAAAACAGGAGTTGTTCAAAAAACACATAATTAGTTGGGCTTGGTAGTATTGGCATATACAGTTAAAGAAAACATAAGCCATAGTAAAAAAAATGCAATTAATTGTATATTTGAAAACCGCTATAAACAAGCTAACACAACAAAATGCTGGACAATTTTTGGTTTTATGTAAAATATGGCATGTACCACGTACTGGATATTAATGCCTACGACCACGTACTGTTTTTAACCGTGCTAACCGTACCGTATATGTTCAAGGACTGGAAGCGCGTATTTTTACTGGTTTCCATGTTTACCTTGGGGCATACCTTGTCGCTAATTTTGGCAGCTTACAATATGGTTAGCGTAAACGCCGCCATAGTGGAGTTTTTAATACCCATAACCATTTTGGTAGTGGCGGTGTTTAATATTTTTACCTCGGGAAAAGGAGCGCAAAAGGAAAAGGTGGGCGTATTGTTTTTATCTACCTTGTTTTTTGGGCTAATACACGGCTTGGGCTTTGCGCGCGAGTTTAAAATGCTTTTGGGCGATTCGGACAATAAATTAGTATTGTTGGCAGAATTTGCCCTGGGTATAGAAATTGCCCAACTTGTCGTGGTGTTTGCCGTACTGTTCTTGGGCTACGTAACCCAAATTGTTTTTAGGTTTTCCAAGCGCGATTGGGTTATGGTTATGTCCGCCATTGTGGTGGGCTTGGTAATCCCCATGATACTTAACAGCGATTTTTTGGCTAATTAAGAAAAGTGTTTAAATTGATTAATAAAATTTAAGTGAAAAAACACAAACAACATAAATACGATAAAGCCTATTTAAGGATTGCGCAAGAGTGGGGAAAACTATCCTACTGCAAGCGCAAACAAGTAGGCGCCCTTATTGTAAAGGATAGGATGATAATTTCCGACGGCTATAACGGCACCCCAACCGGCTTCGAAAATTTTTGCGAAGACGACGAAGGCTACACCAAATGGTACGTGCTGCACGCCGAGGCCAATGCCATACTAAAAGTGGCCGCCTCCACCCAGTCGTGCAAGGGCGCAACCCTGTACATTACGCTGTCGCCCTGTAAGGAATGCAGCAAGCTAATACACCAGGCCGGTATTGTTAGGGTGGTTTACAACACCGCTTATAAAGACGGTTCGGGACTGGAATTTTTAGAAAAAGCCGGAATAGCACTCGAACATATTGAAAACATAGACGCCTAATGCCATATCAAAAAAAATATTTGCCCCTAATTATCGGCATGGCGGTAGCGGCAGGGATTTTTATCGGGGAACGGCTCCAGTTTAACGGTTCGTCCGATAGGTTGTTTTCAAAAAACAGCAAAAAAGAAAAGCTAAACCGCCTTATAGACTATATTGAATACGATTATGTAGACGCTATTAATACCGACAGTATTGTTGATGTTACGGTGAATGGGATATTGAAAAACCTCGACCCCCATTCTACCTATATCCCAAAAGAAAACCTGGAGCGTGTTGCCGAAAACATGAAAGGCGATTTTGTGGGCATAGGCATTAATTTTTATACCTATAAGGATTCTATCGCGGTTATTCGGGCGCTCGATGGCGGGCCCAGCGACCAAGCGGGCATTAAGGGCGGCGACCGCATTTTAATAGCCAATGCCGATACCCTGTACGGCAACAAACCCGAAGGCTTCGATGTGGTTAAAACCCTCAAGGGCGCCATAAATACCAAAGTAAACCTAACCGTTTACCGCAAGGGCGAGCCCGAATTGTTGCGCTTTACCGTAAACCGAAACGTGGTGCCCATAAAAAGCGTCGATGCCGCCTACATGCTTACCCCAACGTTGGGCTATATTAAAATAAACCGCTTTGCCGAAAGCACGTATAACGAATTTAAAACAGGACTGGATTCGCTAAAGGCAAAGGGCGCTACACAAATAGCGTTGGATTTGCGCGACAATCCCGGAGGGTTTTTAAGTATTGCCGAAAAAATTGCCGACGAGTTTTTGGAGGACGAAAAACTTATCCTGTTTACCAAAAACAAGCGTGGCCATATAGAAAAAAGTTTTGCCACCGAAAAAGGCGATTTTGAAACAGGTGAAGTTTTTGTGCTTATAAACGAAAATTCGGCCTCGGCCAGCGAAATTATAGCAGGCGCCCTTCAAGATAACGACAAAGGTACTATTATTGGCAGGCGCTCCTACGGAAAAGGTTTGGTGCAGCGCGAAATGGGTTTGGGCGATGGCAGTGCCGTGCGCTTAACCGTATCGCGTTATTACACGCCCACCGGGCGCTCCATACAACGCCCCTACAACAATGGCGATAACAAAAACTATTACCACGAATATGTTGAGCGTATGGAAAGCGGCGAACTTGTGGATGCCGAAAAAATAAAAGTAGCCGATTCCCTAAAATTTACAACGCCAAAAGGCAAGGTGGTTTACGGCGGCGGCGGAATAATTCCCGATATTTTTGTGCCTTTGGAAAATGGTGTTCAAAATGAAATACTAACATCGCTGCAAAACCGTGGGATTATCAATTACTTTATGTTTGAGGTGCTGGACAGAAACAGGGCGTACTATAATACAATAACCAAGGCGGAGTTTATAAGCACTTACGAAATTCCCGATACCATTGTTTCGGAATTTCAGGAGTACTTAAATGTACGAATGACCGATAAAATATCCTTTTCGGGCTTTGAAAGCATAGCGAAGCAACACTTAAAAGCCAGTTTGGGCGAGCAGTTGTTTGGCAACGGTATTTTTTATGAAATCAGCAATAAGCACGATAATATGGTAAATAAGGTAATTGCGCTAAGCGAAACTGAAAATTAGCCCTCTACCTTATCGTGTACTTTGGTAGGGTTGCCACCGTTCCAAAGGGTTAAAATGTCGGTAGCCACATGGGCGCCACTGCCCGATGCTATGGCAAATTGGCTGCGCCACCCGGCCAAGGTTCCGGCAACGTACAAATTAGTATCTACAAGGTGGTTTGTGTTTTTTAACCAAATCCTGTTTTTTTCGGCTTCGGCTCTGGGGTGGGGTGCTATGTAGGCGTCTAATCCTTTTATGGTCATTAAATTGGTATAGCCAACGGCAACCACAAGTATTTTTGCGGTATAACTGCTTTTGTTGGTTTTTATTTCAAAAATTTCCCCAATCCTTTTAATTTCCAAAACCTTTTCGTGGTCTATTTGCTTAACGTGCGGGTACAAATGGTGGAGTTGCGCTTTGCCCTGTTCCAATATACTGGTGCCCGTTGTGCCTGGGGTTAAGCCCAGTACGTTGTTAAATAAAGCCGTTTGCAAATGCGAGGTTTTTTGGTGTACAATAATACCAATGCGCTTGTCCTTGGTAAAAACCTTGTTTCTGGCCGAACCCAACACAAGGGCGCAGGACAAGCCCGCCGCACCACCGCCAATTATTAATACATCGAACATTATTTTTGGTTTTTTACTTTTTGTTCTATTTGTTTCGAAACGTAAAGTATTAGCATAATTAGCATGGCGCAAAGTGCTGCCAAAATGGTTATTAATGCGGTGGTGCTTTCGCCCGTAAAGGGTGCGCTAAAATTTACTTTTGTTAAGTTGAAGCCAATAAGCACTACCGATAAAATACTAATAGTTATGGTTAAAAATTTCATGGTTATCTGTTTTATTTAATGCGTCCTTTTTTGGTTTTGAACGTAGGTCTCGACGCCGCTCGACCTGACAATATATAATGCATTAATATTTAGTTTTTAGCCGTAATACATTAATCGAACTCAAGTTAAATCAAAGCCTTAATATTATGGGTAAACAGTTTTACGGCAATGGCCAACAATACCACGCCAAATATCTTGCGGATAATATTAATGCCGTTTTGCCCAATTAAGCGCTCGATTCGGGATGAGGTTTTAAGCACTATGTATATAATAATAACGTTTAAAATAACGGCTACTATAATGTTTTCGGTTTTAAATTCGGCTCGTAACGACAGTAGGGTGGTTAAGCTGCCCGGCCCTGCAATTAAGGGGAACGCCAACGGAAATACGGTAGCCGACATGGTGGTTTCTTCCTCTTGCTTGTATAGGGTAATGCCCAAAATCATTTCCAAGGCAATAAAAAACAAAATAAACGAACCCGCAACGGCAAACGAATTTACGTCAATGCCTATTAGGTTTAAAATGCTTTTTCCCAAAAACAAAAACACGATTAAAATAACACCGGCAATTAACGATGCTTTTTCGCTTTGTATATGGCCCATTTTTTTGCGCAAATCAATAACAATGGGAATGTTCCCAACAATATCGATTACGGCAAATAAAACCATAAAGGCGGTAAAAATTTCCTTGGGGTCGAAATGTAAGGCCATAGCGCTTTAGTTTGGCGCAAAAGTATGGATTATAGCTAAAAGTTTCATTACTTTTGCGGTTAAATATTTCAAAGGGTTTTTATGTTTCAGTTAGGAAAAACAATTGTTTCCGAAGATATTATAGACAAGGATTTTGTATGCAACCTATCGGCCTGCAAAGGGGCGTGCTGTATCGATGGCGATGCCGGGGCGCCCTTGGAAGAGGCCGAAACCGAAATACTAAAAAGCATTTACCCCAAAGTAAAACCCTTTTTGCGCCCCGAGGGTATAGAAGCCATTGAAGCCCAAGGCACTTATATAGTTTCGGACGAGGGCGAGTTGGAAACCCCTTTAATTAATGGCGAAGATTGTGCCTACGTTATTTTCGACAATAACAATGTGGCGCTTTGTGCCATTGAGCAAGCCTACAACCAAGGCGAAATAACTTGGAAAAAACCCGTATCCTGCCACTTATACCCCATTAGGGTTCAGGATTATACCGAGTTTTCGGCGGTAAACTACAATAAATGGCATATATGTAGCGATGCCTGTACCCTTGGCAAATCGCTACAAGTACCCGTTTATAAGTTTGTAAAAGAAGCCCTGATTCGGAAATTTGGGGAAGATTGGTATGCCGAACTTGAAAAGGTTGCCGAAAAACTGCCATAAAAACAAAGGATTTTATGCTTCCTGTTTTTAACATTAATATGTATCATTGCAAAAAAATAAACCCATAAATAAATGAGCGTTCTGCAAACCTTAAAAGAAAGAAGCGGCAACACCTGCGAGTTGTGTAAATTGGATAAAAACCTATCGCAATACACCATACCGCCATCGTTAAACGAAAATGTAGACAATTCGGTTTTGGTATGCCAAACCTGTTTAAGCCAAATAGAGGGCCATACCGAAATGGATGCCAACCATTGGCGCTGCTTAAACGATAGTATGTGGAGCGAGTTTGTGGCCGTACAAATTATGGCTTGGCGTATGTTGCAACGCTTGCGTAGCGAGGGCTGGCCAAAAGATTTGTTGGATATGATGTACTTAGATGAAGAAGCCTTGGCTTTGGCAAGAGCCACCGGCGAGCATGAAGATGAAGCTAATAAGGTTATTCATAGGGACGTAAATGGCGTATTGTTGGAAAATGGCGATTCGGTAGTTTTAATAAAAGATTTAAAAGTGAAAGGCTCCAGTATGGTAGCCAAACAAGGCACTGCCGTTAGGAATATACGCTTGGACCGCGATAATGCCGAGTACATCGAAGGCAAGGTCGATGGCCAACAAATTGTTATTATTACCCAGTACGTTAAAAAAACATAAGGATTTTTAACAAGACGTATCGGCGATGGTTTTTCACAGGACAAGACCACACCTTTTTCACAAAAAAAGTTCCTTAATTTGACTGATTTTTAATTGAATAAGACACTAATTATTCGCGTACTATATTATAATCAATAATTTATACAGATAGAAGACCATAGTAGCGACATAAGCCAATTCCACAAGTTAATTGACATCCTTCTTATCAGCATAATCGCAGTGATTTGTAGGGCAGAAACATGGAAACAAATCAGCGAGTTTGTCGGTCACAAGAAGAATTTCTAGAAATTTTTCTTGAACTCCCTAACGGTATCCCGTCGAAAGGCACCATTCGCTGGGTATTTTCGGCTATTGATAGTAATTGCTTTGGGCAATGTCTTATTAAGAGGGTAGGCAACATAACCAATCTAAGCAAAGGGAAAAATTGTTGCCACGAACAGAAAAACGCTCTGTGGCGCCAAATCAAACAGAAAAAAATCACCTATCCACATGGTGCCTGTGATAACAATTTGGTCTTAGGACAGGTACGTACGGCTACAAAATCCGATGAAATAACCGCAATTCCGGAATTGCTGGACATAGTGGATGTTTCACAAACCACCGTTACTATTGATGCCATGGGGTATCAAAAAGAAATTGCAAAAAAAATAATAGACCAACGGGCAGATTATATATTAGCCGTAAAAGAAAACCAACCACAGTTATTGGAAAATATCAAAGATGTATTCGGGTTTTCTAAAAGTATCGCTACCCACACCGGTGAAACCGTAGGCCATGACCGTATAGAAACCCGAACCTGCAGCATGATAAATGATTTTCAATTCCTCAATGAAAAAACAACTTGAAAATCACTTAAAAGCATTGTAAAAATCAACAGTACAAGAGTGTTTAAAAACAGTAACAATCCTACAGAAAACGCAACACGGTATACTATATATCCAGCTTGAAAAACACGGCAGAAACCTTCCAATCCGATATTCGCTCTCATTGGGCCATAGAAAACAAACTACATTGGATTTTGAATGTCGCCTTTTCTGAAGATGGCTCAAGAAAAAGAATTGGGAATTCGGCACAAAATTATTCTATCACACCCAAAATAGCTCTCAATTTTATGAAAAACGAAAAAACAGAAAAACAAGGTATTCTGGACAAAAGGCTTAAAGCCGCTTGAAACAATGACTATTTAATTAAAATTTTAACCGTTAACGTATGATTTTGCTCCGATCCTTAAAAACAAAAACGCTACAATTGGCGCAATTATTGCTATATTTAAAGCCTGCAATTCACAATTAAATGTTTAAAAAGTTATCCTTACGCACCCGTATCTTTCTATCCATGATTTTACTGGTGTTATTGGCCTCCATACTTATTGCCGCCGTGGCCATATACCAATACAAGGAGCAAAGTGCCGATTACCACGAGGCACGCCTGGAGCGCAAGGAAAACAACATACAAACCCACATTAGGCGCATACTTAACGGCAGGCAAAACACTTGGGAAGTAAAAACCGAAAACATTCCCTTAATATTTAAAGAGGAAGTTTATAACATTGCCGACATCCATAAAATGCAAATCAACCTTTACGATTTGGACGGTGGTTTACTGGTATCGTCCAAAGCGGGATTGCAAACCCATGCCGCCGAACTATGCTTAAAAGCCGAAATTTTAAACGCCATATCCAACACGGCCGAGCATATGTATGTTGACAAACACACCGAAAACGGCGAAACCTTCCAGTCGTCCTACACCTACATACGCGACCAAAAATCCAAAGCCATTGCCATTTTAAACTTGCCCTATTTGGAAAAGGACGATTTTTTAACCAACGAACTTTTGGAGTTTTTAAAACGCATTGCCTATGCCTTTATACTTATATTGGCCATGGCCATAAGCGTGGCTTATTTGCTTTCAAAATACATAACAAAATCGTTGCAGGCCATTAGCGATAAAATTAACGAAACCCGCTTGGAAAAACGCAACCAAAAAATAGCCGTTAAAGATGTTAGCGAGGAAATTTCCACCTTGGTTAATTCGTACAACAGCATGATAGACGAACTGGAGGACAGCGCCATTAAACTGGCAAAAAGCGAGCGCGAACAAGCATGGCGGGAAATGGCAAAACAAGTAGCGCACGAAATTAAAAACCCCTTAACGCCAATGCGGCTAACGGTACAAAATTTTCAACGAAAATTTAACCCCAACGACCCCAACATACATGAAAAAATAAACGAATACAGCCAAACCCTTATCCAACAAATCGACACCATGAGCGCCATAGCATCGGCATTTTCCAACTTTGCCAAAATGCCCGCCCAGCAAAACGAAACGCTTAACGTGGTTAACGTGGTTAAATTGGCACTCGATATTTTTAACGACAAGCATATTGTGTTTTCGTCGCAAAGCGATACGATTATTGCCAATTTCGACAGAACACAACTTATTCGCGTGGTAACCAATTTGGTAAAAAACGGTATTCAAGCTGTACCAAACACCCGTGCGCCAAAAATAATAATTCATGTTGCCGAAGACCAAACCAATGTTGTTATTACAATTGCCGACAATGGCTCGGGTATTCCAGAAGAAAACAGCGACAAGGTTTTCGAACCCAAATTTACCACCAAAACCAGTGGCATGGGGCTTGGCTTGGCCATGGTTAAAAATATCGTGGAAACCCATAACGGCAGTATATCCTTTACAACCGAAACCAACAAAGGCACCGTGTTTACGGTAATTTTCCCTAAATTGGATAATTAAAATTTTTTAAAAATGCAGTACCAAAATATTATTTCAACATCAAAAAACGGCATTGCCTACATTACCATTAACCGCCCCAATAAGCTTAACGCCCTTAATATTGAAACCATTAAGGAGCTGCACTTTGCTTTAAACGCAGCCAATACCGACAAAACCACAAACGTTATTATTATTACAGGCACCGGCAACAAAGCCTTTGTTGCCGGTGCCGATATAAGCGAATTTGCCGATTTTTCGGTTGCCGAAGGCGCTAACTTGGCCGAAAACGGGCAAACGCTTCTATTTAATTTTATTGAAAATTTACCAACGCCCGTTATTGCCGCCATTAATGGTTTTGCACTGGGCGGTGGTTTAGAGCTTGCCATGGCCTGCCATTTTAGGGTAGCCAGCAGCAATGCCAAAATGGGGCTTCCCGAAGTATCCTTGGGCGTTATTCCCGGGTATGGCGGCACACAACGGCTACCCCAATTAATAGGAAAAGGCCGAGCCATGGAACTAATTATGACCGCAAGTATGGTCGATGCCGAAAAAGCTGAAAGCTACGGCTTGGTAAACCATGTTACAACCCAAGAAGAATTGTTGCCACTTTGCGAAAAACTTGCCGTTAGGATTTCGCAAAATTCGCCAAAGGCCATTTCGGCAGCCATTAAAGCCATAAATGCCAATTACAAAACCGGAACAAATGGTTTTAACGTGGAAATACAAGAATTTGGAAATTGTTTCGGCACCAATGATTTTATCGAGGGAACATCGGCATTTTTACAAAAACGAAAAGCTAATTTTTCGGGTAACTAAATTAGCCTTTTTTATTTTGAATTAAGCCTTAATTTATTTTAATTCGTTTTTGTTATTAAACATGCTTTACGCTAATTATTTTTACCGGGCAGGCTTTTGAAGCGTTTTCGCAAGGTTCTAAAATTTCCATGTTTTTCGATTTTAAGGTGAAAAACCCTTTTTTGTCAACCCCCTGCAACAACACGCTTTTACCGTCCTTTTTGGACATTTGGAATTGCTCGGGCGCCAACTCCACACAATAGTTGCAACCAATACATTTGTTGCGCTGTAAGGTAACTACAACCATTAGGCCTCGACTTTGTTTTCAACTATTTTATATAATTTGTCCGAAGGGCGTATCCTAAACCCTAACGGTATGGTAACCGAATCGCCTTTTGTGGCTTTGTTTGTGTTTTCATCGTTTACCATCATTTGGGCAACCTCAACCTCCTTTGCCCCTGTTGTCGGGCCGGTTATTAAAATGGTATCGCCAACAGCCAAATCGAAGGCTTCAATTTTAAATTCGGCAATTTGCGCTTTTACAAAATAATGCACGCCTTTGCCAATATATACCTTTTTTTGTGTAGCATGCGACCCCGAGCCCTTGCTCCATTCGCCCAATTTTTGCCCCAAATAATACCCGTTCCAAAAGCCCCGGTTGTACACTTTTTCGAGGTCTTGCATCCATGTTACCACTTTTTCCTTATCATAGGTGTTGTTTTTTAAACTATCAATAGCATTACGGTAACATTTTATAACCTTGGCCACGTATTCGGGGGCGCGGCCACGGCCTTCTATTTTTAATACTTTTATGCCGGCATCGGCCACTTGGTCCAGAATATCGATGGTGCACAAATCTTTTGGCGACATCATATATTCGTTGTCCAATTCAATTTCAAAACCGCTTTCCTGGTCGATTACCGTGTATTTTTTTCGGCAGTTTTGTTTGCAAGCACCACGATTGGCCGACGAGTTGTGCGAATGCAAACTTAAATAGCATTTGCCCGAAACGGCCATACAAAGGGCGCCATGTCCAAAAATTTCAATTTCCACCAAATGCCCCGAAGGGCCTTTTATTTGTTCTTTTTCAATTTGCTCGGTTATGTGCTTTACTTGGCGTAAACTTAACTCCCGGCTTAGCACCATGGTATCGGCAAAAAGGGCATAAAACTTAACCGTTTCTATATTGGTAATGTTTATTTGGGTTGAAATATGCACCTCGACCCCGACCTCGCGCGCTGCCATAATTACGGCTTGGTCCATAGCTATTACGGCGGTAATGCCTACCTCCTTCGCTTTATTTATTAGGGTTTTAATTATGGATAAATCGTGGTCGTAAATTATAGTGTTTAGGGTTAAATAGGTACGCACGTTTTTGGCCTTGCAGCGTTTGGCTATTTCGGGCAAATCGGTTAAGGTAAAATTTATCGAGGCCCGCGCCCGCATGTTTAGTTGCTCGACACCAAAATATACGGAATCGGCGCCATTGTCCAAAGCGGCTTGTAACGATTCGAAATTTCCGGCGGGTGCCATTAGTTCTATGTTTTGCATTTGTTTTTGTTTGATTTTATTACACAAAGGTTCGCAGAGGCCTCACAGAGATTCGCAAAGATTTTTAATCGTAACTTCGAAAACATAACGCGTAAATTTTATTACGCAAAGTTTTGAAGTTTGAATAAACGTTCCCCTTCGGGGTTAGGGGGCTTGTACTTACTTTTTAAAATGTTCCCGGATATTCCTTAAATCTTTTTTATGGGGTAGGTGTTCGGCTCTTCCTTTTTTAAATATGTCGTTGCTGTTGCCTTGTCCTTTTCTAAGTTTTTTCTGTTCGTCGTAGGGCAATCGGTTTATTTCCATACAGGTTGTGGAGCAGCAGTTTTCCATTTCTTCCTTACATTTTGGGCATTGTATAAATAGCAAATGGCAGGCTTCGTTGGCGCAATTGGTGTGTACGTCGTAAGGCTCGCCGCATTGGTGGCAGTTGGCAATTACGTGGGGGCTAATGCGTTCGGCACGGCGCTCGTCGAACACAAAATTTTGCCCAAGGAATTTGTTTTCAAGGTTTTGCTCCTTTACTTGGCGGGTGTACTCGATAATGCCGCCCTCTAACTGGTACACGTTTTTAAAGCCCTTGTGCTTAAAGTAGGCACTGGCTTTTTCGCAGCGGATACCGCCGGTGCAGTACATAACTAGGTTTTTGTTTTCTTTGTGGTGCTTTAAGTCTTCTTCTATAATATCAAGCGATTCCCTAAACGTGTCCACATCGGGCGTAATGGCGTTTTTAAAATGGCCTATTTCGCTTTCGTAATGGTTGCGCATATCGACCAAGACGGTGTTTTCGTCTTCAATAAATGTATTAAAATCTTTGGCTTTTAGGTGAATGCCCTTGTTGGTAACATCAAAGGTGTCGTCGTTTAATCCATCGGCAACAATTTTTTGGCGCACTTTTACCTTCAACTTTAAAAAGGATTTGTTGTCCTGCTCAACAGCGATATTTAACCTAACACCGTTTAAAAAATCGATGCTGTCGAGATGGTTTTTAAATTCGTTAAACCGATTTGCGGGAAGCGAAAGTTGCCCATTGATGCCCTCATGGGCAATGTAAATACGGCCCAGGATATTTAAACTGTTCCAAACTACGAACACATTGTCCCGAAATTCTTGTGGGTTTTTTATATTGGCATATTGGTAAAAAGAAAGCGTTAACCGACTTTGCCCTGCTTTGTCGATTAATTCGGCTCTTTCTTTAGCGCTTAATGTATTGTACAGTTGCATGCTATACTAATTGTTTAAGGTTAAAGCCGCACGGTGCGGTATAAAATTATTTTAAGTTGCAAAAGTACGATTTTATAGTGAAGCATAAAAAAAACGCCCAATTAATTAAAATCGAGCGTTTTAAAATATTAGTCTAACCAAACTTAATATTGCAAAAAGGGTGTTTCATAGCAAAAAATCTCCCATTTTATACTTTAGATGTAAAATAGGTGAAAAGGTTGCGTATGAAAGTCGATTTTTTAACAATTAGCGTTTGGTTAAATACTCTTTAGCACTTAAAACCGAAATTTTAGAATGTTTAAAATCTTTTTTGTTTCGGGTTAAAATAAGGTCAATTATTGTTTTCTATTGCCGAGTAATATTGCAGGCCATCTTCAAAATCCAAAAATTTGGTATCGCTTAGTGCCAATGCAATTGTTTTATCGTCCAAACTTGCAATTTCAACCAAAATTTTAAGAGCTTCTTTTTGGGTTTTCAATTTTGAAAGTACGTAATTGGTGTTGGCAAATGTTAATGACGAAATAACCAATTTCAGTTCTTTTTTATCGGATAACGAAAAAAGTTCGGCGGCTTCTTGATAAAATTCCGTACGTTTTGCCAACAAATCGATTACAATACTGGTATTTATTAAAGTCCTGTTCATTTATTTATATTTTTCAATTAAATAATTGGAATAGGAATCCTTTATGTTAAAACTTCAGGCAAATCAATAACACCACTTAGGCTTTCAACCAAAGGGGTTATTGGGTTTTTGCCCTGTTTCCGTTTTGTTAACGATGCCAAATATGATTCTATTAATTTAGATAAACTGGTATGGTTTGTTTTGGCATAAACCTTTGCGTTTTCAATAACACTTTGGTCAAGGCTTAATGTTAGTTTTTTATCCATTTTAAAAAACTACGTGTAAATTTATTATTTTTTTACGTAAACAAAAAACCGTGAGCAATAAAATTGTAAGCTAAAAAAAGATGTATTACCTTAGCATATTACTTCATAAACAAATTTTAAAAAGAAGATGAGCAACGAAAAAGAAGCCAAATTAAAAGCGTTAAAATTAACTTTAGATAAATTAGATAAGGCCTACGGAAAAGGTACCGTAATGAAAATGAGCGACCAAGCCATTGCTGACATCGAAGCGATTTCGTCGGGATCCTTGGGTTTGGATATTGCCTTGGGCGTTGGCGGTTACCCGCGCGGGCGTGTTATTGAAATTTACGGGCCGGAGTCCTCGGGTAAAACCACCCTAACCCTGCACGCCATTGCCGAAGCCCAAAAAGCGGGTGGTATTGCAGCGTTTATCGATGCCGAGCATGCGTTCGATAGGTTTTATGCCGAAAAACTGGGTGTTGATTTAGAAAACCTAATTATATCGCAACCCGACAACGGCGAGCAAGCCTTGGAAATTGCCGATAACCTAATCCGTTCCGGCGCCATCGATATTGTGGTAATCGACTCGGTTGCCGCCCTAACCCCAAAAAGTGAAATCGAGGGCGAAATGGGCGACTCGAAAATGGGCCTACACGCCCGGTTAATGTCGCAAGCCCTACGAAAACTAACCTCATCGATAAGCAAAACCAACTGTACCGTAATATTTATTAACCAATTGCGCGAAAAAATAGGCGTTATGTTTGGCAACCCCGAAACCACAACCGGTGGTAATGCCCTAAAATTCTACGCTTCGGTAAGGTTGGACATTCGCCGCTCGACCCAAATTAAGGAAACCGACGGCAGTGTATCGGGCAACAAAACCCGTGTAAAAGTGGTAAAAAACAAAGTGGCGCCACCATTTAAAACCGCCGAGTTCGATATTATGTACGGCGAGGGCATAAGCAAAGTAGGCGAAATTTTGGATATTGCCGTAGAAAACGACATAATAAAGAAAAGCGGCTCGTGGTTTAGCTACGGCGAAACCAAACTGGGCCAAGGCCGCGATGCCGTAAAAACCCTAATAAAGGACAATCCCGAACTTATGGACGAACTGGAGGAAAAAGTAAGGGCCGTTGCCAAGGCCGGCTCGGAAGCCGAATAATAATAAAAAATCCCGCTATTGCGGGATTTTTTTGCTTGAACACGCAACCATTTAACACAACAAGCATCTACAAAAAAATATTGAAAAAATTTAATATGAAAGCCCATAATGGGCATTTGGCTGGGCAAAATTCGATACCCACCAAAATAATTAAATAACGGAGCCATAGGTTCTTGATAAAATTTAAATAGATGAAAAAATTAATTGCCCTAACACTATTACTTATATCGGTAGCTTCATGCAGTTTGGACGACAACGATGCCGTTAGTTACGGATACGAAATATTGCCCGTAGAAAGTGTCGATATGCCCGCGGAATTTACCCTTGGCGAAACCTACACCATAACCGTATCGTATTACAGGCCATCGACTTGCCATTATTTTAGTGAATTTTATTATGTTATAGACGAAAACCAACGTACCGTTGCCCCAATAACCGTCGTGTATAACGACAATAACTGTCAGGATTTGGAAAACACTCTGGTCGATTCCACTTTCGACTTTTTGGTAACAAGCAAAAACACCTATGTGTTTAAATATTGGCAAGGCGAAGACGAAGATGGCGATGATGTATACCTAACCATAGAAGTACCCGTAGTAGAAAACTAAACTAATTATTAATTAACCAAAGGCATAACTTGAGTTTAGACCAACTCATAAATGGGTGTAAAAAAAATGATACCAAAGCACAAAGCGAATTGTACCAACTTTTTTCGGGTAAGTTATTTGCGTTGTGCTTAAAGTATTCGCGCAACTATGCCGAGGCCGAAGACCATTTGCAAGACGCCTTTTTAACTATTTTTGAAAAAATAAACCAGTTTAAAAACAAAGGCTCGTTTGAAGGCTGGCTAAAACGCATTGCGGTAAATACCGTTTTACAACAATACAGAAAAGAAAAAGTATACGACATAACCCAGGAAGACACCCTTGAAGATGTTGAAGTAGAAGTGGACGAGGAAAACATTTCCATGCAGTACCTACTAAAAATAATACAGGAACTGCCAGACCGCTACCGATTGGTATTTAACCTGTATGTTTTAGATGGCTATTCGCATAAAGACATATCGGAAATGCTTAACATAACCATAGGCACATCAAAATCGAATTTAGCACGGGCGCGGTATATTTTAAAAGAAACCATTGAACAATACAGAACAGCGCAGGATTTGCAATCGTTATCATAAATAATGAAGGAAAACAAAAACATAGACCGGCTTTTTCAGGAACGCTTCAAGGACTTTGAAGCCACCCCCGGCGATGCCGTTTGGAAAAATATAGAAGCAAAACTTCATAAAAAAGAAGAAAAACGAGCCATTCCCATTTGGTGGCGCTTTGCCGGGGCAGCGGCCGTTTTATTACTGTTCCTATTGGTTGGCATTAACTATTTTAAATCGCCCAACGGTGTACAAGTAGTCGATACAGAACAAAAAACAAACACACCTTCTTTAGAAGAAGAAAATAATGCCGTAACCACAACGAGAAGCCCCCAAACACCAAAAGAAAATATCGAAAACGGCAAGCCCACCAAAAATTTTACCTTAGAAAAAAACAAGGCAACTATTGCAAACACCCAAACCCCAAAAACAAACGAAAAACAAAACACGGTTGGTACTAAAACCCAACCAACAACCAACAACCAACAACCAACAACCGTTGCCTTAACCAACACGATTGAGAAAAACAAACAACAAACAATAAATAGCCAAAATAAAATAGCTGAAAATAACCAACAGCCAACAACCAACAACCAACAATTAGAACATAACGCAATAGCCAAAACCGATACACCAAATAAAGAAAAAACCAACAAGCCATCAATAGAAGAAGCCATAGAACAAGCTACCGAAATAGCCAAAACCAAAACCGATAAAACACCCCGTTGGAGCGTTGCCCCCAACGTTGCTCCGGTTTACTTTAATAGCTTGGGCGAAGGCTCGTCCATAGATGCCCAATTTAACAACAGCCCAAAAACGGGCGAGGTAAACATGAGTTACGGTATTAATGCCAGTTATGCCGTAAACAGCAAATTACGCATCCGGACGGGTGTTAACAAGGTGAAATTAGGCTACAACACCAACGATGTTGTGGTGTTCGAGTCGGCAAGCGCCAAAACCAGCGCCCTAAAAAACATAAACATGCAAACCAGTGGCACGTTTAGCGATGTTTCGGCTATAAGCAGCCAAAATTTAACAGCAAAAGGCAAAAGCCCAACCTCGTTTTTAAACACCTCCATAAACCAAAGTTTCGGGTTTATAGAAGTACCTTTAGAGTTAGAATATGCTGTACTGGACAAAAAACTGGGCATTAATGTCATAGGAGGTTTCAGTTCGTTGTTTTTAAGCGACAACCAAGTGTTTTCGGAATTCGATGGCGGCAACAAAACCCTTATGGGCGAAGCCAACAACATTAACGAGGTAAGTTACAGCGCCAATTTGGGCTTAGGGTTTAATTATAAGGTTTCCAAAACCATTAACTTTAATTTAGAGCCTATGTTTAAATATCAAGTAAATACCTTCGAAAATACTTCCGGCGATTTCAAACCCTTTTTCGTAGGGGTTTATACCGGGTTTGCTATTAAGTTTTAGACAATGTACATTTTGGCTAATCGGAAAAAATTAAAATGAGTTTGTTAAAAATAATTAATATGAGAAACTGTCTTTTAATTCTACTTCTTGGAACCTCTCTTTTGAATTGTTCAAACAACGATGATAACACCTTTAAATCCCAATTAATCGGAAACTGGAAGTGGGTAGAATCTAGTGGTGGAATTAACGGCAGAACCGAAACACCAGAATCGACGGGAAACAATATAAAATTAGAGATTTCTAAAAATTCAATTAAAAAATTTGTGAATGAAAGTTTAGAATCCGAGTCAAATTATACCATTGAAATCCAAAATCACCACGGAGAAACCCATGAAATAATATTCTATGATGAGTATTCAATAACCCAAACCATAAGTTTGAACGAAAACTATTTAATTTTATACGACAATTGCGCCGATTGCTTTCAAAATGAATATATTAGAGAATAGCACATACGACCATGCTACATAAATATATTTGTTTATGT